>CAJUMH010000024.1 GCA_910587145.1 uncultured Ruthenibacterium sp. | reverse complement strand
TCGCCTTATCCCTTTATTCGGTTTCACACAAGTTTACCCTTGCCCCAACTGCCCATAAGGGCAAAAGCAAGGGCAAGAAAATCTCGCAACAGGATATGACAACGTGTGGCAATCGGGGAACTGTGACGTATGTGCGAATATATTATAGCGGAGGATTTCACTATGGACAAGTACATTTTTAACGAGAACAACGGCCTATGGTATGAACTCGTTGGCGACTACTATTTCCCCTGTCTGGCTGTACCCGCCGAAGAAGAACAGCCGGTTGGCGTGTGGGGTCAGCGGCACAAGCGGTATCTCAAAGAACACCCTCAAAAAAGCAAAACGGATTTTCAATGCTCTCCGCACCAAAAACTTTTGTAGCCATTCGATACATTGCCTTGGCGTGAATGCGGTCATGCCAAATAAATCGACGAAGCACCTTACGGAGAGACCAATCTTCTCCATAGCTACCTGCGACGACTACATTTTCAAGAAAATCTCCCTTTGCTTCCAGCGCCTCAAATCCGCGTTTGCGGCACGCATAGATGCTTCCGTCATTGTCGGCATCAACATGAATCTCCGAAAAATAGTATTCGTTTACATTTTTCGTATGCGCATACATTTCATCAGCTGAGCGCGGGACTTTGCCGTAAAAGGTCTTGCGTTCGGGCGCAGCCGTTGCATTCTTATCGGGAACAGAATCATACAAGGCAAGAAAATCCTGCGCTGATTTCAGCGCAAGTGCCTTTAACTTTTTATATTCTTCTGCTGTCAGCGGTGCTTTTTCACTTTCAAAAAGCACATCAGAGTCCGCGTCGCAGATCGCAAGCTCGGAAACCTTTT
Source organism: uncultured Ruthenibacterium sp. (assembly GCA_910587145.1). Classification (GTDB taxonomy): domain Bacteria; phylum Bacillota; class Clostridia; order Oscillospirales; family Ruminococcaceae; genus Ruthenibacterium. Next base: position 45,432 of record CAJUMH010000024.1, on the reverse strand, counting down.
CTCCGATGATGGCGATATCCATGCTTGTTACTGCTTTTTTGCCGCACCATTTGAGATAAGAGCATATTTCTGCTTGCATTTTCCGGACAGCGGCTTCCAATGTTTCTCCGCGGGCGTATGCACCTACAAAATCCACCGCGTAAAGCAAGGTGTCTCTGCCGTTATGCTCCCATACACAGTTGATCGTCATATGGTATCTCTCCAATCGTCTGCTTCATGATAATAATTGAGCCTGATCTAAAGGCTGATATTCCGTGACCACTTCGAGATGCGCCTTTGAATCGCCCATTCAAAACGAGGTTGGCATACGCAAGCGGGTCATTGTAGATGAGGTCACCAAACGTGCCCACTCGTTCGTGTGTACACACAGTATAACACAGCAATCATTCTATTTTCAATAGGCGCGAGGCGCGACGGAAGTTATCGCCATTTAGCAATATTATTTTGTGCTAAAATCTGATTTTTCGATTCTTACAGTGTCAATCATACTCTGCATCGAAATACCTATCTATCAACTTTACGGTTTTGAGGGGTATTTTGCTTGACCGCAAATATACGCACTCCCCAGCGAACGGTATCCGCTATGCAGCGATTCGCTGTTTCACAAAGGAACTGCATAAAAGCGACAACTATTTCACCTTTTTCATTACCCTTGCTTTACAAAGCAAAAAATCAGTGATTTTCGACCTTTAGATGTACAAAAACAGGCAGCACCCAGCCGAAGCTGAGTGCCGCCTGTTTTGTTGTCCAATCCTGCTTGGCAGATGCCAATTTTGTAGTTTTCTCAAATTACTGTCTTATCGGCACACGGCCGATGTGCTGCTGTTTTTGAATGGCCTTCCTGTCGTGCTGGTGGAACTCAAATCCCCGTCCAGAGAAGGGACAGACGCATCAGAGGCATACGCGCAGATCAGAAACTATATGCACGAGATCCCCTCGATGTTTATTTACAACTGTATCTGCGTCATGAGTGACCATCTGACCTCCAAGGCCGGCACCATCACCTCCGGAGAAGACCGTTTTATGGAATGGAAGACCAAAGACGGCAGCTATGAGAATACGCAATATGCCCAGTTCGACACTTTCTTTGAGGGCATTTTTGAGCGGGAGCGTCTGCTGGACATTATTAAAAACTTTATCTGCTTTTCCAATGAGGGCTTAAAGCAATTCAAGATACTGGCTGGGTATCATCAGTATTTTGCCGTAAATAAAGCTGTCATTTCGACAAAACACGCAACAGAAACCGATGGTAAGGGCGGCGTGTTTTGGCACACGCAGGGCAGCGGCAAATCGTTATCTATGGTGTTTTACGCCCACCGGCTGCAAGAGGCGCTGGACAGCCCCACCGTCGTTGTGCTGACAGACCGCAACGATCTCGACAACCAGCTTTTTGAGCAGTTTGCAAAATGCAAAGATTTTCTGCGGCAGGCGCCTGTTCAGGCAGAAAGCCGGGAACACTTAAAAACTCTGCTTGACGGACGGCAGGCCAACGGCATTATCTTCACCACCATGCAGAAATTTGAGGAGTCCAGCGAGCCGCTTTCCCAGCGCAGAAATATTGTTGTTATGGCCGACGAGGCACACCGCGGGCAATACGGCCTAAAAGAAAAAGTGGATGCCGCAACCGGAAAAATCAAGGCCGGCACGGCCAGAATCATCCGCAGTAGCCTGCCGAACGCCACCTATATTGGCTTTACAGGGACGCCGATCTCGCTGAAAGACAGAAGCACCCGTGAGGTGTTTGGCGATTATATCGACGTTTACGATATGACGCAGGCCGTAGAGGACGGCGCTACCCGCCCCGTGTACTATGAAAGTCGCGTGATCAAGCTGAAACTGGATGAGACGACACTGCGTTTGATCGATGCGGAATACGACCGGATGGCAAACAACGCCGACCCGGGGGCGATCCAGAAAAGCAAACGGGAGCTTGGGCAGATGGAGGCCATCCTTGGCAATGAGCAGACGATCGCCTCCCTGGTGGATGACATTCTCGACCATTATGAGAATTACCGCGCAAATCTGCTGACCGGCAAGGCGATGATCGTTGCCTGCTCCCGCGCCATTGCCATGAAAATTTATGACCGTATCTTACAGGTGCGCCCCTCTTGGACGGAGAAGGTTGCTGTCGTGATGACGGAAAGCAACAAAGACCCGGAAGAATGGCGGACTGTCATCGGCAATAAGCACCATAGGGATGAGCTGGCAAAACAGTTCAAGGACAACGACAGTCCATTGAAAATTGCCATTGTAGTGGATATGTGGCTGACAGGATTTGATGTTCCATCCCTCGCAACGATGTATGTTTATAAGCCCATGCATGGCTACAATCTGATGCAGGCCATCGCCCGTGTCAACCGTGTGTTTGCCGATAAAGAGGGCGGACTTGTCGTTGACTATGTGGGGATCGCCGCCGCATTGAAAGAGGCGATGAACGACTACACCTCCCGTGACAAAAAGAACTATGGCGATACCGATGTTGCGAGGGTGGCCTATCCTAAATTTTTGGAGAAGCTGTCTGTCTGCCGCGACATTTTCCACGGGTACGACTATGCCAAATTTGTGACAGGCACAGAGCTTGAACGCTCCAAAGCGATTAGCGGCGCGGTCAACTTTATTGTTGCTGTTGATAAGGAAAGAGAACGGGAGGATTTCCTCAAAGAAGCACTTATGCTCCGTCAGGCGCTCTCCCTGTGCTCCTCGCTTGCCGAGGAAAACCTGCGTATAGAGGCGGCACTTTTTGAGGCGGTGCGGGTGCTTGTTATGCGCCTCATGAATCAGGGGGAGGGAAAGAAAATCTCTCTGCCGGAGATAAACGCCAGAGTCAATGCGCTTCTCAGCCAGAGTGTCAAGAGCGAGGGTGTTATCAACCTGTTCTCCGATGTGTCAGAGGAATTTTCCTTGTTTGACCCAAAGTTCCTTGAGGAAATCTCCAAGATGAAAGAGAAGAATCTCGCTGTTGAACTTTTGAAAAAACTGATTGCTGAGCAGATTCAGATTTATCGGCGCACCAATGTGGTCAAATCCGAAAAATTCAGTGAAATCATCCAGAGCGCAATGAACCGATACTTAAACGGTATGCTGACGAATGAAGAGGTTATCCAGGAACTGCTGAACCTTGCCAAGCAGATTGCCGCCGCCCAAAAGGAAGGCGCACAGTTAGGGCTGACGGCGGATGAGCTGGCGTTCTATGACGCGCTTACCAAGCCGCAGGCGATCAGGGACTTTTATGAGAACGAAGAACTGATCGCGATCACGAAGGAACTGGCGGATACCCTGCGGAAAAACCGTACCATCGACTGGCAGAAGCGGGACTCCGCAAGGGCCAAAATGCGCATGATGATCAAAAAGCTTTTGCGCAAGCACCGCTACCCGCCGGAGGGCATGGAGGATGCGGTGCAAACCGTTATGACACAGTGCGAGCTGTGGACAGATCATACGGATATGCTCTGATAGGATGTCCGACGTCACGCTTCTAAACAGCTCCTATATAGTAAGGAAAAGCGTTCAGCTGTAAAAAGCCGGGCGCTTTTTTGCTGTGCAGACAAGGAACAAAAAACCGGTTCGCTGCATCTATTGGGATAAAGCAGAGGAAAGGGGAGAGGCCGCACATGGAAGAGATCCTGCGCGTGGAGGACGTCAGCCATACCTATCAGGCCGAAAACGGAGAGATCAACGCCTTCGAGCACATCAGCTTTACGGTACGGCGCGGTGCGTTTTTAAGCATTGTAGGGCCCTCCGGCTGCGGAAAAAGCACGCTGCTCTCCGTAATTGCCGGGCTGATGCCGCCCTCGGGCGGGCGGGTGCTGGTGGAAGACGTAGTGGTTGCCGGCGTTTCGCCGCATGTCGGGTATATGCTGCAGCGCGATAATTTGCTGGAATGGCGCACGATTTTAAGCAATGTGCTGTTCGGGCTGGAGATCCGCGGCGCGAAAACGCCGCAGAACATCGAGCGCGCCGAGCAGCTGCTGAAGACCTACGGTCTGTACGAATTCCGCAACAAATACCCGCGCCAGCTCTCCGGCGGCATGCGCCAGCGCGCGGCGCTCATCCGCACACTGGCCGCCGGCCCGGACATCCTTTTGCTGGACGAGGCGTTTTCGGCACTGGACTATCAGACACGGCTCACGGTTACCGATGACGTATACCGCATTTTAAAGCGCGAGCACGTAACAACCCTGATGGTGACGCACGATATCCCCGAGAGCATCAGCATGGGCGACGAGGTGCTGATCCTTACAGCGCGCCCCGCCCGCGTGCAGGAGCTGCTGAAGCTGGATTTTGGGGCAGACCGCACGCCGCTGGCCTGCCGCTCTCACCCCGGGTTCACTGCTTATTTCGACCACATATGGAAAGAGCTGAGTACCGATGAAACATCCTGAACCGGCCGCATGGCCAGCCGTTTCGCGCCAGCGCGCGCAGTACCTGCGCCGAAGGCGGCGGCGCACGCGCCTTGTGCACACGTGCCAGATCGGCTTTTTACTGCTGTTTTTTGCCCAATGGGAGCTCTCGGCCCGCCTTGGCTGGATCGACAGCTTTATCCTCAGCCAGCCTACCCGCATTCTGGCAACGCTGCGCAACCTTTCGCAAAACCATCTGCTAATGCATGTGGGCGTGACGCTTTACGAGACGCTGACGGGCTTTGTGCTCGGCGTGCTGCTGGGCGGAGCCATCGCCGTGGTACTGTGGTGGTCCGGCTTTGCCTCGCGTGTGGCGGAGCCGTACCTTGTGGTTTTGAACAGCCTGCCCAAAATCGCGCTCGGCCCGGTGATCATCCTGCTGGTGGGCGCCGGCGCAAAGGCGATCATTTTTATGGCGCTGGCGATCTCGCTGATCGTTACCGTGCTGGAAATGCTGGCGGGCTTTCGCGCCACCGACCCGGAAAGCATCCGGATGGCGCGCACCTTCGGGGCCACAAAGCGGCAGATCTTTACCAAGATCGTGCTGCCGTCCAATATCAACACACTGTTTAATTCTTTAAAAATCAACATTGGGTTATCTCTGGTCGGCGTCATTGCGGGAGAATTTCTCGTCAGCAAAGCGGGGCTGGGCTATCTGATCGTGTATGGCGGGCAGGTGTTTCAGCTGGATCTTGTAATGACAAGTGTGCTGATCCTCTCCGTGATGGCCGCGCTGATGTACGAAAGCGTCGCGCTGCTGCAAAAACTGGTGAGCCGCCGGTTTGGCGGATAAACCGGCGGGAGCCTGTTTCGGGCCTTCTGGGCTGAACGGCCTCCCCTCCGGGCATGACGGAATCCACGCTCGCCAGGTGCACAGGGAGGCCCAAAACAGGCTTTCAAAAAGGGGAACAGATGCGAAAGGGGGAACAGGCGCGGGATCCCGCGCTGTTCATAGATGAGACCGCTTTTCGGTACGGCAGGCGAAGGAAGCAAAGAGCGCGAAGAAAGCGTTGGATCCGCAGTTTTGCAAAAATAACGCGCTCCAAACGCGCTTCATTTCGTTTTTTTCGCGCGGCCGTGCGTAAAGGAGGCGGCTTCACAGAAAGGGTGGTAACACATGAAAAAATGTCTGGCGCTTCTGGCGGCGCTGTGCCTTGTGCTTGCGGCCTTTGCGGGCTGCGGCGAAGGGCCGCGCGAACTGCAAAGGGTGAAGGTGTGCGAGGTAACGCATTCCATTTTTTACGCACCGCAGTATGTTGCGCTCGCAAAGGGCTTTTTCGAGGAAGAGGGCATCGAGGTGGAGCTTTCCAACGGCGGCGGCGCGGATAAAGTAATGAGCGCCGTCATCTCCGGCAGCGTGGACATTGGATTTGCCGGGCCGGAGGCCAGCATCTATGTGTACAACGAGGGCCGCGACAACTACACCGAGGTGTTCGCGCAGATGACAAAATGCGACGGCAGCTTTTTGGTGGGGCGTGAAAAGGACAACGCCTTTACATGGGATTCGCTGGCAGGCGCCCATATCCTGCCGGGGCGCAAGGGCGGTGTGCCCTACATGGCGTTCGAGTATGCGCTGCGCAAAAACGGCCTGGATCCGGCAGCCGATCTGCTGCTGGACAACAGCGTTCAGTTCGATAATATGACAGGCGCGTTTTTGGGCGGCACAGGCGACTATGTAACGATGTTCGAGCCGACGGCCTCGGCCGTTGAGGCAGAGGGCAAGGGCTATATCGTCGCCTCGGTGGGTGAGGAGGCGGGCGAAATGCCCTACACCGCGTATTTTGCGACAAAAAGCTTCATCGGGCAGAATGCGGATCTTGTGCAGCGCTTTACAAACGCGATTTATAAGGGCCAGCAGTGGGTGGCCGGGCACTCTGCCGCCGAGATCGCCGAAGCCGTGAAGGAAAGCTTCCCCGATACCGACCCCGCGCTTTTGGCCAGTGCCATCCAGCGCTATAAAGACATCGGCGCGTACAGCACCGATCCGGTTTTAACAAAAGAGAGCTTTGATCTGCTGCAAACCGTGATGACCGAGGCCGGCGAGCTGACGCAGACGGCCCCGCACGACAAGGTGGTGAACAATACCTTTGCACAACAGGCGGTGCAGGGCGGCTGAGGCCGCTTTGCCCCGGCCGCCGCGCAGCCGGGGCTGATGCAGAACGGTCTTTCGCAAAAACAGAGCACAAAAACGGGCGCCCTTTCCGGCAGTTTCGGGTTAAAGGGCGCCTGCTTTTGCGCCGCCTTCAGTTTTTGCGCAATTTACCGCGCAGATTGCGATCGTTTTTTTCTTTTGCAGCAGGTACGGGAGAGGGGCGCTTTTTTGTGCGAATATGACAAAAAATTAACAGCATTTTGTGCCAAATGGCAATACAAAAAATATTTTTGTGAAATATCTCTAAAGATTTCTGTTTTTTTTGGCACGCGATTGCATATTTCTACCAGAAAACTCTTGAAAAATGAAGAGAAAATCGGTATAGTATTAAGTGAACTCATAGGCAAAGGCGCAGCACGGCCCCCGCGGCGGGGCGCTGTGTATTTTCGGCGGATGCAGCTGGAAGCATATCTGCCGGGATCGGCGCCCTTGAAAACAGGGAGGAACGTACCATGAAACAAACTGCGTTGTCTGCCGAACTGCCGGTATACTTATTCAAGCAGGGGAATAACTATGAATGCCAGCGCTTTTTCGGCGCGCATTTTACAACGGTGGGCGAGACCGAGGGCGTGATGTTCCATGTCTGGGCGCCGCGCGCAAAGGCTGTCTCCGTGGTGGGGGATTTTAACAGCTGGGTGCCCTCGGCCACTCCGATGAAAAACCTCGATCCCGAAGGAGGGATCTGGGAATGCTTTGTTCCCGGCCTGCAGCAGTATGACATCTATAAATACTGCGTTACAACGCCGTCCGACGAGCTGGTGTTTAAGGCCGACCCGTATGCATTCCACACCGAAACGCGCCCGGCAAACTGCAGCAAAGTGTACGAGCTGGAGGGCTGCTACAAATGGACAGACGCCGCGTGGCAAAAGCGCGCCGCTGCGCAGAGCCCGCTGGACAAGCCCATGAACATCTACGAGATGCATGCTGGCAGCTGGCGCACTTATCCCGACGGCAACCCGTACAGCTATCGCGAGCTGGCCGGGGAGCTGGTGCCGTACCTTACAGAGATGGGCTATACGCATGTAGAGCTGCTGCCGCTGATGGAGTATCCGTTCGACGGCAGCTGGGGCTATCAGGTATCCGGCTATTTCGCGCCCACCAGCCGCTATGGCACACCGGCAGACTTTAAGGCGTTTGTGGATGCCTGCCACCGCGCCGGCATCGGCGTGATCATGGATTGGGTGCCTGCGCATTTCCCGAAGGACGAGTTTGGCCTGTACCGCTTCGACGGTACGAACTGCTACGAGGATCAAAATCCTCTGCGCGCCGAGCACCGGGAATGGGGCACGATGGTATTCGATTTTGGCCGGCCCGAGGTGTGCAGCTTTTTGATCTCCAGCGCGCTGTTCTGGCTGAAGGAGTATCACATCGACGGCCTGCGCGTGGACGCCGTGGCCAGCATGCTGTACCTCGATTACAACCGGCGGGACGGCGAATGGCAGCCCAACATCCACGGCGACAACAAGAACCTGGAGGCCATCTGGTTTTTGCAAAAGCTGAACAGCGCCGTATCCGAGCGCTGCCCCGGCGCGATGATGATTGCCGAAGAGAGCACCGCGTGGCCGCTGGTGTCGCACCCCGTGTCCGAGGGCGGCCTTGGCTTCCACTTCAAGTGGAACATGGGCTGGATGAACGATATGCTCAGCTACATGAGCACCGATCCGCTGTTCCGCGCGGGCAATCACAACAAAGTGACGTTCAGCTTCTTCTATGCGTTCAGCGAAAATTTTGTTCTGCCCATCAGCCACGACGAGGTGGTGCACGGCAAGTGCAGCCTCATCAATAAAATGCCCGGCGATTATGAGCAGAAGTTTGCGGGCCTGCGCACATTCTACGGCTACATGATGGCGCATCCCGGCAAAAAGCTGCTGTTTATGGGGCAGGAATTTGCGCAGTTCATCGAGTGGAACGAAAACCAGCAGCTGGATTGGATGCTGCTGGATTACGACCGCCACGCGCAGATGCAGAGCTTTGTGCGAGGGCTGAACCACCTGTATCTGGATACGCCCGCCCTGTGGGAGGACGATTTTACCTGGGACGGCTTCCAGTGGATCGTGGCCGACGATTCCTCGCAGAGCATCGTCGTATTTCTGCGGCGCGACAAAAAGGGCAACGAGATCATCGCCGTATGCAACTTTGCGCCTGTGCTGCGCCCGGATTACAAATTTGGCGTGCCGCGCGCGGGGCAATATGCCGAGCTGATCAATTCCGACGATGAGGCGTTCGGCGGCGGCGGCGTGCACAACGAGCCGGTGCGCGCTGTAAAAGAGCCGATGCACGGCTTTGAATACAGCATTTCGCTGCGCATTCCGCCCATGAGCGCAATGCTGCTGCGCGCGCCCAAGCCCGCGCGGCCGAAGGCGCACAAGGCGGCCGAAGCCGCGCAGCCCGGCGCGAAAAAGCAGGCAAAAAAAGCGCCCGCCAAGAAACCGGCCGGCAAAACTGCGGGCAAAACCACCGGCAAACAGGCATAGGACGTAAAAACGCCGAAAGCCTTTTGTCCCCGGCCACACAGGCAGCGACGGCCGCGCAGACGGCCGTTAGGGCCTTGGTGAGCAGGGGAGATAAAATCACAATCGGCGCCGCGCTGCCGGCGCCAGCAAGGGGAGAAAAAAATGAAAGAATGCATCGCCATGCTGCTGGCTGGCGGTCAGGGTACACGCTTGTATGCCCTTACCAAAAAGCTGGCAAAGCCCGCCGTTCCGTTCGGCGGCAAGTACCGCATCATTGATTTCCCGCTTTCCAACTGTGTCAACTCCGGCATCGATACCGTCGGCGTTCTCACGCAGTACCAGCCGCTGCTGCTGAACGAGTATATCGGCAACGGGCAGCCGTGGGATCTGGACCGCCTGTATGGCGGCGTTCATGTGCTGCAGCCTTACCAGACGGCCACCGGCTCGGATTGGTATAAGGGCACGGCCAACGCCATTTATCAGAACATCAATTTCATCGAGCGGTACGATCCGCAATATGTGATCATCCTCTCGGGCGATCATATCTATAAGATGGATTATGCCAAAATGCTCGCGTTCCACAAAGAGCGCGAGGCCGATTGCACCATCGCCGTGATGGAGGTGCCCTGGGAGGAGGCCTCCCGCTTCGGCATTATGACGGCAGACGAGAACAGTATTGTGACAAAGTTTGAGGAAAAGCCGAAGGAACCGAAATCCAATCTGGCGTCGATGGGCATTTACATTTTTACCTGGGAGAAGCTGCGCAAATATCTTACCGAGGACGAGGCGGACAAGACCTCTTCCAACGATTTTGGCAAAAACATCATTCCCAACATGCTGGGCGACAAGCAGCGCATGGTGGCGTACCCGTTTGAGGGCTACTGGAAGGACGTAGGCACGATCGACAGCCTGTGGGAGGCCAATATGGACCTGCTCGATCCGAACGTGCCGCTGGACGTGTGGGATCCCGAATGGAAGATCTATTCCCGCACCTCGGGCTGCCCGGGCCACTACATCGGCACCGAGGCGCATGTGGATAATTCCACGCTCACCGAGGGCTGCTTTGTAGAAGGCACGGTGGCCAACAGTGTGCTGTTCGCCGAGGCGCGCGTAGGGAAGGGCGCAACGGTGGAATCCACGATCCTCATGCCCGGCGCCGTGGTGGAGGAGGGCGCGGAGGTATACTACTCCATCATCGCGGAGAACGTTACCGTAAAGAAGGGCGCCACCGTGGGCGCGCGGCCCGAAACCGTAGAGGACAAATCCAAATGGGGCGTCGCCGTGGTGGGCGAGGGCGTCACCATCGGCGAAAACGCCTCGGTGGGGCCCAAGGCAATGCTGGAAAAAGACGTACAGGATGGTGAAAAGCTATGGTAAACATCAACGCGCTCGGGGTCATCTTCCCCAACACTTACGACGATCTCGTTCCGCAGCTGGTGCAGCACCGCACCATGGCGTCGGTGCCGTTCGGCGGGCGCTATCGTATGATTGATTTTACGCTCTCCGGCATGGTGAACGCCGGCATCGAAAACGTTACCGTCATCGCGAAGAAAAACTATCATTCGCTGATGGATCATCTTGGCTCCGGCCGCGAATGGGATCTGGTGCGCAAGCGCGGCGGCCTGAACATCGTGCCGCCCTTCGCGCAGTCCAGCGCGAAGGTATATCACGGCCGCGTGGAAGCGCTGAACAGCATTCTGGGCTTTTTGGCCCAGCAGCGTGAAAAATATGTTGTTATCAGCGACTGCAACATTGCTTCCTCCCTCAATTTTGCAGAGCTGATCAACGCGCACGTAAAGAGCGGCGCGAATGTGACAATGGTATACGAGCGCAGAGAGATCGCCAAGCAGTTCGCCACCGACAACTACACCTTTACGCTGGACGGGACGGGCCGCGTCACCGAGATCCGCTGGAACGATTACCGGGTGGGAGAGCAAAACCTTTCGATGGGCCTCATTGTGATGGACCGCGAAGAGCTGATCGCGATGGTGAAGGACGCCGTTGTACAGAACCGCATGTATCTGGAACGCGATATCCTTGGCCCCAGCCTGAAAACGCTGCGCGTGCAGGGCTACGAGTATACGGGTTACCGCGCGCGCATTTACGATGTGAAGAGCTATTTCGACGAGAATATGCGCCTGCTGTGCCCGGAAAATGTGGCTGCGCTGTTCCCGGCCGAGCGCCCGGTATATACCAAGGTGCGCGACGAGGCACCCGTGCGCTATGCCATGGACTGCAAGGTGCGGCGCTGCGTTGTGGCCGACGGCTGCATCATCGAGGGCGAGATCGAAAACTGCATTGTGTTCCGCGGCGTAAAGATCAGCAAGGGCGCGGTGGTAAAAAACTGCGTGCTGATGCAGGGCACCGTCATCGAGCCGGGCGTTTCGATGGAATACATCGTCACCGATAAGGATGTTGCCATCACCATGGGCAAGGCGCTGCGCGGCAACGAATCCTTCCCGGTATACATCGAGAAGGGCACAACGGTTTGACCCGGCGTGCAGCGATTTTATATACGAGAGCACAGGGCGGGGCGGCAGGCCGCCCCGCCCTGCTTTGAACAAAGGAGGATCCCCCATGAATGTTTTATTCTGCTCCAGCGAGGTGAAGCCTTTTGCGACTTCGGGCGGCCTGGGAGACGTTGCAGGCAGCCTGCCGCGCGCGCTTCGCAACCGCAGAGTCGCGTGCCGCGTGGTAATGCCGCTCTATGGCGATATGAAGCAGGAATATCGCGAAAAGCTTACCTACCTTACAAATTTTAATGTGCCGGTGGGCTGGCGCAATCAGTATTGCGGCCTGTTTGAACTGACGCATGACGGCGTGAAATACTATTTTTTGGATAATGAATACTACTTTAAGCGCAGCGGCCTGTATGGATACTACGACGACGGCGAACGCTTCGCTTTTTTCTCGCGCGCCATTTTAGAGATGCTGTTTTATCTGGACTTCGCGCCGGATATTATCCACGCCAACGATTGGCAGACGGCGCTCGTGCCGGTATATCTGAATCTGTACTACCGCCACATCGAAAAATTCCGCAATATCAAAACGGTGTTCACGATCCACAACATCCAGTATCAGGGCAAATACGGCATGGAGATCCTGGAGGATACGATCGCCATCGGCCGCGAGAACGCGCATATCCTGGAATATGACAAATGCGTCAACTTTATGAAGGGCGCGATCGAGTGCGCCGACAAGGTGACGACGGTATCGCCCAGCTACGCAAACGAGATTCTGGATCCATGGTACAGCCATGGCCTCGACGATCTGCTGCGGCAAAAGCAGTACAAGCTGTGCGGCATTTTGAACGGCATCGATACCAAGGGCTACGACCCCGCCACAGACCCCGCGCTTGCCGCCAACTACGATACCAAGACCTTTGCGGAAAACAAGCCTCTGTGCAAAAAGGAGCTGCAGGCGGAGCTTGGCCTGCACGATTGGCCCGTTCCCGTTGTGGGCATGGTAACGCGCCTGACGGGGCACAAGGGGCTGGATCTGGTGCGCCACGTTGCGCAGGAGATTGTGAACAACGGCCTGCAGCTGGTGGTGCTGGGCAGCGGCGATGCGGAGTACGAGAGCTTCTTTAGCGAGCTTGCCGCGCGCAATCCCCGCTCGGTGGGCGTGCGTATCCAGTTCAATCCCGCGCTGGCCAGCAAGATCTATGCGGGTGCAGATCTGTTCCTGATGCCCTCAAAATCCGAGCCGTGCGGCCTTTCGCAGATGGTGGCGCTGCGCTACGGCACCATCCCCATCGTGCGCGAAACGGGCGGCCTGCGCGATTCCATTCACGATTCCGGCGACGGAGAGGGCAATGGCTTTACCTTCAGCAGCTACAACGCGCACGATATGCTAAACGCCATTCTGCGCGCAAAGGCCGGGTACGAAAACCCCGAGGGCTGGCAGATGCTGATGAAGCGCGCGATGGAATGCGATTTCAGCTGGAGCGCCAGCGCCAAACGGTACGTGGAAATGTACGATCAGGTGTGCAGGCTCTGGTAAACGTCCGGTAAGCGCACGATACGGGATAAAAGCCTTATCCTGAGCATGAACCTTCCGGAGCGGTACGCCGGGCCTGTGCGGCGGCGCGCTGCGCTGCTTTTATGCAATATTTCAAAAAAGAGCCCATCCCGGGAAAATCACCGGGATGGGCTTTTCGGGTTTTGGATGGCGCGAAGAGAGAAAGACGGCCTTTTCTGTTTTTTCAAAGAATCGTCCGCCGCCGCGGGGCATTCCGTTTCGCGCGCCGCCGGAGCAGCCGTTATGGGGCATATCGGCTGCGCACTGCCGGGGGCAGCTCGTTGTACGCGACCTCTTCCCAGCGGATAACACCGCGCAGCGGCACGACTTCCAGCTGAAGAAATGCGCCTTCCTTCAATTCACGGGAGGCTCCGAACGAGATCTCCTTTTCCCGGCCCTTTTCGTCGCAGGCGGGCAGGGTATAGGTATAGGGCAGGCTTCCCTCAAAATTTACCACGCCGCCACTCGATTCTGTCGGCTTTACACGGCTGTTGTCGATCTGAGCGTAATAAAGCTCTCCTTTGCCGGCAAAGCAGGCGTATAAAGCGAACAGCACGCCGGCAGCGAGCAGCACGGCAAGAATGGGGCCAATGATTTTCGCGGGGCTTTTCATGACGGATCACTTCCTTTCTGAGATGCAGCCGGTGCGCGGCCGTCATTCCCAATCATCGCCGATGCGGCAGGCCTCTGCCGCATGGTCGGTGTCGTTTCGATGGGCGGCCCAATAGACAAGGAAAATGGCGGTAAACGCCGCAAGCAAAAATTTCAAAAACGGTTTCATAACAAAAGCTCCTTATATGATAGAGTGATCTTGATGGCAGCCCCTCTCCGGGGGCTATGCCGCATTGAAGAGGATGCCGCGAATGGGGAAAACCCTTTCCGCAGGATGGTTTATGAAGGATTCCGGCCACAGCCCCTTCGTAAAACAGCGAGAGCGCTTCAAACCGGGCACAGAACCGGGCCGGATCAGGCGCAGAGCCGGCGGGCGGGCGCTATACCTCCACGAGCCGGTAATAAACGCGCGCCGTAATGCGGTAGACGATGATATAAAGCAGCGCAAAAATAAGGAACGTGCCGCATGTGCAGGCAAGGAACAGCCCGATATTGTTCAGGCCGAATACGCGCATAATGTTGCGGATAATGGGGAACGCAAATACCATATGCAGCGCCGCCATGCCCAGCGGCAAAAAGAATACGAGCAGGATCTGCTTGTTGATCGCGCGCCTTACCTCCCGTTTGCTCAGGCCCACCTGCTGCATCACAACAAAGCGGTCGTGGTCGTCGTATCCCTCGCTGATCTGCTTATAGTAGATGATGAGCACGGTCGCCACCATGAACAGACTGCCCAGGAATACGCCAAGGAAGAAAAAGGATCCATACATCCCATCCCATTCCGGCACAATGGCGGAGCGGCAGCGGATCATATGCTCGGGGAACAGCTCGGAAATGCGGTTTGCGAGGGCTGCGCATTGCTGGGCAGTCGCGTCCGGCACGTCGAAGCCTGCGGAGAAATAAAGGCTGTCTGCGGCGTCTGCCTCCGAGATGCCGGTGAGCGCGGAAAACAGCGGCAGGAACCGGTCGTCCGGCACGATCAGTACAAACCCCTGCGCGCCGTCGTAGGTGCCGACATCACAGAACACGGGCTTTTCCAGTATTTGTGCCACACGGATAATGCTTCCGGCCAGATTCAGCGTTTGCGGCACGGCGGTGTCCCCTACCGGGTATACGATCGTCTCGTCGGGTGCAAGCACGGCAGGTTCTGCGCCCTCGACGGCGTTATAATCCGACAGCCTTACCAGCGAAATCGCGGTATCGCGCATCTCCGCTGCATCGGAGACATTGCTGTACACGCCGTCCGTACACAGTACATTGGCCGTCAGGCTGCTGCAGGCGGTGCGGTTCTGCGCAGCAAGGCCCGTTTCCGAAAGCGCCTGTGTGAACGCCTGTTCGAGCTGTTCGGGCTTTTCTGTATCTTCCCTGAGAAACAGCGATACGCTGATCTCGCGCGGGAACATGCCGTACAGCATATCTCTGCGCCCGGCGTACAGGCAGAGCGTGCTGGATACGGTGACAAGCACCATCGTGGAGAGAATGCAGATGGTGGCAAGGCCCGAGGCGTTCTGCTTCATACGGTACATCATGCCGGATACCGAGATGAAGTTGTTCGGCTGATAATAAAAACGACGGTTGCGGCGCAGCAGCTTTAAAAATGCGATGCTGCCCGATGTGAACAGGCAGAAAGTGCCCAAAATTACCAGCAGCACCGCAATGAAGAACAGCAGTATCGCCTGGACGGGATTTTGAAAATAGATCGCGATAAAATACCCGCCGCCCAGAGCGGCCACACCGAGCAGCGTTAGGATCCAAGAGGCCTTCGGCTCCTTTTCACCCTTTTGTCCGCTATGCAGCAGCTCGATGGGCTTTGTGGTATGAACGCTGCGCAGATCGTACAAAAGCGTCGCGCCGTAAATGCATGAAAAGAGAACGATCGTAGAGATCACGCAGGGAACGGAGACAGAAAACGTAAAGGGCGTTGTAAAGCCGAGCAGGTACAAAAGCATCAGGAACATCAGCCGCGAGAACAAAATGCTGAACAACAGGCCGAGCGCGATACAAACGACCGCTGTAAAAAACAGCTCACACAGCATTACCAGCGCCACATGGCGTTTTTCCATGCCGAGTACACAGTAAAGCCCCAGCTCCTTTTTGCGCCGCTTGATAAGAAAGCTGTTGGTGTAGAACATTACCAAAATGCTGAAAATATCCACCACCAGCGTGCCCAGAAAGAACAGCGTCAGCGCGATGGCCCCGCCGGGCACCTGCGGCATGCCCTCGTTGCTGGCAATGAACGTGACGGAATAGCTTGTCATAATGCACACAACGCTTGTGAGCATATAGGGGAAATAGGTGCTTTTGTTTTTAAAAAGATTTGTCAGCGCAAGCTTGGGATACAGTGCGTTACGCATCCTCGGTCCCTCCTGTCGAAAGCATCGTCAGCGTATCGCCGATGCGTGCAAACATCTCGTCGCTCGTGAGGCTGCCGCGATACAGCTGATGGAATACGACGCCGTCCTTGATAAAGAGCACGCGCCCCGCGTGGCTGGCCGCGCGTGTGGAGTGCGTTACCATCAAAAGCGTCTGGCCCGCTCGGTTGATCTCGCGAAACATATGCAGCAGCTGCGCGGTGGCCTTGGAATCCAGCGCGCCTGTCGGCTCGTCGGCAAGCACCAGTTTTGGCCCGGTGATCAGCGCCCGCGCCACGGCGGCACGCTGCTTTTGCCCGCCGGATACCTCGTAGGGATATTTGTCCAGAATATTCTCAATGCCCAGCTGCCGCGCAATGGGTGCAAGGCGTGTTGCCATTTCGGCATAGCCCTTGTGCGAGAGAACCAGCGGTAAAAAAATATTGTCGCGCAGGCTGAACGTATCCAGCAAATTAAAATCCTGAAATACAAAACCCAGCTGCTCGCGCCGGAACTGAGACATTTTGCTCTCTTTGATTTTTGTAAGATCGCTGCCCGCAAGGCGAACGGAGCCGCTGGTGGGCTTATCAAGCGCGGCCAAAATATTCAGCAGTGTGGTTTTACCGCTGCCGCTCTCGCCCATTATGGCGACGTATTCGCCCGCTTCCACGCTGAGGTTTACGTCGTGCAGCGCCTCTACCTGCACCGCGCCAAAGCGCGCGGTATATACCTTGCGCAGGTGTTCTACCTCTAACAATGCCATAAAAAAGCCTCCCTGGATCGGTTTGAAAAATTGTTTTTCTTTGCGTTGCTTTCGCGCCAAAGCGTCGGTCTGCCCGCCAAAACCGGTGTGCCCAACGCTTCCTTGCTCTGGAACGGCGACGGCCGTTTCCCCGTTCCGATGTATTTAGTATACCGGGATTTTTGCCGCAGTGCCATAGCCTGCGCTTACGTGCGGCAGGCGAGAACTTACAAAATTGCAAGGAGGCCCTGCGGAAAAGCGGCGAGCCGGATATAAAGCGGATACAACGTGTTCTATAATAAAAGGGAGCGAGCCCACATTGCCGGGTACGAAACTCCGGCGAGCAGTTATCGCCCTGTTACGGACGATGAGCTGGCGCGGCTGCTGGAAGAAATGGACGGGTAACCGTTCTGCGCGCGGCCAATTGACTTCCCGAGCCTTTTTCGGTACAATCAATTCAGAAAGAAGACACGGCAAACGGGAGGAAAAGCACCATGCCGCTGCAGATTGTGCGCAACGATATCACCAAAATGAAAGTGGACGCCATCGTCAACGCGGCCAATGAATCGCTGCTGGGCGGCGGGGGTGTGGACGGCTGCATCCATCGCGCCGCCGGGCCGCAGCTATTGGCCGAATGCCGCACGCTCGGCGGCTGCAGGGTGGGGCAGGCAAAGATCACGGGCGGCTACCGGCTGCCGTGCCGCTATGTGATTCACACCGTCGGTCCGCGCTGGCGCGGCGGGGGGCAGGGCGAGCCGGAGCTGCTGCGCGCCTGCTATCAAAACGCGCTCGCGCTGGCCGCCGCGCGCGGCTGCAAAACGGTGGCGTTCCCGCTCATTTCCTCGGGTGTGTTCGGCTATCCCAAGGATAAAGCGCTGCGGGCGGCCGTGGAGGCCATCGGCGCGTTTTTGGCCGGGCAGGAGATGACGGTCTACCTTGTAATCTTCGACCGCAGGGCCTATCAGATCGGCGAGACGCTGTTCGCCGATATCGCAGCCTACATCGACGACCGATATGTGCAAGCGCACACGGACGCACCCGCGGGGCAGAGCCGCCGGGCGGCTCTTTTCGGCGCGTGGAGGGAGGATACGCTGTCCGCTGTCTTCAGCGAGCCGCAGGGCAGCGAGCCGGAGCACGGTGCGCTGCTTTTGCCGTCTTGCCCGGATACGGCGGCGGCGGAAAAGGAAGCCGAGCGCGCAGGAAAGCGTCCGCTGCCGCTTTTTGGCCGCGGCAAACAGAAGCAGCGCGGCGCGCAGACGCAGCAGACGCTGGGAGAATCGGCCGAAGCGCCGCCGCCGATGCCAGCCGCTGCGCAGGCGACCGCTCCGTCGATGGCTGCCGCCGGGCATTCTCTAAGCGAGGCGCTGGCGCAGCTGGACGAGAGCTTTTCCGAAATGCTGCTGCGCAAGATCGACGAGGCCGGCATTACGGACGCGCAGTGCTACAAAAAGGCAAATATCGACCGCAAGCTGTTTTCCAAGATCCGTTCCGACAAGCGCTATCGCCCCAGCAAGCCCACGGCTCTGGCATTTGCCATTGCGCTGGAGCTGCCGCTGGCCGAAACGCGCGAAATGCTGGAAAAGGCAGGCTTTGCGCTCTCTCATTCCAGCAAGTTCGATATCATTGTAGAATATTTTATCCTCCATGGCAACTATAATGTGCTGGAGATCAATGAGGCGCTGTTTGCGTTCGACCAGAACCTGCTCGGCGCGTAAGAACCGATTTTGTCGCCTGTCAGGCGACCGGAAGAAAGATCCTCCATGGTATACTGGATCTCGTAAGGAAGCGAAAGCGCCGCCGCCGCAGCCGGCCGCCGGAACGCGCTTTTGAAACACGACAGTTACCGTTAAGGGAGGATCTTATCATGAAAAAGAATTTGACAGAGCTTGTATTCATTCTGGACCGCAGCGGCTCCATGAGCGGCCTTGAGGCGGACACCATCGGCGGGTTCAACTCTTTGATTGCAAAGCAGAAAAAAGAAGAGGGCAAGGCGCTCGTTTCCACAATCCTGTTCAATCAGAAAAGCGTGGTGCTGCACGACCGCGTACCCCTGAACGCCGTGCCGCCCATGACGAACCAGGATTACGTGGCACAGGGCAATACGGCCCTGTTGGACGCCGTCGGCGGCGCGGTGCACCACATTGGCATTGTGCAAAAATACGCCCGCCCCGAGGACGTGCCCGAGCATACGCTGTTTGTGATTACGACAGACGGCATGGAAAACGCCAGCCGCACCTATTCCGACGCGCGCGTAAAACAGATGATCGAACGCCAGAAAGAGAAATTCGGCTGGGAGTTTTTATTCCTCGGCGCCAATATCGACGCGGTGGAGACAGCGGGCCGAATAGGAATTGATCGGAACCGCGCCGTAGATTACATTTCGGATACCGTCGGCACGGATCTGAACTTTCAGGCGCTGAATTCCGCTGTGCAGGCGGTGCGCTTCGCCGCGCCGCTGGGCGCGGCGTGGAAGGCTCCCATCGAGGCGGACAGAAAGGCGCGAAAAAAACGCTGAGGACAAAAGCGCCGGGGGCACAAGCGCCGGGAACACAAGCGCCGGGGGCAGATCGCTAAGCACAGAGGGCTTTGCCGGCGTGGCTCGCCGGTACCGGCAAAGCCTGAGATAGAAACAGGGCGCGTTGCAGGCTTCCTTTTGCAACGCGCCCTTTGTCGATTTTTTTAACGAAGAAACGATATCTTTGACGGCCCGCTGTATTTGCTCTTACCGGATACAGGCAGACCCGACAGAATACTCGGCTGCTTCCCTTCTATAAAAACCTACTCGTTTCAAGCGCACCCGCCGACAGGTGCGCGCAGGGATGCGCTTTTACGGCGTGCTCCGCAGCACTGCAAACGACTGCGCGCCCAGTGTTACGCGGCCGGATCCCTCCGCGACGGTGCAGCTGCCGATCGAGAACAAAATCGCGCGCGCGCCGGGCGCGTCAAACGCGCATTCCACCGCGCCCGGGTTGACAGCCACGTACAAAGAGCCGCGGCGGAACACAAACAGGCGGCTGCCCTCTTCGGCAAAATGAACAGAGAACGGCGCGTTTGCCCAAAGCTCCGGCTCGGCGTGGCGCAGCGCCAGAATGGCGCGCACGGTGTGCAGCAGCGAATCAGGGTCGGCCTCCTGCCCGGCAACCGTGGGCGCGTCCGGCGCGGGATCGACAGGCAGGTACAGGCTGTCGGTGTCCCCGGCCGAAAAGCCGAGATTTGCGCCGCCGTTCCACTGCATCGGCGTGCGGCTGCCGGTGCGGAAGTAGCCGCCCTCTTTTGTCGGCAGCTTGATGTACCGCATGCCGATCTCATCGCCGTAATAGAGGAACGGCGCGCCCGGCAGCGTAAACAGAAACGCATAGGCCAGCTTTAATTCATCGGGCGTTAAATTTGCGCGCGGACGCATGGTGTCGTGGTTGCAGGTGATAAAGCAGAACAGCCCGTCGTTTTTTGTGGCGGCAAGATCCTCCTGATACTGCTTTACAAACGGCACGATCGAGGCGCCGGAATCACGCCGGAAATAGCTTTTATCCTCGCCGCGCACTTCGCCGTAGATCGCGCCGTCATAGGCGCGCAGCAGCGTGTGATAGGCCGCAACCTCGTTGTGCAGGCAGAAATCCATGTGGAAGCCCGCTTTCAGCGCGCGCCGGGGATTGCCCCATTCCGAGAGCAGCGCGGCCTCGGGATATTCTGCGTCCAGCATCGCGCGAACATCCCGCCAAACGGCACTTGTGCCAAGCTGTTCGTCGTCGTTTTTTACAAGGCAGCCGGCCATATCCACGCGGAAGCCGTCGCACCCCTTGTCGAGCCAGAAGCGCATAACGTCCTTCATGGCTTCGCGTGTGGCAAGGCATGCCGGATGATCCATCGGCAGCTGCCACGGCTGCTTCACCTCATAAAAGCCATAATTCAGCGAGGGCTGGCATTTAAAAAAGCTCAGAACATAGGTTCCGCTGCGCTCGGCCTCGCCGCCCACGCAGGGCAGGCCGTCCGCGCGCTCAAAGCAATGGCTCGTCCAGATATAGCGGTCGGAATAGGGGTTGCGTTCGTCCTTGCAGCTTTCGACAAACCACGGGTGTTCTTCGGAGGTGTGGCAGGGCACAAGATCGAGCAGGATGTACATGCCGCGCTTGTGCGCCTCTTCAAAGCAGCGCACAAGATCCTCGTTTGTGCCGTAGCGCGGGGCAACCTTTTTGTAATCGCGCACATCGTAGCCCGCGTCTTTAAACGGGGAATCAAAGCACGGGTTCAGCCAGATGGCATTGCAGCCAAGGCTTTTGATGTAATCCAGCTTTTCGGTGACGCCGTTGATATCGCCAATGCCGTCGCCGTTCGTGTCGTAAAAGCTCTGGGGATAAATTTCATAGAAAACCGCGTCATTCAGCCATTTGGGCATCAGAATCTCCTCCTGTATTTTGTTTTATGGGCAAGATATGCGAAATGCATTTTGGGGTGCGTAAATGCGATGCCGCCCGATGCCCACGGCCGTGCGCCTGCCGGGCAGGCAGAGCTTTTGTGCGCGAAGACGCGTTCTGCCCCTGCGGTAGAGAGCAGATCGTTGCGCCTGTGGCGCGGCACAAGAGCAGGCTTACTGCATATGCGGCGCAGCGAAAGAGCGAACCGCCGCGCGTGCGGCACAAGAGCAGGCTGTTATGCGTGCGGCGCAGCAGAGCGGGTTTTCCGCAGCAGCGCTTCGTGCGCGAAAATCATGCCTGCCAGAAGCGCCAGCAGATAGACTGGGAAAAGGCCGATCCGGATATGATTCGCGATCAGCCCGAAGATCGGAGGCATCACGCAGGTGCCGACATAGGCGCTGGCCATCTGTACGCCGATCAGCGCCTGCGAGCGCTCCGCCCCGAAGTGCGCCGGCGTGGAGTGGATGATGCACGGGTAGATGGGCGCGCAGCCAAGGCCGGTAAGCACCAGCCCGGCGACGGCAAGCCGATGGTCGCCCGGCAGCAGGATCAGCACAATACCGGCGGCGATGATGCCCTGTCCCAAACGGATCATCCGGCTGTCGGAAAGCTTGATCGTTAAAAACCCGCTGATGGCCCGCCCGACGGTGATGCCGATGCAGAACAGGCTTGCATAGCCCGCCGCGGTTTCGGCCGGAATGCCCTGATGCAGCGCAAAGTAGCTGCTGGCCCACAGAATGGCCGTTTGTTCCAGCGCACAGTAGCAGAAAAAGGTGATAAAAACAGCCTTTGCACCGGGAATGGCGAAGATCTGCCGCAGCGTCGGCGGCTCCGAGCGCGCCTCGCCGCTTTGTGCGCCGCGTTTTTGCCAGAGCGGCAGGCTCAGCAGCAAAATGGCGGTAAGGCCGATTTGAAGAAGCGCGATCGTGCGATATCCGGCGTTCCACGGAGCGCCGCCCGTCAGCGCCCAGCTGATGATCGTTGGCCCGACGGAAGCGCCTAAGCCCCACATGCAGTGTAGCCAGCTCATGTGACGGCTGGCATAATGCAGGGCGACATAGTTGTTCAGCGCCGCGTCCACACTGCCCGCGCCAAGGCCATACGGAACAGCCCACAGGCACAGCATCCAGAACGAATGGCTGACAGAAAAGCCCAAAAGGGCCGCCGCCGTCATCCCCACGCTGACAGCGGTGATCAGCCCCGCGCCGAATTTGCGGGTAAGGCGGTCGCTTTGCAGGCTGGAGAGGATCGTGCCGGCCGCTACGATCATGGAGAGCATTCCCGCATACGAGACGGGCACGCCAAATTCCACATACATCGACGGCCAGGCCGACCCCAGCAGGGAATCGGGCAGCCCCAGGCTGATAAAGGATAAGTAGATTACGGCCAAAAGCAAGTGGACCATAAAGGCGCTCTCCCATTAAGGCGGCAGACGCTGCGCGCTTGCCGAGTTGTTTTTTTTATGGTATCATAGCCGCAGGCGGCTGCGATACGCCTGTTTGCAAGGTGTTATTATTATAACAGCAAAATTGAGGGTGTCATAGAAGGATTTCGCCAAAATTCTATAAATTTTCCGTCATTTTGGCCGGAGCAGGGCGCTGACGAGGAGCGGGCAGGCAAGCCGCGGCTTTGCGGCCCGCAAAAAAGACGGCAAAGTGCGGGCGAACAAAAGACCCGTTTGGGAAAGGGGATGCGGCGATGGCGCCGAAAACATGCGATGCATGCGCAGACGAGCGGGGCAGGGAACGGGTGCGGCACGGCACCGCGCTGTTCCCCGTGGCCTGCTATGATACCGATTTAAGACAGGATCCGGTTTCGTGGCATTGGCACACGGAATTGGAGGCCGCTGTGGTAAAGCAGGGCGTTGCCGTATTCGCCGTGGGGCAGGAGCGCTTCACCGTGCGGCAGGGCGAGGGCATTCTGATCAATTCCGGCGTGCTGCACGCGGTGTGGAGCGCAGACGGGAACGGCGAACTGCAGACGGGCGGCGCGCAGAGCGACGATTTGCAGGGCGGCGCTTTGCAGGAGGGCAGTGCGCCGAGCGTTCGGCTGTGGTCGGCGGTCTTTCACGCGCGTTTGGTGGCGGGCGGCTTCGACAGCGTTTTTTGGCAAAAGTATCTGCAGCCGCTTACGGCGGACAGCGCGCGGCAGTGTGTACTGTTCCATGGCGCGGAGCCTTGGCATGTGCAGGCACTGCAGGCGGTGGAGACAGTATGGGAAAGCTGCGCCCGGCCGGCGCCTGGCTATGAATTTGAGGTGCGCGAGGCGCTTTCCCGGCTGACGTTGCTTTTGTGCCGCCACCATGCCCCCGCACAGAAAAGCCTGCCGGAACGATCCCTGCGGGAGGAAGAACGGCTCAAGCAAATGCTGCGGTTCATCGAGAAAAACTATGCCGCAGAGCTGACGGCAGCGCAGATCGCGCAGAGCGCGCGCATCAGCGAGAGTGAATGCCTGCGCTGTTTTCGCCGCACCATCGGCGCACCGCCCAGCCAGTATGTCAAGCAGCTCCGCGTGCAAAAAGCGGCGCAGCTGCTGGCGGCCACCGGCCAGGGCATTGCCGAGATCGGCGCGCTGTGCGGCTTTCAGGATGCAAGCTATTTTACGAAAACCTTTCGGGAAGCAAAGGGCTGTACGCCCTCCGAATTTCGGCGGATGAATCGGGAAGGCGGCGCGCAGTGAGGCGGCGCGCGGTAAAATGATGCACAGTAAATCGGCGCGCCCGGTGACAGGCGCATCCTGCTCTGCCGGCTGTTCCCGCAAAGCGGCGCGCCCGTTTCGCGCCGGGCGGCCGAACGTTTTTAGCAGAATGAGAAAAGCGCAGAACCGGAAAGCGCTGCCCGGCTGAACATTGGGTGCGCAGGGAGCGGCGGTATTGCTGCGGCCGTGCTGAATGCGGCTACAGCTTTTTTGTACCGGATGCTTTCGGTTTCGAGCCGCCTGCCGCGGCCGTGCGAACGGCCGGCAGAATTTTTTGCGCAGAAAGCAGCAGAGCGAGAATGACTGCCGCTCCGGTGCAGGCGCCCGCAAAATCGAGCCAGACGTCCAAAATACGGCCGTCGCGTCCGGCAACGAAGAGCTGAATGGTTTCGTCGCACAGGGCGGCCGTCATGCCCAGCACGGCGCTGTAAAACAGCACCGGCAGCGGGCGCATCGTTTTCCGTCCGGCAAAAAGAGGCGCCGCCAGAACGCCCAGAACCCAGAACTCTGCAAAATGCGCCAGCTTGCGCACAAAAACCGAGGAGAGCTCGTGCCGCACAAGCAGAGAAAGCAGCCGCCGCACGCCGTCGCTCTCCTGTGTAGACGCTGCGGCGGGCTGCAGGGAATGGCTGAAGATGAAAACGATCCAAAGGATCAGCGCAAAGAGAAGGAACAGACGCCGTTTGTTCATAGATCAAAATCTCCCGAAGTATAAAAGAATTCAACGATCTGCCGTGTATAAAAGGATACGATCATTCTAACCCCAAGCACTCTGTTTTGCAAAGATTTTTTTGAAAAAAGAAAAAAACAGTTGCATTACGGCCGGGGATTTGCTATAATGATACCGTTGCAAAAATCCGGACAGTTAGCTCAGCTGGTAGAGCACCTGCTTGACGTGCAGGGGGTCAGGGGTTCGAGTCCCTTACTGTCCACCAAAACACGCGAATCCGAGCTCAGAAATGGGTTCGGATTTTGTGTTTTTACTCCGCCATTTACAAAGCCGCGCCGAATGGGCAAAGAGCCCGAAACAGCGCGGTTTTTTATTGTTTCTTTATTTGAGGGCGGCGTCATATTCGATCTGCCAGATCTCCGCAAGAGGAATGCGGGCTCCGTTGGTAAGCAGCAGCAGGCCGGCAGCCGTATCCATGCGCTTCAAAAAGCCCGTTACCGTGCGGTATGCGCCGCCTTCCTTTCGGGCGTCCGGCAGAAAATAGCGCACCGTCACCTGCGGCTGCGCCGGGGCAAGCGCAGCAAGCTCCGTGAGCGCTTCCTCCAGCGCGGCCCGCGCGTCTTCGCCCAGAACGGCCCGCCGGTCAGTGAGGCGCTCGGCTTCGCGCGCGGCGTCCTCATAGCCCGAAAGGGCCGCGAACGGCGCAAACTGCGCCGCGCGCGCCTGCATCGACATCTGTGGATGGCGCTGCGATACAGGGTGGGGAAGATCGATGATATCATCGTAGGCGTGGCATTCCGGCTTCATGGCTTTTGCTCCCTTACAGGCGTGGTATGGCGGTTTTATGGCTGCCGATCCCTTTCGGCGCCTTTACAGGCGCTTTTTCTTTTATACGTGCGCTATACGCTCCCGGCTTGCGGGCGTACTTTGGGCAGAAGGGATCATCTTAAAGGGCTGCCGGAGCGATCGGCGCCCTTACGGGCACTTTGTTTTCTTATTGCGTTGCCCATCGATTCAGCGTTTTTTTATGCGCGGCGCAACGAGTTCATAGCTGAGATCCAGCAAAAATTCAATGCGCGCATCCGGAACGGTTTCATCCAGTAAGATGGAGATCCATGTGTTTTTGTTCATGTGGTAGGCCGGCAAAAAGCCCGGTTCCCTGCGCAGCGAGCCAATCAGAATGGGATCGCATTTCACATTCAGCACGTCGGCGGGCGCGTCTCCCGCAAGGCCGAGACGGCACTTTGCCACACGCATGGTAATGCCGAACCATTTTCTGCTGGCAGGATGCCGAAAGACCGCGCTTTCGGGCGAATCGAGCCACAGATATTCCGGCAGAATGCCGTAAACTGCTTCGATGCGCTGTGTAATGCGCTCGCGCTGAGAATGCTGCTGCATATTGATTCCTCCGAGTGTGTGCAGACCGCCGTCTGCCGGATGGGACCGATCCGGCGGTTTCCTGATCCCGCAGCGTGCCGGCCGCTTCGCACAGGCAGCCCGGCCGCGCGCCGCGCCTATGCCTTGTGGCCGCCGATGCGGCCGTTGCGGTCGGCGGCAGTGGCGCCGTCCAGCAAATTCATGCCCTTGAGAATGGCGTTTTTGCCATACTTATCCTTGATCGTCAGCATGGCCCTTTGCAGGCGGCGCTCGCGCGCATCCTGTACGGCCTCGGCGGCGCGCTGCTTTTGCAGCGCGTCGTAATCGGTAAAAAGATCGAGCTGCTCGGTAACGGGAAGTTTTGCCGTCGCTTCCTCGTCTGTAACGCGGTTCGCAACGAGATACATTCGGCGTGCCAGCAGCTTGGGATCGACCACGCGGTCGAACAGCGCCAGCGCTGCGCGCACGATGCGTTTGGAGGATGAAGTAAACGCGCCCAACCGTTCGGTGCCGTGCGCGTGCTTGGGAACCTGCCGGCCGTAGGCGTCGGTAGTCACGGGGCCGCTGTACCTTGCGCGGCGCTCGGGATCCCTCAGATTTTCAACGTCATAGCCCAGTGTCAGCGTGATCTGATCGGTCACCTGCCGCTTTTCCACCAGCTCCAGCGCAAGCTGATCGGCCATTTCCCGCACCACCAGCCGTGCCTCGTCGAAGGCATACGGGCGGCTCAGCACCTGTCCTGCGCCGCTGCTGCTTTCTTCGGAGCGGTATGCCTTGATATACGGCATGGTGCAGGGCTCCCAGCCCCACGCGTGGTCGATCAGCAGCTCGGCGTTGACGCCGAACAGATCGTAAAGCGTCTGTTCGTTGAAAAAATCCTCCGGCCCGCCCAGCGAGCAGCGGGCGATATCGCCCATGGTGTGAAGGCCGCAGCTCTCTAACTTTTTGGCGTAGCCGCGCCCCACGCGCCAAAAATCCGTCAGCGGACGGTGATCCCAAAGCGTGCGTCGATAGGTCTGCTCGTCCAGCTCGGCAATGCGCACGCCGTTTGCGTCCGGCGCAAGGTGTTTTGCGCCGATGTCCATGGCCACCTTGCACAGATAGAGGTTTGTGCCGATGCCCGCCGTGGCCGTAATGCCTGTGGCGCGCAGCACGTCAAGGATCATCCGCATGGCCAGCTCGCGCGCGGTAAGGCTGTATGTGGGCAGATAGTCCGTCACATCCATCATCACCTCGTCGATGGAATAGATGTGTATATCCTCGGGCGCAAGATACTTCAGATAGATCTGATAGATCTCGGTGCTGGCCTGCATATAGCGCGCCATATGGGGCGGCGCGACAATGTAATCCAGCGCGAGAGAGGGGTCGTTTTTCAGCGCGGTATCGTCGCTGGAGGCACCGGAAAACCGGCGCCCCGGTGCGCGCCGCTGCCGCTGCGCGTTTACCTCGCGCACTTTTTGCACCACCTCAAACAGCCTCGCCCGGCCCGGGATGCCGTAGGCTTTCAGCGACGGGGATACCGCAAGGCAGATGGTTTTTTCCGTGCGGCCGGCATCCGCGACAACAAGATTGGTAGTCAGAGGGTCCAGGCCGCGCCTGCGGCATTCCACCGAGGCGTAAAAGCTTTTTAGATCAATGGCCACATAGACGCGCTCGCGCATGCGTTTGCCCTCCCTTCCGGCAGTGTGAAAACCAAATAACGAGCCAAACGCCGCAGGGGCGCCGCATCCGCCGCAAGGCGACAGCCCGGTTTTTATAATTGTAGCACAAACCGGGAGGGAATGCACTCTTTTTAATGGAAAGGGCGGCCGCTTTCTTTTGCTTTCGGCGCACTTTCTTCTGTTTTCCGCGCAAACAGTTGCGTTTTTTGCGTGGGCATGTTAGTATAATAAGGTTGAGATAAGAAAAAGCAGAAAACAAACGCGCCAGAAGGAGCATCATTCATGGGTAAGCAGATCATATGCAGCAATTGCCTGTCCAATGTGGACCAGAGCCTTGCTGCATGCCCCTATTGCGGGCAGAGTTTTGCAAATACAAACCCGGCGGGAACGCTGGCCGTCAATACGCTGTTGGCAGAGCGCTATACCATCGGCCGGGTACTGTCGCTGGACGGCGAGGGCATTTTGTATACCGCCGTTGATAACGAGACGACGCGACGCGTTGTTGTGAAGGAATACGTGCCCGTTACCATTTGCGCGGCGCGCAGCCGCGACGGCAAGGTGATCCCCCGGCAGGGGCGCGAGGTCCTGTTTAAAACAACGCGTCTCGATTTTATCGATCTGTACCGCAGCCTTGTCGCGCTGGGCCACACCGACGGGCTGACGCAGGTGCTGGATCTGGTGGAGGCGAACAATACCGCGTATGCCGTGCGGGAGCCGGACGACGGTGTTCCGCTGCATACGTATCTGGAACAGCGCGCACAGCCGCTGACACCGGAGGAGGCGCTGCTGCTTTTGCGCCCCGTGGCAAACGGAATCGCCGCCATGCATCACATGGGCCTGCTGCACCGCGGCATCAGCCCGGAGACGGTGTACATTACCAAAGCGGGCACGGCGCGCCTTTCGGGCTATGCCACGTTGGGCCTGCGCACGGCCGACAGCGAGCTGAAAAGCCAGATGTTCGACGGCTACGCCGCGCCGGAGCAATATGCCGTGGCCGAATTTGACGGAAAGTATACCGATATTTACGGGCTGGGGGCACTGTTTTACCGGGCGCTGACGGGACGCACGCCCATTCCCTCGAACCTGCGGCGCATGAACGATACACTGCCGCCCGCCCATACGCTGGACAGCGAAATACCGGGCTATGTCTCGGCGGCCGTCGCGCGCGCCATGCGCATTGCTCCGGCGGAGCGCATGCAAACCGCGCCCGAGCTGATTGCGGCGCTGACCACGCCCGAAAAAGAGGAAGAGGGCTTTCACCTGACGCCGCGCCAATGGAAATTTATCGCCATCGGTGCGGTTGGGCTGGCGCTTGTGGCCGGGGTGTCGATCTGGGCGATTGTCTCCGCGTCCGGGCGGGGCGCGTCCGCGCCGTCCGGCTCGCAGACTTCCTCCCTGCCGGAAAGCGCTTTGGCCGGCGGATCCGAGAGCTTGCCCGCATCGGTGGCGCAACCGTTTACCGTGCCTCGCCTGGTGGGCAAAAAGTACGCCGATGTGGCGGCCAATGTGGAATATACGCAATATGTGCGCTTTTTGCAGCAGCACGAGTTCAGCAGCGATTACGCCGTGGGCGAGATTATTCGCCAGAGTCACCCGGAGGGAACGCAGGTGGCTGTTGGCACCGTGATCACTGTGACGGTGAGCGACGGCCCCGAAACGCGTGTGATGCCGGATCTGCTGAAGTATCCGCAAGCCGACGCGGAGAAGGAACTGGCCGGGCTGAACCTCAAATATACGCTGTATCCCATTGTAAATGACGGAACCTATATCGAGGGTACGGTTGCGCGATGCGACCCCGAAGCGGGCACCATTATAGAGATCGAAACGCAGACCGTGACGCTGTATATTGCCGGCCCCGCGCCTGCGCCGGAACCGGAGCCGGTGCCGGATCCGGCGCCGACAGAGCCGACGAACCCGGATCAGGGAAGCGAAGGCGGTGAAGGGGAAACCGGAGCTGCCCCGACAGAGTAACGGGGGCAGCACCTGGGGCGGATAAAATGCTTTTGCCATGTTTGCAAAAGGGAATCAAAAAAAGGCCCGGCCCGGCGTGGAATTTGCCCACGCAGGGCCGGGCCTTTGGCGATTCGGCCAAGCCTGCTGCCCGCAGCCTTACGGCCGGGCCGTTGGCGATTCGGCCAAGCCTGCTGCCCGCAGCCTTACGGCCAGCATTTGGCCTACGGCATAGGCCAGTGCTCCCTTGCACGCATCGGGCAGAAGAAACGGCAATACGCACCAGCTAAGTGCGACCGAAAGGCTTGCGCCCGAGAGCGCCATATACCACGCGGTGCCGAAGGCGTAGCAGATCGCAATGCCCAGTGCCATTCCCGCCGCAACAACGGGCAGCCTGCCAGAGCGGTGCTGCGCGACCGACGTTGCGAGCGCCACAAACAGATAGCCCACAAGATAGCCGCCCGTATTGCCCAGCAGTACGGCGGGCCCGCCCTGAAAGCCGGCGAATACGGGAATGCCCACAAGCCCCAGCAGCATGTACAAAACGGCGGAAGCAGCCGCCCACGCCGGTGTGAGCAGCATGCCGGCCAAAAACATGCCAAACAGGGCAAGATTGAACGGTACGGGCCCGATAGGCAGTTGGATCTGCGCCAACACGGCGGTGAGGGCCGCGAAGAGGGCGGCAAGGATATCATTTTTGATCGTGCGTTTCAGCTTCATTTTTTTCACTCCGTTCGGTTTTATTTTTTCGCTTTTGCTTCATTCCGACCATTTTGGTTGCACAAATTTCCGAAAGCTGATTTTACGGCCCTTTAGAGCCGGATGCTGATCTCTCCGAAGGAGAGCGCTTCCTCGCTGCCGTCCGGCAGGCGCACCAGCAGATGCCCTTCGTCCGTAATGGCCAGCGCGTGGGCGGGGCGGCTCCGGTCGTTTTGCAAAATCAGCACGTCCTGCCCGGGTACGATGTTGCGCGCGCGGTATTCTTCTAAGAACGCGGTGTCTGGCAATGCGTCGTACAGTGTCAGCAGCTCGTCTGCGATGGCGGCGGCAAGGCGGCAGCGGTTTACCGTTTCGTCCGGCGCAAAAACAGCCGTGGCAATCGGCGCAAGCGCCTCGGGCCAGCCGCCCTCCGGCTCGTACAAATTAACGCCGATGCCTACGACCAGATGCTCCAGGCCGCCGCTCTCCACATCCGCTGCGGCCTCCGTGAGGATGCCGCAGCATTTTTTGCCGTAAAAATACAGATCGTTCACCCATTTGATCCCGAGCCGTTTGCCCGAAACCGCTTCCACCGCACGGCAAACGGCTACCGCCGCCGCGCTGGTAACGAGCACCGCATTTTGCATCGGCAGCGCGCGGCGCAGTACCATCGAGAGGTACAGCCCCGTTCCCGGCGGCGAGGCAAAGCTGCGCCCGCGCCGGCCGCGGCCGCCGGTTTGGTGGTTTGCCGCCACAAGCGTGCCGTGGGGGGCGCCCTCGGCGGCAAGCTGTTTGGCGGTGAGATTGGTGGAGATCAGCGTCTGTTCCACCACAACGCGCGGCAGACTGTGGCGCAGGTACAGCCGCACGCCCTGTTCCGAGAGCACGTCGCTTTCCGGGCGCAGCGTGTAGCCTTTATTCTGCACGGCCTCGATCGCGTGCCCCTGCCCCTGCAGCTCGCGCATGGCCTTCCATACCGCCGTGCGGGAAACGCCCATCTGCCGCGCCAGCGCCTCGCCCGAAAGCGGCGCGCCGCGGTTTTCTTCCAGAAGCGCCAGAAGGCGCTCTTTTGTTGACATCTGCGTTGGCTCCTTTCCGTGCGGCTTCAAAAAAATATAAAAAGCAAAGCCGTGTTTTACGGTGCCCGCGCTGCCGCACGGGCCCGAAAGATGCTTGGGTTTTCCCTTGTATCGCCGCTTTCGCCGGCCGATCTGCAGATCTATTATATGCGAGGATTGCCCAATTGTCAACTAAAAAAGAAAAATAAGTTGACAATTGGGCTCGCAGAAGAAGCCGCCACCGAAACGGTCTGCCGCAAGAGCGTCCCCGCTGCATCGCCAGCGATACGATGTTCTGCGGCAAGTGAGATACGCGCCTGTAAACGCGATACGGTGCGGCGGCGGAAAAATCGCCATAGGGCAAAACACAAGATGCGCAATTCATCTCGCAAGAATCGCTGTTTGCCGTGCAATTTTGGCGTGGTATACTATAATAAAGGAGAATCGAACCCGTTCGGATCCGATTTTCTCTGCAAAAAGGCAAAGCGGAGACGCTGCGAAAAACGACGCTGCGAAAAACGACGCTGCGAAAAACGACGCTGCGAAAAAACAAAAAAGGAGCTGTTTGCCATGGTGGACTTACGAGCAAAGCCGTTTTATCTGGATGATGAGGGCGTGCAGTGGGTGGAGGATACCATTGCCGGGATGACACTCGACGAAAAAATCGGGCAGCTGTTTGTGCAGATGCGCCGTGCGCCGGCCGAGGCCGATATTCAGCGCGTGCTGGATACATACCATCAGGGCGGTTTGCGCTATCAGGGCGGCGATTCCAAGGCTGTGCACTGGCAGAACGCCACTTATCAGAAGCATACCAAAATTCCGCTGCTGATCGCGGTGAACTGCGACAACGGCGGCGACGGCGCCATGAGCGACGGCACCTTCATTGCCACGGCGGCCCAGGCCGCCGCCGCGCAGGATACCGAGACGGCGTACAACATCGGCCTTGTCGCGGGGCGCGAGGCCAGCGCCACGGGCGCGAACTGGATGTTCAACCCCTGCTGCGATATTTACATGAACTGGCGCAATACCATCGTGAATACGCGCGCGTTTGGCGATAACGCCGATACGGTAATCCAAAACACCAAGGCATTCATCGAGGGCGTGCACCAAAGCCCGATGGCCTGCTGCGCAAAGCACTTCCCCGGCGACGGCGTAGAGGAGCGCGACCAGCATCTTGTGCTTGGCGTCAATGATCTGGACGCCGATACTTGGGAGGCCACATTCGGCAAAATGTACCGTGCGCTCATCGACAGCGGCCTAGAGAGCATGATGATCGGCCACATCGCCGCGCCCGCGCTCAGCCGCAAGCTGCGCCCCGGCATCCCGGATAAGCAGATCATGCCCGCTACGCTCGCGCCCGAGCTGCTCACCGATCTTTTGCGCGGCGAGCTGGGCTTCAACGGGCTGATCATCACCGACGCCTCTCACATGGCGGGCATCGCCTGTATGGAAAAGCGCAGTGTTGCGGTGCCCAAGGCGATCGCAAGCGGCTGTGATATGTTCCTGTTCTCGAACGATGCCAACGAGGATTTCGGCTATATGAAGAAGGGCGTGGAGGACGGCATCATCAGCGCCGAGCGTCTGTCGGATGCGCTGCACCGCATCCTCGGCCTGAAAGCGCGCGTGGGTCTGCACAAAAAGCAGGCGGCGGGCACGCTGGTGCCGCCCGAGGAAGCGCTCTCCGTTGTCGGCTGCGCAGAACACAAGGCCCTCGCGCAGAAGGCTGCCGACGCGTGCGTGACGCTGGTAAAGGATACGCAGAAAAACCTGCCCATCCATCCCGAAACGCAAAAGCGCGCGCGGCTGGTGTTCATCCAGAGCACGCCCACAAGCAAGGCATACAAGGGCGAGCCGGTGCGCGACGTTGTGGTGGAAGAGTTAGAGCGTGCGGGCTTTGCGGTTACGGTGGCGCCAAACTTCCACGATCTTGAGGTGGAGAACGGCCCGGGCATGCAGAACATGATGCGCATGATGGACTGCGGCAAAATGGAGGATTTCCGCGCGGCGTATGACGTGGTGTTCCTTGTAATATACGTGAAGGGCTACGCGCAGGAGAACAATGTGCGCCTGCGTTGGAGCTGCAACCATTCCAACGAGCTGCCGTGGTACGCCACAGAGGTTCCCACCGTCGGCATCAGCCTCAACTATACCAATCATCTTATCGATGTGCCGCAGGTGCGCACTTTTGTAAACGCCTACGGCCCCACGCGCACTTCGATTCGCGCCGCCATCGAAAAGATCTGCGGCAAGAGCGCCTTCCACGGCACCGCCAGCGATACGGTGTTCTGCGGCAAGTGGGATACGCGCCTGTAAAAACATGATGCGGCGCGGCGGCGTGCGGCGTGGCGCAAATCGCGGGCTGCCGAACCGAAAAAAGACGCAAAAGGGGCCTGCCTGCAAATAGCCCCTCGGAAAAACAGCGTACAAAAACCGGCGCCCCTTCTGGCAATTCAGGGCCGGAAGGGGCGCCGGTTTGCTGTTCGGTCACCGTTTCTTTAAAGGGGAAGATCTTGACGGCTCGTTGAAATGCCACCCTGTGCGCGAACCTTGCTCCCGGTGCAATTTGCGACCGTGTTTTTGTTTTGCGACAGGCCCCTTTTTGCAGCCGGCGCGCCCGGCGATCAGAGCATTATGGTGAGCAGAACCGTGATGCAGACAATGCTGACAAGGATGGAAACCGAGTTGACGGCGCTGGAAAGGCCGAAATCATTTTCCAGCTCCGCGGTGAAGGGCGGCGCGGCGGAAGCGATGGGGCTGAAGACCAGAAGCGCCAAAGCCTGCCGATATTCCAGCGCCAGAGGCAGCGCAAAGTAGCACGCCAGCGCCCCCAGCAGCGCAACGCCATAGCGCACCGAGAGAATGCGCGCAATGTGAAAAATATGTTCCCGGCTGCAGTTCACCTGAAAGCCAATGCCGATCATCAGCATGGCAAGAAACGCATTGGCGCCCGCGGCGATCTGCGCAAATTCTATCACCGGCTGCGGCAGGGCAAGATGCAAAAGCGCCAGCACGGTCATTGTGATATAGGTAAGGAACGGTACAGAGCGCAGCAGCGCTTTGCCGATCTGCACAAACGAGAAGCGCTCGCCCCGCTGCACCATGCGGGCAAAGCCAAACGCGCCGCCCAAACAGATAAAGGAGTTGCCGGTATCAAACAGGCTGGTGGTGATCACGCCGGCGGGCCCCAAAAAGCTTTGCACAAAGGGCAATGTAAAATTACCGATGTTATAGCCGGCAAGATTCAGCATATCAAAGGCGCGCTTTTCGGGCGGCCTTTTGCGGCTCATCAAAAACCCCAGCCCAATATACAGTGCGCCGAAGCCAAAGCCCAGCAGGCAGATAAAAAGCATGGAGGGCGCGATCTCTTTGCCGGAAAAGCTCACGACGATGGCCGCGGGCAGCGTAATCTTCAGCACGATGCGCGACAGCACATGAAACGCATCCTCGTGAAAAACGCCTACCCGGCGCAAAACGTATCCCAAAAGAATCACGGCGACAAAGCATGCCGCCCGTACCAGTACATCGCCCATACAAATCTGCCCCTTTTTTCGCTTTCTCTCAAAAAGTATACCACATCCGTTTGCGCGGCGCAAATTTTTTGGCGGTTGACAGATCCAAAAAGGGATGCCGCAATCTATACCGAATCAAACTGCCAAAGGATAACGGGCCGCCGGTTGACATTTTTCGGATTCTCATCTACTATAGCAGAAGGGAACCGAACCCGCGGCGGTTCTGCCGCGACGAACCGGCGACAATGTGCCGGGAGGATCTTCTGCCGGCGGGCAGAGGGCCGGCGGCGTTCGGTGTTCTCTGCCTGAGAGTAAAAACAAGGAGTGATGGCTCATGTGGCTGGAAGAAAGCGTATTTTATCAGATCTATCCGCTTGGACTGTGCGGCGCGCCGCGCGAGAACGACGGGCAAACCGTTTCGCGCATTTTGCGCGTGCGGGATTGGATCCCGCATTTGCAAAAGCTCGGTATCAATGCGGTATATTTTTCGCCGCTGTTTGAATCGGACGCGCACGGCTACGATACGCGCGATTATACCCGCGTGGATCGCCGCCTTGGCACGAACGAGGATCTTGCCGCCGTGTGCGCCGCGCTGCACGTTGCCGGCATCCGCGTGGTGCTGGACGGTGTGTTCAACCATGTGGGGCGCGGCTTCTGGGCATTTCGGGACGTGCAGGAAAAACGCTGGGACAGCCCGTATAAGGATTGGTTTTGCATCGACTTTGGCGGCAATTCGCCCTATAACGACGGCTTTTGGTACGAGGGCTGGGAGGGCCATTACGAGCTGGTAAAGCTGAATCTGCGCAACCCCGCCGTCGTGGATCACCTGCTTCAGTGCGTGCGCGGCTGGGCGGAGGCGTTCGATATCGACGGGCTGCGTCTGGATGTGGCGTATTGCCTGGACGAGGATTTTATTCGCCGCCTGCGCGGGTTTACCGACGGCCTGAAGCCCGATTTCGCGCTGATCGGCGAGATGCTGCACGGGGATTACAACCGCCTTGTGAACGGCGGCATGCTGCACAGCGCAACCAATTACGAGTGCTACAAGGGCCTTTATTCCAGCTTTAATTCGATGAACCTGTTCGAGATCGGCCACAGCCTCGGCCGGCAGTTCGGGCCGGAGCCGTGGACGATTTACAAGGGCCTGCCGCTGCTGGCGTTTGCGGATAATCACGATGTCACGCGTGTGGCGACGATCCTCTCCAACAGGGAGCATTTGCGCCCGCTGTACGGCGTGCTGTTTGGTATGCCCGGCGTGCCGTGCATTTACTACGGCAGCGAATGGGGGATGGAAGGCGACAAAAAACAGGGCGACGCCGCCTTGCGCCCCGCCGTGGAGAGCCCCTGCGAAAACGAGCTGACGGCGTATCTTTCCCGTTTGGCGGCCGCGCGCCGGGAAAGCCGCGCGCTGCAGCGCGGCGGGTATCGCACCGTTTTGCTCACCAACCGCCAGTTTATTTTCGAGCGCGAGGCGGACGGCGAGCGTGTGCTGGTGGCCGTGAACGCCGACGGCGCGCCGTTTACCGCGCATTTTGATGCGCGCGCGGGCCGCGCCACCGATCTTGTTACCGGCCTGCCGCACGATTTTGGCGGCGGCAGCGAGCTTGCGCCGTACAGTGCGGCGTTCTGGCGCGTGGAATAAAAGAGCCGTAAAAGAGCTCTGGCGCGCGGGATGCTGTTTGTGCAATTTTCACAAAAATAAAAGGAAAATCTTTCCATGCAGTTTCCGGATCCGTCCACACTTTTGCGCTCGAAAATGTTACAATAATAAAAAAGAGTCGAATCTATACCGCTTTTCGGCGAAGCTGCCCGGCTCTTTTTTACGATCGAGAGCAGAGACCACAAAAAATCGCGTACCGCGGGAAGGAAGATGATGATGGTAGATTTGAAAGCAAAGCCCTATAATTTGCAGGAGGACGATATTCGCTGGGTGGAGGGGACCATCGCCGCGATGACGCCGGAGGAAAAGGTGGGCCAGCTGTTTTTCCAGCTTACCGCCTCGCAGGAGGAAGATTATCTGCGTGAGCTGATGGAAAAGTACCATCTGGGCGGCTGCCGCTACAACCCCATGCCGGGCGCGGCCGTGCAGCAGCAGAACCGCACGCTGCAAAAATATGCCAAGGTGCCGCTGTTCATCGCCTGCAATACCGAGGCGGGCGGCGACGGCGCCTGCGCGGACGGCACAAACATCGGCTCCGGCATCAAGATCGGCGCAACGCGCAGCAACGATTACGCGTATGCGCTGGGCAAAATGTCCAACGAGGAGGCGGCCGCCATCGGCTGCAACATGGCGTTTGCGCCCGTGTGCGATAT
This sequence comes from uncultured Ruthenibacterium sp., assembly GCA_910587145.1. Lineage (GTDB taxonomy): Bacteria > Bacillota > Clostridia > Oscillospirales > Ruminococcaceae > Ruthenibacterium. The sequence continues at coordinate 8,356 of CAJUMH010000024.1, read as the reverse complement.
CCTGTATAACTGGGAGAACACTGAGGTCATCACCCGCGCTTTTGGCTCGGATCCGGCACGTGTGGCCGAAATGAGCAAGGCGTATATGGACGGCCTGCATACCATTCCAGGCTTTGCGTGCACCGCAAAGCACTTCCCGGGCAACGGGCAGGATTTCCGCGACGCGCACCTCTCCAATAACGTCAACTATTTTTCGCCCGAGGAATGGGACAAGACCTATGGCCTTGTGTACAAAACACTCATCGACGGCGGGCTGGACGCCATTATGGGCGGCCATATCATGCTGCCCGAATATGCAAGAGCCCTTCATCCCGGCCTTGAGGACGAAGAAATGATGCCCGCGACGCTGAGCTACGACATCATGACGACGCTTCTGCGCGAAAAGCTGGGCTTCAACGGCATGGTGGTAACGGACGCCAGCCATATGGTGGGCATGACAGACCGCATGACGCGCCGCGAAATGCTGCCCGCCTCCATCAACGCCGGGTGCGATATGTTCCTGTTCTTCAACGATCCCGACGAGGACTATGCCGCAATGCTGGCCGCCTACAAAGACGGCACCATCAGCGAGGCGCGCATGCAAGAGGCGCTTACGCGCATCCTTGGCCTAAAGGCGCATCTGGGCCTGCACAAAAAGGCGAAGGAAGCGCTGGTGCCCGCGCCAGAGGTTCTGGCGGATATTCTGGGCAAGGCGGAGTACAAAGAGATGCACAGGGCCATCAGCCGCGACTGCATCACGCTGGTAAAGTATAAGGATGCGGACGTTCTGCCCCTTACGCCCGAAAAATATAAGCGCATCATGATCGTACATGTGAAGGGCGCGGAGGGCGGCATGTCCGTTCTGATGAAAGCCATGGGCTACGGCGGCGGCAAAAATCCCGCCGAAATGCTCAAAGAGCGCCTTTGCGCCAAAGGCTTTGACGCGTTTATTTACGAGAGCCCGATCGATAAGATGAAAAAGCAGATCGCGGCGGGCGAGAAGCCCAGCATCAACCTGTATTTTGCGGGCAAGAACGCCATCGACGATTTTGTTTCCGGTATGGATCTTGTTATCACGCTGTGCGACGTTTCCAGCGGACGGCCCAGCTTTGGCTTATCCAAGGGCGGCGGAGAGATCCCGTGGTATGTGTTCGAGCTGCCGGTGGTGGTGATCAGCTGTGCGGCGCCCACGATACTGGCGGATATTCCGCAGGCACGCACCTACATCAACACCTACGATGCAAAGCCCGCAACGCTGGACGCGCTTGTGGACGATTTGCTGGCCGGCCCGGACGCGTTCCGGGGAAAAGACCCCATTGACAGCTTTTGCGGCCTGTTTGACGCGCGTTTGTAAGCTTTTTGGGGTTTGCGCAATTTCGGCCCTTGTCTCTGGCGCGATGCCTTTCGGATTTTTCTGCAAAAAATGGTTGACAATTTATGAACAAGGTGTTACAGTAAATGCAACATGATACAGCGCAGACGAGGAAAAGTAACAGGAAGGCTTTGCCGCAGAGAGCTGTCGGGTGGTGCAAGGCAGCCGGAGCCTCCTGTGAAGATCCCCTCCGAGCTTTCGGGCCGAACCCCCTTGCGCAGTAAGCCCGAACGGCCGATCCCCGTTATCCGGATCCCACATTGCCTGATGTGGAGCGAGGGGCCGGTTTTCCGGCAACAGGAGTGGTACCGCAGAGGTGAACGCCTTTGTCTCTTGAAAAAGAGGCAAAGGCGTTTTTGCTTGCCGCTTTTTCAGAGCGCGCCGGCGACTGCATCATGAAAAACCGCAGCCGGAACACTGCGCCATGCCCTGGCTGCCGGGATGCGCTTTAAAAAGAAGACGGAGGGAAAGAAAATGAAGGTATTGGAAAAAATCAGCGGCTTTTTTGGAAAGTACATGGCAATCATCGTGCTGGCCGTGGCGGCGCTGGCGCTGTTTGTGCCGGGCTCCTGCCTGTGGATCCAGACGTCCTGGGTGAACTATCTGCTGATGATCGTAATGTTCGGCATGGGCCTGACGCTGAAGCTGGAGGATTTCAAGCTGGTATTTACGCGGCCGAAGGACATCATCATCGGCTGTGTTGCGCAGTTTGCCATCATGCCGCTGCTGGCGTGGCTTTTGGGCGTAACGTTCCGCCTGGACGCAGCGCTGCTGGCGGGCGTTGTGCTGGTGGGCACGTGCCCGGGCGGCACGTCCAGCAACGTCATCACGTATCTGTCCGGGGGAGATGTGGCGCTCTCTGTGGGCATGACAAGTGTGAATACGCTTTTGGCGCCGATCCTCACGCCGGCCATCACATACCTTTTGCTGCGCACGCAGGTGCAGGTAGATATCATGAGCATGTTTTTATCCATTATCAAGGTCGTGATCATTCCCATTGCGCTGGGCTTTATTCTAAATAAGCTGTTCGGCTGCCTTACGCAGAAGCTTGTAAAGGTGCTGCCGTGCGTTTCGGTTATCGCGATCTGCCTCATTGTCGCATCCGTTGTCTCTCATAACGCGGAAAAGATCCTTACCACCGGCGCCATCGTTTTTGTCGTGGTGATCCTGCACAACCTGCTGGGCTACGCCTGCGGCCTGGGCCTTGGCAAGGTGCTGCGCCTGAATGTTCCGAAGTGCAAGGCGCTTTCCGTCGAGATCGGCATGCAGAATTCCGGCCTCGCCACCTCGCTGGCCGGCACCGCGTTTCCCGAGCTTGCGATGGCAACGGTTCCGGGCGCGATCTTTTCGGTTTGGCACAATATTTCCGGCGCGATCCTGGCCAATATCTTCAACCGCTGGAAGGACGGCGAAAAGGCAGAGTAAGCCTGCCGCAAAAAGCGGAGGATGCCTGCCGCAATAGGCAAAGAAAATTTGCCGCAAAACAGTTGACAACCCCGAAAAAACATGTTACCATAAAAATCCTTTTTGCTCCGGCGCTTTCGGCTCCGGGGCCGGGAAGCTCAAGAGAAAGCGCCGCACCCGCTGCCGGCATCTGCCGGGCGCGGAGCGCAAAGTGTTTTTGGCCCATCGGGCCGAGGATGAGGCGCCGAACTTCCCCGGAAAGAGGGCGGCTTCGCCGCGCGCGGGAAAGGCTCGTTACCTCCCGCGCGGCTCAGGGCGGGGCCGCCTCCCTTTTGCTTTTAAGGCCATGACGGTTTGTTTACTCGCCGTCCTCTGGTCTGAACGCGAAGGGATCTGAAAAGCGGCGCATCGAATGCCGGGCAGCCGCCCGCTTTTCGGTGAAACGCCTTGGCATCTTTCAAAAAAGGGGAAAAAACGATGATCGAAATGAAAGGGGTATGCAAAACCTATCGCGTCCGGCAGCGCGAGGCGGGGCTTGGCAGCGCGGTCAAAAGCCTGTTTTCGCGCGAATATACCAAGATCCCCGCGCTGCAGGATATGAGCTTCACCGTTCCCGACGGCCAGATTCTGGGATATATCGGGCCGAACGGCGCGGGCAAGAGCACTACGATCAAGATCCTGAGCGGTATTTTGCGGCCGGACAGCGGCACATGTACCGTGGACGGCCTCACGCCGTGGGAAAACCGCATGGAGCATGTGGCGCGGCTGGGCGTTGTGTTCGGCCAGCGCAGCCAGCTGTGGTGGGATGTGCCCGTGGCGGAATCGTTCGAGCTGCTGCGGGAGATCTACCGCGTGCCGGGCGCGGTGTACCGCGAAAACCTCGACCGCCTTACAGAGCTGCTGAGCCTTGGCGAGCTGCTCAAAACGCCGGCGCGCATGCTCTCGCTGGGGCAGCGCATGCGCTGCGAGATCGCCGCCGCGCTGCTGCACGGGCCGAGGCTGCTGTTTTTGGACGAGCCCACCATCGGCCTTGACGCGGTGAGCAAGCTGAAGGTACGCGAATTTATTTTGGAACAAAACCGGCTGTGCGGCACGACCGTGCTGCTCACAACGCACGATATGCAGGACGTAGAGGCGCTGTGCAGCCGCGTGCTGCTCATCGGCAAGGGGCGGCTGCTGCTGGACGGAGATACCGCGCAGATCCGGGCGATGGCGGGGGAGAACCTTTCCACCGAGGAATCGGTGGCGGATCTGTACCGCCGCTTTGGCATTTAAGGGGGCGGCGGTATGAAAAAATATCTATCGTTTTTTAAAATGCGCCTGATGGCCGGCCTGCAGTACCGTGCCGCCGCGCTGGCGGGCATGAGCACACAGCTTGTGTGGGGCGCGATGGAGGTGCTGCTCTACCGGGCATTTTGGCTGGAGGCACCGGAGCGCTTTCCCATGGGCATGCAGGCGCTGGCCGCCTACATCTGGCTGCAGCAGGCGTTTTTGGCCTTCTTTGCCCTGTGGAACTGGGAGTACGAGATTCTGGAATCGGTAAAAACCGGCTCGGTGGCTTACGAGCTGCTGCGCCCGGTGAACGTTTACAGCATGTGGCTGGCGCGCACGGCGGCGAACCGGCTGGCGCGCGGGCTGCTGCGGCTGCTGCCGGTGCTGGCGGTGGGCTGCCTGATCCCGGCGCCCTATGGGCTGCGGCTGCGGGTACCCCTGCCGGTGTTCGGCCTGTTTTTGCTCTCGTCGGTGCTGATGCTTGTGGTGGTGTGTGCGTATTCGCTGCTCGTTTATGCGCTGACGTTTTATCTGACGGATCCGGGCGGGATCATGTTTTTGTCCATTGCGGCGGCGGACCTGCTGGGCGGCGCCATTGTGCCGCTGCCCTTTTTGCCAAGCTGGCTGCGCGGCATTGCGCAGCTGACGCCCTTTGCCTCGATGCAGAACGTACCGCTGCGCATTTTCAGCGGGGATATCCCGCTGGGGCAAATACCGGCCGCGATGGGGCTGCAGGTGCTTTGGATCGCCGTTTTGGGCGCGGCAGGCTATCTGCTTACCAAACGCGGCCTCGGCCGCGCAGTGATCCTGGGAGGCTGAACGATGAAGCTGTATCTGAAATTTCTTTCCGTTCATCTGCGCTCGGCCATGGCGTATCGCGCCGGCTTTTTTCTCACGTGTCTGGGGCAGCTGCTCATTACGACAAACGTATTTCTCAGCGTGATATTTCTGATGGAGCGCTTTGGCTCTGTTGGAGGCTACACACTGCCGCAGCTGAGCCTGTGCTACGCGGTGATCCTTGCGGGCACCTCGCTAGCCGAATGCTTTGCGCGGGGGCTGGATACGTTCCACCGCATACTCTCCGATGCACGGTTCGACCGCATTCTGCTGCGCCCGCGCCCGGTGCTGTTCCAGGTGCTGTGCCAGGAGATGCGCCCCGCCATGCTGGCGCGCGTGCTGCAAGCGGCCGTAATGCTGGCGTGGGCCGTTGCGGACGGCGCGGTGGCATGGACGCTTGCAAAGGCGCTGGTGCTGGCGCTGATGATCGTGTGCGGCGCGGCTGTTTTCTTCGGGCTGTTCCTTGTGAACGCCTGCATCTGCTTTTTTACGCTGGAGCATCTGGAGACGATGAATATTTTTCTGGACGGCCCGCGCGAATATGGCAAGTACCCCTTTGGCATTTACGGCAAGCCCGTGCTGCTGGTTTTGACTTTTCTTGTGCCGCTGGCGCTGGTGCAGCATTGGCCGCTGCAATATCTGCTCGGCCGCGGCCCTCTGTGGTACGGCCTGCTGCCGCTTGCCGCGCTGCTGTTTTTGATCCCCTGCGCGCTGCTTTGGCGCCTGGGGGTGCGGCATTACCGCTCTACGGGGTCGTAACGGCGCAAAAGGCATATGCCGAAAAGCCCCCTCCGACGGGGGCTTTTCGGCATATCTTTTTCGGCAGCTGCAGATTACGCCGCCTTCATATCCTCCAGCCGCTTTGCGTTTGTATGTGCGATGGGCTCCCACTTTTCCTGCTTTTTCACAAAGCTCAGCAGTGTAAGCGCCATTTGGCTGAACAGAAACACCCAAAACGAGAGAATGCCTTTTGCCATACCGGAAAGGCTTTTGTTTCGGAGCGCAACGGTAAATGCGGCGAACGCCGACGAGCCCAGCGCGCTGACGAGAAAGCCGCCAAGCGTCAAAACAAGGGCGGGCAGCACGCCGCGCAGAACGATGCCGCCAAGGACAATGCCGTTTCCGGTGAGCATCAGCGCAAAGCCCGCCATCCCCAGCAGCGTGCCCAGCAGCTGCACCAGCGGAACCAGAAACGTCAAATACATATCCAGGCAAACGAGGCTGCCATGCAGCACAAAGCTTGCGAACAGGCCGGAGCCGTATTGCTGCAGACCCTGTAGGCTGCCGGTGGTCCAGCGGCGGCGCTGCTTCCAGCTTTGGCGGAAGGTGAGCGGCTGTTCGTCGTAGATTACGGCCTCGGGCACAAAGTGCACACGTTCACCCAGCATTGCGCACTGCGCGCTGAACTCATAGTCCTCTGTCATGGTGACGGTATTCCAGCCGCCCAAACGGCGCAGCAGACCGGTGGTAACGGCAAAGCCGCTGCCGTTTACCAGTGCCGAAAGGCCCAGTGCGCTGCGGGCGCCGTTATAAAAGCGGTTCAGCATCCAGTAGCAGATGGAATACCAGCCGGAAACGGCGTTTTGATCGGGATTTTTGCTGTCGCGGAAGCCCTGCACCACCTGCGCGCCGTCCAACAGCGCATCGTTCATGCGGCGCAAAAACTGCCTGTCCACCAGATTGTCGGCGTCAAATACGCACATCGCATCAAAGCCGTGCGGCAAGACCAGCTCGTCCACCACCTGCGACAGCACCTCGCCCTTGCTGCGGATCGCGCCCTGCGGGCGAAAGATCTGCGCGCCGTGCCGCGCTGCGATGGCCTCGGTGTCGTCGGTGCAGTTGTTGGGCGCAACGATCACCTCATACAGTGCGCGCGGATAATCCTGCCCGCGCAGGCTGTCTACCAGCTGGCCGATCACCGCCGCCTCGTTGCGCGCCGCCACCACAAGGGCAAAGCGCTTTTGGGGCGGCCGGCAGGGTGCGGTGCGGGTACGGCCGCGCAGGCCGAACAGCGCAACCACTGCAAAGTAAATGCCGTATAGACACAGCGGGATGCTCAGAAAAAATACGACCCGCGTTAAAATCATCAAAAACATCATCTGTTCTCTCTCCTCTCCAGCGAACGTGCGGATGGATGGGGCAAACGCTACCGCCGGCAGCCGCCCGGGGGATGGGCCGCTTTCGGGGCCGCCTCTCATATGGGGCGCGCCGCGGCGCCGCTCCGGCCGTTTGATAATAGAACGACACAGCGGGCGGGATTTCTGCAAAACACGGATCGGTTTTTTAAAATTTTTTGAGAAGAGAGCCTTCCGGCGGGACCGGACGCGGTTTTGCGGCGGCCCGTGTGCAAGCTTGCCTTAACCTTTCGGACAGGCTTTCGCCCCTTGGCCTTTTGGACAAGCTTTCAGATGTCCGGAAAATGCACGCCGGGCGTTACCGGCTGCTTTGCCTTTTGGGGAGCCTCCTGTGCAAGATCGTGCCGGGCGTGCTCGGAGCAGTATACTCCGGCGCACGCCGCGCCGATTACCGGCAGCGCTACCCACACCAGCGCACGGAAAAGTGTGATCAAAATCGGCATCTGCGTTCCGCCTGCTTTCTCTTTTTTTATCGCTGCGCCGCTTCGGCTTTTTAAAAGGCCGGGACGACCGGACAGCCCGGTGCAGCTTAATCTCTACCAATATATGGGCGCCGGGACAAAAGATATACACCTTTTTCAAAATATTGTTTCGAGAAACCGTTCGTCCCGCAGAACGGCAGCTGCGCCTCAGGCCTGCCAAAGCACGCGCCGCGCCCTGAAATATAGCGCGCCGTCCGGCTGTTCGCCGCGAAAACCGTTTTTGCAGGCGCCGTGCGGCATTTGCGGGGGAGGGGTGCTCACTGATATGGACAAGACCACAAAATAATGCGGAGTTGCTGACAATAAACCAAAAGCTGGAAGGCAAGCCCCTTCCAGCTTTTGGTATCTTAGAACCTATCCCCTTCCAAATAATTTGCCGATAATACATGAAAATACAAAAAAGGTCTTGCTCATGACGTAACGTAATGAAGTATACTACCCGCAGGAGGTGTTTTGAACGTGGAAAGATACCGAGCGATTCCACAGGGATATATGACCGCAGGTGCAGTTGCAAAGAAAATGGGAGTAACGGTCAGAACCTTACAGCATTATGACAAGGAAGGACTGCTCTCACCGTCAGCTATGAGTGAAGGTGGCCGCAGGCTATATACCGATAAAGACATTATCAAGCTCCACCAAATACTATCCCTGAAGCATCTGGGTTTTTCCCTGGATGACATCAGAGACAGATTGATTCCGCTGGATACTCCGGCAGGTGTGGCGCAGGTTTTGTCTGAGCAGGCGGCTATTGTCCGGGAGAAAATTGCAAGTCTGACAGAATCACTCTCAAGAATTGAGGCGCTGAAAACCGAAGTGCTGGAAATGCAATCGGTAGATTTCAAAAAGTATGCGGACATCATCGTTAATCTGGAAAT
>CAJUMH010000023.1:5445-53450 GCA_910587145.1 uncultured Ruthenibacterium sp. | reverse complement strand
TTGCATTGCTATTTGGTGTACTGTTTTGACCTAATCTTGTGTAGACACTATTTAACTAATAAGAAATAAATCAAGATACAAGAGAATCAATCTATCAATCAATCAACACAAAAATGGATGGATTGATGGATGGGACAGGAGGTCAGATGAAAACTTTTTGCAAGCTCACGGCGCAGAGCCCGGTGGCGTCCTATGTACCGCTTCCGAGGTTCCTTCTCCAAGACGAAGCCCTGTGGGACATCAGCAACGACGCGAAGGTACTCTATGCGCTGCTGCTGGACAGAGCAAGCATTTCCCGGCAGAACGGCTACGTCGAGCCGGACGGCACAATTCGGCTGTGGAGCAGGCGCAGACGAAGCTCCACCGCAGCCGCCAGAGCGCCACACGGATCTTCCGGGAGCTGGAATACAGCGGCTTGATTGTTCGGCGCAAGCAGGGCTTGGGCAAGCCTGCGCTCATTACGCTGAACTACCCAGCGGATGCAAAGCTTATCGCAAAGGAGGGCGAAGATGCACAAGCTTGACCCCATCGAGCGGCTGCCGGATGGCACGCTCTTCCGCTTGACGCCAGGACAGCTCCGCAGCGTGCGCGGCCTTACAAAGCGCTGCTGCAACTTCTTGGATGGCGACTGCCTGCTGTTGGACGGCGTCTGTCCGCAACACATCTCTCGAAGCCTACTTTGCCGGTGGTTTCGCCGCGCCGTGCTGCCCCAGCGGCCAAAGCTGGAACAGGCCATCCTCAGCCCGAAAAAACTCCGCCGCTGCGAAGTCTGCGGCACGGGCATTCTCGTCCGCTCCGGCAGGACAAAATACTGCCCCGCCTGCGCCAAGGAGGTTCACCGCCAGCAGAAGGCAAAATCCGCCCGCAAACGGCGGTCTGATGTAGACAATTCAGGGGCGGAAAGCCCTTGAATTGCAAGCATTCCCGCACCGCCAAAACCGCGCGGCAATACGATTTCCCTCGCAGCCGCGAAATCGAATTCTATTTGTCTACATAGACGCCGGAACACACGCATAGATTGAAGCAGAAAACGCTCTGGAAAGGAGGGCAGCCATGGAAGTATTTCTGATCTTCCCGAAATCAAAGCAGGCGCAGCAGGAGCTTGGGCAGGAGCTGGCAAAGTTCCAGTCCGAGCAGGTGCTGAAAACTGTCCAGAAGCTGCCCTATTCCACGGAGCAGAAGCTGGAGCTGGTGGACGCAGCCGTGAAGCACCTGAAAGCGCAGCAATAATACATAGCAAACGAGCAGACCAGCATCGAACGCCGGCCTGCTCGTTTTTCATATGGATCGTTATTGTTTTTCTTCTTTCAGGAGTCTCTTAAACAGTGTGGGATAATTGCTTGCGCCGTGGGCGATATGATAGACATAGACCATTTCAGCAATCAGCCGATACACGCAGATATACTTTCCCGCAATCACATAGCGGTATCCTCCGTTTCGCAGTTCCTTGTCCTGTGGGATATGGCCGGACAGCGGGAACATTTCCAGACGGGAAAGCGTATCCAAAATCAGATCGGTGATATTCCTTGCCGAGTTAGGTCCAACAAGGTTCATGCGGAGCTGTGCGATTTCTTCAAGCTCCCGCTGGGCAGGTTCCAGAATCACAAGATTAGCCACGCTGATAGATCGCCTCCAGCCGTTTTCTGGATTCCTCCAGCGTATAAGTCGGTGCGCCGGAAAGCCGGGCCGCTTCTGCGATCTCCAGCTTTGCGCGCAGCTTCAAGGATTCTTCGCGCTGTTCAAAGGCTTCGATGCTCATAACGACAAGGTCGCCTTCGCCGTTTTTGGTGATATAAATGGGTTCCGCTTCGTCATGCGCCAGATCAGAAATCATGCCATAGTTATTGCGAAGTGCGGTCGAAGATTTGATAATCACGGGGCAACACCTCCTAAATTATTCTACGATAATTCTATCAGAATTATTCGCTTCTTTCAAGACCCTGTTTGAAATACTTCTCCCATGTGGATTTGAAAATCTGCTTACGGTTTTGCTCCCAATGCTTGAGATTTCCAAGGCTGACGCCCAGCTTGTCCGCATACTGCCTTTGCGTCAGCCCCAGCTTCATTCGGATTGCCTTGATCTGGTTGCCCTGACCATTCCTCAGAAATAGATTGTAGTCATCCAGAAGCGTATCGACCGGCACTTCAAAAAGCTGCGCGATTTTCTCCATGTGCTCCGGCGGATAGAGGTCTTTACCGTATTCTTCATAGTGGACATAGGTGCTCCGGTCTATCCCGGCGTAGTCTGCAACGTCTCTCTGGCGCAGGCCTTTCTGGTAGCGAAGCCAGCGGAGCTTGTCCGCTGTTTCGGTGATTTCTGCGAAGTCCGAAAACTGCAAATTGAACTTTTCTGCGTCCTGAAACTTGTGCGGCAGCACCACTGGAAACTGAAGAATTTGCAGCGGGGCTACTTTTACCGCACCCGATACATTGGAAATCAGAATATAGCAGCGGACTCCCACTCTCGCCAGCAGGCGCCATTTTGCCTCAAAAGACACCCGTTCCGCCACCTCAACCGCCGTTTGTTCCGCTGCGATAGTATAGCATTTTCGATACACCGTGCCGCGTAGGTGGCAAAACGGGCGCCCTTGGCGCTGTCGAAGCTGTTGACGGCCTTGATCAGGCCGATAGTGCCGATGCTGATGAGATCTTCCTGATCCGCCTGAGAAGCATAGTATTTTTTGGCGATGTGCGCCACAAGGCGCAGATTGTGGCGGATGATCCTATCGCGCGCATCGGGGTCGCCCTGCTTCATGGCGGCAAAGGCTTCTGCCTCCTTTTGCGCAGAAAGCGGCTTTGGAAAGCTGCTGCTTTCCAGATGCAGCGCAAAATACAAAATTTGACCGGCAACAAAGCTGAATAGAATTCCAAACATGAGCGTTCCCTCCCGGTATGGTTTGTATTCTATTCTATTGAGGGCAGCCAACAAATTAGAAGTATTGCGCTCTCCATTGCTGCCGGATACCACGCCCGAATCGTTGTCATCGATGTTCTTGGTAAAAGCAGAGAACCGTTTTCTCCCGCCGGTATTCACAGCCCCGCCAAGCCGAATTTATGCTTTCCGGCGACACAATGCTCATAACACCTCGTCTCCGTCCGGCACCGGCACGATCCCGATCTCCACATTCACCAGCTCCCCAATCAGCTCCGGGGCACGGCCCAAAAACAGGCCGGCTTTGTAAAAGCCGATGGAGACGGTTAGATCCGAGCGCACCGCCAGTACGGCCTCGCCGGTGTCGCCGTTCATGCCGCTGTTGATATCGGCGCTCACCACCCACGCGCCGCTCGCGTTGACGGCCCGGATGGCTTCGGCGGCAGCGCCGCGCGGTACACCGGCAAAGCCCGTACCTAAAATGCAGTCCACGAGGATATCATATTCCGAAAGACCTGTCCCATCCGCACCCGGCACAAACCGTTCGGCCGGCACCCCTTTTGCCACCGCCTGTTCGTAATAATACCGCCCGTCCTCCGAGAACTTCTCGCTCACACAGAAAATGCGCACCGGAGCGCCATGCCCGGCAAGAATGCCCGCCAGTGCGTAACCGTCGCCGCCATTGTTGCCGCTGCCGGCAAGGATGGCTGTTTTTTTGCCACGCCAGCCGCCTGTATCCGCCAGCGTGCTTTCCACCGCGTCAAAAATGCCCTGCGCCGCGCGCCGCATCAGCTCCTTGCTGCTGACAAATTGTGCGATGGTATAGGCGTCGCTCGCCCGCATCTCGGCCACCGGGATCGCGGTTTTGGCCTCGGGGCTGTTTGGAGTTGGTTTCATGCTGCGGCCCTTCTTTCGGTTTTATACTTAAATTGTACCTGCAATGCTGCCGATTTTCAACAATCTATAGTAGAGGGGGCAAAACCAATGTGGGTTCGGCTCCCTTCTACGCTGCCCACCGGCAGGAATATGATGCCGTCATCAACACGGCAATAAGGTACAATAAAATGCGCAAATAAAAAAACAAGGCTTGCAGCCCTCTGGTAGAATGAAGCTGGAACACACCATTCAAAAAGGAGAGAGCAAACCATGTCCGAGAAGATTGTACAGCGAAATGAAGAAGTAATCAAGGGTCAACTTAAAGAGCTGGTTCGCGGGAGCGTGGAAGAAACGCTGAATGCGCTGCTGGAACAAGAGGCAGAGCGGTTAACGCAGGCGGTCCGGTATGAGCGAAATGAGCAGCGGCGGGAATACCGCAGCGGACACTACAGCCGAAACCGTACTATCACCTCCGGCGATGCTACGCTCCATGTGCCCCGCCCGAAGGGAGTCTCTTTTGAAACGGCGATTATACAGCGGTAACGTCGGCGTGAAAGCAGTGTGGAGGAAGCCCTTATCGAAATGTACTTGGCTGGTGTCTCGGTGCGCAGGGCAGAGGATATCATCGAGGCGCTGTGGGACAGCAAAGTATCTCCGGCCACCATCAGCGAGCTGAATAAGAACGCTGATGTCCATATTGAGGATTGGCGCAGACGGCCCTTGCAGGGCGGAAGATATCCCTGCGTCTATGTGGACGGCATCTATCTGCGGCGCAGCCGGGGCGGAGAATACGAAAATGTGGCGATTTTGGTTGCGATTGCGGTAAATGAAGATGGATACCGTGAGGTTTTGGGCGCCACCGAGGGGATGAAGGAGGATAAGGCCGGCTGGGTCAGCTTCTTCTAAAAATACATGAATATGAAGCACTTAGAGGCTACTCTGAAGGATGCCTCTATTACCGGCTGATTTTATTCGCCAGAGCCTGCAAACTATTTTGCGCATGATTCTTGACATTACCATCAATATGTATGCAGGCCACATAATTTCATGCTCATTATAGTAGGTTCGAGATTGCATGTCAAGTGCGGCGCATCCGCGCCGGGGGCGGCAGGATCCGGCAAAAAAACCGGCGGGGATCCATCGCGCGTTTTCTGCGCGGCAGATACCCGCCGATCCGATCGGACCCTGTTTAATTTTTAAATTCGATCTCCTTGCCGTCTACCGTCACGCGCGAGATCTCTTCCAGCGGCAGAGGCGTTTCAAATTGGTTTTTCAGCGTCGATTCCGTCCCGTTCCACGAGCTGGAAGAGCCGTTTACGGGGATGGGCTGGCCGGCGGCGTCATAGGCAACGATCTTTGGGCGCGCGGTGTCCGGATCGTTTCCGTCGCCTTCCATCACAACGCACACCCCCATCGGCGAGAGCTCTACGCGGGAAATACGCCGGCCGTTTACCGTCAGATCCGGATACGCAACGCGCTGACGGGAAACGCTCTCCAGCCGGAAGGTAGACGACCATTTTCCACGCAAAGCTTCTTCATAGGTGACGCCGCTGCACACAATGGAAAGCTCCTCGGATCCGGCGTTTTCCGGCAGGGGAATAATGTACTCCGTATATTCGTAATACTGATTGTCGGCGATGGTCTCCAGTGCGCCGAACTCGACGGTGTGAATCGTTTGGCCGGTTTGTTCGGGATGCCTTTTATCCAAAAGGCGCACATCGGTATACTGGGCATACCGGCCGGTCTCATCCGGGCACACGAGCAGATACAGCGCGCCGTCGGCAACGCCGCCTGCCGCGAGGCTGCCCCACGGCAAAAGCTGCGTAAGCGCGTTTTCCTCCGATTCGGCCGGAGCCAGCGCCTTGTCGTCGGCAAACAGGGGCGTTTCGTCATCGCTGCCGACCGTCATATACACGCGGCTTCCTGTCAGCTCCTGAAATTCAGGCTCCGGGAAAGCCCGCGCGATCTGTGCGACATTGACGCCGGTATCCTGCGAGAAATAATCGGAGCGGTTCAACAAAACAGTCCCGATCGAAAGCGTTACTTTTTTGCCGTTCAGGTCTTCACCGCAGACACCTTCGATGCGGAAGGTGGCGGTTGCGCTTTTTTCGTCGAACTGCACCAGCTGAACAGAGGGCGAGATCAGCGGCCCCGAGAGGGAAACGTCGGCAAGATCCGTGCGGGCGTTGACGCGCGAGCCCTCCAGATCACGCACGGCCACATAAATATCGACTGTGTCGCGGTCGTTCATCGCCGCAACGACCGTGGTCTCGATCCCGTTTTGCACGCAGGAACGCTCCACAGGCTGCAGCAGGAAGAACACCTGCTCGCCCAGAACGGCCAACAGATTGCGGGAATGGGGGGTAGTGGCCGCCAGTACGCCCATGCTGCAGGTAACGATGAGGCAAAATACGGCCGCAATGGCAAGCGGGCGGCGAAAACGTACCGTCTGCGGGCGCCGTTTCTTTTGCTCGTGCGCCCGTGCCACAACGCGCGCGGCCAGATCCTCCGGCACGCAAAGCGCCGTAAGACGCCGGTCAATCGATCGGGCGATCGGATCCTGTTTCTTCGGCATACCATCCCTCCAATCTTTTCTTCAGCTGCTCGCGCGCACGCTTGAGCCGTACCGAAACCGTGGATTCCGGCGCGTTCAGCACGCGGGCGATCTCGCTGATCTTCATATCCTGATAATAAAACAGCAAAACAACTTCTTTGTATTTGGGCTTCAGACGCATGATCTCCTGCAGCAGGGTGTCGTCCTCGTGGGGGTATTCCTGCGCAACGGGAATGTCGCCAAGCGCCTCCACCACGTTGACGCGGCGATTCCAGGCGCTGCGCAGATAATCCTTGCACACGTTGATGGCGATGCGCATGATCCACGTTTTTTCTCCGGCGCTTCCGTCGAACTGCGCGTAATTGCGGTATACCTTCAAAAAGGTCTCCTGCGATGCGTCCTCGGCCAGATGCGCGTCCTTCAGATACAAAAAGCACATGCGCAATACGGAATTTCCGTATGTATGAACAATGCGCTCCATATCAGGCGCTGCGGCAGCGATGACTGCCGGTTCGGAATTCACAGCGGCTCCACCGCCCCTTCCTGCCGTATTAGACGGCTTATTGCGCGCAAAATGTTTCAAATTTCTTACAACGGGCTTAAAATCCTTACGGGATCCTTACAAAAACAGCTTTCTGTCCCGAAAAAATCTTTGCACTGGGCCTTTGGGCCGTCTCAAAGAAGGCGCCGCGGCCGGACAGCCGTCCTGCGGCTATTATACCCGACAAACCGCAAAAAAGCAACAGCACCTGCCAATTTGCGGCCGCATCTGCCGCAGGGCTTGCGCACGGGGAAAAGCTGGATTATAATAAGGCTGGATCAAAAGCGGGATCAGGATCATCCGGGCCCGGGGCTTTGCGAAAGGATCATTACAGCGGGGCGCGGCAAAATGCCGTGGCCGCGGGAGCAGGAAGTGACCGATATGCAGTCTGATTATTTAAGCTGTGCGCTGCGCCAGCTGGAGGCGCTCGTTGCCATTCCCAGCCCAACCGGCTTTACGGAGCGGGTGGTGGATTACTGCATCGGCGAATTTGCGGCGATGGGCTACGCGCCCAAACGCACGGCGAAGGGCGGGCTTACGGTCGAACTTGGCGGCACGGGAGACGGGCTGCTGCTGAGCGCGCATGTGGATACGCTGGGCGCAATGGTGTGCGGGGTAAAGCCGGGCGGAGCGCTGCGCGTTGCGCCGGTGGGCGGCCTGCGCGCGCAAAACATCGAAGCAGAAACCGCGCGCGTTTATACCCGCAGCGGCCGGGTGCTCGAGGGGACTTTTCAGCTGGAGAACGCCTCGGTGCATGTGAATTCCGAATACGATAAAACGCAGCGCGGCTTTGATACCATCGAACTGCTGCTCGACGAAAAAACCCGCAGCGAACAGCAAACGCGGGCGCTTGGGGTGGCGGCAGGGGACTATGTGGCCGTTGCGCCGCGCTTTGCCGTAACGCAGACGGGATATATTAAAAGCCGCTTTTTAGACGACAAGCTCTCCGCTGCCATTCTGCTGACGCTTGTCCGGTATTGGAAGGATACCTGCGCCGCGCCGCGCCGCAGGGTGCACATGATGTTCACCGTGTTTGAGGAGGTGGGGCACGGAGGGGCTTCGATCCCGGAGGATGTGACGGAAATGATCGCCGTAGATATGGGCTGTGTCGGCAAGGGCCTGCAGTGCGACGAGACGATGGTCTCGATCTGCGCGATGGATTCCAGGGGCCCCTCGCACAAGGCGGTGGTGGACGGCCTTGTGGATGCCGCGCAGCGCGCGGGCGTGCGCTATGCGCTGGACGTATACCCACATTACGGGTCGGACGCGGACGCGGCTGTTTGCGCGGGCCATGAGGTGCGCCACTGCGTGGTGGGCCCGGGCGTCTATGCCTCACACGGGTATGAACGCGCCCACATCGAGGGGCTTGCCAATACGTTCGATCTGCTGCGGGCCTATCTGGGCATTTGAGACGCGCCGGGGTACGACAAACCGAAGGGCCGGGCGCCGGGCCGCTTGTGCCGGCGGCCTGAAAATCCTTTTTCGGGAGGGGAGGATACTATGCAGGAGCTTCAAAAAAAGATCGAGGCCAGGCTGTCCGCCATACCGGGCGACGTCTGCTTTTATTACGAGGAGCCGGAAACGGGTGCGAGCCTTGCCCGCAATGCGGACACGCCGGTAATCGCGGCCAGCGTGATCAAGCTGGCCGTGCTGACGGAGGCGTTTCGCCAGATGGAAAACCGCCTTGCGCGCGCGGACGAGCCGTTTACGATCCGCCGCGCCGACAAGCTGCCCTCGTGCGGTGCGCTCACATATCTGCACGACGGTCTGTGCGTAACGCTTTGGGATCTTTGCGTGCTGATGATCATCCTTTCGGACAATACTGCGACAAATCTGCTGATCCGGCGGCTGGGGATGGAGCGCATCAACGAAACACTGCATGCGCTGGGGCTGCGGCAAACGGCGCTGCGCCGTTTGCTGTTCGACAGCGAGGCATCTGCCCGCGGCCTGCAAAACCACATCACCGCGCGGGAGATGGGGCGGCTTTTGCGCCTGATGTACGAAGGAAAGGCCGTTTCGCCCGAGGCGGATCAAAAAATGCTCTCTATCCTGTGCGACCAGCGGCTGAACGGAAAGCTCCCGTTTTTTCTGCCGCGCGGGGTGCGTGCCGCGCACAAAACCGGCGAGGATGCCGGCATTACACACGATGTGGGGATCGTGTACGCTAAACGGCCGTTTATCGTTTGTTTTTGCAGCCAGAATACGGATGTGCCGGCCATGGAGCGCGCGATGCAGGACAGTACTCTGCTGCTGTACGAGCACGCGCAGCGGCCCTGATTTTTTGCCGGCTGCCGGCTCTTTTTGGCGCCTTTCTGCGGCGTTTTGGCTGCTTTTCGGTGCCTTTTGCAGCGTTTGCGGCCGCTTTGCCGGTTTTTTTGCGCGTTCCCCTGCGGCCGCCCGCCGAAGGTTCGCTGCCAAAAACAAGGAAAAACTTGTATTTGCTGCGGGAGTTTGCTATACTGTTATCTTGAAAACGGCCGTTCGCGATCCTGTCAAACAAGCCGTCTATGGGAACCGCAGCCGGCAATGAGAACGGCAAAAGGAGCGTTACGCTGATGAAAATCGTTCGAATCGATGTTGGAGAAGTTTTTATTCCGCTTGCCAAGCCGTTTAAAACCGCCCTGCGCACGGTGGAAAACGTGGAGGATATCGTTGTGCGCATCACCGCCGACAGCGGCGAGGTGGGCTATGGCGAAGCGCCGCCCACGGCCGTGATCACAGGCGATACGAAGGGCAGCATCCGCTGCGCGATCGAAGATTTTATCCGTCCCGCGCTGCTGGGAATGGAGATCGAAGATCTGGACGGCATCATGCACCGCCTGCATACCTGTATCGTGAAGAATACCTCGGCCAAAGCGGCGGTGGATATGGCGGTTTACGATTTGTACGCCCAGCGCTTTGGCGCGCCGCTTTTCCGCCTGCTGGGCGGATTCCGCGATACGGTGGAGACGGATATCACCATCAGCGTGAACCCGGTGCCGCAGATGATCGAGGACAGCCTCGAAGCCGTGCGGCAGGGCTACCGTATTTTAAAAATCAAGGTTGGCAAGGAGGGGCTTGCCGACGTGGCGCGCATCGCCGGCATCCGCGAGGCCGTGGGTGGCGGCATTCGGCTGCGTGTGGACGCAAATCAGGGCTGGACGGCAAAACAGGCCGTGCGCATCATCACGGCAATGGAGGATAAGGGACTGCAGATCGATCTGGTAGAGCAGCCTGTTCCCGCGCACGATCTTGAGGGAATGCGCATGATCACGGGGACGGTCGCCACGCCGATCCTTGCCGACGAGAGCGTATTCTCCCCCGAGGACGCGGCCGAGATCATCCGTACGCACGCGGCGGATCTCATCAATATCAAGCTGATGAAAACGGGCGGCATCTGGCAGGCGCTGAAGATCTGCGCGCTGGCCGAGATGTACGGCGTAGAATGCATGATCGGCTGTATGCTGGAATCCAAGCTGGCCGTGAGCGCGGCGGCGCATCTGGCCGCGGCGAAACGCATCATCACGCGCGCCGATCTGGACGGCCCGTCCCTGTGCCGGATCGATCCCTATACGGGCGGCCCCGTTTACGAAAACGGCATCATCCGCATGACGGATGCGCCCGGCATCGGCATCGCCGGCGTTCCGGCGGATTTTGCCGGATAAGGGCCGCTTGCCGCCGAAAAACGGCGAAAATATCCCGGGGGTTCCCAAAAATACAGGCAGGGAAGCGCTGCCGCCTCTGCATCAATGCATCAATGAAAAGGAAGTGCCCGCCATGATCATACCAAAACCGTTATCCAAAGGCGCGCGCGTCGCGCTGATCGACGCCTCCGGCCCGGTTCCGGAAGAACGCCTTGCGCCCGCGGTTGCCAGTGTGCGCGCACTCGGGCTGGAGCCGGTTGTTTACCCCTCCTGCCGGAGGCATCACGGATATCTGGCCGGATACGACCGTGAGCGCGCACAGGACTTTAACGATGCGTTTGCCGATCCTTCCATCGAGGGCATCATCTGCATCCGGGGAGGCTACGGTGCGCAGCGCCTGTTGGAGCGCATTGATTGGGATACGGCGGCAAAAAACCCGAAGGTGTTTTGCGGCTACAGCGATGTGACGATCCTGCATCTGGTGCTCAACCAGCGCTGCGGTTTTGTCACATACCACACGCCGATGCCCGCCACCGAGTGGTACGCGGGCCTGGATGCCTATACGGAACGGTCTCTGCGCAATACGCTGTTCGGCGTGCACGAGCCGGAGGCGCTCAACCCGCCCGAAAGCCCGATGGTCACCATCGCGAAGGGCGTATGCCGGGGCGTTCTTACCGGTGGCAACCTCTCGCTCATCGCCTCCACGCTGGGTACCGCCTACGAGATCGATACCAAGGATAAGATCCTGTTCATCGAGGAGATCGGCGAATCCCCGTACCGCATCGACCGGATGCTGCTGATGCTCAAGCAGGCGGGCAAGCTGCGCGCCTGCGCGGGAATTCTGCTGGGCGCGTTTACCGATTGCGGCGCGCCGGAGCCGGAAAAGAGCCTTACGCTGCGCGAGGTGTTCACCGAGCTGTTGCTGGACGAGGGAAAGCCGATCCTCGGCGCGGTGCAGTGCGGGCATATTTTGCCCACGATGTCGCTGCCGCTGGGCGTAAATGCCAGTGTGGACGCCACCAACCGGACGCTGCGGATTCTGGAGTATTGACAAAGAAACCTCCCGCATCTGGATATCTGTGCGCAAAAGTGCCGGAAACGGCGCTTTTGCGCTGCCCGCCGCTTTTTAGAAAGAGACCGCAATAGACTGTATTGGATGGATCGAATGGAGGAAACCCGATGAGCCTTGCTGTTGTGATCGCCGATATCGCCCCGCTGTACACAAAACCCGAGCCGATGTGCGAGCTTGCCGACGAGGCGCTGTACGGCATGACGGTGGAGGTGCTGGAAGCGAGCGGCGGCTACCGCCGTGTGCGCACACACTACCGGTACGAGGGCTGGGTGCCCGCGGCCTGCCTGCGCGAGGGCGATGCCGCCGCCGCATGGAGCGCCGCACCCAAGCTGGTGGTGCAAAAGACCTATATCGACGTGCTGGACCGGCCCAAGGTACAGGGCTTTTGCTTGCAAAGCATGCCGCGCGGGGCGCTGCTCTGCCCTGCCGGCGCTCCGGACGAAAGCCGGTGGCTTGCCGTGCGCCTTGCAGACGGCAGGCAGGGCTATACGAAGGAAACCTATCTTGCCCCGGCCGTACCCCCGTGGCAGGGAGGAGGCGAGGAACAGCTGCGCAGCGATGTGTGCGAAACGGCGCTTTCTTATTTGGGAACGCAGTACCGTTGGGGCGGCAAAACGCCGCTCGGCATCGATTGCAGCGGCCTTGTCTCGATGGCGTATCTGCTGCATGGCGTGACCATCTACCGGGATGCCCATTTCCGCAGGGGCTTTGCGCTGAAGAAGATCACGCTGGAACGGGCAAAGCCCGGCGATCTGCTGTTTTTTCCGGGGCATGTTGCCATGTATCTGGGCGACGGGCGCTTTGTTCACTCCACAGGCCATACCGGCACGGAGGGCGTGATCCTGAGCAGCCTGAACCCCGACGCGCCCGATTACCGCGAGGATCTGCTGCATACCCTGCAGGCCGTGGGAAGCATTTTTGAGGGCGAGGAAGCGGACGAGTAGCCGGAAGTGGTATTTTTAACCTAAATAAAATGCAAAACAGCACAAAAATTAGTGGCATTCTGCCCTTGTTATGCAACGGCCGTCTGTGCTATACTTTTGCATGATAAAGCATTGGAAAATGCATATTTTTTGCATTTTTTCAATGCGCGAGGGAGGAAACAACATGAAAAAGTATCTTGCGATCTGCCTTGCGGCTGTTTTGGCGCTGAGCCTTGCGGCCTGCGCGGGCCCCGCGGCGGCGGGAACGGACGCCGCCGGCTTTCGCATCGGCATTATTCAGCTAACAGAGCATCCGGCGCTGGATGCTGCCCGGGAGGGCTTTGTGGACGCGCTGGTGGAGGCCGGCTTCAGCAAAGACAACATCGATGTGCAGAACGCGCAGGGAGAGATCTCGAACTGTGCGACCATTGCCACAAAGTTTGTCAACGATAAAGTGGATCTGATCCTGGCCATTGCCACGCCGGCCGCGCAGACGGCCGCGCAGGCCACGACGGAGATCCCCATTCTTGCCACCGCCGTCACCGATTTTGTGGAGGCCGGCCTTGTGGAAAGCAACGATGCGCCGGGCGGCAATATTTCCGGCACGTCCGATATGAACCCCATCGAGGAGCAGGCCGATCTGTTGGTAAAGCTGATGCCGAACGCCGAAACGGTCGGGATCCTGTACTGCTCGGCCGAGGATAACTCCACGCTGCAGGCACGTCTTGCCCGCACTGCGCTGGAGAAGC
Organism: uncultured Ruthenibacterium sp.; assembly: GCA_910587145.1. Taxonomy (GTDB): domain Bacteria; phylum Bacillota; class Clostridia; order Oscillospirales; family Ruminococcaceae; genus Ruthenibacterium. The sequence goes on along the minus strand of CAJUMH010000023.1, from coordinate 40,240 downwards.
GCGGCCTGACGGTGACGGATTATCCCGTTGCGGATGTGAACGAGATTCAGCCCGTTACCACCAAGGCTGTGGGCGAGGTGGACGCGCTGTATGTTCCCACGGACAATCTGTTCGCCGAAAATATGCCCACGGCGGTGCTCGTTACCGAGCCGGCCTGCATTCCCGTCATCTGCGGCGAGAGCGGCATGGTAGCTTCCGGCGGAACGGCCACCTACGGCATCAACTACTATAATCTTGGCAAGCTGGCGGCCGGGCAGGCGGTGGATGTTCTTGTCAACGGCAAGGATATTGCAACGATCCCCATCGGCTTTGCGGCTGTCGAGGATCTGGAGTTTGCCGTAAACGAAGAGAACTGCAAGGCCATTGGGCTGGAAATTCCGGCCGATCTGCAGGGCTGATCGGCGCGGTAAAAAAATTTTTGAAAAAATGACGAAAAACAGGCGGAGGGGCTTTGCCCTCCGCCTGTTTTATGCTATACTAACATCTGTATATGCCAATAGATCCGGGAAGGACAGGAACGGCGGCAGGCACTGTGTGCCGGCTGCCGCCGTGCAGCGGCGGAGAGACGGCCGAAGACGGCCGAAACGCGCTGTACGGCAGAAAGAGCCTTCCCGCGCAAAGGATGGTTGAAATGATGGGTGGTATCATTGCGTCGGTTCCCGGCGCAACGGCGCAGGGGCTTGTGTGGGGCGTTATGGCTCTGGGCGTTTATGTTACGTACAAGCTGCTCGACATTGCCGATCTTACGGTGGACAGCAGCCTTTGCACCGGCGGCGCGGTGAGCGCGGTGCTGATCCTGTCGGGCATGCACCCGCTGCTTTCGCTGCTGTTCGCGGTGCTTGCCGGCATGCTGGCGGGCCTTGTTACGGGCATTTTGCATACGCGCTTGCGTATTCCGGCCATTCTCGCGGGCATCCTGACGCAGCTGGGGCTGTATTCCGTCAATCTGCGCATCATGGGCAAATCCAGCGTCGCGCTGCTGCGCCAGCCGGTGGTGATCAGCCTAGGCAATATTCCGATGGCGCTTTTCATCGGGGCAGTTTCGGCAGGTGCCGTTGTGGCGTGCCTGTACTGGTTTTTCGGTACCGAGCTTGGCTGCGCCATCCGCGCCACAGGCAACAACCGCAGGATGGTGCGGGCGCAGGGCGTGGATACCGATCGAATGAAGATCATCGGCCTTGTGCTGTCCAACGGGCTTGTGGGGCTTGCGGGCGGCCTGCTGGCGCAGTATCAGGGCAGCGCCAACGTTAACATGGGCCGCGGCGCGATCGTCATCGGCCTTGCAAGTGTGATCATCGGCGAGGTGGTTTTCGGCGCGCGCTTTAATTTTGCCTATCAGCTTGGCGCGATCGTCGCGGGTTCGGTGATCTATCAGATCGTCATCGCGTTTGTTTTGCAGCTTGGCCTTTCCACAGAAGATCTGAAGCTGTTCAGCGCCGTCACCGTGGCTGCGGCGCTCAGCGTGCCTGTGCTGAAACAGAGATTCGTCAGAACAAAGGCCGTGTCGGCGCCGGCGGAAGGGGGAAACCGTGATGCTGAAGCTTGAAAAGATCTGCAAGGTGTTCAATCCCGGCACCATCAACGAAAAGCAGGCCATCCGAAACCTGAACTTTACGCTGCGTGACGGCGATTTCGTTACGGTGATCGGCGGCAACGGCGCGGGCAAATCCACGATGCTGAACCTCATTGCGGGCGTGCATACGGCCGATGCGGGCAGCGTTGTGCTGGACGGGCAGGATATTACGAGGCTGCCGGAATACCGGCGCGCGAGGCTTTTGGGGCGCGTGTTTCAGGATCCCATGATGGGTACGGCCGGCAATATGGGCATTGAGGAAAATCTGGCGATGGCATACCGGCGCGGCAAAACGCGCACGCTGCGCTGGGGCATTACAAACGAGGAACGTGAGTTGTACCGCCAAAAGCTGAAAATGCTGGAGCTGGGCCTTGAGGACCGGCTCTCCGCCAAGGTGCGGCTGCTCTCCGGCGGGCAGCGCCAGGCGCTGACGCTTTTGATGGCAACGCTGCAGAATCCCCGCCTGCTGCTGCTGGACGAGCACACCGCCGCGCTCGACCCCAAAACGGCGCACAAGGTGCTGACGCTGACGGAAAAGATCGTATGCGAAAACAGCCTTTCCACCCTAATGGTAACGCATAATATGAAGGACGCCATCCGGTATGGCAACCGCCTTGTGATGATGCACGAGGGCAATATCATTTACGATGTTTCGGGTGAGGAAAAGAAGGGCCTGAAGGTGAGCGATCTGCTTGCCAAGTTCGAGGCGGCAAGCAGCGGAGAATTTGCAAACGACCGCATGCTTTTGGCCTGATGGCGGCCTGCCCGCAAAAAGTGCGGGAGGGCACAAGAGGGCGCAGGAGGGCGCGAAGGGGGAAATGGACATTGCAGAGCTTTGATGCGGTTTTATTCGATTTGGACGGCACGTTGCTGGATTCTGCGCCGGGCATTTTTGATGCCTTCTGCCATACGCTCGCGCAATTTGGTACAAAGGCCACGCAGCAGCAGCTGCGCCGCTTTCTGGGCCCGCCGCTGCACGAGAGCTTTTCCCGGCTGCTGCCGCCCGGCGAGGTGGAGCGTGCGATCGGCATTTACCGCCGGCGCTATGCCGAAAAAAGCGGCCCGCTGACAGGCGTTTATCCCGGCGTGCCGCAAATGCTTGCGGCACTGCGCGCGGCGGGCTATACGATCTGCCTTGCAACGTCCAAGCTCGAGCCCGTGGCGCTGCAGCTGCTGCGGGAAAAAGGGCTGGCGGACGCGTTTGACTGTATTGGCGGCTCGCAGGGAGATACCGCGCTCGATACCAAAACCGCCGTGATGCGCCGTGTGCTGAGCCGGCCGGCGCTGCAGAATAAGCGTGCCGTGATGGTGGGCGACCGCGATAATGATATGCAGGGCGCGGCGGATTGCGGCCTGCCGGCGCTCGGCGCGCTGTACGGCTACGGTTCGGCCGAGGAGCTTGCGCCCTACGCGCCGTTGGCGATGCCCGCCTCCGTGGAGGATTTGCGCGATTGGTTGCTGGAGCACCGCGCGGGAATGAGAGAGCCTCCGAAGAAAAGCGAAAAGGATGAAGACCCTTGAACAGCGCCACAGTACGGTTTCGTTTGCAGGATTGGTTCCGCGTGCCCAGGCGGCAGCGGCGGGCCTTTGCCGTGCTGCTGCTGTGTCTTGCGTTCTTTGCTGTCAGCTGCGGTTCGGTGGTTACGCTGCTGGTTCTGGAGGTTCGGCGCGAGGCGCCGCAAACCGTTCCGGCGCAGGCCGCCCCGCAGCCCGCGTCCGCGCCGGGCAGCGCGCCGCCGGAGGAAGCTTTTTCCGGCGGGGTACTGCCGCCGGGGGAGGACGCAGGCGAGGAATATCTGAACGAGACCGTCTGGCTCGGCGATTCCAACATGGTGCGCATGTACCTTTACGAGCTTGTCCCGCTCGAAAACTACATGGCGGTGGAGGGCCTTGGCATCGAGGGCTTTGCCGAGGTGGCCTGCGTTTCGTTTGTAAACGACCCCAAAACGTACACCATTGCCGAGGCGCTCGCACTGGTGCAGCCGCGCCGCGTGGTAATGACATTCGGCACAAACAATGCCGACGGCAAGTTTACGAGCGAGGAATTCATCCGGCTGTACGGTGCGGCTGTTGCGGCGCTGCAGCAGGCCGCGCCGGATTGCGATCTTATTATCAACGCCATTCCGCCGGTGGGCGAGGTGCGCTCGTATCCGGATGTTACGATGGAAACGATCGACGCCTTTAACGCGGCGCTCGAGGCATTTTGCGCCGACCGGCACATTGCCTTTTTGCGCTCCGATACGGCCCTGAAGGGCAAAAACGGGTTTGCGCGCCCGGAATATGTGGTGGAAGACGGTCTGCACATGAGCGAGGCCGGCCTGCGGGCGCTGATGCGCTATTTGTGCGAGCACCCGCTCGCCACGCGCCGGCAGGGCATTATACACTCCGGCCTGCCGCCGCGCAGCCCGCCGCAGTTTTCCTAATCCGGCTGCCGGGCAGGAGGGCGAAGCGGGGCGTCGGGGCGCCGCGCCGTTTTGAAAACGGCGCGGATCGCCCTCAACGCATCAGGCGAAAGCGCGCTGCGTCCAGGTGGTATATTTTCAAAGGAAGGAATGTGGATTCTGTGGCATTTTATTATTGCCTGTTATTAGACGTAGACGGTACGCTGCTGGATTTTAACGCGTCGGAGGACGCCGCTCTGCGCGAGACGCTGGCCCACTTTTCCCTGCCTCAAACCGAGGAGGCCGTGGAGGCCTATCACAATATCAACAATGCGCTGTGGGCGCTGCTGGAACGCGGAAAGCTCCGTCAGGACAAGCTGGTGGTGCAGCGCTTTGAAAAGCTGCTCGCCGCCTTCGGCGTGAAGGGCAATCCGGCCCGGATCAACGATTATTATCTTACACAGCTTTCGCAGCGGGCAGACGTTTTTCCCGGCGCAGAGGAAACGCTGCAGGAGCTGGCCGAGGTGGCCACGCTCGCTGTGGTATCAAACGGCGTCGAGCGCGTACAGACAGGGCGCCTGGAGCGCTCCGGCCTGAGCCGCTATTTCGACGGCGTGTTTATCTCCGGCCGTGTCGGCGCATCAAAGCCGTCGCGCAAAATTTTTGATACGGCGCTGAATACGCTGGGCATCGAAAACCGGCAAAAGGTGCTGATGATCGGCGATTCGCTGAAGGCGGACATCGCGGGAGGCCAAAACGCCGGCATCGACACCTGCTGGTGCAATTTCGAAAACGCCGCGCTGCCCGCAGACGCGCCGAAGCCCACGCATATGATCCGCGGCTATGAAGAGCTGCTGCGCATTGTAATGGAAGAGGAGGAACTGGCCAATGCCGGAAGTAAAGAAAAGCGACATCAGGTTTGAATCGTCCAACCCGGGCAATACCGTGGCGGGATACTATTACACCTGCCCGGAGCAGGCACCGCGCGCAATTTTGCAAATATCGCACGGGATGTGTGAATATATTGGACGGTACGATGATTTTGCCGGCTATATGGCGCAGAACGGGTATGTGGTGTGCGGCAACGACCATTTGGGCCACGGCGTCACCAGCAGCGGTGCGAACGGCACAGACGGCTTTTTTGCCGAGAAGGATGGCTGCGGGCATGTGCTGCGCGATCTGAACCGCATGAACGGCCTTGCGCGCGAGGCGTATCCCGGCCTGCCGCTCATCCTGCTGGGGCACAGCATGGGCAGCTTTTTCGCGCGGGCGTATGCCGTGCGCTATCCGGATACGCTGGATGCGCTGGTGCTCAGCGGAACGGGCGGCCCAAACCCGATGGCCGGCGTGGGCGCCGTATTGACAAAATGGATCGGGAAGCTCAAGGGTGCGAAGCACCGTTCGCAATTTCTCAACAATATGGCGTTCGGCCAGTATCTGAAGCGCGTGGAAAACCCCGCAACGCCCTACGACTGGATCTCGCGCGATGCGCAGATCGTGGCAAAATACGCGGCGGACGAAAAGTGCACGTTCATTTTTACCGCCAGCGCGTTCCACGATCTGATGACGATCCTGCGCGCTGTCAGCAGCCCCGAGTGGGCGTCCGGCATTGCAAAGACGCTGCCGGTGGCGCTGTTTGCCGGGGATATGGATCCGGTGGGCGATTACGGCAGGGGCGTGCAGACGGTATACCGCATGCTGCAGGATGCCGGGGTGGAGGATGTTTCGATCCGGCTCTATCCGGGCGCGCGGCACGAGATTCTGAACGAGACGAACCGCGCCGAGGTGTATGCCGATATCCTTGCGTGGTGCAACGCGCATTGCAAAAGGCTGCTTTAACCGCAGCCGGGCCGTGCGCCCGGCCTTTTGGCACAGCCTTGAGCCTAACATCCTTCAAACGCGTCGGCCACAGGGCCGTTTGCGTCTGAGGTGTTTGGGCTTCTGCCCGCGGGCAGAGAAAAAGCAGCTTCAGAGCGACCTGGTTTATCGCGGAAGAACCGCCCGCAGGGGCGGCACAAACGGAATAAAGCGAGGAATCCTTTTATGAAACTGTTGATCGATTTTATCCAGGCCATGTTCGGCAGTATGCTTTCGCTCGACCCTGTCTCCGCCGCAAAAATGGTGGTGATGTGGGCCATCGGCGGAACGCTGATTTATCTTGCCATTCAAAAAAATATGGAGCCAAGCCTGCTGCTGCCGATGGGCTTTGGTGCCATCCTTGTAAATCTGCCGCTTTCCGGCGCCATCGATCAGATGCGCGAGCTGGGGCCGGAGGCCGGCGCATTAAGCGAGCTGTTCCGGGCGGGCATCGCCAACGAGCTGTTCCCGCTGCTGCTGTTCATCGGCATCGGCGCGATGATCGATTTTGGCCCGCTGCTCTCGAACCCCAAGCTGCTGCTCTTCGGAGCGGCAGCACAGTTCGGTATTTTTATCACGCTGACGCTGGCCTGCGCGGTGAACCTTGTATTTCCGGGGATGTTTTCGCTGCAGGACGCAGCCAGCGTTGCCATCATCGGCGCTGCGGACGGCCCCACCTCCATCTTTGTGGGAAACTACTACGGCACAAAATATCTGGGTGCGATCATTGTTGCCGCATACAGCTATATGGCGCTGGTGCCCATCATTCAGCCGCCGGTGATCCGTTTGGTAACAACGCGCAAAGAGCGCCTGATCCGTATGCCGTATGAGGCAAAGGAGATCGGCAAAACGGTGCGCATCCTGTTTCCAATCGTTGTCACCGTCATTGCGGGGCTCATTGCGCCGCGCAGCGTAGCACTCGTCGGCTTTTTAATGTTCGGCAACCTGCTGCGGGAGTGCGGCGTGCTGAACAGCCTTTCCGAGACGGCGCAGAACACGCTGGCCAACCTCATCACCATCGTGCTGGGCATTACGGTGGCCACACAGATGCAGGCGGAGCTGTTCCTTTCGGCCGGCACGCTCATGATCATGCTGCTGGGCCTGTTCGCATTCGTCTTTGATACGATCGGCGGCGTTCTGTTTGCAAAATTTCTGAATCTCTTTACAAAGAACAAGATCAATCCGATGATCGGCGCTTGCGGGATCTCGGCGTTTCCCATGAGCAGTCGCGTTGTGCATAAGATGGGCCTCAAAGAGGATCCGCAAAATTTCCTTCTGATGCATGCGGCGGGCGTCAATGTGGGCGGACAGATCGCCAGCGTCATTGCGGGCGGGCTGATCCTGAATCTCATCGCAAGGGCGTAAGGGGGAAAACGTGATGGAAATGGTGCTGCAATCGCTTGGCGTGATGCTGATGGGCATGTGCGGGATCTTTATCGTAATGGGGATAATCAGCGTGGCAGTCTCTCTTTTAAACCGCCTGTTCAAGTGATGCGAAAATAATCCGCACGGCGGAACAGGAAGTCTGAAAATACCTGCGGACCGCCGCCGGGAATGCTTCCGGCGGCGGTTTTCGGCCGTCTGCAAAACAACAAAGGACGATCGATGCCGCCTGCGCGGCCGTCGGATCGTCGGTGAGGGAATTATGTTACTGACAGTACAGGATCTGCAAAAATATTTCGGGGCGGAACTATGCCTGAACGACGTCTGCTTTCTGATGGATGCGCAGGATCGCGCGGGCATTATCGGCGAAAACGGCGCGGGCAAAACCACCCTGATCCGAATGATCACGGGCGAGCTGGAGCCGGATGCCGGCGCCGTCACGCTGGCGCACGGCGCAACGGTGGGCTACTTAGAGCAAAACAGCGTGCTCCACCCCAACCGTACAGTGTATGAAGAGATGGAAAACGCGTTCCGCCCCGTGCTGGACGCAATGGCGGAAATGGAGCGCGTGGAGCACGAGATGGAGGCGCGCCCCGGCGACGCGGCTCTGCTGGAGCGGCATGCGGCGCTTTCCGCCGCGGTGGACGCGGCCGACGGCTATCATATGGATACGCAGATCAAAAAGATCCTGAACGGAATGGCTTTTCCGCCGCAGGAGTACGAAAAGCGTGTGGCGGTGCTCTCGGGCGGCGAGCATACGCGCCTTTGCCTTGCAAAGCTGCTGCTGCAAAAGCCCGATCTTTTAATTTTGGACGAGCCTACAAACCACCTTGACTTCGAGACGATGGAATGGCTCGAGGGATACCTGAAAAGCTATCCGGGCGCGATCCTTGTGGTGAGCCACGACCGCTATTTTTTAGACGCCGTGTGCACGCGCATCTTCGAGATCGAGCAGAACCGCCTGACGGAGTACCGCGGGAACTACTCGGCCTATCTGCCGCAAAAGGAAGCCGCTGTGGCGCTGCAGCAAAAGCAGCACGATGCCGATGTGGAAAAGGCGGCGAAGTTAGAGGATTATATCGCGCGCAATCTGGTGCGCGCATCCACTACAAAAATGGCGCAAAGCCGCCGCAAGCAGCTGGAAAAAATGGAGATCACCCAGGCGCCGCGCACCGCGCACACCGATGTAAAGCTCCGGTTCACCTTTGACGTGACGCCCTATCAGGAGGTTTTAACGGCCAAGGGCATTTCGGTGACACTGGGCGGAAAAAAGCTCATCGACGGGCTTGATCTGCGGGTAAGGCGCGGCGAGCGTCTGGTCATCGCGGGGCCGAACGGGGCGGGAAAATCTACGCTGCTGCGCGTGCTGGACGGCCGGCTGCGTCCGCAGACGGGCACGGTGCGTTTGGGCACGGGCGCAAAGCCCTCTGTGTTTGAACAGCAGCAGCTGCGGCGCGGCGGCACGGTGATCAGCACGATCTGGGACCGATATCCGAAATTTACCGAGCTGGAGGTGCGCAGCCACCTTGCCAGACTGAATTTTCGCGGCGAGGACGTGTTCAAGCCCTGCGCCGCGCTTTCGGGCGGAGAACTGGCGCGCCTGCGCTTTGCCGAGATCCTTTTGGAAAAGCCGAATCTGCTGTTTTTAGACGAGCCGACGAACCATCTGGATATCTATACGCGCGAATCGCTGGGCGCGGCGCTGGCGCAGTACGAGGGCACGCTGCTGCTGGTAACGCACGACCGCTATCTGATGAACAGCCTTGCCTGCCCGATCCTTTTTTTGGAAAACGGAAAAACCGCCCTGTATCCCGGCTATGATGCGATGCTGCACCGCGCCGCGATGCCGCCGCCGCAGCCCACGGCGGAAAAGACGTCCACGGAGGGCAAGGCTGCCTACGGCAAAGAGCAGCGCCGCCGCCGCGCGGAAGTGCGCGCCCGGCTGAAGGCGCTGGAGGACGAGATGGAATCGCTTGCGCTGCGTGTGATGGAGCTGGAGGATGCTGTGAACGACCCAGAGGTGCTGCGCGACCATATGCGCCTGCGCGACGTCTGCGACGAGCTGGAGGATACGCGCTTTCATCAGGATGAGGTGCTGGCGGAATGGGAAAAGCTTGCTGAGGAGCAGGAGGCCTTTGAACAGGAGAACGACACATGAGGGCAGCCCCGTGCAAAGCCGTCCCATTTTCTGTGCGGAAAAGGGTACGCGGCGCATGATCAAAAAAGGGGAAAGTGAAAGTTATGGAATATTTTGTCATTGCGTTCGGCGTTGTTTTTCCGATCCTGTTTTACATGGCGTTGGGCGTGGCGGTGCGAAAGGCAAAACTTTTGAACGCCGAGGCGTTCCGGCAGGTGAACCGGCTGGTATTGAGGGTGTTTTTGCCGATCAAGCTTTTTTTGGAGATCTATCAATCGGATTTTACCAGTGTGCTCCGGCCGGGTCTGATCCTGTACGGCCTTGCCACCGTTTTGGCCGCCTTTGCCGTATCGTGGCGGACCGTCGGCCGCTTCGTAAAAGACCGGCGCGATGCGCCGACCCTCATTCAGATGCTGTACCGGGCCAATTATGTGCTGTTCGGCCTTTCCATCGCCGAAAATATGTATCCCGGACAGAACCTGAGCATCGTTTCGGTGCTGGCGGCGTTTGTGGTGCCGATGTTCAATATTCTGGCCGTGATCTTATTCGAGGTGTACCGGGGCGGTGAAAACATCTCTTTGGTCCGGCTGCTTTTGGGGGTCTTAAAAAATCCGCTTGTAATCGGCAGCGCACTGGGCCTTTTGTGCAACGGGCTGGGCCTGCCGCTGCCGCAGCTGCTGCAAAAGCCCTTGCAAAATCTGGGCGCAATCGCTACGCCGCTGGCGCTGGTGTGCACGGGCGCGACGCTTACCTTTGGCGGATTGCGGCGCTACCGGCGCTGCCTGATGTGGGCAACGGCCGGGCGGCTTGTGATCCTGCCGGGCATTTTTCTGACACTGGCTGTTATGATGGGCTTTCGCGGCATGGAGCTGACGGCGCTTTTTCTCATCTATGCCTGCCCCGTGGCGGCGTCCTCCTACCCAATGGCGGTGGAGCTGGGCGGCAACGGCGAGCTGGCGGGCCTTGGCGTCGCCGTCAGCCATGTAGCCTGTCTTGTTACGATTTTTTTGTGGATCGCTTTTTTAAACTTTTTTGCGCTGTGCTGAAGGGGCGCGATCACGCAGCCGGCGCGCCGCACCGCCTGCCGGCTTTGCACGGCGTTTGGGGCAAACCGCAGAACCGCTGTAAACATTGTTTGGAAAAAAACGCGAGTTCTTTTTCTGCAAACAGGGCAAGGATAAAATAAAAAGCCGAAAAGGGCCCGCGCGGCGGCGTTTTGGCTTCCTTACAGGATCAATCAGCATCGGGGACAGGTTCTAATGCCTGTCCCTTCTTCATATGATAAAACAAATACAAGCGGCAAAAAAACAGGCGGAGGCAAACGGCAATGGATGCGTTTTATCATGCGGCGGCGCAGCTGCCGGCCGAGGTGGCGCGGCCGATGCGCCGCATCGCGCCCGACGCGGCGGCGGCCGTTACCGAGATCCGGCTGCGCTCCGGCCGTCCGGCTGCGCTGAGCACACCGGCCGGGGCGCGCTTTGTGGCTCCCGGCGGCCGGCTCACCGGCGCGCCGGAGCCGGACGCGCTTTTTACCGATCACGCGCTGCTGCAGACCTGCTTTCAGGCGGTGTGCGGCTATTCGGTGCACAGCTTTTCCGAAAGCCTTGCAAACGGCTTTGTGCCGATGCCGGGCGGACACCGCGCAGGCGTGTGCGGTACGGCCTATACCGACAGCGACGGGGTATTTGCGCTGAAAAATATTACGTCCATCAATCTGCGCATCGCACGCACGGCCCTGTGCGCGTGCGATGCACGCCTGACGCCGCTTTTGCGCGCCGCGCGCGTGGGGCTGATCCTTGCGGGCGAGCCGGGAAGCGGAAAAACAACGCTGCTGCGCGCGGTGGTGGCGCAGCTTTCCCGTCTGGGCCGCAAAACGGCCGTGGTGGACGAGCGGTGCGAGATCGCCCCCGTGGAGCCGTCCGGTTTTTGCAGTGTGCCGCCGGTGCACTGCGATGTGCTCTCGGGGTATCCCAAGCATATCGGGATGCAGCATGCGCTGCGCGCGCTGGCGCCGGAGGTGCTGGTATGCGACGAAGTGGGTGCCGTGGAGGAGATCGCTGCGATCGCGCAGGCGGCAAACGCAGGCGTCGGTTTGATCATTACCATGCATGCGCCGGGGCTGGACGCACTGCGGCGCAGGCCGCAATACACGGCGCTGCTGCAAACGGGCGCTATTTCCGAGGTGGCTTTTCTGCGCGGAAAAACAGCGCCGGGCGTTTTATCGGAGGTCGTTCATGTGGAAGCTGATGCTTAAAGCGATCGGTGCGCTGCTCATTCTGTACGCGGGAGGGGCGCTTGGCTGGCGCAGGGGAAATGCTTGTGCGCGGCGCGTGCAGGTGCTGCGCGAGATGTGCGCCTTTTTGGGCGCTGTTCGCCGGGAACTGCATTTTCGCTGCGGCCGCACCGAGGAAATCCTTGCCCAGGCGCAGGGCAATACGCGCCTTGCCGCGCTGCCGCTCTATTTTGCGAATCTAAGTACGGGCAGCGGGCTGCAGATCGAGCTGGACCGCGCCCTGCAGCGCACCGAGCGGGAGGTGGGGGATGTTACGCTGCCGCCCGAGCGCGCCGCACTGCGCGCCGCACTGGAAAGCCTCGGCGCATGCCCGGCGCGGGAAGAGGAGCAGCGCCTTGCCCACGCGCAGGCGGGCCTGGAGCAGGCACTGGAGCAGGCACGCGAGCAGGCGGCGGTGCAGCAAAAGCTGTACCGAACCATCGGCCTTTCTCTGGGAGGCGCAGCGGCGCTGCTGCTGCTGTAAAGCGGCGGTGCAGCAAAAGCCGTACCGCACCATCGGCCTTTCTCTGGGAGGCGCAGCGGCGCTGCTGCTGTAAAAAAAGGAGCGAAACAAGGCATGAACATTGATTTTGTATTTAAAATTGCCGCCATCGGCATCATTGTTGCCGTGCTCAATCAGCTTTTGATCCGGTCCGGGCGCGAGGAACAGGCGATGATGACAACGCTGGCCGGTCTGATCGTGGTGCTGATGATGATCATTGGGCAGATCAGCGTGCTGTTCGATACCATCAAGGATCTGTTCGAGCTGTGAGAGGCTATGGAGATCTTCAGGCTTTTGGGCTTTTGCCTTTGTGCGCTGGTGCTGCTCGATGTGCTGCGGCAGTACAATCCCTCGTATGCCGTATTGGCGGCGCTCGCCTGCTGTGTGGTGCTGGTGTGGAGCGTGGCGCAGGCAATGGGGCCCGCTGTCGATCTGATTCGGCGGCTTTCGCAGCTTTCCGGTGTGGAGCATATCGGCGCCGTGTGCAAGGCCGTCGTCATTGCCGTGCTTGCGCAGGGCGTGCAGGATCTGTGCCAGCAGGCCGGGCAGGCGGCGCTTGCCGGGCGCGTGGAGCTGGCCGGAAAGACGGCCGTGCTTTTGGCGGCGCTGCCGCTGCTGAACACGCTGGCCGAAACGCTGCTTTCGCTGCTGGGATAAGGCGCGCCGCCTGCCTGCTGGCCCTGCTGCTGTGGGCCGGATGGGCCCAGCCCCGCGCACTGGCGGCAGGCGGCCGGCAAACGGCTGCCGAAAAGGCGCAGGCCCGGCCCTGCGCCTGCGCGCAGAGCGGCGGGCAGGAAGGCACAGCGGCCGGCCTTTACGAGCGGGCGCGGCCCCGCGCGCCGGTGCAGGACGAGGAGCCGACAGACGGGGATCCGCAGCTTCCGGAGGAGTGGAGCCACGCGATAGAGCAGGCCCCCATGACAGCGGAGACGTTTTGCGCAATGACACTGCCCGATTGGCTTTCCTGGCTGGGCAAACAGCTCCGCAGCAGCGCAAAGCAGCCGCTGCGCCTTTTGGCAAAATTGTGCGGAGTGCTGCTTTTGGCGGCGGTGGGGCAAAGCCTGTGCGCAGACCGCACCTCTCCCGAGCTGCTGGGCCTGGTGGATACTGTAGCGGCGCTGGCGATCTTCGCGCTGTGCGCCGCGCCGGTAACCGCGCTCGCCGGGCTGCTGGAAGAGGCCGTGCAGACAAGCCGCGCCTATCTCGTTTCGTTTGTCCCCGTGTTTGCCTCCGTGCTCACGGCGTGCGGACAGGCCGGGAGCGCGGCGCTGTACAGCGGCTTCTTTTTCAGCATTACCATGATGATCGCCGACGCGCTGTGCCGCTTTGGACTGCCGTTTTCCCGCCTTTTGCTGGCCATGACGGCCGCGTCGGCGGCCTCCGGCACACAGACGCTGTTTCGCCTTACCGAGACGGTGTGCAAATGGACAAAGTGGCTGCTGGGACTGTGCGCGACGATTTTTGGCGGGCTGATCGGGCTGCAGAGCGTCTTTGCCCAGAGTGCGGATACCCTCGCGCTCAGAACGGGAAAATTTATTTTCAGCAGCAGTGTTCCGGTGGTGGGGCGGGCCGTTTCGGACGCAATGGGCAGCGTTCTGGCCGGAATGAAGCTGATGAAGGGAACGGTGGGCTTTGGGGTCATTGCCGTTTTTGCGGCGGCGTTCCTGCCGCTTTTGCTGCAATGCTGCGTCTATCGGCTGCTGTTTGCCGCGGGGGAGCTTGCGGCGGAGGCATTTGGCGGCGGCAAGGGAGCAAAGCTCCTTTCCGGCCTGGGAGACTGTGTGAGCATCTATCTTTCCATGAGCATTTTTTTCGGCCTGATCGTAATCTGCGCTACGCTTGTGATGATATTGCTTGGAAATGGGGGATAGGCATGGAGCAGCTGCGGGCCTGGACACTGTCGTTTTGCTTTGCCTGCATCGTGGCGGGGCTGCTTGGGCAGCTTTCCGCCGAGCGAAAGCGTTTTTCTGTCATAAAGCTCGTTCTTGCCCTGTATATTTTAACAGCCGCTCTTTTGCCGCTGCAAAGCACAGACGGGGCGTCTCTGCCGCCTTTGCCGCAGGCGGCGCCGGCTGCGGCGGCGCCGGATGCCGAAGCGCTTGCAATCGGGGCGGCCGAGGCGCAGCTTGCAAAAACAATCGGCCAGGCGCTCACACAGGCCGGCATTGCGCATCGCGCCGTTGCGGTTCGCCTTGTGCGCGAAAGAGAAAGCGTTGAAGTAGAACAGATCTGCATCACGGCGCCGCCGGGGCACGAGGACATCATTCGGCAAACCGTCATCCGCGCGCTCGGCGCAGACGTACCTGTCGTATTGCAGGAAGAAGGATCATAAAATGAAAGAGAGAAAAAAGTACACAGGGGCAGACGCGGCGGCGGTTTTGCGCGGCCTTGTGCAAAAAAAGAACGCGCTTTTCTTTCTGGGACTTGCCGGCATGCTACTGATCTTTTTATCCGATGTGCTGTTTGCGCCGCACCCGAGTAAGGACGAAGCCGCTGCACAGCCCGCGCCGCAAACCGCGCAGCGCGGCCAGACCGAGCGGGAGCTGGAGGCGCGCCTTACCGAAATGATCGGCGCGGTGCAGGGCGCGGGAAGGGTGCGTGTAATGCTCACGCTGGAAAACGACGGCGAGACGATATATGCCTACGATGAGCAAAACGATACGCAAACAACGGCCGGCGGCGCAGACGGCGCCGCAGAACGCCGCCAATCGTATGAAAGCGAGCATGTGCTGATCGATGCCCAGGACGGGAAACAGGCGCTCGTTGAGACATGCCTGGAACCGGAGGTCAAAGGCGTGGCCGTGGTGTGTGAGGGGGGCGATGACATTACTGTAGTCAAACGCGTTACCGAGCTGGTCTCAGTCGTGCTGCGGCTGCCAACCAACCGGGTATGCGTGATAAAAATGACAGAGACGGAGGATGCATCATGAAAAGTGCAAAGAACAAACGGCAATTCACCCTGCTCGCCCTTGTAGCGGCACTGGGCGTGGCGGTTTACCTGAACTGGGAATATGCAAAAGCCGACACGCCATTCGCCGTGCAGACGGGCGTGTCGCCGTCCAGCTCGTCCAGTCAGACGGGTGCAATCCAGGACGCGCTTCCCGTACAGGAGGCGCTGCCGGATAAAAATTACGGCGACGCGCAGCTGGTAAGCGCCAGCGAGACAGGCAGCGACCAGTACTTCGAGCAGGCGCGCCTCTCCCGCAGCAAAACGCGCGACGAGGCTTTGGACACCATGCAGCAGGCACTGAAGAACGCCGCGCTGTCCGAGGAGGAAAAATCGGCTGTTACGCAGACGCTGACGAGCGCGATCAACAGCATTACGGTGGAAAGCGATATTGAAAATCTGGTAAAAGCAAAGGGCTTTGCGGATTGCGTGGCGTTCATCGACGGCGAGCGCGTGAGCCTGACGGTGAAAACAGGCAGCGAGGGCCTTACAACGGGCGAGGTGGCGCAGCTGCGCGATATCATTCTTGGCAAAATGGACGTAAAGGCGCAAAACATCAGCATTGTGGAGGTAAAATGAGGCGCCTTTTCGGCGGCGGGCCCGCCGGGAAGGGAAAAACCGCTTTTTCGCACCGGCGCAAGAAATAGGTGTTGTGAAAAGCAGGAAAAGATGCTATAATATTCACGATGTGAATATTATAGCATCTTTTTGCGTTCGGGCGGCGCGCTGCGCGAATGCAAACGGAGGGCTCCGGCCAATTTTTGGCAAAGCGCCGTGCGGTTGATGAAGCCGGGCCCTTCCAGAGCGGCCCCGGCAGCTTTGCAAAGGCCGGAGCAAACACACAGAAATGCCATGCTGCGGCGGGCAGGGAGGTTTGAAGATGGAAGTAATGGATTCGGGCCGCATCGGCGGCGGGCTGCGGATCTCGGCAGACGTGATCGCCAAGATCGCGCGGCTTGCAACGCTCGAGGTTGAGGGCGTGAAGGAGATCTCCACCGGAACGATGGGCGTACAGGGGCTGTTTGGCAAAGTAAATCTGCAAAAGCCCGTATCGGTTCAGTTTACCGAGGATGTGGCGGAGATCACGGTATCCATCATCGTGGATTACGGCTGCAAGATCCCGCCTCTGTGCGAAAAAATACAGGAAAATGTAAAAAGCTCTGTGCAGAATATGACGAGCATCACGGTATCTAAGGTGAATATCGTGGTAACGGGCGTTGCGCAGGAATCGGCGCAGCCGGCAATGTAACCGGGGCGGCCGAAAAACGCCGCCATTCTAAGCCGGCGACCAAAGAAAACCGGCGCGAAAAATCACAGCTCTCCCGCGGTAGCAGACGCCGAATGATCGGGCAAAAGGGGCGGCGCTGCCGCTCTTTGTCCGATTCGGCCGGTTTTTTTTCGGCAGGAGGGCTTATCTTTGCGAGGAACGAAGAGGAACGAATATGAAAAGAAGAACCGCCCGCGAAAACGCCTTTATCGCGCTGTTCGAAGCGAGCTTCTGCGCCAACAGCATCGAGGAGATCATCGCAATGTCCAGAGAACAGGGCGAGTATGCGGTGGACGCCTATGGGGAGGCGCTGCTCATCAATTTTTACGCGCACAGTGCCGAGGTGGACGATCAGATCCGCTCGAAGCTGAAGGATTGGACGCTGCAGCGTCTGCCGCGCGTAAACGCCGCTCTGCTGCGCCTTGCCGTAACCGAGATGCTGTACAGCGGCAGCGATGATATGGACAGCATCGTTATCAACGAGGCGGTCGAGCTTGCCAAAACGTATGCCGGAGATGGGGATCATCAATTCATCAACGGCGTTTTGGGCGCGATCTCCCGGCAGGAGCACGGCGCCGCAGCCGTACCGCAGCCAAAGGGCGCAAGCGGGAAAGCCTGAACATGTTTACACTGGGGATCGACACCAGCAATTATGCATCCTCGCTGGCGGTGTTCGATACGCAGCGCGGGGAGCTCGTGTTCGACTGCAAGCGCTTTTTGCCCGTAAAGCCGGGCGAACTGGGCTTGCGGCAAAGCGATGCCGTGTTTCATCATACGGCGGCGCTGCCCGCGCTTTTACGGCAGGCGGACGAGGCGTTCCCTCTGTGCAAAATCGACGCGGTCGGCGTTTCGGAAAAGCCGCGCCCCGCAGAGGGCTCGTATATGCCGTGCTTTTTGGCGGGCGTTTCGGCGGCGCAGGCGTTTGCCCTTGCGCGCGGCGTGCCGCTTGTGCGCACAACGCACCAGCAGGGCCATATCGCCGCGGCGCTGTTTGCGGCGGCGGGCACGGCGCTGTTTGAAAAGCGTGTGCTCGTATTTCACATTTCGGGCGGCACCACCGAGCTTTTGCTGTGCGAGGGCGCGCGCGTGCTGCGCAAAGTGGGCGGCAGCACCGATTTGTATGCGGGGCAGGCGGTAGACCGCATCGGGGTAAAATTGGGCTTTGGATTCCCGGCCGGGGCAGAGCTTTCGCGCCTCGCGGCGCAATGCGATGCGGAGATCCGGCCGAAGGCGAGCACAAAGGGAACAGACTGCAGCTTTTCCGGCCTGGAAAATCAGTGCGCCGCTCTGCTAAAGCGCGGCGCGGCCCCTGCCTATGTTGCGAAATACTGTCTTTGCGCCATCGCCCAAACCATTTTGAAGATGATCGGCGCCGCGCGCCGGCAGGAGCCGGAAACTCCGGTGATCTGTGCGGGAGGCGTAATGAGCAGCGGGATCATCCGCGATGCGGTGCAAAGGGCGCAGCCGGAGGTTTTGTTCGTGCCGGGCAAATATGCCGGCGATAACGCCATCGGCGTGGCCATTCTGGCGGCAAGGGAGGCGTGTGCATGGCCAATGTAATCGGTGTAACGGCGCTGAACCGCTATGTCAAAACGCTGCTCGACTGCGACCCCGTGCTCACGGATGTGGCGCTGCGCGGGGAGATCTCTAATTTTACCAAACACTACAAAACAGGGCACTTTTATTTTTCTTTAAAAGACGAGCAGTGCGCGGTGAAGGCCGTAATGTTCCGGCGTGAGGCGCAGCAGCTTGGCTTTCTGCCGCAGAATGGGATGCGTGTGATCGTGCGCTGCCGGATCTCGCTTTTTGAACGGGACGGCACGTTTCAGGTATATGCGGAAGACCTGTTTCCGGACGGGATCGGCGCAATGCAGCTGGCGTTTGAGCAGCTGAAGGAAAAGCTGGAACGGGAGGGCCTGTTTGCCGAAGAACACAAAAAGCCCCTGCCCGCGATGCCGCACTGCATCGGGTTGGTCACCTCCAAAACCGGGGCGGCCTTGCAGGATATTTTGAATGTAACGCGCCGGCGCGATCCCATGGCACGCTTTCTGCTTGCACCCGTTACCGTACAGGGCAGCGAGGCTGCGTCCGAAATCGCGGACGCCATCACTCGTCTGGACGCTTCCGGCCGGGTGGATGTGATCATCGTCGCGCGCGGCGGCGGCTCGCGCGAGGATCTGTGGGTGTTCAACAGCGAGACGGTCGCCCGCGCCGCGTTTGCCTGCAAAACGCCTGTTGTTTCGGCCATCGGGCACGAGATCGATTTTTCGATCCTCGATTTTGTTGCGGATCTGCGCGCGCCCACGCCCAGTGCCGCGGCGGAGCTTGCTACGCCGGATTTGGCGGGATATATGCGGCGAAACGGGGAGATCTGCGCCGCCATTCGCGCAAAAATGCAAAACCGTTTGCAGCTGTGCCGGTGCAGGATCGAAACCTATAGAGCCTCGCGGCAGCTGAGCTTTGTGCACGCGCTGCCCCAAAAAAGGCAGGAAGAGCTTTGGGCGCGGCAGGATGCGCTGTGCCGGCAGATGCAGAAAAAACTGCGGGACGCCCGGCAGCGCATTGGCCATGCGGCGGCGCTGTGCGGCTCGCTGAACCCCTATGGCGTCCTTGCGCGGGGTTACAGCGTTGTGCAAAAAGAGGGCAGGGTGCTGAAAAACAGCGCGGACGCGCAGATTGGAGACCGGGTGGAGATCCGGCTCTTTGCGGGCCGGCTGGGCTGCACCGTAGAATCTGTTGAAAATGAGGAAAACGGATGAAAAAGGGTATGACATTTGAATCGGCCTGCGCGGAACTGGACGCGGTTTTGGCCGAGCTGTCCGATGAGGATACAACGCTCGAGCGCAGCCTTTCGCTGTATGCCGGGGCCGCGGAGCTGATTGCCTTTTGCGACGAAACGCTGAAGAAGGCGCAGGTAACCGTGGAGGAGCTCGACGCGCGGTTCCCGGGCCGCGCGCAGCCGTTAGAAGAAGAGGAATAACGCTGGCCCCGCAGCGCGGCAGAGGCGTTTTGAGAGAGGTTTTTGCATGAATTACGAGGAGCGATACAGGCAGTATGTCGCCGACGCTGAGGCTGCGCTGAAGCGGCAGGCGTACCGATGCCTGCGCAAGGATTCCGCCGTAAGCGATGCGGCGCGCTACAGCCTTTTTGGCAAAGGCAAGCGCGTGCGTGCCGTGCTGTGCCTCGCCGTGTGCGAAATGCTGAACGGCAGCCCGGAGCTTGCCGAATGCTACGCGGCCGGTGTGGAGATGCTGCACTGCTATTCGCTGATCCATGACGATCTGCCCTGCATGGACGACGACGACCTGCGCCGGGGGCGCCCCTCGTGCCATAAAGCATATGGAGAGGCGACTGCGCTTTTGGCGGGGGACGCGCTGCTGACGGCTGCATTTGAGGCGTTGTCAGCTGCGCGCGGCACGGCGCGGCAGAATGTGCAGGCGGTACAGATGCTCAGCCGCGCGGCCGGCGCAAACGGCATGGTGTGGGGGCAGGAGCAGGATCTTTACTACGAGGCGCATGCCGCACTTGTGGGCGAAGAGCAGCTGAAAGCGATCCACCGCAGCAAAACAGGCGAATTGATCCGCGCTGCGGCGCTGCTTGGCGCGATCGCGGCCAATGCAGACGGCAGACAATGCGAGGCGGTGGGGGAATACGCCGAAGCGGTGGGCATGGTGTTTCAGATCATGGACGATGTGCTGGACGTGACCGCCACCGAGCAGGAGCTGGGCAAGCCTATCGGCAGCGATGCCGAAAACGGAAAAACAACGTTTGTTACTTTGTACGGGGCAGAGCGTTCGCGGCAGATTGCGCAGGAACTGACGCAGGATGCCTGCGCAAAGCTGCAGAAAACATTTGGCGGGCAGTCGCTGTTTTTGTGCATGCTCGCAGACAGGCTGCTGCATCGCAGCCAATAGAAGGAGGAAAAGGCGTGCGCATGTTTCTGCGGATCTTTTTCGGGAACTATATGCTGTCCGTGGCATTGCTGTCGTGGTTTACGGCGCAGGTGTGCAAAACGATCATCAATTGCGTGCTGAGCGGCAAGTTTGACGCCGAACGTCTGTGGGGCGCGGGCGGCATGCCCAGCGCGCATTCGGCGCTGGTGTGCTCGCTTTTTGTGGCGGCCGCAAAAAGCCAGGGCGTCAATTCTCCCATTTTTGCGCTGTCATTCATTCTTGCCGCCATTGTAATGTACGACGCAATGGGGGTTCGCCGCGAGACGGGCGAGCAGGCCAAGGTGCTGAACCGCATGCTGACGGATTGGATGAGCGAGGAGAAAAACCTTGAATTGGCCGAAACCCGCAAGCGCCTGAAGGAGAAGGTGGGCCACACGCCACTGGAGGTGCTCTCCGGCGCGCTGCTGGGCATTCTGATCGCAGTGATCGTTCCCGTGCCGTAGGCCCCGGGCGCGTAGACGCCGCATGCAGAAAGCCTGCCGCGCGGAAAACCGGGGCCCCGGAAGAAACGATACCTCACATGTGTTTTATGGCGGACGCTTTTGCATACGGGCAGAAAGGATGTGAGAGATACGTCTTTGTTGGATACGATCCGTTCCCCGGGGGACGTAAAGCGGCTTTCGCCGGAGCAGATGGTGCAGTTATGCGGCGAGGTGCGTGCGTTTTTGATCGATTCGGTCTCAAAGACGGGCGGACATCTTTCCTCAAATCTCGGAACGATCGAGCTGACGGTCGCGCTGCACCGGGTTTTTACAACACCGCGGGATCAGATTGTCTGGGATGTGGGCCATCAATGCTATACGCACAAGCTGCTCACCGGGCGCAAAGAGGGCTTTGCCCGCCTGCGCAGGGCGGACGGCATTTCGGGCTTTCCCTGCCCGGAAGAGAGCGTGCATGATGCGTTCATTGCGGGCCACGGCAACACCTCTCTTTCTGCCGCCCTGGGCCTGGCACAGGCAAAGAAGCTGCGGGGCGAGCCGGGCAAGGTGATTGCCATCGTGGGGGACGGCGCGTTCACCGGCGGCATGATCTATGAGGGCATGAACAACATTCAGTGCCTGAATAATCTCATCGTTGTGCTGAACGACAACAAAATGTCCATCTCCAAAAATGTCGGCTCGGTGGCGCAGTATCTCACACGGCTGCGCACCGATCCGCGCTATTTTAAGGCAAAGCGCGATGTGGAATCACTGCTGGACCAGACGCCCTTTGTGGGCGGCGCGATCAAAACGACGATCCAGACGGCAAAATCCGTCGTGCGCCGCGCGTTGTATCATTCCACCATGTTCGAAGAGATGGGATTCCAGTATGTGGGCCCCGTAGACGGGCATGATGTGCGCGAGCTTGCCGCGCTGTTCGATGCCTACCGGCAGGAGCAGAGCGCTCCGCTTTTTGTGCATATCCTCACGAAAAAGGGCAAGGGCTTTCCGCCCGCCGAGGAAAACCCGGGGGAATATCACGGCGTTTCCGCGTTTGATCTTGATCATCTGACCAATCCGGACATTGCGCCGGACAGCTCGTTTTCCACGGTGTTCGGGCGGCAGCTTGCCGCCGACGGCGCAAGAGATCCAAAGCTTTGCGCCATTACGGCCGCAATGAAGTACGGCACAAGCCTGCAGTATTTTTATAAGCAGCATCGGGAACGCTTTTTCGATGTGGGCATGGCGGAGCAGCATGCCGTTACATTTGCGGCGGGCCTTGCCGCGGGGGGTATGCGGCCGGTGGTATCGATCTATTCCACCTTTTTGCAGCGCGGATATGATCAGATCATCCACGATGTAAATCTGCAGCGGCTGAATGTGCTGTTTGCGGTAGACCGGGCCGGGCTTGTGCCCGGAGACGGCGAGACGCATCAGGGCATTTACGACGCGGCCTTTTTCAGCGAGCTGAGCGGTTTTTGCGTGGTATCCCCCTGCAATTATGCCGAGCTGAGCCATTGGCTGGAGGTGCTTTTGCAGACAGACGGCCCGCGCGCGCTGCGCTATCCGCGCGGCGGCGAGGACGAGACGCTTGCGGCGCTGGGCTGTACCGGCAGGCCGTTTGATGTATTTTCGGCGCCGCATTTGGCCGATGCCGCGCTTGTTACCTACGGCGCACAGACCGCGCCCGTGTTGGAGGCCGCGCGGCGGGCGACGGAACAGGGCGTTTTTGCGGATGTATATAAGCTGACGGTGATCCATCCTCTTCCGCAGGGCCTTTGCGAGGCGCTGCATGGCTACCGCAGGATCATCTTTGCAGAAGAGGGGATCCAGCACGGCGGCATCGGCGAGCATCTGGCGTCGGCGCTGCTTGCGCAAGGGTGCAAAGCCGTCTTCCGGCATATCGCGGTGCCGAACCTCGGGCTGCTGCATGCCGGCGTGGACGAGCTGCGCGCCCGCTTTGGGCTGGACGCGGCAAGCCTTGCCGCGATGCTGACAAAGGGGAACGCTTCGGCTGCCGGCGACGGAGCGGACGTTCTTTGCCGGGGACTGCCGGGGCAGGAAAGATGCCCGCGGCAAAGCACCGCCGAAAACACAACAGGTTCTCAAGGAGAAAATTTGTGAAAATACGTTTGGATCAATATCTTTGCCGGCACAATCTTGCGCAGAGCCGCGAGCGCGCCAGAGCGCTGATCATGGCCGGAGTGGTATATGTGGGGGAAGAAAAGAGCGATAAGCCCGGCAACATGATCGCGGAGGATGCGCACGTGGAGGTGCGTGGCCACGATATTGGCTATGTCAGCCGCGGCGGATTGAAGCTTGAAAAGGCAATGCGGTCGTTTCCGCTCTCTCCCACAGGTAAAGTGTGTATGGACATTGGGGCTTCCACGGGAGGCTTTACGGATTGTATGCTGCAAAACGGCGCCAAAAAGGTTTACGCGGTGGACGTGGGGTACGGCCAGCTTGCGTGGCAGCTGCGGTGCGATGCGCGTGTTGTCAATCTGGAACGCACGAACATTCGCGGCGTAACGCCCGAACAGCTAAATGAGCCGATCGAGTTTTTCAGCGTGGATGTTTCGTTCATTTCACTGCGGCACGTGTTTCCCGTGGCGGCGGCGGTTACGGCGGCGGACGCCGAGGGCGTGTGCCTGGTAAAGCCGCAGTTCGAGGCCGGGCGCGAGAAGGTTGGCAAAAAGGGTGTAGTGCGCGAGGCCGAAACGCACCGGGAGGTGCTGGCGGCGGCCTCGGGTTTTGCGGTGCAAAGCGGCTTTTCTGCCGTCGGCGTGGATTTTTCGCCCATCAAAGGCCCGGAGGGCAACATCGAATTTTTGCTGCACGTGCGAAAATGCGAACAGCCTGCGGGCCTTGCGCAGGCCGCCATCGAGCAGATTGTTGCGAAGGCGCACGAAACGCTGTAGAGCGGCGATCCCATCGGCAAGGCAAAGCCGCAAAACGCTGTCGGGCGGGTGCGCCCGCTGCGCCGTTAAAGCTCGAAATACACGCGGCAGGTATTGGGCATGTGCCATTGTGCCGCCGGTTTTGATTGATTTTTGGCAGAATGAGGATGTGATTTTCCCCGTGACAGTTTTTCTGATCCCAAACCTGCTCAAGGAGAACGCCGTTCCTGTTACGCGCCGCGCCATACAAACGCTGTGTGCCTGCGGCGCGCGTGTTTTGCTGCCTGCCGCCGTGCGCGGCTGTATGGCAGGGGAGCCGGCCGAATTTTTAGAGGATGCCGCCGCGTTTGACCGGTGTGATGTGATCGTGACGGTGGGCGGAGACGGAACGATCCTGCACGCGGCGCGCTGCAGCATTGGCTGTGCAAAGCCGCTGCTGGGCATTAACGTCGGCCGCGTGGGCTTTTTGGCCACCGTGGAGGCGGATGAGATGGAAAAGCTGGAACGCCTTGTGCACGGCGCATACAGCCTCGACCGGCGCTCGCTGCTGTCGGTATCCGTCAGCGGGCAAAACCGCTTTCGCCAAACGGCGCTGAACGATGTGGTAATCTGCAAGGCGAGCCCGTTTCGAACGATCGACATCGAGATCTTTTGCGATGATATTCCGGTGGGCCGCTATATGGGAGACGGTGTTGCAATCGCAACGCCTACGGGTTCAACGGCCTATTCGCTCTCGGCGGGCGGCCCCGTGCTGGACGCGCACATTGCGGGCATTGTTGTTACGCCCATTTGCGCGCACAGCCTGCACAGCCCGCCGATGGTATTCTCCGCCGAACGGCGCCTGTGTGTGCGGGTTTCGGCGCCGGGACAAGCGCACGCGCTGCTGAGCTGCGACGGCTGCGAGCCGGAGACGGTCTCCTGCCGGGATGCCGTGACGGCGGCGCTTTCGGAGCAATTTATCTCCCTGATCTGCTTCAACGAGGCGGATCAGTTTGAGGCCATTGATAAAAAATTAAGGGGGCGGTAACGATGAAGAATGCACGGCACAGCAGGATCTTGGAATTGATCGGCCAATACTCCATCGATAAGCAGGAGGAGCTGCTGGGGCATCTGCGCAAAAGCGGCTTTGAGGTGACACAGGCCACGGTCTCGCGTGATATCCGCGAGCTGGGGCTGGTAAAGGTGGCCACCGGAGACGGGCATTACCGCTATGTTGTGGCCGCGGGCGCGGGGCGCAGCGCGCATTCGCCGAGCCGCTTTGAGACGATCTTTCGGGAATCGGTGCTAAAGGCGGATTGCGCGGGGCATTTTGTGATGGTGAAGTGCTACGCGGGGATGGCCAATGCCGCCTGCGAAGTATTTGACGCAATGGTGTGGAACGATGTAGTGGGCACGCTTTCGGGCGACGATACATTCCTTATTTTGATGCGCTCGCAGGAATCCGCGCATCTGCTGACGGAGGAGCTTTCAAAGTATATTGCGCGATAATAGGGTGTTTGTATGCTGTGTGAAATAAGAATTGAAAATGTAGCCGTGATCGAAAAGGCCACCGCCGTGTTCAGCGAGGGCCTGAATGTGCTGTCCGGCGAGACAGGCGCGGGCAAATCGATTCTGATCGATTCCATCAACGCGATCCTCGGCAATCGCACCTCGCGCGAGATCGTGCGCAGCCATACGCCCAAGGCGATGATCTGGGCGACGTTCCGCGGCATTGACGCGCGCATCCGCGCACAGCTGATACAGGCGGGCTACGAGACGGAGGACGAGCTGCTTTTGTATCGGGAGATTACGGCCGAGGGGAAAAGCACGTGCCGCATCAACGGCCTGCCCGCGACGGCCTCGGTGGTGCGCGATATCTGCGGGGGACTCATCAACATCCATGGCCAGCACGATAACCAGAGCCTGATGAACCCCGCAAAGCATCTGGGGGTGCTGGACGCCTTTGCGCAGAACGAGGCACAGCACGCGGCATATTATCAGATATATCGGGATCTGTGCCATGTCAAGCGCGAGATTGACGCGCTTTCGACGGACGAGGCCGAAAAAGAGCGCCGGGTGGAAACGCTGCGCTTTGAGATTGGCGAGATCGAAGCGGCGCAGCTGCGCGACGGCGAGGAGGAGGAATTGCTGGCCCGCCGCCGCCTTGTCCGCAATGCGCAATCGGTTACCGAGCGGCTGAATGCCGCTTACGCCGCGCTGGGCGGCGCAGACGATGATACGCCCGGCGCAAACGAGCTGTTGGGAGCGGCGCTTACGGCGCTGGAGGAGATCCGCACACTTTCCGGGGATTTTGCCCCGGTGGCAGATCAGCTCGGCAGTTTGTACGAGACGGCGCGGGAGGCGGCCAGCGATGTGGCGGGCCTGCTTTCGCGGTACGATTTTGATCCGCAGGAGCTGGACGAAATTGAGGAGCGGCTGGATGAGTTTTATCGCCTGAAGCAGAAGTATCACAGAGAATTGCCGGAGATCGCCGCCTATTGCGAAAAAGCCAAAACGGAATTAGAGGGCATCGAGACGAGCACGCAGCGGCTGGACGCGCTGTACGACCGGGAAACGGAGCTGTACGAAAAGGCAAAAAAGCTGGCCGACGCGCTGACTCAGACGCGTGTTGAGGCGTTTGCGCGTTTTAACGTGCAAATCACGGAGGCGCTGCGCTTTTTAAACATGCCCGGCATCCGTTTTACGCTGCTGCACAAAAAAGGCCCGCTGGCCGGCAGCGGACAGGATACGGTGGAATTTTGCATTTCCACAAACCCGGGGGAGGAGCCAAAGCCGCTTGCCAAAATCGCGTCCGGCGGCGAGCTTTCGCGCATTATGCTGGCCGTAAAAAGCGCGCTGGCCGATAAGGACGATATCGGAACCGTGATCTATGACGAGATCGACACGGGCGTTTCGGGGCTTGCGGCGGGCCGTATCGGAGAAAAGCTGCGGCAGACCGCGCGCGGACGGCAGGTGATCTGCATTACGCACACCGCGCAAATCGCCGCGCAGGCGAACAGCCATCTGCTGATCCAAAAAAACGTGAGCGGCGAGCGCACATATACCGAGATCGAGCCGCTCGATGCGTCGGGCCGCGTGCACGAGCTGGCGCGCATGATCTCCGGTGATAAGCTGACAGAGCTTGCGCTGGCTAATGCCCGCGAGATGCTGCGGCTGGCGGGGGCGTAGCGTATTGGTGAAAGCCGACAGAAATATTCCGGCACAAACGGCGCAAAGATAATGGGTAAGGACGGCCGCCTTTCTTGCCAAAGCGCTGCAAAGCAGGTTTTAAGACGTTTCGTTTTCTGACGGAACCGCCCGTAAAGGGCGCGGCTTTGTGCAAGAGCAGGAAGACGCATTATAAAATTTCGCGGTGAGGAAGTTGCAGGCATGAGGGATGGCGTAAAAAAGATTTGGCAGTGGGCAAAACCCAAACGTTTTTTTGTTTTCTTTCTGTGCATGGAGCTGGCAGTGCTGTGTTTGGGTTGGAAGGCGTTTTATACCGCTCCGACCCAATTTTCCATCGGAGAGAGTGCGCCCTACTATGATCTTACGCCGTTTTTGCCTGCGCAGGGATGGGCGAACCAGCGGCAGTGGTTTCCCGCAGAGGGAGGTTTTCTGAACCGCATTATTTTCTCTGTGATGACAGACGGATCGGGCAGCGGCGGATTTACCGTAAACGTGCTTGACGAGGCCGGCGATGTGCTGGTTTCCAGGCACTATGCGCCGGAAGAGCTGACAGGGGAGTTTCAGGAGCTGAACATTCAAAAAACGGTAGAATACGGCCACCGATACTGCTTTGAAGCGGTTGCCGACGAAGGCGGCTCAGCTTGGTCGGTTCCGTATCTGTACGTGCCGGGCGGGGAGCTTTCGTGGCTGGAGGACGGCGAGGTGGACGGCGTGCCGATGGAGGGCGGCGCCTGCTACCTGTTTTTATCGTTCTACTTTGCAAGGATCAGCTATGCGGCGATAGCGCTTCACGCTGCCGCGCTGCTGGCCGGAGCGGCGTATCTGATCTTTTCCTTTCCCAAAAAGGGCGCAGGCAAAGCACACAGCGCAGATGCAGCTGCGCTGTGCATCGCGTGTGCCTGCGCGGCGGGGCAGTTTTTGCTGTGCAAAAAGCTTTATTTAAGCAGAACGCTGCTCCTATGCCTTCCCTGCGCTTTTATCGCATGGTATGCTGCTATGCGGCTTGGCTGGTGGGTCTGGCTGAAATCCAGCCTTAAAGCATGGCTGCGTCGGGCTTTTCTGAACGAATGGCTCCGTGCGCATTTGCGCTTGTTGCTTCGCTCTTGGAAAAGCGCAGTCTTTCTGATTGCGGCACTGCTTTTATCGACTCTGTTTTTTATCTGCATCAGAGAAGGCGTGCCCTCCTCCCTCGAAAATTATTTCTATATGGCGCTTTCTGCACTTTTGATATTTCTGCTTCTTGGCATAATTCCTACGCCCCGTCTTGATAGGTTTTGTGTGCGTTTTCCATGGACGATTTATGCGGCAAACAGCATTCTGATTTTTTTGCAGATGGAGATCGCAGACGCAAACCCGTTTCAAACAATTCGATTCGGCCTTGCCATATTTAATATTGTTACGATTTTTGTGGTTTTTGCTGTGCTGTGGGCTCTTTTGGGCAATCTGCGTGCGGCGGGCATTGTCGGAACGGTACTGTTTGCCGTTTGGGGTTTTGCCAATTACCTTACCGTTGTGTTCCGGGGCATTCCCATCGCGCCGAGCGATTTGATGTCTGCCGGTACGGCTCTGAACGTACTCGGAAACTATCAAATCGAACGGAATATACAGCTGCTGTCTTTTTGGACGCCGATCCCGCTGGAGCTTTTACTGGTTTTTCGCCTGCCTGCAAAACAGCCCCACTCGGCAACCGCCAAAAAGCGCCTGCTGCAGAGAGGTACGACCGCTTTTTGCGCAATTCTCTTTTTCTGGCAGGGATATTTCGGAGCCCTTTCCCCGGTGAGCATGCACGGTTGGCAATGGCGCTGGCAGGAGGGATATTATCCGCAAGGCTATGTTGCGGTGAGCATAAAGAAAATACAGCAGCTTTTTTTAAACGCTCCGGCGGGATATTCGCCCGAAAAGATGCAGATGCTGTATGAAGCACAGAGTGGGCAAGCGGAGACGGCACTGCCTGATACAGAACAACGGCCCAATATCATTCTGATTTTGAACGAAAGCTGGTTCGATTGGCGGCAGGTGACAGAATTTGAAACCATTCGGCCTGTGATGCCGTTTCTTGACAGCCTGGAAAACTGCATCCGGGGCTTTGCGGTGGGCCCGCAGGATCGCGGGGGGACAAGCCTTTCCGAGTACGAGCTGCTTACCTCCAACAGCCTGAGCATGCTGCCGGGGATTACGCCGTTTACACAGCGCAATCTGGAGGGGAGCTACAGCGTGGTATCCTATCTGGAGGCTTTGGGGTATACGACGGCTGCGATACATCCCGCTAACTCAGAAAATTACAACCGTAGCGTGGTTTATCCTCAACTGGGCTTTGACCGCATTTCATTCTTGAATCGGGATACGCGCTGGCGGGAGGCCGACGCCCTCCGCGAGTACATTTCCGACGACAGTGCGTTCCGTATGGCGAAACTGTTTTTTGATGAAAAAGAAACAGGAGCGCCGGCACTGATCTATCTGCTGACTATACAAAATCATGGCGGCTATAGTATGAGCGAAAAAAACGGGGGAGGCTACGCTTTAGCGGACGCATTTGAAATGGATCTCCAAAAAGGGTTCGACTTGTGCAAAGGCGAAGCAGAAGAGTATCTGTCCCTTGTGCGCTATACGGATGCCGCGTTTGAAAAGCTGCTCGGCGAGCTGGAAAACGAACCGGAGCCCACTTTAGTATGCATGGTGGGCGACCATGCGCCTGGGTTATGGGAAGTTACCTCCTCTTATGAGGGCTATGAATGGAGCATGCGCCAGCGCGGTACCCCATTTATCATCTGGGCCAATTATCCGATCGAATCGTACAACGCGGGCTACATCGGCATGGTGCAGCTGATGCCGCTGCTGATGCAGACGGCAGAGCTGCCGCTTTCGCCCTATTATCAGGCGATCCTCGATGTGAGCGAGAAGTATCCGGTGCTGAGCGCCGCCTTTTATCGCGACGCGAACGGCAATTTCGGCAGCTATACGTATATGCAGGAGCCCCCGCAAAGCGAGCTGCTGAAACGGTATTTCTATTATGAATACAACAGTCTTTTGTCTGCGAAGAACCGTATGGAGAAGGTCTTTCTTGCGGGCTGACGCTTTTTTTGGGGACAGCCGCTGATGCAGCCGAGAGAAATGCAAAAAATCTATGGATTTTGTCTTTCCACGGAACTGCCGGCGGGGAAGACAGGCCGGCGAAAACCGGTTTGATTCGACCGGATCCGTTTCCTTCGGAATCTGATCCGATCGGTCTCGCTTGAGCCGATCGCTTTCCCTCGGCAAATGCTTGACATCTGCGCAAAATTCGATTATAATCTCATTCATGGAAATGCGAAGAGGGGAACGAGTAACCGCGCTGTCTTCGGCACAGAGAGACCCTGTTCGGCAGGCGCTTTCGGCGCAGGCTGCGGTGTAAAGGGGAGCGGAGCGTGCGGTGAATACATCCCGGAGCAGCGGGCTGAACGGAGGCTTTCGCGTGTATTGGCGCGGAAAGTTTTCAGTAGGCCCCGACGGGTGCGCCCGTTAGCGCGCAGTGTGTTGGCTGAAAGGTTTTATGCCGGAGAAATTGTTTCATAAGCAATGCGGATGTAAGGAAGGCGGCTTTTTCAGACCGCCTTTCGGACGCTGCGGCAGTTTTATCCGATGTTCCGGTATTTGTTCCGGCGCTTTTCATAGACACACCGAGGCCGTTTTCGTGAGGAAACGGCGAACAGAGGTGGTACCGCGAAGTTTCGCCCTCTGCCAATATTGGATTGGCAGAGGGCTTTTTGCTGCTTTCTGCCGGAAAACAGGAGGAGACTAACATGGAAAACGTATTCGATCTGTTCAAGGAGCGCGGCCTGTTTGCACAGGCAACGGACGAGGCCGCCATTCGGGAGCTGCTGGGTAAGGAACGTGTCACGTTCTACATCGGCTTTGATCCCACGGCGGACAGCCTGCATGTGGGCCATTTTATGCAGCTCATCATCATGCGCTATATGCAGCAGGCCGGGCACCGGCCTATTGTGCTGCTGGGCGGCGGCACCACGATGGTAGGCGACCCCACCGGCAAAACGGATATGCGCAAGATGCTCACAAGGGAACAGATCCAGAGCAATGCGAATGAATTTAAAAAGCAGATGAGCAAATTTATCGATTTTTCAGGCGATAAGGCGCTGATGGTGAACAATGCCGATTGGCTGCTGAATCTGAATTATGTCGATTTTC
Organism: uncultured Ruthenibacterium sp.; assembly: GCA_910587145.1. Taxonomy (GTDB): domain Bacteria; phylum Bacillota; class Clostridia; order Oscillospirales; family Ruminococcaceae; genus Ruthenibacterium. The sequence goes on along the minus strand of CAJUMH010000023.1, from coordinate 9,302 downwards.
TGCGCGAGATCGGCGTGCATTTTTCTGTGAACAGAATGCTTACGGCAGAATGCGTAAAGACGCGTATGGAAAAAGGGCTTACGTTCCTCGAATTCAATTACATGCTGATGCAGAGCTACGATTTTCTGCACCTTGCGCGTGAATACGGCTGCAAAATGCAGTTTGGCGGCAACGATCAGTGGAGCAACATCATCGGTGGCGTGGAGCTCAACCGCCGGTGTGACGACCGCGATGTCTACGGCATGACATTTACGCTGCTGACGACGCGCGAGGGCAAAAAGATGGGCAAAACGGAGAAGGGCGCCGTCTGGCTGGATCCGAACAAAACGAGCCCCTACGAGTTTTTCCAGTACTGGCGCAACATTGATGACTGCGAGGTGCCCAATTGCCTGAAGCTGCTTACGAATGTGCCTGTAAAGGATATCGACGCCATTGATCTGATGAGCGCGGCCGATGTGAACAAGGCCAAGGAGCTGCTGGCTTACGAGCTGACGAGCCTTGTACACAGCAGGGAGGCGGCGGAAAAAGCCATCGCTACGGCGAAAAGCCTGTTCGGCGGCGGAGCCGATGCCGAGCATATGCCCGCCACTACGGTGGATGCTTCGCTGCTGACGGACGGCGCCGCGCCGGTGCTGGAGCTGCTTGTGGCCGCGGGTCTTGCCCCCAGCAAGGGCGAGGCGCGCCGCTTGGTGCAGCAGGGCGGCATTTCGGTGGACGGCGAAAAGGTAACGGATATGAAGGCTGCGGTTTCCGCCGAGGCGCTGCGAAAGGGCGTGGTTCTGCGCAAGGGCAAGAAGGTGTATCACAAGGTGTCGCTGTAAGGGACATCCCTGTATATATGGTGGGGTGATTATGGAGCATGGGCTGGAGATAATTCTGAATGCTTCAAAAACACCTTTTCGTTGCCGTTCAAAACGCGCAGAAAGCCCCTCGGCGCTCCTTTGTAAAAGGGGCCGAGGGGCTTTCTGCGCGGGGAACTGTTTTTTGCAAAAGGGAATTTGGAAGAAGCGCTCTAAAAAGCGCCTCCCAAAAGTGTTTGAGGGTTGCCCGACCGTGCTTTTTTGCGCGGAAGCACCTGCAGCTTTGCATGGAACAATGGCTTCGGGCCAAGCGCGTCAGCGCAAGAGCGCATGCTTTGCATGCGCGCGGCCGCGAAAGCGGCGGCCCGAGGTTAGGATACCGCAAATACCTCGCGCAGCGTGTGCAGCGCAATATCCTCGCTCTCTGCGCGCACCAGCAGAGAAATATCCAGATCGGAGGTGGTAATCAGCGATACTTCGATGTCCGCCTCGCGCAGCGCGCGCAGGGCGCGCGCCGCAACACCGCAGCTTGTTACCATTTCTTCGCCGAACAAATTCAGCTTGCTGTAGCCGCTGCTGATGAGCGGCGCGGCATCGGCGCGAAAGGCGGCGATCGTTTGCATTGCGGCATCAAAATAGGATGCGGATGTGGTAAAGCTGAAATCGATGGTCGCGGCGCGCGGTGCGCTTTGGCAGATCATATCCACCACGATGCCGTTTTGGGCAAACGCGGTGAGCACTTCGGCCAGAGAAGACGCAGGCTGTGCATTTGTCAGCGTGATCATCATCACATCCGGCTCGCTGGTAATTTTTGTTACGCCGTTCATGGCTTTTTCTCCTTTATTCCAAAACAAGATATTCTGGGCTGATATATTCGGTAAGCACCTGCAGAATGTACTCCTTGCTGAAGGAAGACCAGCGTGCGCGCACACCGTGCGCGGCGGCCAGTTCGTCGGTGTAGTCGCGGTACAGGTACGCGCGGCCGTTTGCGTAGTTTGCATCGTAATGCATCACCATCGGCGTTACGGCCGGGCTTTCGATCACGGTTTCGCTCGTGCCGTCCGGCTGTGTGGTTTTGACAATGTTTAATGTAAAGATCAGTCCGATCAGGTTGTCTGCGTCGGCCTGCGTGGAAACAAAATTGCCAAGAGAATAGGCGATGGGAACAGACCTTCCGTCTGCAGCGGTGAGCACCTCCACAGCCTGCACCACGTGCGGGTGCGTGCCGATGATCACATCCGCGCCCCAATCGGCCATTTTTTGCCCCAGAACGCGCTGCGCCTCTGTGACATTGTGGCTGCCCTCTACCCCCCAGTGTACGCCAACCATAACAATGTCCGCCTGCGCGTCCGCCAGCTCGATCTGATGCTGGATCACATCTTCCTCGCTGGTATAGATCACATTTGCCTCCGCCTCATAGGGGGTGGGCAATCCGTTTGTGTACTCGGTGTAGGCAAGATAGGCGATGCGCACACCGTCTTTTTCCTGAATGGGGATATTCTCATAGTCTTCTTCGCCCGCGAAGAGGCCGGTGGTGACAACATCCTCCGGCATCTGGGCCCAGAAGCGCCGTGTTGCCGCAATGCCGGCGGCGCCCTGATCGTAGGCGTGATTGTTCGACATGGCGATCACGCGCCAGCCAACATCGTACAATTCCTCTCCCATCGCAGCGGGGGTACAAAAGCATGGATAGGTGGAGGGGGGGAGCTCGTCCGTAATCAGTGTTTCCTGATTGATCCAGTTGATATCAAAATCCTGATAAAACGGCGCAATATTTTCGTACAGCGCCCCAAAATCGTACCCCTCGCCGCCTGCGCGCTGCGCCGCCTGCAGATAGAGGCCGTTGTGGATGAGGTTATCTCCGGTGGCAGAAAAGCGCAGCGTTGTGACGATGGGTTCCGGCTCGGGTTCTGGCTCCGGTTCCGAAAACGACGACGCGGGCAAGGAAGACGCGGCCGCATTTGCCTGAGCCGCCGGTTCGCTGCCGGATGCGCTGCCGGCGCCGCAGGCGGTAAGCAGCAACGCGCAGACGAGACATACCGCTATAGCGGCAAGGGCCTTTGGGTGCTTTCCGGGTTGTTTCATAAATTGATCAGATCCTTCATTGTATACATTCCCGCGGGCTGCTCGGCCAGGAACAGGGCCGCGTTCAAAGCGCCGTTCGCGAATACCTCGCGCGAGGCCGCGCTATGCGTGATGGTGAGAACTTCCTGCGGGCCGGCAAACAGTACCTCATGCTCTCCCACGATGCTGCCGCCCCGAACGGCGTGGATACCGATCTCCTCCGGCGCGCGCCGCGCGCGCCTTGCGTGACGGTCGTAAACCGGCCGGTAGGGCACCTCCGAAGCTTCCCGCAGGGCATCCGCAATCATCAGCGCCGTGCCGCTGGGAGCATCCAGCTTATTGTGGTGGTGCTTTTCAATGATCTCTACGTCAAACCCCGTGCCCAGCACAGCGTTTGCCCGCTTTGCCAGCTCGATAAGAAGATTGACGCCCAAAGACATGTTCGCGCTTTGGAATACGGGCACGGTTTGAGAGAGCGTGCGAAGCATTTCCTGCTGCTGCTCGCTCAAACCGGTGGTGCAGATTACGCAGGGCATTTTGTGCGCGCCGCAATATTCCATGGCGGCCTGTGCCGCGGCCGGGCTGGAAAAATCGATCAGAACATCGGCACGCACGGTAGTTTGCGCAATGGAAGGGAATACCGGAACGGAGCAGGGGAGCACAGCCGTATCAATGCCCGCAACGATGCGGCAATCGGTGCGCTCCTGTGCCAGCGCGGTAAGCGCGCGCCCCATTCGGCCATGAATTCCCTGGATTATGATATCGACCATAAAGGCAGATCCTTTCTGTTGATGTGAGATTTCAAGCTGTACGATCGCAATGCATGCCCGCGCAGCTGCGGGGCACCGGCGCGGGCGGTTTTGATTCTGCTCTGTGCGCTGTGCTGCCTGCAAGTGTTTCCGCCTCAGGGCGGGCGCTTTCCACGCCGGGAGGCGGCCGTTTCCGCCTCAGGGCGGGCGCTTTCCACGCCGGGAGGCGGCCGTTTCCGCCTCA
>CAJUMH010000023.1:0-5345 GCA_910587145.1 uncultured Ruthenibacterium sp. | reverse complement strand
GGGCAGGCGCCTTTGCCTCAGGACAAATATCCTGCGCCGCGCAGGGCATTTTTCAGGCGTTCCCGGTTCGCTTCGCTCAGCGGCGCAAGCGGCAAGCGGCACCCGCCGACATCGTGGCCCAGAAGGGCCATTGCTTCCTTTACGGGAATGGGGTTTACATCGCAGAAAAGCGCCTCGGTCAATTCCAGCAGCCGCAGCTGCAGGGCAAGGCTTTCTGTCTGCTTTCCTTCAAAGTACAGCCGGCAGATATCATGGGTCTCTCTGGGGGCCACATTGGCAAGCACCGAGATCACACCGATGCCGCCCAAGGAAAGAACCGGCAGGATCTGGTCGTCGTTGCCGGAATAGATGGCGAGCGCATCGCCGCACAGCGCCGCCGTTTTGGCAATGGCGCTGAAATTGCCGCTCGCCTCCTTGGTGGCGACGATCAGCGGGTGCCGGGCAAGCTCGGCATAGGTCTCCGGCTGGATCGTCATGCCGGTGCGGGAGGGTACGTTGTACAAAATCACCGGCAGCCCCACGGCATCCGCAACGGCGGTGAAATGGCGGATCAGCCCGGTTTGGCTGGTTTTGTTGTAGTAAGGCGTTACCTGCAGCAGTGCGTTTGCGCCGCGATTTTTTGCCTCGGCAGAAAGCGCAACCGCGTGCCGCGTATCGTTCGAGCCCGTGCCCGCGATCACGGGCAGGCGGCCGTTTACGGTCTTGCAGGCGTATTCGATCACGTCCAGATGCTCCGTGTCGTTCAGGGCGCTTGCTTCACCCGTTGTGCCGCAGATAATCACAGCGTCTGTTCCGGCGGCGACCTGCCGTTCCAGCAGAACCCCCAGCACCGGATAATTGACCGAGCCGTCCGCCAGCATCGGCGTGATGATGGCCACGCCCGAGCCTTTAAAAATTGTTTGCTTCATCAACTGTCACTCACTTTCTTGCCTTAGACAGAAAGGCGTAAAACACAGGCCCTGCAGTAAAAAGCGCAGGGTTTACCAGAAAACACGGGTTGGCAGCGTAAAACGCAGGCGCTCTAAAAGAGGGACGCGGCATCCGGCAAAGGGCAAAACCCAAAAGCCGCTCAACCCAGATATCCCTTTGCGGCCAGCAGCTCTGCCAGCAGTACGCCGCCGCCAGCTGCGCCGCGCAGCGTATTGTGGGAAAGGCATACAAATTTGTAATCGTACTGGGTATCCGGGCGCAGGCGGCCGATGGAGACGGCCATGCCGTTTTCAAGGCCGCGATCCAGCTTTGTCTGCGGACGATCCGGCTGCTCGAAGTAATGCAGGAACTGTTTGGGTGCGCTGGGCAGCTGCAGCTCCTGTGCGGGGCCGGGAAAGCTCCGCCATTTTTCCAGAATCTGTTCCTGCGTCGGCTTTTTGTCAAAGCTGACGAACACTGCCGCCATATGGCCGTCGGTGCATGCCACACGCAGGCATTGGGCGGTGATGGCGGGCGACGTAGCAGAGACGATTTCGCCGTTTTTGATGTGTCCCCACAGCTTCAGAGGCTCTTTTTCACTTTTTTCTTCCTCGCCGCCGATGTAGGGGATGCAGTTATCCAGCATTTCGGGCCAGGTATCGAACGTTTTGCCCGCGCCGGAAATGGCCTGATAGGTGCAGACAAGGCATTTGGAAACGCCAAAATCCGCCATCAACGGATGCAGTGCCGGCACGTAGCTTTGCAGCGAGCAGTTGGATTTTACCGCGATGAAGCCGCGCGTTGTGCCAAGCCGCGCGCGCTGCGCGGGGATGATCTCGAGATGCTGTGCGTTGATCTCCGGCACCACCATCGGAACATCCGGCGTAAAGCGATGCGCGCTGTTGTTGGAAACAACCGGGCATTCCGCCTTCGCATACGCTTCCTCCAGCGCTTTGATCTCTTCCTTTTTCATATCAACGGCACAAAATACAAAATCCACCCTTGCGGCTACACCGGCCACGTCCGCGGCATCCATCACGATGAGGTTCTTGGCCTGCTGTGGCATCGGTGTGGGCATGGCCCAGCGGCTGCCCACGGCTTCTTCATACGTTTTTCCGGCCGAACGGGGCGAAGCCGCCACCGCTGTCAGCTTAAACCACGGATGATTTTCCAGCAAAGAGACAAAACGCTGCCCCACCATTCCTGTGGCGCCCACAACGCCAACTTTAAATTCTTTCATGTGTTCTATCCTTTCCCTTTTCCACTTCTATTCTATGCATATGTGCGGTACTTTGCACACCGTGAGAGCTTTTGCATGCCCGGTACGCCCCAATTGCGCAAAGAGCAAAAAGGCCGGCTTGCAAACCGGCAAAAAGTGCAATATAATGGGAGAGACCTCTGCACCCCGCAGCGCAACGTACCAGCGGTACGACAGATGCAGGCCTTTCGGCACTGCAGCCAGGCGGCGCTTGCCATTGCGCGGCCTTCGGCGGTTTTCCCTTTCCGCGCGAGGGATGGATCCGGCGATCCCGACTGCGCGCCTACTGATGAAAACCGCGCCTCTGCGGTTTAAACGACAATATTCTATCACCTGTATCATCTTATCATCCCTTGCGCGGGATGTCAATGCAATGGAGACGGAAAGTTATGCAAAAGAGCGACTTTTATTTTGAACTGCCCGGGGAATTGATCGCGCAGGAGCCCTGTATGCCGCGCGACGCCGCACGGCTTTTATGCCTTGCGCGGACGAGCGGCGCGATGGAGCACCGTGTTTTTCACGAGCTGCCGGAGCTTTTGCGCCCGGGAGACCTGCTTGTGATCAACGATTCCAAGGTGCTGCCGGCGCGGCTCATTGGCCGCAAGGAGGGCGGCGGCGCGGTGAGCGAGCTGCTTTTGCTGCGGCAGGTGCACGGCGATGTTTGGGAATGCCTTGCGCGCCCGGGCAAGCGCCTGCACAAGGGTACGCACATTGAATTTGGCGACGGCACGCTGACGGCGGTGATCCGTGAAATACTCCCGGACGGCAACCGGTATGCAGAATTTTTCTACGATACCCAAACACTGTACGAAAAATTAGATGCATTCGGCAGAATGCCTTTGCCGCCCTATATTCAAAAGCAGCTGGAGGATGCATCGCAATACCAGACGGTTTACGCGCGCGCTTTGGGCAGTGCGGCCGCGCCCACGGCAGGCCTGCACTTTACACCCGAGCTGATGGGGACGCTGCGTGCGCGCGGCATCGGTTTTGCCGAGGTAACGCTGCACGTCGGCCTTGGAACGTTCCGTCCGGTGAAGGAGGATAACATCCTCGATCATCAAATGCACAGCGAATGGTACAGTATCGGCGAGAAGACCGCGCAGCGCATTCAGCAGACCAAAGCGGCCGGCAGCCGGGTGATCGCCGTAGGCACTACCAGCTGCCGCACACTGGAATCCGCTGCGACAAAATACGGCGAGATACGCGCATGCAGCGGCGATACGGATATTTTCATCTATCCGGGCTATCCGTTCAAGGCCATCGACGGCCTCATCACGAATTTTCATTTGCCGGAAAGCACGCTCATTATGCTGGTATCCGCCTTTTGCGGCTACGAGAATACAATGCGCGCATACCGCGAGGCCGTGGCCCGGCGGTACCGCTTTTTCAGCTTCGGGGATGCGATGCTGATCCTGTGAGCAAAAAAATGTGAGGGAACAACCCGAGAAAACGTAGGGATTTTGGGCTTTCGCGGTTTTTTGGCGCTGCATGCAAGGCAAATAATCAGGGCTGCCTGCTTCGCTTGGTTAGGATCATCTCCCAGATCCGGCAGACGCATCCTTTTCGGGAGGAAAATACCCGAAGCGGTATCGTCTTTGCGGTATTGCCTGCCGAGCTGCCCGGCTTTGAGGCGGATCATGAGCTGCGCGGAACACATTCCGCTTAGCAGACCCCAATATCACCAATCGGTAATGCTGCCCGGTGCCCTTTGTGTGATCGGCTTCCGGAAGAAATAAACGAATCATAAATTTTTGCGGATTTCGATTGATTTTATGCAGATAGATGATAGAAAGGGGCTGTGTACACCGGATCTTTCAAAGCAGCAGGTGAGTATTTTGCAAATCACTGCGATCAGCGCGAAGCGATAAAGAAAAATGCGTAAAAATTTCCCAGCCCGCCGCGCGGTTTGCACACCGTGATCGGGGCCCATACTCTGAGCATCACGCGTTGCTTGGAGGCGATGGGTTTGCAGTATCACAAGGTGGAGATCTGCGGCGTCAACACCGCAAAGCTGCCCGTGCTGCGGGAGAAGGAAAAAGCGGAGCTGATCGCCAAAGCGCAGGCCGGCGACGAAGAGGCGCGCCAGAAGATGATCTGCGGCAATCTGCGTCTGGTGCTCAGTGTGGTTCAGCGCTTTATGGGGCGGGGCGAAAACCCGGACGATCTGTTTCAGGTGGGCTGCATCGGGCTGATTAAGGCGATCGACAATTTTAATCCGGAACTGGGCCTGCGGTTTTCTACCTATGGCCAGCCGATGATCATTGGCGAGATACGACGCTTTCTGCGCGACAATAACGCCATGCGCGTAAGCCGCTCGGTGCGGGATGTGGCATATAAGGCGATGCAGGCGCGCGAGCAGCTGCAAAAAAAGCTGGGAAGAGAGCCAAATGTGCGCGAGATCGCCGAGGAGGTGCAGCTGCCGCAGGCCACCGTTACGCTGGCGCTGGAAAGTGTGGTGGAGCCGGTTTCGCTGTACGAACCGGTGTACAGCGACGGCGGCGATACTCTGTATGTGATGGATCAGGTAGGCGATACGGGCGGGGAAGAAAGCTGGATCTCTTCCATCCAGTTTCGCGATACCGTGGGGAAGCTGACAGATCGGGAGCGAAAGATCATGTCCTTGCGATACCTTGCCGGAAAAACGCAGGTAGAGGTAGCGGCCGAGATCGGCATCAGCCAGGCGCAGGTGAGCCGTCTGGAAAAAAGCGCGCTGGAGCGCATCAAACAGCAATTGTAGAAAAACGGCTGCCCGGAAGGTATTCCGGAGCGGCCGTTTTTGATGATCCACAATGTTTGCCGACACCGGGTAGTCCACATCAGCCCGACAGGCAAGAAGCGCAGCTTCTCCCGCAACCACTGCTCTGCACAGATGGTTTTCTGCGGAGACTGCGGCGAGCTTTACAGACGCGTTCACTGGAACAGCCACGGCCGCAAGTCCGTCGTCTGGCACTGCATCAGTCGCTTGGAGCCTACCTCCGCCCCATTTTCGGATGATCGATGGACAGATACGGATAGTTGTATTTTTCGAGCATCTTTTGTGCCGGAAGCGTTTTTCCGGTATGTGATGCGCCCGTTATCAGTATGATCATAGGTTTGCCTTCAATTCCTCTCTAACCTTTTCCAAATTGTCAACGCCAATTTGAAATTGTAAGAAAACGCCGAAGAAATTTTGTAGTTT
>CAJUMH010000022.1 GCA_910587145.1 uncultured Ruthenibacterium sp. | reverse complement strand
CTATCAGTATGGAGCAGACGATACAATAGAGGTTTATATGAATGAAAAGTGGTTTGTCTTTGAATACAGAGAAGAATCTGAATGAGAAAATAAACGATAGATAGGTCAGATTAAAAAGGCTGTCCAATCAAACGGATAGCCTTTTTTCAATTCTCAGCCCCAATTTACTCAATATGCAGTAGACAAAACTCAAAATACCGTTGCTTAAATTGCGCAAAAAATTTAGAAATGTATGAATATACATCAAAATTTGGAAAACAAACAGTGGGAACACTTTTCCGAAAAGGGAGTTTTTGTTTGACATTTTCCGCTATTTATGGTATATCTATTTATAATACCAGAAAAGGCGTTGATGGAGACAGTAGGCGCCGCGCAAAAGCCGCAGCGAGCCGGGGAGCGTGCAAGCCCGGTGTGAATAGCGCCTTGCCGAAGATCCCTCCGGAGCCGCAGGCCGAACCGCCGCACCAAGCTGCGGCGCAGTAAGTCGTGCCGGTTTTTCACCGTTATTGGAAACACATATCAAAGGGACGCTGCAGGAAGCTTTGCTTCAATCGACGATCTTACCCGCCGATCGATCCGGAGGTTCTGACGCCAAACGTTCTGCGGTATGCTGCAATGGGTGGTTTGCGAAGCATTGCCTTCGTCCTGTTTGCGGGACGAAGGCTTTTTTCATCGAAAGGCTTAAAAGCGGCGCATCGGCAAAAATCTGCGGCTTTGTTTTCCCGGGAAAACCGTTTCCGGGTGGCTTTGATCGCAAACCGCCGCAAAGCTTTCGCCAAAAGAAAGGGGAATATCCGGATGCTGTACGATAAGGTTTCCGCAAACATGAATTTCATCGAGCGGGAAAAAGAAGTGGAAAAATTCTGGCGCGAAAACAGGATCTTTGAAAAAAGCGTTGAAACGCGCCGGGAGAGTGAGACTTATACGTTTTACGACGGCCCGCCCACGGCCAACGGCAAGCCGCACATCGGCCATGTGGAGACGCGCGCCTTTAAGGATATGATCCCGCGGTATCATGCCATGAAGGGCTGCATGGTGCCACGCAAGGCCGGCTGGGATACGCACGGCCTGCCTGTGGAGCTGGAAGTGGAAAAAATGCTTGGCCTCGACGGCAAGGAGCAGATCGAGCAATACGGCCTGGAACCGTTTATCAAAAAATGCAAAGAGAGCGTCTGGAAGTATAAGGGCATGTGGGAGGATTTCTCGCAGACGGTCGGCTTCTGGGCGGATATGGAGCATCCCTATGTCACCTACGACAACGATTTTATTGAATCGGAGTGGTGGGCGCTGAAAAAAATCTGGGAAAAGGGCCTGCTCTATAAGGGCTTTAAGATTGTACCGTACTGCCCGCGCTGCGGAACGCCGCTTTCCAGCCACGAGGTGGCGCAGGGCTATAAAGATGTAAAAGAGCGTTCTGCCGTTGCCAAATTCCGCGCAAAAGGGGAGGACGCGTATATCCTTGCGTGGACGACCACACCGTGGACGCTTCCCTCCAATGTGGCGCTCTGCGTCAACCCGGCGGAGAGCTACGTAAAGGTGCGTATGAACGATGACGGCACGGTCTATTATCTGGCCGAGGCTCTGGCAGACTCTGTGCTGGGCGCGGGCGCTTACACCGTGCTGGAACAACACACCGGCAAGGATCTGGAATACAAGGAATATGAGCCGCTGTTTGATTTTGTGCGCCCCGCCGAAAAATGCTGGTATGTGGTGTGCGACAGCTACGTTACGCTCACGGACGGCACGGGCATCGTTCATATCGCTCCGGCCTTTGGCGAGGACGATGCCAACGTGGGCAAAAAGTATGGTCTGCCGCTGGTGCAGCTTGTGAACGCAAAGGGCGAAATGACAAAGGAAACGCCGTGGGCGGGCCTGTTCTGCAAAAAGGCCGACAAAGAGATCTTGAAGGATCTGGAGATCCGCGGCCTTTTGTTCAGCGCGCCGGTGTTCGAGCACAGCTATCCGCACTGCTGGCGCTGCGGCACGCCGCTGATCTATTACGCCCGCGATTCGTGGTTCATCAAAATGACGGATGTGAAGGACGAGCTGATCCGCAATAATAACACCGTGCACTGGACACCCGAGAGCATCGGCAAGGGCCGCTTCGGCGATTGGCTGGAGAATGTGCAGGATTGGGGCATCAGCCGCAACCGCTATTGGGGCACGCCGCTGAATATCTGGGAGTGCGAATGCGGGCACCGGCATTCCGTGGGCAGCATTGAGGAATTGAAAGCCCTGTCCGACAATTGCCCGGACGACATCGAGCTGCACCGACCGTACATCGACGCCGTTGCCATTCGCTGCCCCGTGTGCGGCAAACAGATGAAGCGCGTGCCGGAGGTGATCGACTGCTGGTTCGATTCCGGCGCGATGCCGTTTGCGCAGCATCACTACCCGTTTGAAAACAAAGAGCTGTTTGAAAGCCAGTTCCCGGCGAATTTCATCTCCGAATCCGTCGATCAGACGCGTGGCTGGTTCTATTCGCTGCTTGCCATCTCCACGCTGATCTTCAACCGATCCCCATATCGGAATGTTGTCGTCACAGGGCTTGTGCTGGACGAAAGCGGGCAGAAGATGTCCAAATCCAAGGGCAACGCCGTCGATCCCTTCGAGGCATTGAAAGCCTATGGGGCGGACGCCATCCGCTGGTACTTCTATACGGCGGGCGCGCCGTGGCTGCCCAAGCGCTTTTCGGGCAAGAGTGTACAGGAGGGCCAGCGCAAGCTGATGAGCACGCTCTGGAACACCTATGCATTCTATGTGCTCTATGCGAACATCGACAATTTCGACGCCACAAAGTATACGCTGGATTATGACAAGCTTTCTGTGATGGATCGGTGGATCCTCTCAAAAATGCATTCCATGGTAAAAACAATGGATGCACAGCTTGCCGCCTATGCCGTGCCCGAGGCCGCGCGCGCCCTGCAGGAATTTGTGGACGATTTAAGCAACTGGTATGTTCGTCGCAGCCGCGAGCGCTTTTGGGGCAAGGATCTGCCGCAGGATAAGATCAACGCATACATGACGCTGTATACGGCGCTTGTCACCGTCGGCAAGGCCGCCGCGCCGATGATCCCGTTTATGACAGAGAGCATCTATCGCAATCTTGTGTGCAGCCTGGATAAATCTGCGCCGGAGAGCGTTCACCTGTGCCGCTATCCCGAGGCGGACGAAAGCCGCATCGACGCACAGCTGGAACGCGATATGGATCTGGTGCTGAAGATCGTGGTGCTGGGCCGCGCGGCGCGCAACGGCGCAAACCGCAAAAACCGCCAGCCGCTGGCCCAGATGTTTGTCAAGGCCGACGAGACGCTGAATGATTTCTACCGCGAGATCATCGAGGATGAGCTGAATCTCAAGGCCGTGGAATTTACGCAGGATGTTTCGGCGTTTACCGCTTATCTCTTTAAGCCGCAGCTCAAGACGCTGGGTCCCAAATACGGCAAGCGGCTGGGCGAGATCCGCACGGCGCTGGCACAGCTGGACGGTGCCGCCGCCAAACGGCAGCTGGATGCGGAGGGCGCTTTGACGCTGGCGCTGCCGGACGGCGAGATCACGCTTGCCCCGGAAGATCTGCTGATCGAGACTGCGCAGTCCGAACGCTGGTTCACCGTGGAGGAGGGCGGCGTTACGGTTGCCATTGATACGCAATTGACGCCGGTGCTGATGGAAGAGGGCTTTGTGCGCGAGCTTGTGAGCAAATTCCAGACGATGCGCAAGGAGGCCGGCTTTGAGGTGGAGGATCACATCCGCGCTTTTGCCGGCGGCAACGCAAAAATCGAGACGCTGCTGGACGAAAATTGCACACAGGTGAGCGCGGACATCCTCGCCGACGCCGTAACCGTGGGCAGCGTTTCCGGCTATACCAAAGAGTGGAATATCAACGGCGAAACGGTCACCCTCGGCGTGGAGCGAGTGTAAATCAGCGCGCTGCCGTGCGGGAGCGGCAAGGCAAAGGAAAGGCCCGGGCCGTTTGACGCCGTCTGCCGCCTGCTTTTGCCGGCTGCGAGCTCTCATCCGCTTCGGCGGCCCGGTTCGAAAGGACGGGCCGCCGAAGCTTTGTAAGGCGTTCGGCGGTGTGCGATTGCTTGCGCCCTTTGCACAGGGGATGGCGGCTTCGGCTTTATGGAAAGCTTTTTGGGGCGCGCCGCGGCGCGGCTGCAAAAAAATGCGTCGCAATGCGGCTGCAAAACAAAATGTTGTCTGAATGCGCAAAAAGTAGTATAATAAAAATCACAGAGATTTTTGCACCGGGCGCGGGGCCGTTTCCCGCTCTGGCCAAAAAGCCCAGAACAAATTTCACGAGGTGAACGATGGAATCCGTCCGTTTTCAAAGAAACGAAGAGGCGGCGCGCTTTTTTGCGTCTTATTACGAGACGCCGCCGCTTTTGTTTGTGCACTCTTACGGCTGTCAGCAGAATGTCAATGACGGCGAAAAGATCCAGGGTGTGCTTACCGATCTTGGTTTTGGCCTTGCATCGCGCCCGGAGGATGCGGATCTGATCGTCTTTAACACCTGCGCGGTGCGCGAGCATGCCGAGCAGCGCGTGTTTGGCAATGTGGGCGCTTTGAAGGGCCTGAAAGAGGCAAATCCAAGGCTGTTGATCGCGGTTTCGGGCTGCATGGCGCAGCAGAAGGATATTGTGGAAAAATTCCGGCGGCATTATCCGTTTGTAGATCTTGTCTTCGGCGCTAACGCCATTGATAAGCTGCCGGCGCTTTTGTGCGAAAAGCTGCAAACATCCAGACGCGTGCTGTGCGCGCCTGCCGAGCGCACCGAGATTGTTGAGGATCTGCCCATCCGCCGGAATTCCGCGTTCCGCGCGTGGCTTCCCATTATGTACGGATGCGATAATTTTTGTTCGTACTGCATCGTTCCCTATGTGCGCGGCCGGGAGCGCAGCCGCACAAGCACAGACATTCTGCGGGAATTCCACGAGCTTGTAGAGGCCGGCTACCGCGATATTACGCTGCTGGGGCAAAATGTGAACTCTTACGGCAAGGGGCTCGAAGAAAACATTGATTTTGCGGGCCTGCTGCGCCTGCTGGATGCCGTGCCGGGCGATTACCGCATCCGCTTTATGACAAGCCATCCGAAGGATGCAACGCCCGCGCTGCTGGATACCATCGCCGGCAGCGCGCACATCAGCCGCCATCTGCATTTGCCGGTGCAGTCGGGCTCAAACCGCATCCTTGCCGAGATGAACCGGCACTATACCGTGGAGGAATATCTCTCTTTGATCGATTACGCCAAGCGCCGCATGCCGGAGATGACATATTCCAGCGACATCATTGTCGGCTTTCCCGGCGAGACGGAAGAAGATTTTCGCGCTACCGAGGAATTGATCCGGCGTGTAGAGTATATGCAGCTGTTTACCTTTATTTACTCCAAGCGCACCGGCACCAAGGCGGCAACGATGCCGGATCCCACCACGCACAAGGAAAAAACGCGGCGCATTGCCCGCGTGCTGGCCATTCAGGAACAGGTGGTGGCAAAGCTTGGCGGCGCGATGGTTGGCAAAACCGTCCGCGCGCTGGTGGAGGGCGCGGGCCGCGAGGCGGGAACGCAGACCGCGCGGCTGGACAACCATATGACGGTGGATTTTGCCGGGAACGTGGCCGAGGGCAGCTTTGTGGATGTAAAGATTACGGGCGTGCGCGGCGCGCAGCTGTTGGGAAAGCTGATTTGACGGGAGTCTGCAAAAAAAGGCTGCAAGAAGAAAATGAAAAATGACAAGAATTGCGGAAGCGGGTTCTCCGCTGGAAAAAAGTGATCCCGGAAAATGCAAAAAAGGAGAAATCAATTATGGCAAAAGATGCGATCACCATGTTCAAAGAGGCCGCCGCGCAGATGCAGCGGGAGGAGATCTTTCAGGCCCTGATGGGTACGCTGAAACAGAACGACGAGGACGAGGTGCTGCAAAGCCTGATCGGCGATTTTAACCTTGCCCGCATCGATCTGAATGCGGAGATCTCCAAAAACGAGGATAAGGATCCGGAAAAGTTGGCCGCGCTGAATACCAAGGTGGGGCAGCTGTACAACGACATTATGGCAAACGAATCGATGATCGCCTACAACGAGGCCAAAGCCGAAATGGAACAGCTGGTGGAATATGTGAACGCCATTGTGAATACCGCCGTGAACGGCGGAGACCCCATGACGGTGGAGCAGCCGCCGCAGGGGGGCTGCTCGGGCAGCTGCTCCTCCTGCGCGGGCTGTCACTGAGAATCAAAAAAGTCCGGCGCTTTTTGCAAAAAACGCCTGTTTGACAAAAACTCCGGCGTTTTATTA
This sequence comes from uncultured Ruthenibacterium sp., assembly GCA_910587145.1. GTDB lineage: Bacteria > Bacillota > Clostridia > Oscillospirales > Ruminococcaceae > Ruthenibacterium. The sequence continues at coordinate 48,319 of CAJUMH010000022.1, read as the reverse complement.
TAAGATGCCGTCCCGAGAGCAGCCGCGCGGTGCAGCGCGGCTGCGCCGGTGCGGCTTTTAACAGGACGGTGCAAACTATGGCGGCGCTTTCTCCCATGATGCAGCAGTATTTCGAGATCAAAAAAATGCATCCCGATAAGATTCTGTTTTTCCGCCTTGGCGATTTTTACGAAATGTTCTACGATGATGCGATCCTTGTGTCAAAGGAACTGGAGCTTACGCTCACGGGGCGCGACTGCGGGCAGGAGGAGCGCGCGCCCATGTGCGGTGTGCCGTTCCACTCGTATGAAAGCTATGTGGCGCGTCTGATCGCCAAGGGTTACAAAGTGGCCATCTGCGAGCAGATGGAGGATCCCGCTTTGGCCAAGGGCCTTGTAAAGCGCGATGTCATTCGGGTGGTAACGCCCGGCACCGTCATCGAGAGCAGTATGCTCCAGGATGATAAAAATAATTATATCGCCAGCATTTATATCCACGAGGGGAAGGCGGGCGTCTGCTTTGCGGATATCTCCACCGGGACAGCGCATGCCACCGTGCTGACAGGAGCCACGCTCGATGCGCAGATCGTCTCCGAGCTGTGCCGTTATGCGCCCAGCGAAGTGCTGTTTGATCCGCAGATCCTTTCTCATAAAGAAGTAACGGACTATATCAAGCGCCAGCTGTGCTGCAGCGTAGAACTGATGGAGGAATCGGATTATGCGCCCGAGGTGTGCGAGGAAACGATCCGCGCGCAGTTTGGCGAGCAGGCAGAGCAGATTACACAGCTTACGCCGCAAAGCCCGGCTTATGCGGCGCTGGCCGTATTGCTGCGGTACTTACAGGCAACGCAGAAAAAAGGTGTGGAACGCCTAAAAACCGTACAGAACTATCTTGAAGCGCAGTATATGCAGCTTTCGCCCGTTACGCGCGCCAACTTGGAGCTTACGCAGACAATGCGCGGCCGGGAGAAAAAGGGCACGCTGCTCTGGGTGCTGGATAAAACAAAAACGGCGATGGGCAAGCGCCTGATTCGAAGCTGGGTCGAGCAGCCGCTTGTTAATGTGGTGGAGATCCGCGCGCGGCTCGACGCCGTGGAGGAGCTTGTGCAGGATTCCGCCCGGCGCGCCGAGATCGTGGATACACTGGACGGCATTTTTGATATGGAGCGTCTGATGACGCGTGTAGTATATGGCTCGGCGTCCCCGCGGGAAATTACCGCTCTGGCGGCCACGTGCGAAAGGCTGCCGCGTGTAAAGGCGCTTCTGGCACCGTTTCAAAGCGCTCAGATCAATGCGCTGCGAACGGATATCGATACGCTGGCGGATGTGAAAGAGCATATCCTCGCGGCCATAGACGAAAACGCACCCGCTTTGCTGAAAGACGGCGGCGTCATTCGCGCAGGTTATCATGCCGAGGTGGACGAGCTGCGCGAGATTGTGCACGGCGGCAAGGGTTATCTTACTTCTTTGGAGACAAAGCTGAAGGAAGAAACCGGTATCCGCACGCTGAAAATTGGCTACAACCGCGTATTTGGCTACTACATCGAGGTGAGCCGTTCGTTTACCGGGCAGGTGCCGGAGCATTTTATCCGCAAGCAGACGCTTGCAAACGCCGAGCGGTACATCACCGAGGATCTGAAGACGCTCGAAGGCCGGATCTTAGGGGCGAATGAACGGCTCGTCGTACTCGAACGGCAGCTGTTCGACGATTTGCTGCACTGCATCTCAAACGAGCTGCCGCGCATTCAAAAAACGGCCTCTGGTGTGGCGCGGCTGGATGTGCTGACGGCTCTGGCGGAAACCGCGGTAAAAAACAACTATACAAAGCCCATTGTAGACGGCGGAGATGCGCTTGTGATCCGCGAGGGCCGTCACCCGGTGATCGAGCAGATGCTGCAGAGCGCTCTGTTTGTGCCGAACGATACAACGCTCGACGGTGCGGATAACCGCATGCTCATGATCACCGGCCCGAATATGGCGGGAAAATCCACTTATATGCGGCAGACAGCGCTGATCGCACTGATGGCGCAGATCGGCAGCTTTGTTCCGGCGCAGCTTTGCCGGATGGGCGTGGTGGATGCGATCTTCACGCGTGTGGGTGCGTCGGACGATCTTGCGGCGGGGCAATCCACTTTTATGGTAGAAATGACGGAGGTTGCGGAGATCTTAAAGCACGCAACGCCGAAAAGCCTTGTGATTCTTGATGAGATCGGGCGCGGCACCTCTACGTTTGACGGCATGAGCATTGCCCGCGCCGTGGTGGAGCACCTGGCGGAAAAATCGAACGGCCTTGGCTGCAAAACGCTGTTTGCCACGCATTACCACGAGCTGACAGAGCTGGAGCATACGGTGAACGGCGTAAAAAATTACAATATCGCCGTAAAAAAGCGCGGCGATGACGTTACCTTCCTGCGCCGCATCGTGCGCGGCGCGGCGGACGACAGCTACGGCATTGAAGTGGCAAAGCTGGCCGGCCTGCCCGAGACGGTGACAAACCGCGCCAAACAGGTGCTGCGCCAGCTGGAAGAAAGCGCCCCGGGCTGCGGCGCCGCGCAGCTGGATTTTACCAGTGTCGGCGGTGGGCAGACGCAGCAAAGCGCACAGCCGAAGCCCGTGTCTGCCCCATGGGCGGAAAAATTGGCGGCCCTGGATGTGGAGACATTGACGCCGCTGGAGGCGCTGAACCTTTTGTACGAGCTCAAGCTGGATCTGCAGCAGGCGCAAAGCCCGGAACCTGCAGGGAAAGCGCCGTGAAAGGAAGGTGAGAGACCTTGGCCGCAATACATGTTTTAGACACGCACACCGCCGAATTGATCGCGGCGGGCGAGGTGGTGGAACGCCCCGCTTCCGTTGTGAAGGAACTGACAGAAAATGCCATCGACGCGGGCGCAAGCGCGGTGACCGTCTCCATCGAACGCGGCGGTACCGCAATGATCCGGATCGCCGACAACGGCAGCGGCATTGAGGCCGAATCCATTCCCACGGCATTTATCCGCCATGCAACCAGCAAGATCGAGCGGGAAGAGGATCTCGAATCCATTCACACACTCGGCTTTCGCGGCGAGGCGCTGGCCTCTGTGGCCAGTGTTGCGCGCGTGGAACTGCTTACCAAAACCGAGGCGGATGAATGTGCCTGCCTGTACCGCATTCATGGCGGCGCAGAGCAGGGCATCGAGCCGGCGGCGCGGCCTGTGGGCACAACGATTACCGTGTGCGATCTGTTTTACAATACGCCTGCGCGCATGAAATTTTTGAAAAAAGATACGACAGAGGGCAACTACGCATCGGATGTTGTTGCACAGCTTGCCCTTTCGCATCCCGAAATATCGTTTAAGCTTGTGCGGGACGGCAAAACGCAGTTTCAGACGCCCGGCGACGGGAATCTGCTGGGCGCTGCCTACGCGGTGCTTTCCCGGGATTTTGCAAAGGATCTGCTCGCTGTGGAAAATACGGTGGGCAGCTATACCGTGCACGGCCTTGTCACGTCTCCCGGACAATGCCGTGCCAGCCGTGCGATGCAGTTTTTCTTTATCAACGGACGCTATGTAAAAAACAGAACCATGATGGCAGCGCTGGAGGCTGCCTATAAGGGTACGCTGATGCAGGGCAAGTTTCCCGGATGCATCCTGTTTTTGGATATGCCGCCGCAGCTTGTAGATGTGAATGTGCATCCCGCCAAAACAGAGGTGCGCTTTGCGCGGGAAAAAGAAGTGTTCGACTCGGTGTATCAGAGCGTGAAGGGAATTCTCATCACGCCGCAAAGTACGGAGCGCGCTTTTTCGTTTGCAGCCCGGGCGCCGGGCCCGGCGGAGCAAAACGATGCCGGGAAGACCCCGTCTGCGCGGGGCCTTTCCCGGAACGCCTCTTATGTGCAGGGGCAAAGCGCCTTCGCCGCTCCGGCGCGGGCGCAGGAAGAAACGCACTCGGTTCAAACCGGTTTTAATGTGCGTGCCGTGCCGGTTTTGCAGGACGCCGCCGAACCGGCCTTTGCCGAAAAAGGCCGCTCTTTGGGCATGCTGGCGAGCGCGTCCGCCATTTTGTACCGCACGAATGAAAAACTGGATATCTGGCCGGAGAGCGAGCCGGATCGCGCGGGCAGCACTGCACCCAAAACCCCCGCGCACGAGGATGTGGCACAGATGCCCGCCGCCGTACAGGAACAAGGCGCAGCGCAGGAGATGCCCGCCGGAGAAGGGGAAGGCGCGGCCGTATCGCAAAAACAGACGCTGTCCCAAACGCAAACCGCCCCCCGCCAGACGGTGCTCGCCCCCTTTGCCGAGGAACCTGAACATCCCACAATGCGGCTCATCGGCGAGGTGTTCGGCACCTATATCGTTACCCAGCGGGGAGAGGATCTTTGCCTGCTGGATAAGCATGCCGCCCACGAGCGGATTCTTTATGAAAAGCTTGCGGCGGCCCATGGAAGCAGCGACAGCCAGATGCTTTTGACGCCGGTTATGGTTCAGCTTTCCGCAGAAGAAAAGGATGCCATCCTGCAAAGCACATTAGCTTTACAGGAAACGGGGCTGGAAATTGAGGATTTTGGAAACGGTGCGGTCGTGGTGCGTGCTGTTCCCGCGGATGTGGAGCCGACGGATACGGAGGATTTGGTGGTGGAGCTTGCGGGCCGCCTTGCGGCGAACCCGCGTGATACCCTCAGCGAAAAAACAGAGTGGGTGCTGCATTCGATTGCCTGCCGCGCCGCCATCAAGGCCGGGGATAAAACGCATGCAGCCGAGCTGATGCATCTGGCCGAGAACGTTCTGGACGGAAAAATCCCTCCGTTTTGCCCGCACGGACGCCCGATCGTGCTGAAGATCTCCCGAAAGGAGCTGGAAAAACAGTTTGGCAGACAGGGCTGATCTGATCGTGATCTGCGGCCCCACCGCTACGGGGAAAACTGCCGCCGCCGCATCGCTTGCAAGGCTCTTGGACGGAGAGGTCGTCTCGGCAGATTCCATGCAGATCTATCAGGGCCTGCGCATTGGTACGGCACAGCCGACACCGGAGGAAATGGCAGGCGTACCGCATCACCTTGTGGGTTTTTTGCCCCCCGAGGAAGGGTTTTCTGTGGCGGATTATGTTGCAAGGGCAACGCAGTGCATCCGGGAGATTCGGGCGCGCGGCCGTATGCCGATTGTGGCCGGAGGTACGGGGCTGTATCTTTCCAGCCTTGTAAATGGAATCGACTTTACAGTTATGAGGGGCGCCCCGCAGCTTCGCGCAAGGCTGGAGGCGGAGCTTATGCAGCAGGGCGCCGAGGCAATGTATCGCCGTTTACAGCAGGCCGATCCCGAGGCAGCCGCAAGGCTTTGCCCGGCCGACCGGGTACGTGTGCTGCGCGCATTGGAATGGTACGAGCAGACCGGACAGACAGCGCGCGCGCGCATCGCTCGCTCCCGGCCGGCACAAAAGCCGTTTTGCCCGCTGCTTTTTGGGCTGATGACGGCCGAGCGCGCGCAGCTGTATGCGCGCATCGACGCGCGTGTGGACGCAATGCTGCAGGCGGGGCTGCTTTCGGAGGCAAGGCACGTTTATACGCACCGCGCGCAATACCGTACCGCTGCGCAGGCGATCGGCTATAAAGAGTTTTTTTCGTATTTCGAGGGTACCGCCACACTCGAGGACTGCACCGCGCTGCTCAAGCGCGCTTCCCGCCGCTATGCCAAGCGTCAATTAACATGGTTCCGGCATATGGAGGGTATTGTGTGGCTGAACGCCGACCCGGCCGCTGTCGGGGAGATGGCCCGGCGCTGGCAGCAATGCAGTGAATAATGCATAAAGGGATCTTTGCCAATATGAAAGAACGACCGATCAAAAAGAAAAAAAGGCATGGGCTGCGTTTTCTTGCATGGGGGCTGCTGCTGGTTCCGGCCGCCTACATCAGTGTGCAGATGGTACAGGTGCTGCGCACCAATTATCAAACGCAGACCGCGATCGCATATACCATGTCCGATACGATCCTCTGCGACGGAATGCTCGCCATGCAGGAGATCACCGTTCCTTTGGAGGGAACGGGCGTGTTGGGCTATCAGGCCGATAACGGAGAGCGTATTTCCGCCGGGGGAGAGATCGCGCGGCTGTTTGCAGACGAAGCCGGGGCGCAAAACCGGCTGCGCGCGGAAAAGCTGACGCAGGAGCTTTCGCTGTTGGAGCGTTCGCAGCAGGGAGTGGGCGGCACGGACGTGGAGGCGCTGCTTCACCAGACGCAGCAGAGCGTATACACGATTCTGGATTGCCTGCAAAGCAACAACTACACCGGCCTCGACGCCGCGCGGGCCGAGATCCAGCTGGCGCAGAATAAGCTGTTGCTCGTTACCGGGGCGCAGGAGGATTTTACGGCGCGCATCCAGCAGCTTACCGAGCAGCGCGACGCGGCAGACGCGGCCAGCAGCTATACGCCCGTGTATGCCCCGGCAACGGGATACTTTGTCTCTGCGCACGACTGCGAAAAGCAGCTGTATACGCCGGAACAGCTGGCAGCGATGCAGCCGGCTGAACTGCAGCAGGCGCTGGCCCAGCCCGCGGCCGAAAACGATGCGTCCGCCGCGGGCAAGCTGATTTTGGATTACAGATGGCGCTACTATGCGCTTGTAACCGCGAAGCAGGCGGAAAAATTTGCCGAGGGGCAGCGGGTGGGGCTGTCGTTTCCAAATCTCTCCGCAGAGGCGCTGCCCGCCTCGGTAACGGGCGTTTCGGTGGACGAGGAAGCCGGCATCGCCAAGGTGGAGCTGCTGTGCGATTACATCAACGATACCGTTGTAACGCTGGAACATGAAAAAGCCGAGATCACCTTTGCCGTCTATGAGGGGATCCGCATCGACCGCAAGGCCTTGCATATCGTGGACGGCCGCAGCTGTGTATATGTGCAGTTCGGCAATGTGGTTTACCGCCGATACATCACGGTTTTGTTTGAAAACGAGGATTATATTCTTGTGCCGTCTGTTTATACGAGGGAGGAAAACGAGATCCGGCTGTTTGATCAGGTGGTGGTACAGGGCTCCGACCTGTATGACGAAAAAATTCTTTAGCCCGCATTTTGCAGGGGATTTTTCGGCGTGAAATGGAAATATTTTCAAATTCCAGGTGTAAATTTAAAAGAGTTTATTGACATTATCAGGAAAAACAACGATAATAACAATCGTAGTGTTTTGATCATGAGATCGTAACGCGCCGCCCGCGCACAAAGAAAAAGGAGAATCACCTATGAGTATGTTTGATAAAATCAAGAGCATGATGGGCGTTCCGGATGATGACGGCTACGACGACGACGGGATCGATTATATGGACGAGGAGCCGGAATATCCGCAGAAAGACGATTACGAATTTCCAACCGCACAATCGGCCGCGCCGCGCAGCAGCGGCAGCAGCAATGTGGTAAACATCAATTCCACCATGCAGCTGCAGGTGGTGCTGGTAAAGCCCGAGCAGTTTGAGGATGCGCTGTCGATCGCAGATCACCTGAACGCGAAGCGCACCGTTGTGCTGAATCTGGAATCCACCAGCAAAGAGATCTCCCGGCGGCTGATCGATTTTCTTTCCGGCGTTGCTTATGCAAATCGCGGCCAGGTAAAACGTGTGGCCAACAGCACGTTCATCATCACACCCTATAATGTGGATATTATGGGCGACCTGCTGGACGAGCTGGAAAGCAACGGCATGTTCTTTTAATGGCGCGGGGATATCTTCCGCCGGCAAATGACGAAGAAAAGCTGTTTTTCCGCCGCGTCAAAGAACTGGCATATGCCGCCCAAAGCTCGGGCATGCCGCGCCATACGGCTTTTTTAAGCGATCGTCAGCAGGTGCTTGCACGCGCGGCATTAAGCTCGGCGGGCTGCGCCGATTACCATTTTGACGGCGGTTATCCTGAGGCGGAGCGAGCGATCCTTTGCCTGCACGGCGATGCGCCAAAAACCGGTGCGCCGCAATTTGGCTGCCTGCTTGTGGAAGCGACGGAACGGCACAATGCTTTGACTCACCGGGATTATCTGGGGGCGTTTTTGTCTCTTGGCATCAAGCGGGAGTGCATCGGCGATATTCTGCCGTGCAGTGCCGGCGCGTATGTATTTTTGCTGGATACTGTTGTGCCGCTGCTGTGCGAGGAGCTTTGCCGCGTGGGCCGCTGCGCCGTCCGGGTGCGCAGGGCACAGGCACAGGAGCTGCCCGCGCAGACACAGCGGCCCTTGCGCAAGGCTTCTATCGCCTCTCTGCGTTTGGATGCCCTGCTGGCGGCAATGCTGCACATCAGCCGGGCCGACGCGGCGGGCCTTGTCAAGAGCGGCGCCGTGGAGATCAACCATGTTCTCGCAGAATCGCTGCACGCAGAGGTTTACGAGAACGATATGTTCAGCATTCGCGGATTTGGAAAATATCATTTGAGCGAAATCGGGCCACAAAGCCGAAAGGGCCGCATTTTTGTGTCCTATTTTGAATATTGACAGGGGAGGGCCATTCTGATGAATGTTGAGGATATCCACAACATTACGTTTGACAGGGTCATGCGTGGCTACAAGCCGGAAGAGGTAGACGAGTATCTGGATAAGGTTGCGGCAGAGCTGGAAAAACTGCAGACGGAAAAGGCCGACCTGCAGGCTCAAAGCAGCGAAAACGAAAAAAAGATGGCCATTCTGGCCGAAAAGGTCGCGCAGTACCGCAATGATGAAGAGACGCTGAAAACAGCGCTTCTCAATGCGCAGCGTATGGGCGAGAGCGTCATTCACGAGGCGCGGCAAAAGGCCGAGACCATTCTCTATGACGCAACAAACAAGGCAAACCTTGCAAGGAACGAAATGCTGGAAAAGGTTGCGGAGGAGGAGCTTTTGCTTTCGCGCCTTAAAGCCGAGGTAGCGCGCTTTAAGGGCGAGATCCTCAATCTGTATAAGCAGCATATCGAATCGCTGAGCCTGCTGCCCGGAGAAGAAAAGAAAAAGCCGGAGGAGCCGGCGCCCCAGGAGCCAGAAAAAGAAAAAGAGCCGGCGCCCGCTTCGCAGCAGGAGCCGGAGGAGGAGCCTGCTGCCGAAGAAGACCCGTTCCGCTCGATGGAGCTGCCGGACGGCGCCTCTCCGTTAGAGGATTATCAGGGGATCTCGTTTGACGACTGAATTTTTTGAAAGACAACCCCGAACCGAAGAACAGATCTCCGCGCGTCGGGGCGTGCCCCAGGCGAAAAACGAATCCCGATGGGATCGAAGCTTTCCCGTAAAGGAGAATCGACCATTGATCATATCCTTTGTCCTTGTGGCGTTTTTGATCGGGCTGGATCAGCTTACAAAGTATCTCGCCACAGCCTTTCTGGCCCCGGTGGGTGTGTGCCCGTTCATTCCCGGCGTTATGGAGCTGCGCTATGTGCGCAATGAAGGCGCGGCGTTCAGCCTGCTTGCAGACGCTGCATGGGGCCGCGCGTTTTTAATCGTCGTAACGGCGCTTGCCCTTGCGGCGCTTGCCGTTTGGTTTATTCGGAAAAAGCCGAACCTATGGTGGGAGCGCTGGACGTTTATTCTGATCTTTTCCGGCGGAGTTGGCAATTTGATCGACCGCATCGCGCATGGCTCTGTGGTGGATTTTTTTGCAACGACGTTTATTGATTTTGCCGTGTTCAATGTTGCGGATTGCTTTGTCTGCGTTGGCGCGGGGCTGCTGGCGCTGCTGATGCTGCGGCAGGAGCTGGGCGCGGCGAAAACCTCCGGGGGCGATACGCCCCAAAAAACAGTATGAAAACGCTGCGGTATACAGCCGGCGCAAAGGATGTGGGCCAGCGGATGGATACGGTGCTGGCTGCGGCGTTCCCCGAGCTGACACGCAGCTATGTGCAGCAGCTTGCGGCAAACGGGCAGGTGCTGTGCAACGGACGCACTGCCGCAAAGAGCGCGCGCCTCGCAGCTGGGGACGCGCTTTGCGTATCTGTGCCGGACGCGCAGCCGGTACCGGTAGCCGCGCAGGAGATCCCGCTGGAGATCCTCTACGAGGACGATGTGCTGCTTGTGGTGAATAAACCACGGGGTATGGTCGTTCACCCCGCCCCGGGAAATCCCGACGGGACACTGGTAAACGCGCTGCTGTTTCATTGCTCCGGCCGGCTTTCCGGCATCAACGGAGAGCTGCGCCCCGGCATTGTTCACCGCATTGATAAAGATACCAGCGGCCTTTTGGTCGTTGCCAAGGAGAACGCGGCGCATGCCGCTCTTTCGCAGCAGTTTGCGGCGCACAGCATTACGCGCGTCTATCACACGATAGTATATGGGGGCTTCTCTGCTGACGACGGTATGGTGGAGGGGCAACTGGGCCGCCATCCCGTTGACCGCAAGCGCATGGCCGTGTTAAAGAGCGGCGGAAAATACGCCTGCACACTCTATCATGTAGAGAAGCGTTTTTCCGGCTTCACCCATCTTTCCGTGCGGCTAAAAACGGGGCGGACGCATCAGATCCGCGTACATCTTGCCAGCATTGGCCATCCTGTGGCGGGAGACGCGGTGTATGGCCCCAAAAAGGCTTTGACATGGCTGAACGGCCAGTGCCTGCACGCAAAAATGCTCGGTTTTCAGCACCCTGTCACCGGAGACTATCTGGAGTTTGACAGCCCTCTGCCCGATTATTTTACGGCTTTTCTCAGCCGTCTTGAGAAGGAACGATAGCACTATGATCCGCTCGCTTCAGGATATTCTTGTCATCACGGATATGGACAATACGCTGCTCACCCCGGAGGCGGGCATCCCTCAGGTAAATCAGGATACGATCCGTTTGTTCTGTATGCTGGGGGGACGGTTCACCATCGCCACGGGCCGCACCGCCGTTTCCGCCGGCCGGCATCTGACGTCGCTTCCCTTGTCCGCCCCGGCCATTTTATACGGCGGCGGCGCGATCTATGATTTTGAAAAGCACCGCTGGATCCAAAAGTTTTTGCTGCCGGTTTCTGTGGCAAAGCAGGCGGCGATGGACGTAATGGCAAAGTTTCCGGGTGTCGGCGTTGAGGTCATGACGGAAGACGGCGGCATCTGCATCGTGCGTGCCAACGAGTACACCTATCGCCACACGGTGCACGAACACCTGGCTTACCGCATGGCGCCGATCGAAACGATGAGCGGCGGATGGCATAAGGTGCTGTTTGCCTGTTCGGCCGAGACACTGCAAAAAATCGAGGCCTTTTTAGCAGAACGCAGTTATCCCGGCGTCTATTTTATCGCCACAAATCGTAATTATTTCGAGATCATGCCCGAGGGCGTCACCAAGGGCTCGGCGCTGCGCTTTCTCTGTGAATCTCTGGGCATCCCGCGCGAGAATACCATCGCGATCGGGGATTATTATAATGATATTGAGCTGATGCAGACAGCCGGGTATGCCGTTGCCATGGGAAATGCCCCTTTGGAGGTGCAGCATGTTGCGTGCGCCGTAACGGGGCACTGCCTGGACGGCGGCGTGGCGCAGGTGCTGTATGCGCTGATCCGGAAATTTTCGTGATGTGCATGTTTTGAATGGCCTGCCGGAGCGGCCGTTTTGCACGCGGTTCAGCCGCGGCAGGCGGGTCTTTTTGTTTTGCGCAGCCTCCGGCTGGCAGCAGACCGGATTTTTTGTTTCGCACGTCTTTCGGCTGCGGCACGCGGCGGGCAGGGCTTGCGGGGGATTCCGGCAAAAGACTATGGAGATGATGCAGTGAACAGGCGTTTTACCGGCGTGCTTTTCGCATGCATCGCGGCGGCAGCGCTCTGCCTGCTTGCAACCATGCCGCCGCTGCGGCAGGCCGGCTTTGCGCAAGGGAACGATACCCCTTATTTTTCAGCGAAAGAGGATCGGATTGATATCAATACCGCTCCGGCGGCGGAGCTTCGGTGTCTGCCGGGCATCGGCGAAAAAAAGGCGCAGGCGATCCTCCGGTACCGGGCGCAAAACGGCCCTTTTTCCTCGGCCGACGAGCTTGCGCAGGTGGAGGGCATTTCCTTGCGCATGGCAGAGGAATTTCGGGATCTGATTTGTTTTTCATCAGAAAGCTCTGGACCGATCAGCGGATCAAACCGGTGATCGGATTTTTCCAAAAGCCTGAAAGCCTCGGATCGATTCAGAGGCTTTTGAAGCAAACGGCAAAAGAGGGATGGTATGGAACAGTCGCACAAAAGAGAGATCTTCATCAATCGGGAGCTGAGCTGGCTGGAATTTAACCGCCGTGTGCTGGATCTGGCAAAGGATAAAACGGTTCCCGTGGGAGAACAGCTGAAGTTTGCCGCTATTTACGCGAGCAATTTGGACGAATTTTTTATGGTGCGCGTCGGCTCGCTGTATGACAGAACGCTTGTGGGCGGCAACGAAAAGGAAAACAAAACCGGTATGACGCCGGAGCAGCAGCTGGCCGCCATTATGCCGAAGGTGGCCGAGCTGCAGCAGCGCTGCGACAAAATCGTTGCGAAGCTGTACAATGCCGTGGGAGCGCTCGGCTACCGAAAAGTGGATTTTTCCCATCTGAGCAAAGAAGGAGAGCACTTTTGGCGCAGGTATTTTACGCAGGAGCTCTTTCCCATTCTTTCGCCGCAGATCATCGACCGCCGCCATCCGTTCCCGTTTTTGCGCAACAACGAAATTTATATCGGCGCTATTTTAAAGGGTAAGGGCGATACACAGGCCTCGTTTGGCCTCATTCCCATCAGCAATCAGTTTCAGCGCATTTTGTTTGTACCTTCCGGCGAACAGACCGTTTTTGCGCTTGTGGAAGAGTTGGTGGAGCATTTTTCCGGCATGGTGTTCGGTAAAAACACCGTGCAGAGCCGCTGCATCTTCCGTATTACGCGCAATGCCGATATCACGGTGGACGAGGGCATGTTCGATCACGATGTCGATTACCGCGAGATTATGAGCGATCTTTTAAAAAAGCGCCGAAAGCTGGCGGCCGTTCGCCTGCAGGTATCGCCCCGCGCGCCCGCGCAGATCGTCTCGCTGCTGCTGGATAAGCTTGTTTTGCCGCAGCGCCAGGTGTTTGAACAGTCGACGCCGCTGGATCTGTCCATCGGCTTTAAAATTGCCGCCCGCCTTGCGCAGGACGGTCATCCGGAGCTGTTTTACCCCGTGAAGCGTCCCATGCTGCCGCCTGCAAAGTTTGATTTGACCCGTGTGGTGGAAAAGCAGGATGTTTTGCTTTCGTACCCTTACCAAAGTATGCGTCCGTTTTTGCGGATGCTGAACGACGCCGCGCAGGACCCGCAGGTGCTTTCCATCAAAATGACGCTCTACCGCATGGCACACGAATCCAAGATCGTGGAAGCGCTGGTTTCCGCAGCCGAAAACGGAAAAGAAGTTGTGGCCATTGTCGAGCTGCGCGCGCGGTTTGACGAACAGCACAACATCGATTTTTCAAAACAGCTGGAGGAAGCGGGCTGTACCGTGATTTATGGCTTTGACGCGTATAAGATCCACTCCAAGCTGACGCTCATCACCAAAAAGAAGGGAAACCAGCTGCACTATATCGCACAGATCGGTACGGGCAATTACAACGAAAAAACCTCCGAGCAATATACCGATCTTTCGTTCATCACCACAGACTTCGCCATTGGCTCAGAGCTGGCGTCCGTATTCAACAATCTGGCCATCGAACGCCTTACAGAGCATGCAGGCCGTCTTTTGGTTGCGCCGCTGTGCTTTAAAAGTATTTTAATGCGCGAGATGGATGCAGAAATCGAAGCAAAACGCATGGGAAAGGATGCGCGGATCATCCTGAAATGCAATTCGATCAGCGATAAAGAGATCATTGAAAAGATCTCCGAGGCGTCCTGCGCGGGCGTTCCGGTGCAAATGATCGTGCGCGGCATTTGCTGCATCAAGGCGGGCGTGCCCGGCCTGACGGAAAACGTTACGGTACGCAGCATTGTGGGGCGGTATCTGGAGCATGAGCGCGTTTATGCGTTCGGCAGCGGGCAGGATGCGCGCGTTTACATCGCTTCGGGCGATTTTCTAACGCGAAACACCGAACGCCGCGTCGAGGTGGGTGTGCGCATTCATGATAAACGGATCGCAGGCGAATTGCTGGAAATGCTCGATTTCCAGCTGCGCGACACGGTAAATGCGCGCGAGATGCAGCCGGACGGCTCTTACCAAAAGGTGAAAACCGCGCCGGATGCGCCGCGGGTGGATTGTCAGCTGGAAATGTACGAGCGGCTTGCGGACGCATGGCCCGAGCTGCCCGACGAAAAGCCGGCGGCTCAGAAAATACCGCGCCGCGCCCCGGCGGCAAAACGCCGCACCCCCACCGCGCCGCAGCGTGGAAGAAGAAGGAAAAACGTTTCGGCGCTGCACGCTTTGAATGGGCTGAAAAGCCTGTTTGGAAAAAGGTAGCTCCCGGCTCTTTGAGGGAGCGCCGGGAGAAGCGATCTTCCGCTTTTTACAAAGCTTTTTCGGGCGGCCCGAAGCTGCCGGCCTTGCGGCCGGCCACGGGCCGCCCGGTTCTGTTTAGGACATGTCCCGCATAACCTTTAGCAGGGGAGGGCCGATACGGATCCGATCCTTCTCTGTTTTACAGCAAACTGTCCAAAAAACGCGTCCGCCAGGAGCTTCGACAAAAAAGGGCGATGAGATCAGAAAACGAAACGTTTTAAAACCTGCTTTGCGGGCACGGTTTTGTTTCCTGACGGAGTCGCCCGTAATGTGCGCCCGCTTTTGTTTTGAACAGTTTGACAAGATCAGGAGCCGCGCGGCCCCGGATGCAAAGGTGTGTGACGTGAATGTTGGAGCAGGAACTGGATTGGCAGGCGGAATGGAAACCGGCCCATATGGGGCTTTTGGAGGCAAATGCCCCAGAGACGGAAGAAAAAAGCACAAAAGCGCTGCGCGACCCTGAACCGCAGAAGGCGATGCGCAGCCCGCAGCGGGACGAAGCCGCAAAACGGGCGCCGGGCGTCCGCCGGCTGTACCCGGCGATACGCAAAACAGCCGCGTCGTTTCCGCCTCCCCGCGTAAATACGGGCGAGGAGCATGTACTGTTTGTGCAGATCCTGCTGTGCGCAATGGCGCTTGCATTTTCCTGGTTTGCCCGCAGCGCCGACGTGCCGTTTTTGCCGCAGCTGCAAACGGAGCTGGAAACGATGCTTTCCTCAGGCGTGGAATTTTCTACCGATAACACCTTTGCACGCTTTGCCGATTCGGTGGTGGAGCAGCTGCGCACCGGCACAAGACGGCTGCTGCAAACATTAGAGGAGCCGAAAGCTATCGAGAGCGGCACGGGCGGTGTCTGGCTTACAGCGCATCGGCAGACCGTTCCGGACGGTGCGAGCCTGGAGGAATACACCCTTCCCATCGAGCTGCAGTATCCGGTATCGGGTTATCTCACATCGCGCTACGGCTTTCGCGATAATCCCGTAAACGGTGCGGACGATTTTCATGCGGGGATCGATATCGGCGCCGCGGAGGGAACGCCCGTTTCGGCTGCGCAGGCGGGCATTGTAATGCGCACCGGGTACACCCGGCTGCGCGGATATTACATCATTCTGCGCCATGCCGGCGGCGTGCAGACGCTGTACCAGCATCTCTCTTATATCTTTGTGCGCGGCGGCGAACGGGTGGAGCAGGGCCAGCTGATCGCTGATGTTGGCAGTACGGGCTTTGTAACAGGGCCGCACCTGCATTTGGAGCTGATCCTGAACGGTGTTCGCGTAGACCCGCTGCCCATGTTTCCGCGTTATATTGTTGAATGAAGCGAACGTCGGTGCAGCCCGTGCTGCTGTGCGCCTGCCTTGCGGCAGGACTGCTGTTCGATCCGCTCGGCTTTTTGCGCATGGCGCTGGCCTGTGCGGCCGTTCACGAGAGCGGCCATGTGCTGGTTTACATACTTTGTACGCACAAATGGCCAAAGCTGCGGTTTTCGGCTGCGGAGATCACGCTTTTCGGAGCGCATCGGCTTTCGCGCGCGCAGGAATTGCGGGTGCTTGCCGCCGGGCCGATGGCAAACTTTATCCTGGCGGCAGCGCTGCTGCTGCGCATGCAGTGCCGCGCAAGCTACAGGCTTTACTTTCTGGCCGCCGTCAGCCTCTGTACAGGGCTATATAATCTGCTGCCGTTCGGCGTTTTAGACGGTGCGCGCATTCTGCAAAACCTGCTCCCGGCAGAAAAGCAGGATGCCCTGCAGCGCGCGCAGCGGACGCTGCTCTGCGTTTTTACAGCGGTGCTGCTCTTTCTTGCCCTCAGGGGGGATCTGCCCTTCGGCGCACGCACGGCGGCTTTTTTAGGGCCGGGCATTTTGCTGGCAAAAGAGCTTTGGAAGCGTCATGGGTAGGCCGCGCTGTGCGGACACTTCCAAAAGAATCCCAATGGCAATTTGCCGCTGTTTTTGCCGTCTCCCAACAAAAGGAATGTTTTCATTTGCATTTCCCTCCAAAAAAGAGTAATATAAGTACAGGATATCTTGGAGCTTCTTTGTGCGGAACGATAGATGCGGCCCGACAGCTTTCGGGCCAGCCGGCCGAACCGGAGCTTTCTCAACGGAAAGGATGTTGTCCGCTTGAACGAAAAAATCAGAGCGGCGCTCGCCGCCGTACAAAAGCCTGGCCGCTATACCGGCGGGGAACCGGGATGCGTTTATAAAGACCGGGATCGGGTAGAGCTGCGGTTTGCCTTTTGCTTTCCCGATACATACGAGGTTGGCATGTCGTTTCTCGGCATGAAGATCCTGTACGAGATTTTAAATCAGCGCGAAAATATCTGGTGCGAGCGCGCATTTATGCCGTGGGTGGATATGAAAGAGCAGATGGAAACGCTCGATATCCCGCTCTATGCGCTGGAAAGCAAGGACGCTCTGAGCGATTTTGACGTTGTGGGCTTTACGCTGCAGTATGAGCTTTCCTATACCAATATTCTGGCGATGCTCGATCTTGCGCACATTCCGTTTTACGCAAAAGACCGCGGCGAGGATGCGCCGTTTATCGTGGCGGGCGGGCCGTGTGTGTGCAATGCCGAGCCGCTGGCGGATTTTTTCGATCTGATGATGCTGGGCGAGGGAGAGGTCCAGCTTCCCGATGTGTGTGATACGATCATCCAGGGGCGTAGGGAAGGGCTTTCTAAAAAAGAGATCTTAAAGCGCCTTTATAAAATTGAGGGCGTATATATTCCCGCGTTTTATGATGTGGATTATCTGTCGGACGGCCGGGTGGCATCGATCACGGCAGCCGAGGGCGCGCCAGCCGCTGTGCGCAAGGCGATCATTGCGGATATGAACAGCCAGCCTTTGCCGGAGCATTTTGTCGTGCCGATGATCGGCGCCGTACACGACCGCGCGCAGATCGAGGTACTGCGCGGCTGCGTGCGCGGCTGCCGGTTTTGTCAGGCAGGTTTTTTATATCGCCCCATGCGCGAACGAAACGCGGAAATGCTCTCAAAAGCGGGGCAAAACCTGTGCGCCAATACCGGGTACGATGAAATTTCGCTCACATCGCTTTCCACCAGCGACCACAGCCAGCTGGAAACGCTGCTGGACGATATGCTGGAATGGACGCCGAAGGAGCATGTGAGCATGTCGCTTCCGTCGCTACGCATCGATAATTTTTCGGAATCGCTTGTGCGCAAGACAACAACGGTGCGCAAAAGCGGCCTTACCTTCGCGCCCGAGGCCGGCACGCAGCGCCTGCGGGATGTGATCAACAAAAATGTCACCGAGGATGAGATCCGGCGCACCTGCTCGCTTGCCTTTGACGCGGGCTATACCTCGGTGAAACTTTACTTTATGCTGGGCCTGCCTACCGAGACGCTCCGGGATATCGAGGGCATTGCCGAAACGGCACAGCGCATTGTCGATTTGTATTATCAAAATCCCAATAAGCCAAAAGGGCGCGGCGTACAGGTATCCATCAGCGTAGCCTGCTTTGTGCCAAAGCCCATGACGCCGTTCCAGTTCGTGGGTCAGGATACACAAGAGCAGCTGCGCGAAAAACAGCAGCATCTTTTGCGCAGCGTAAAAAGCCGAAAAATCAGCGTGAGCTATCACGACAGCCGCACCAGTTTTTTGGAGGCTGTGTTTGCCAAAGGGGACAGGCGTCTCTCCCGCGCACTTGTGGAGGCCTACCGCCGGGGCTGCTTTTTCGACAGCTGGGAAGAGCAGTTCCATTACGATACATGGCTTGCGGTTTTTCGGGATTTGGGCATTGATCCTGCGTTTTACGCGAACCGAACGATCGGCTTGGACGAGCTGACGCCGTGGAGCCATCTGGACTACGGTGTCAGTAAAGAATATCTGGTGCGCGAGTATCACAAAGCGCTGCAGGCGCAAACAACGCCGCCCTGCAATCGTGCGTGCAGCGGCTGCGGAGCGAATGCGCTGTTGGGAGGGCCCTGCTTTGCAGATCATTAGAGTTTATTTTACAAAAACAGGAGAGGCGTCCTATATTTCGCTGCTGGATCTGCAGCGTGTAATGCAGCGTGCGCTGAAGCGTTCCGGCTTGCCGGTATGGTATACGCTGGGGTTTAATCCGCATATTTATATGACCTTTGCGGCCCCGCTTTCGCTGGGGCAGGAGAGCCTTTGTGAAACAGTCGATTTTAAAACGGAGGCAGAAGCCTGGGATTGGAATGCGGCGGCCGGGGCGCTTTCGAAATGCCTGCCCCAGGGGATCGACGTTGTGCAGATCGCGCCCGCGGTTCTGAATGCGAATGAAATTGCAGATGCCGCTTATTCCGTGCACTATTCCGCGCAAAACGCTCCGGCCGCGCGCGCAGCGTGGGAGGCATATAACGCCGCGCCCAGTGCCGAAACGGTAAAAGAGGGCAAACATGGAAAACAAAAAACGATCGATCTAAAGCAATACCTGCCCGCCGCTCGGCTTGCGGAAGAGGACGGTGGCCTGACGGCCCTGCTGCGCCTGCCTGCGGGCAATACGCTGAATGTCAATCCGGTTCTGGTTCTGGGCTGGCTGGAGCAGGCACGGGGCCTTTCCGCAGCGGCAGGCCGCATCCTGCGCACCGGGCTTTATACAAAAAGCGGAGAAAAATTTTCCTGAAAACGAAGAAAATTTTCCGAAAGCTCTTGCATGCATCCATCGTCCGTGCTATAATATTTAGGCGTTATATCCGCTGTGCCAACAGCGAGGTTAATGTAAATACATTAAACAGGCAGTCCTCTGTCGGCGTTTGCCGGGTATGAATGCCGAAAAACATGGAGGATCAGATATTATGGACGCATTGAAGACGATCACAGAGGGCATGATCAAAGAGGGTCGCCCGGCATTCAATGTCGGCGATACGGTGCGTGTTTCCGTTCGCATCAAAGAGGGCGAGCGCGAGCGTATCCAGGCATTTGAGGGTACGGTCATCGCAAAAAAGCACGGCGGCATTGCCGAAACCTTTACCGTGCGCCGCACCGCTTACGGTGTGGGTATTGAGCGTGTGTTCCCGATCAATTCCCCGTTTGTAGAAAAGGTCGAGGTCGTGCGCAGGGGCCGTGTACGCCGCGCGAAGCTTTTCTATCTGCGTCAGCGCACCGGCAAGGCGGCCAAGGTCAAGGAACAGCTTCGATAAGCGTTACCAAAAAGGGACAATGTACATTGTCCCTTTTTTGCTATGCTTTTGCCCGTTCTCCTGAATCGGCAGTGCAAAAACAAGCCCGATCGCAAGATTTTAAGCCTGCGGGCAGCATCGGCCCCACAGGCACAGCGCTTTATATGCCCGGCGGCCCGCATAATGCGGCGCTGCCGGCGGTAAATGCGCTTTTTGGAAAAGAGGCGTTCAGGATGGAGGCGCATCCTCAAAGAAAAAACCGAGGGGCTGCAAAAGAAAATACATTGTTTGAATGGTACGATTCCATGGTATTCGCACTGGCGGCGATCGTATTGATCTTTGTATTTGTGGTTCGCATCATAACGGTTTCGGGCTATTCCATGGAGCCTACGCTGCTTTGGGGCGACCGTGTGGCCGTGCAGAGCATGCTGTATACACCCAAACGCGGAGACGTTGTGGTGATGGACGGATATATCAATTATGGCGATCCGCTCGTAAAACGCATCATTGCGGTGGGCGGCGACACCGTGGATATTGATTTTTCCACGGGAACTGTAATGCTGAACGGAGAGCGGCTGGACGAGCCTTACCTCACTTCGCTTACCAAGCTTTCGTATGACGTTGTTTTTCCGGTGGTCGTTCCGGAGGGCACGGTGTTTGTGATGGGGGACAACCGCCCCAATTCGCTGGACAGCCGCAGCTCGGAGGTTGGTTTTATCGATGAGCGCGATATTATGGGAAAAGTACTGCTGCGTATTTTTCCCTTCAAGCGCTTTGGCGTGATCCAATAACAAAGCCCATGCGGCAGCGCGCAAAACCGGGGAAAGCCTTAAAAAGGTGAGAGGGTAAGCCTAAAAGGCAAGAAGAGAAGCTTTAAAAGGTGGGATGGAAATTTATGGCGCAGGAATACCGCTGCAAGCTTGCGGGGCTTGCGGACATGGAACAACAATGGGAACGCCTGATCGCAGACGCCGGCCAAGACCGCGCAAACTGGATCGTCTGGAAAGAAAGCGCGATCCGGCGCGCCGCCGCGGGAGAGGCGCTGCCCTATTACGGCATTTTGAACGGAGAGATCATCTGCGAGGCCACCGCAAACCTTTGCGCGCACAACGTTCAGAACGCCGAAGGGCTTGTTGACGAAAAAACGGCTTATCTGTGCGCGTTTCGCACGGCGGAAGGGTATCGCGGCAAGGGCTATTTTTCAAAGCTGCTGCGGTATCTGTTAAACGATTTAAAACGGCGCGGCTACGAGGCGGCAACGCTCGGCGTCGAACCAAAGGAAGAGCAGAACCGGCAGATCTATGCGCATTACGGGTTTGATCAATACCTCAAAACCGTAACGGAACATGAGCCGGACGGTACTGCGATTACCGTGGATTATTATCGGAAGAAGCTGTAATCATGGAACAACACAAACCGGAAAAGAACAGCAGCGGCGCACAGCGCGTAGATATTCAGTGGTTTCCCGGGCACATGACAAAGACGCTGCGCCTGATGGAACGAGAGATCCGCAACGTGGATGTGGTGCTGCAGCTGCTGGACGCACGGATCCCGCACAGCAGCCAGAACCCCGAGATCGCGCGCATCACGGCGGGAAAGCCGCATTTGTATCTGCTGAATAAAGCCGATCTGGCCGATCCGGAGATCACCGCCCAGTGGGTGAACTATTTTCGGCGCGGCGGCGACGGATGCCTTGCCATCACCAGCAGGGAGCGCAGCGGCATGCAGCAGGTGAAAAAAGCCATCGAGGCAGCGCTCTCCGAGCTTCTGGCGCGCCGTGCCGGAAAGGGAATGGCGGGCGCAAAACGCCGTGTGATGGTGGTTGGGATCCCCAACGTGGGAAAATCCACGTTTATCAACAGCTTTGCGGGGTCGGCCCGTGCCAAAACTGCAGACCGTCCCGGGGTTACGCGCGGCAAGCAGTGGGTGACGGTGGGCGATTTCGATCTGCTGGATATGCCCGGCGTGCTTTGGAAAAAATTTGATTCTTCCATTGTCGCCGGAAACCTGGCGTTTATCGGCTCGATTCGGGATGAAATTCTGGATATTGAATCTCTTGCAATGGCACTTTTGGGCGAAATACGGCAGATGTATCCCGAGCGGCTGTGCGAGCGGTACCGCCTAAGCAAAGAAGATCTTGCCGAAGAAGATCCGTATCTGCTGCTGGAGACAATCGGGCGCAGGCGCGGTATGCTGATGTCCGGCGGGGCGGTAAATACCGAGCGCGCCGCCATTATGCTGGTAGATGAATTTCGAGGCGCAAAGCTGGGCCGCGTTTCGCTGGAAAGGCCGGGAGAAGCATGACGGAAGAGCTCTATGCATTTGACGCCCAATTTCGCGCCGAATGGGGGAAGATCTGCGGCGTGGACGAGGCGGGACGCGGCCCTCTGTGCGGCCCGGTTTGCGTGGCGGCAGTCATTTTGAACCCGGCCGACCCGATCGAGGGCATCAACGATTCCAAAAAACTGTCCGAAAAAAAACGTGAGGCGCTGTATCCGCAGATCGTCGAAAAAGCGGTTGCCTGGAACGTGGTGATGATCGGGCCCGAAACGATCGACGCGCTCAACATTTTGGGCGCAACGATGCTGGGTATGCAAAAAGCGGTGGAGGGGCTTTGCGAACCTCCCGCGCTTGCTCTAATCGACGGAAACCGCTGTCCGCAGCTTGGCATTCCGGCGCAGAGCGTGGTAAAAGGAGATGCCTGTTCCGCCAGCATCGCGGCGGCGTCCATTCTGGCAAAGGTAGAACGGGATCGCTATATGATAGAGCTTTCGCGCCGCTATCCGCAGTATCAGCTGGAGCAGCACAAAGGTTATCCTACAAAACGTCATTACGAGCTTTTGGATCGCTACGGCATTCAGCCGTTTTACCGCAAAAGCTTTTTAAAAAAGCGCGGCTATGTCTGAGCGGGAGCAGGCGGCCCGCGGGGCCCGGGGAGAAGCACTTGCGGCGCTGTATTACGAACGCCGCGGATACCGTGTTCTGGAGAGGAACTTCCGCACGCGCCAGGGTGAGATCGATGTGATCGTGCACAAGGGGGATACCCTTGTTTTTGCAGAGATAAAAACACGAGGAGGATCCGCCATTGCGCAGCCGCGCGAATTTGTAACGGCGCAAAAGCAGCGCCGTTTGATCCTTGCCGCGCGCCGCTACCTGCTGCTGCATCCGCAATGGGCAGAAAGCTTTTTGCGGTTCGACGTGGTGGAGATCATTTTGCCCGAGCAGGGCCGCCCGCTGCTTCGATGCATCGAAAACGCGTTTACCCTCTGATGCGTTCCCATGATGCTTTTCCCCAAAGTGGCCGAATCAGGACCTTTGCGGCAAGCCTTTTCCGCTTGCCGCCTGCGGGAGCGGCCGGAGCTTTATTTTTCTGCGGCGCTCTGTTTTGCCGCCGGGCGTGCCGGGATGGGAAGCCGGAGGATGTTTTTTTGGCAGCGCTCTGTTTTGCCGCCGGGCGCGCCGGGAAGGGAAGCCGGAGGCTCCGTTTTTTAAAAAGAATGCAAAAAATGGGGGATCATATTGAATTTTTTCGATCTGCACTGCGATACCATGCTGCGGCTTTTGGACGGGAGCAGCCTTGCCGACGCCGACGCGCATCTCAATCTTTCCAAGGCGCAGTCGTTTGAAAAATGGGCGCAGATATTCGCACTGTTTGTATTGGACAACAAGCCCGGGCGGGATACGGCCTACGATGCCTATCGCCGCCTGTACGCCGGTTTTATACGGCAGATGCGGCTTCATGCCGACCGGATCGTTTTTTGCCGCAGTGCCGCGGAACTGGAAGCGGCCTGGGCGGCCGGAAAGCACGCGGCGCTGCTCTCGGTAGAGAACGGGGCGGTGCTGGGAGGGCGTCTCGAGCGCCTTGACGAGCTGCAGCGTGACGGGGTGCGCCTGCTGACACTCACCTGGATGGGCGAAAACGAGCTGGGCTTCGGCGGCGAAGCGGGCGGCCCGCTGACAGACTTTGGCCGTTCGGTTGTGCGCGCTCTGCCGCAGTATGGCATTGTGCCGGACATCTCGCATCTCTCCGACGAGGGGGCGGCGGAGGTGTTTCGGCTGACGGACGGCCCCGTTATTGCAACGCATTCCAATGCGCGCAGGATCACCGGCCATCACCGCAACCTTACGGAAAAGCAGATCCGGGAGATCGTGCGGCGCGGCGGGCTCATCGGCATCAATCTGTGCAGTTCGTTTTTATCGGACGAAAAATCGCGCGCCTCCTGTGAGGACATATACCGTCATTTGGATGCAATCCTTTCCTGCGGCGCCGAAAACACCGTCTGCTTTGGAACGGATTTTGACGGCGCGCAGATCCCCTGCGACATCGGGGATCTGCGCGGGATCCCGATGCTGTACGAGCATCTGCTGGGGCGCGGTTTGTCCGAGGCGCTTTTGCAAAAGATTTTCTTTGAAAATGCGCGGCAATTTTGGAAACGTGTTTTTTAAACATATCCCGCATACTGCGGCGCAAAACAGGGGAGGGAACGATTGATGGAATATACAAGCACACGCGATGATACCCTGCGTGTCAGCGCGTCCGAGGCCATTGTAAAAGGGCTTGCGCCCGACGGCGGGCTGTTCGTACCGGCGGAATTTCCGCGGGTAAGCCCCGAGGCGTTTTATGGCCTTACCTATCCGCAAACGGCAGAAAAAATTCTGCGTCTGTTTTTGACGGATTACGACCCGGCTTTTTTAAAAACCGCGGTAGAGCAGGCCTATGGCGCAGACCGTTTTTCCGGCAAAGCCGGTTTTTTGGCGCATGTAGAGGAACGGCTCTGGTCCTTGGAGCTATGGCACGGGCCGACCTGCGCGTTTAAGGATTACGCGCTGCAGCTGATGCCGAAGCTTTTTGTGGAGGCGAAGAAAAATCTGGGGGATACGGGAACGACAAAGATCCTCGTGGCCACCTCCGGCGATACCGGCAAAGCAGCGCTGGCCGGATATGCAGGCCTGCCGGGTATCCGCATTGCCGTATTTTATCCCGATGCGGGCACCAGCGAGGTGCAGCGCCTGCAAATGGCAACCCAGGAGGGAGAAAATGTCGCCGTCTATGCCGTTCGGGGCAACTTTGACGATACCCAGACCGGCGTAAAACGTGTGTTTGCCGATTTGGCTCTGGCCGAACGTCTGGCGCAAAAAAACGAGCGGCTTTCCAGCGCAAACTCCATCAACTGGGGGCGCCTTGTGCCGCAAATCATTTACTATTTTTACAGCTACGCGCAGCTGGTGGCACAAAACGGCGTTGCCGCAGGCGATGCGGTGGATTACTGTATTCCCACCGGCAATTTTGGCGATATCCTTGCCGGCTACTACGCAAAGCGCATGGGCCTGCCGGTGGGCCGGCTGATCTGTGCGTCCAATCGCAACAATGTGCTGACAGAGTTTCTTGCCACCGGCCGCTATGATGTGCGCCGCCCGTTTTATAAAACGGAATCGCCCTCTATGGACATTCTGGTATCCTCCAATTTGGAGCGTTTGCTGTATCACACCACGCAGGATGCCGCTGCGGTAGCTGCATGGATGGCACAGCTTACCCAAGATGGTTTTTACACGCTGCCGGAGGACGTGCTTTCTCAAATTCGGGAAATCTTCCTCGGTGCCTGCGCCGACGATGCACAGGGCAGAGAGGAAATACGCGTGCGCTTTGCACAAAACAGCTATTTGTGCGATACACATACGGCCGTCGCGTTCTGTGCGGCGCGCACGGCGATGCCGACGACAGCGTCTCCCTGTGTAGTTTTTTCCACGGCCAGCCCCTACAAATTTCCGTGCGCCGTATTGGGCGCGCTGGGGGAAGAGGGCGCTGTGGATGAATTTGATGCCATGCAGCGTCTGATGAAAAAAACAAACGTTCCCGTTCCGGAAAGTCTGGCCTCTTTGCGTGAAAAGGATGTTCGCTTTACAGATGTGATCGGCAAAAATGAAATTCCGCAGATCGCGTTTTCTTTGTAACAGGTGTCAGACGGCTGCGGTCGGTTCGGTAAGAACATAAAGCTGCGGCGCGGCTCCGCCGCGCGGGCCTTTGGGGCACTTTGTTTTCTTTTATCTTACCGCGCTGTTCGCTTTACGGCTGATTTTTGATGCGCTGCGCTGCCGGCTTGCTGCTTCTTTTGTGCCAAAAGCAGAAAAACCGGCCTGCGCCAAACGGTGCAGGCCGGTTTTTACCGTGATGCTGCAATGCATGTGTTTTGCAAAAGCAAGCTCAGGCTTCCTCAAAGGTTTCGCACATGGTTTCTTCGCCGAGCACGGCCATGCGGTTTTTCACCTTGATCTCCTGTGCGGTGCAGCAGTAGTTGCCGTTGTTGTGCACACAGTTTTCCACCTCACAGCAAATGCCGTCCAAGATCTTTTCGTCCTGCATGTTCGGTCGCCTCCTGATCATCCATTCAAAAAATGCGAAAAACGCCTTTTTACGTTTTTCGCTGTTAGTATGGCTTTGCGGCTTCGCGATTATGCATAAAATGTTTTTGGGGGAATGCTATGGCAATTTTTGCGATTGGCGATCTGCACCTTTCTCTGGGCACCACAAAGCCGATGGATATTTTTCGCGGATGGGAAAATTATGTGGAGCGTCTGCGGGAAAACTGGCTGGCAGCTGTTTCGCCGCAAGACACCGTGGTGCTGGCGGGGGATACTTCCTGGGCCATGAAGCTGGAAGACTGCGCTGCGGACTTCGCTTTTTTGCATTCCCTGCCCGGAAAAAAGCTGTTGTTAAAGGGCAACCACGATTATTGGTGGACAACGATGGCCCGAATGAACGCATATCTTTCGGAGTGCGGCTTTACCGACCTTTCCTTTTTGCATAACAACTGTGTTTTTGCACAGGGCGTGGCCCTGTGCGGAACACGGGGCTGGCTGTTCGATGCCGGCGAGGCGCACGATGAAAAGGTGATGCTGCGAGAATGCGGCCGGCTGCGCGCTTCGCTTTGCGCCGCAAAGGATGCCGAAAAAATCGTTTTTCTGCACTATCCGCCGGTTTCCACACAGGCCAATGCGGCCGAGATTATCGCCATTCTGCACGAATTTGGCGTAAAACGATGCTTTTACGGGCACTTGCATGGCGCGTCGATTCCGCGCGCGGTGCAGGGAACGGCAGACGGTGTTGAATATCGGCTCATCAGTGCCGATGCGCTGCGTTTTTTTCCATATAAAATTTGATTTTGTATGGAAAAAATCATAAACCTGTGCTATAATGTTAATCTGTAAGTTCAATATTGGAGGAAGCAGTATGAATCTCGTAAAAAATGAACCGCTGGAAAACAATCAGCATGAGCTGCACATCGCCATTGATGCCGAGGCGTTTAACGCCGAGATCGTCAAGGCGTTCAAGCGCGAGGCCGGAAAGTACAATATTCCCGGTTTCCGCCGGGGAAAGGCACCGCGCCATATGATCGAAAAAATGTTCGGCGCGGATGTATTCCACTATGATGCCATCAATGCGCTGTTCCCAGACGCTTATGAAGCGGCCGTCAGCGAGAGCGGCATTGAGCCTGTAGACCGCCCCGAGGTAGAGATCATCTCCGCCAGCACCGAGGACGGTGTTGTGCTGAAGACAGTCGTCACCGTCAAGCCGAAGATGAAGGTGGGCCAGTATAAGGGTTTAAAGGCGGAGAAAAAAGTCCATACTGTGGAGGATGCTGCCGTTCAGGCGGAGATCGACCGCATGCGCGAGCGCAACGCGCGCATTATTACCCGGGAGGGCGCCGCACAAAACGGCGATATCACGGATATTGATTTTGACGGCAGCGTAGACGGCGTTCCCTTTGAGGGCGGCAAGGCCGAGCATTTCTCTCTCACGCTTGGCTCCGGCCAGTTCATTCCCGGTTTTGAAGATCAGGTAGTGGGCCACGCCGCGGGCGAGGAATTTGAGGTAAACGTTACATTCCCCGAGAAATATCAGGCCAAGGAGCTTGCCGGTAAGGCCGCGGTATTTAAGATCCTGCTGCATGAGGTAAAAACCCGCGAGCTGCCCGAGGCGGACGACGAGTTTGCCAAGGATGTATCCGAGTACGATACGCTGGATGAGCTGAAGGCCAGCATCCGCAAGGGTATGGAGGAACAGAACGAGAAAAACGCCGAGCTCGATGTGGAAAACGAGCTGGTGGATCAAATTGTCGCCACGCTGGAGGGCGAGATCCCGCCCGTCATGTTTGACACGCGGATTACCGAGATGGTGCGTGATTTTGAGTATCGCATGCAGCAGCAGGGCATTGGCCTGGAGGATTACCTGAAGTATACCGGCAGCAGTATGGAACAGTTCCGGGAAGGCTTCCGCGAGCAGGCCGAAAAGCAGGTGAAGATCCGCCTTGCGCTGGAGGCCGTGGCAAGCGCCGAGGGCATTGTTGCCAGCGACGAAGATTTTGAAAAAGAGCTGCAGCGCATTGCCGATGCCTATAAGATGGAAGTGGAAAAGGTGCGCGGCATTGTGCCCGAGGCCGATGTGAAGAAGGATCTTGCCGTAAACAAGGCCATTGATTTTGTGAAGGAAAACGCCGAGATCACCACCCGGAACGTAACGGATGAAAAAGAAGCGGAAAAGGACGGAAAAGAATAATTTTCCGTTCATAGCGCGCGACATCTGGCCGATACCCGTAAGCATTGCGTGTATCGGTCATTTGCCGCTTTGAAATGATGGAGGTTTTCTATGAGTTTAGTTCCCTATGTTGTTGAGCAGACTGCGCGCGGAGAGCGTTCCTATGATATTTTTTCCCGCCTGCTGAACGACCGCATCATTATGCTGAGCGAGGAAGTGAACAGCACAACGGCCAGCCTTGTGGTGGCGCAGCTGCTGTATCTGGAAGGACAGGATCCCGAAAAGGACATCAACTTCTATATCAACAGCCCCGGCGGTTCGATCACAGACGGCATGGCCATCTACGATACCATGCGCTATATCAAGTGTGATGTTTCCACGATCTGCATCGGAATGGCGGCCTCGATGGCTTCCGTTCTGCTGGCGGCCGGCGCAAAGGGAAAACGTCTTGCGCTGCCCAACAGCGAGATCCTCATCCATCAGCCGCTGATCGGCGGGCGGGTTGGGCTTCAGGGCCAGACAACGGACATCAAGATCCATGCGGATCATCTGGTGCGCACGCGCAAGAGGATGAACGAGATCCTTTCCGCCTGTACGGGCCAGCCGCTGGAACGCATTGAGGTGGATACCGAGCGGGATAACTATCTGTCGGCGGATGAGGCAAAGGAATACGGCCTGATCGACGACGTGATCTACAAACGATAAGGGTGCTGTATGGCAAACAGAGAGAACAAGGACAGAAATCTGGCTTGCAGCTTCTGCGGCAAGTCTCAGAATGAGGTAGACCGGATCCTCATCGGGCCGGGCGTGAATATTTGCAACGAATGCATTGAAATGTGCTATGCCCTGCTGGAGGACGCCGGCAGTCCGCCGCGGCCGGCCTCCCGCCGCAGCCGACAGCCTGCCGCGCAGCATGCGCCAAAGCAGGAGGTCAACATCCTCACCCCGGCAGAGATCAAGGCCGGGCTGGATCAGTACGTGATCGGCCAGGACAACGCAAAAATCGTTCTGGCGGTATCGGTGTACAATCATTACAAACGCATTTTCAGCGCGCAAAAGACGGATGTCGATCTGCAAAAGAGCAATGTTTTGCTGCTGGGCCCTTCGGGTGTGGGCAAAACGCTGTTGGCGCAGACGCTTGCGCGTATGCTGAACGTGCCGTTCGCCATTGCGGACGCCACAACGCTCACCGAGGCGGGCTATGTGGGCGAGGATGTGGAAAATATTCTGCTCAAGCTCATTCAGGCGGCCGATTTTGATATCGAACGCGCGGAACGCGGCATTATCTACATTGATGAGATCGATAAGATCACCCGCAAAAGCGAAAATCCCTCCATCACACGCGATGTGGGCGGTGAGGGCGTGCAGCAGGCGTTGCTGAAAATTATTGAAGGAACGGTGAGCAATGTTCCTCCGCAGGGCGGACGCAAGCATCCGCAGCAGGAATTTATCCAGATCAATACAAAGAACATTCTGTTTATCTGCGGCGGCGCGTTCGACGGGCTGGAAAAAAACATTCAAAAGCGTACCGACACCTCGGCGCTGGGTTTTGGCGGCACCTTGCGCAGCGACCCGGAAAAAGAACGGCAAAATCTGCTGCGTCTGGTGGAACCGCACGATCTTGTGCGGTACGGCCTGATCCCGGAGCTTGTCGGCCGCATTCCCGTTGTAACAGTGCTCGATCCCCTGGATGAGGATGCGCTGGTTCGTGTGCTGAAGGAACCGAAAAACAGTTTGGTCAAACAATATCAGGCTATGCTCAAGCTGGATAACGTCGAGCTCGAGATTACGGACGAAGCGCTGCATGCCATTGCCAAAAAGACCATCTCGCTGAAAAGCGGCGCGCGCGGTTTGCGCAGTGTGATGGAACAGACACTCATTGGCATCATGTACGAGATCCCCAGCGACCCGACGATCGTTAAGGTAACGGTGGACGAGGAAACGATCAACGGAGAAAAGCCGAAGATCGAATACGGCGCTGCCAGAAGACGCTACAAATCGGTGGGCACAGGATACGCGAACTGACGCAGGGGCGCAACAGATGACGAGGCATGGGCAATTTTACCGGTGCAGCGTCATCTTTTTTTGTTGAAATGTTCACAAATTTCGTATATAATAAGGAAAGCTTTGGTTTGACGATCTAATCGATCCATCAAGGAGGGAGCTTCGTGTCAGAACGGGTAAAAATTATTCTGGATAAAAATTCCGATATTCTGCGCCTGCCGGCCATTGCGCTGCGCGGGCTGGTGGTTTTTCCGGGCAATGTGATCCACTTTGAGGTAGGGCGCAAAAAATCTGTTGCGGCCATCGAGTGGGCTATGAACAATAATAATGCGGTGTTCCTGACGGCGCAGAAGGATATGGAGGTGGAAGATCCGGGCTTTAAAAATCTGTATCCTTATGGCGTAGTGGCCGAGATTAAGCAGGTGCTGCGCGTTGCGGACGATCTTGTAAAGGTTTTGGTAGAGGGAAAATACCGGGCCAAAATGCTCACGCTGGATTCCAGCGGACGTTTTTTGCTGGCGGCCACAAAGGCAGCGCCGGTGCGCGGCGGAAAAACGGCCGACACCGCCCGCGTGGAGGCGCTGGTGCGCAGTGTAAAGGAGGCGTTTGAGGAGTATCTGTCCCTGAATCCGCGCATTTCCAAGGATGTCGTCTACACCATTCTCACGAGTGACAACGCGGCGATGCTGTGTGATTTTATTCCGGCCAATCTGCTGCTGAAATATGCCGAAAAGCAAGAGCTTTTAAACGAGGGCACCATTGTTACGCGTTTGGAAAAGCTGCTCGAGGTGCTGCACCGCGAGGCGCGTATCCTGCATATTGAAAAGGACATTCAAAGCAAGGTAAACGAGCAGATCGAACGCAACCAGCGCAACTATTATCTGCGCGAGCAAATGCGCGCCATCTCCGATGAGCTGGACGATTCCGATGATACGCGGGAGGAAGCAGAGGGATATCGCGAGCGGATCGAGGCACTGGCCTTGCCGGAGGAAGCGCGGGAAAAGCTGCTGAAAGAAACCGACCGGCTGTACCGTATGCAGGGCAGCTCGCAGGAGGCAACGGTGATCCGCACCTATCTGGATACCTGCCTGGATCTGCCGTGGGAAACGAAAACCCAGGATATTCTGGACGTAAACCGGGCGGCCGCACAGCTGGATAAGGAGCACTACGGCCTGAAAAAGGTAAAAGAACGCATTCTTGAAATTCTGGCCGTGCGCAAGCTGGCGCCGGAGGTAAAGGGGCAGATCATCTGTCTGGTGGGCCCTCCGGGCGTGGGCAAAACGTCGATCGCACGCTCCATTGCCGAGTGCCTTGGCCGCCGGTATGCGCGCATGTCGCTGGGCGGCGTGCGTGATGAGGCCGAGATCCGCGGCCATCGCCGCACCTATATCGGTGCGATGCCGGGCAAGATCATCAGCGCGCTCCTCACCGCAAAAAGCGCAAATCCGCTGCTGCTGCTGGACGAGGTAGATAAGCTGGCAAGTGATTTCCGCGGGGATCCCGCTGCCGCGCTGCTTGAAGCGTTGGATCCGGAACAGAACGTCGCGTTTAAGGATCATTATCTAGATATTCCGTTTGATCTGAGCGATGTGTTGTTTATTACCACAGCCAACACAACGGATACTATTCCGCGCCCGCTGCTGGATCGCATGGACGTGATCGAGCTTTCCAGCTATACGCGCGTAGAAAAGTTTGAAATCGCAAAGCGCCACCTGCTGCCCAAACAGCTTGTGAACACGGGCCTGAAGGGGCGTGTGCGTGTGGGGAATTCCGCACTGTACGGAGTAATTGACGGATATACGCAGGAAGCCGGTGTGCGCAATTTGGAGCGGACGCTCACCGAGCTTTTGCGCAAATGCGCCAAACGCATTGCGGCGGGCGATGTGGAGAAAATCTCTGTCAGCGAAAAGCAGCTGGAGAGCATCCTCGGCCCGAAGCGTGTAAAGCCGGCCTTCCTGAGCCGTGCCAATGCCGTAGGCGTTGCAAACGGCCTTGCATGGACCAGCATCGGCGGCGAAATTCTGCCCATCGAGGTGCAGATCGTCCCGAAGGGCTCCGGCCATCTGGAGCTTACCGGCTCGCTGGGCGAGGTGATGAAGGAGAGCGCCAAACTGGCCATTACCTACGCCAAGGTGCATGCCGATGCCTACGGATACGATCCGGCCATCTTCAAGGAGATCGATATCCACATTCATGCGCCGGAGGGCGCGATCCCAAAGGACGGCCCCTCGGCAGGCGTTACGTTGACGACGGCACTGATCTCCTGTCTTTCGGGTCGTCCGGTACGCTGCGATATCGCCATGACAGGGGAGATCGCGCTGCATGGGCAGGTACTGCCCATCGGCGGCCTGAAGGAAAAGAGCATGGCGGCTTTTCGCGAGGGTATGAAGCTTGTACTGATCCCAAAGGCAAATATGCCGGATCTGTATGAGGTGGACAGTGCCGTCAAGGAAGGCCTGACGTTCCGGCCGGTTTCCACCCTGGAGGAGGTACTGCGCACCGCGCTGCTGCCGGCGCCGAAAAAGCTGAAAGCAGAAAAGGCATCGCCGCAGGGAACGGAACATCTTGCGCAAACGCCCCCGCCAGAAAATACAAAACCCGCGCTCGGGCTGCGGCAATAATTTTTACGCGGCCACAGCCGCTATGCCACCGCAAACTGCCATCGCCGACTGTCGGCCTTCGGCTGCGGCCGGGCGGGCAGTCGGCGATTTAGGATCAGCCTGCATCGTCCGGCGAGAGAGAATGCGATCGCTTAAAACCTCTTAAATCAGAGTGGATCCGAACAGGAAGGAGGCCATTTATGAACCTTGCCAATGCGGAATTTTATGCGTCCTATGGGCTTTCCTCGCAGCTTCCGGAGCAGGATCGCATGGAGATCGTATTTTCCGGCCGCTCCAACGTGGGCAAATCTTCACTGATCAACAAGCTGTGCAACCGCAAAAGCCTTGCGCGTGTGAGCAGCACGCCGGGCAAAACGGCTACCGTCAATTTTTATACAGTCGATCCGCTGTATCTTGTCGATCTTCCCGGCTACGGCTACGCAAAAGCGGCAAAGGGGGAGCGCCAGCGGTGGGATCGATTGATCAATCACTATTTCGAGCGCCGTGAAACGCAGCGGATCCTGCTTGCGCAGCTTTTGGACTGCCGGCATGAACCCAGCGCCGACGACCGGATGATGCTGGAATACCTGGCGCATTACCGGATCCCGTTTATCGCGCTGTTGACAAAGGCAGATAAAATAAAAAAGAGCCAGTATGCGCAAACTGCGGCGCACTTTACAGAGCTTTGCACGCCCTACGGCTGTAAAGGTGTTTTACTTACCAGTTCTGAAACGGGCTATGGCATTCCGGAGCTGCGCGACTGGATCGATCAATTTGCTTTGGAGGGATAACAATGGGGGAGAAAACAGTCACGGGCGTGAACGAACACGGCCATCTGACCATCGGCGGCATGGATACGGTGTCCCTTGCGGCCAAATACGGCACGCCGCTGTACGTAATGGACGAGGATGCGATCCGCGCAAACTGTCGGGCGCTGAAGCATTCGCTGGATCTGCACTATTCCGAGCACGGGATGGTGCTGTATGCCAGCAAAGCCTTTTGCTGCAAACGCATCTATCAGATTGTTGACGAGGAGGGCCTCGGTGCGGATGTTGTATCCGGGGGCGAGCTGTACACCGCCCTTGAGGCGGGTTTTCCCGCCCGGAAGATCTATTTTCACGGAAATAACAAAACCGCAGACGAATTATCGATGGCGCTGGAAGCGGGCGTGGGCCGCATTGTGGTGGATAACATTGCGGAGCTGGAACTATTGAGCGCTTTGGCTAAGGCCGCCGAAAAAACAGCAGAGATCCTCTTTCGCATCAAGCCTGGTATTGATGCGCACACCCACGATTTTGTGCGCACCGGGCAGATCGATTCCAAATTCGGCTTTGCGCTCGAAACGGGCGAGGCGCTGGAAGCCGTACAAAAAGCGCTTTCGATGCCGGGCATTCATTTTGCCGGGGTTCATTGCCACATCGGATCGCAGATCTTCGAGATCGATCCGTTTGTCCATGCCGCCGAAGTGATGCTTGGCTTTATCCAAAAGGTGCGCGAAACCTGCGGCTATACTATCGGAGAACTGAATCTGGGCGGCGGCTTTGGCATCCGCTATGTGCCGCGGGACGATCCCAAAGCACTGGAAAGCTATATGGAAGCGGTTTCAAAAGCGGTTTTGGAGTTTTGCCGCGAAAAGGCGCTTCCGGTGCCGTTTATCTGCATCGAGCCGGGGCGTTCCATCGTAGGGGATACGGGCCTCACACTGTATACCGTGGGCAGCGTTAAAACCATTCCGGGCTGCCGCACCTATGTTTCTATCGACGGCGGCATGACGGATAATCCCCGCTATGCGCTGTATCGATCATCTTACGAAGCCGTCATCGCCAATAAAGCCGCACAGCAAAAGGACTTTACAGCTACGATCGCGGGCCGCTGCTGTGAAAGCGGCGATCTGATTCAGGAGCATGCACAGATCCAAACGCCCGGCGTGGGAGATATTTTAGCGGTGCTTTCCACAGGCGCATACAATTATTCGATGGCGTCCAACTACAACCGTGTGCCCCGCCCGCCCGTTGTAATGGTGCAGGGGGGAACCGACAGCCTTGCCGTGCGGCGCGAGACCTATGCGGATCTTGTGCGCAATGATGTGTAATGGCATACGAGGCTTTTGCGGGCGTTTATGACGCGTTGAATGAGGATGCGAATTACGACGCGCTGTTTTGCCATGTGCGCGGCGTATTGAACGCGCATGGCATACAGGACGGCATCGTTGCCGACCTCGGCTGCGGAACGGGCGAATTGACGCTTCGGCTCGCCGGGTGCGGCTATGATATGATCGGCGTGGACCGTTCCTCCGAGATGCTCAGCATCCTGCGCGAAAAGGCGTGGGAGCAGCAGCAAAACGGCATTCTGCTGCTGTGTCAGGATCTTACGGCGCTTGATCTATACGGTACGGTGCGCGCCGCGGTATCTACATTTGATACGCTCAATCATATCGGCCCCTTGCCGCAGCTGCGGCAGGCGGTGCGCCGCGCCGCACTTTTTCTCGAACCGGGCGGCATATTTGTGTTCGATTTGAATACGCCGTATAAGCACAGGGTGCTTTTGGCAGACAACATCTACGAGATCGAGGCGGATGACGCCTATTGCATCTGGCGCAACCAATACGATTCTGCGGCGGGCTGCACGCATATTTCTATCGAGATCAGTTATCCCGATCTTTCGGAGCGGGATACGGAATGCTTTGACGAATATTGTTACACCCTGCAGGAAATAACAGATGCCTGCGCGGACGCGGGACTGCACATAGAACAGGTTGTGGACGGCGAGGATTTCGGCGCGCTGCGGCCGGACAGCGCGCGTTACCTGTTTACCGCCGTAAAGGAACGAATGGAGGAACGGTCATGTCAAGATTGATTCGCGCCATATCGGAAAATGGCGGTGTGATTTTTTACGCGGTCGATTCCACCGCCATAGTGCGGGAAGCAGAGCGCATTCATAAAACAAGCGCCGTCACCACGGCGGCGCTGGGGCGCCTGCTGACAGCGGCCTCGATGATGGGCGCCATGTTGAAAAGTGACGATCATTCTTTAACGCTGCGTGTAAAGGGCGGCGGCCCGGCCGGAACGGTGCTGGCCGTATCGGACGGGCAGGGGAATGTGCGTGGCTATGTGGAGCAGCCCATTGTAGAGCTTGCGCCCCGTGCGGACGGAAAATTAGACGTGGGCGGCGCCGTTGGCACCGCCGGCACGCTGAGCGTGGTAAAGGATCTTGGCATGAAGGAGCCCTATGTGGGGCAGGTTCCATTGGTAAGCGGCGAGATTGCCGAGGATATTACCGCCTATTATGCAGCAAGCGAACAGACGCCCACCGTATGCGCTCTGGGCGTTCTGGTGGATCGGAATCTTTCCGTGCTGACAGCGGGAGGGTATCTGATCCAGCTGCTGCCGGGCGCGCAGGAATCCGAGATCGCACAGTTAGAGCAAAATATTGCCGCAATGCCCTCCGTAACACGGCTGCTGCGCGACGGCGCCACTCTGGAGGCAATTATGGAGCGCGCCCTGAAGGGCTTTTCGCCCAATGTTCTGGATGAACGTGCGGTATCCTATCGCTGCGATTGCAGCCAAGCCCGTGTGGAGCGGGCGCTGCTCTCCTTGGGCCGGCAGGAGCTCCGCGAGATGGCGCAGGAGCAAAAGCCCATTGAGGTATGCTGTCATTTCTGTGATAAAAAATATCGGGTAAACGCCGGTGCGCTGCTGGCAGCGCTGGACGCCGCGGCAGGATCGGCCGGAGCTGAAACCTGAGCAACGCGTAAAAAGCCTTTGAACCAGCCGTCCGGTGCGGCTTTTGGCGGAAAAGCCTGCTGGGCCGCACGCTCCTGCCGCGGGTGACGATCGGCCCTTGGATCACTCCACAGGAGATTTTCTATTCGCTTCGACCGATCAGCTTCAAGCAGAGGAGGGCACTCGCCGATGCCAAAAGAAAAAACAAAAACCGTCTATGTTTGCAGCTCATGTGGAGAAACCAGTCCCCGTTGGTTAGGGCGGTGTCCTTCCTGCGGCGAGTGGAACACCATGAACGAGGATGTTGTTCGCGAGACAAAAGGCAGGGGCTTGTTTGCACCGGCCGCTTCCTCCTCGGGCAGTGTGCGCATTACCGCAAGCAAGCTGAAGGATATCAGCACCACCGAGGAAAAGAGCCGCATCGTTACGGGGATCAGCGAGCTGGACCGCGTGCTGGGCGGTGGGATCGTGCTGGGCAGCGTTGTGCTGCTGGGCGGCGAGCCGGGCGCTGGCAAATCAACGCTTTTGCTGCAGCTGTGCGGCGCCATTTCCCCAAAGGTGAACGTGCTTTATATCACCGGTGAGGAATCCACCCGCCAGATCAAGCTGCGCGCGGTGCGTCTGAATGTGGAAGAAGAGAATATCATGCTCGCGGCCGAAACAGATATCGGCGCGATCTGCGATCTGATCGAGCAGACAAAACCGGGCCTTGTGGTGGTGGATTCGATCCAGACGATGCACTGCGCCGAGATCTCGTCCTCTACCGGCAGCGTTTCGCAGGTGAAGGAATGCGCGGCGCGGCTGCTGACGGTGGCAAAAGCCTGGGAGATCCCCACCTTTATTGTCGGACATGTCAACAAGGACGGCGCCATCGCCGGCCCGAAGGTGATGGAGCATATCGTGGATACGGTTTTGTACTTTGAGGGCGACAAAATGCTGCCGTACCGGGTGCTGCGCGCGGCCAAAAACCGCTACGGCAGTACAAACGAGATCGGTATGTTCGATATGACGGGCAGCGGACTGAAGGTGATCGAAAATCCCTCCTTGCTGCTGCTGGAAGGCCGCCCCATTGGCGTAAGCGGAAATTGTGTCGCCTGCACAATGGAGGGCACGCGGCCGATCTTATCCGAAATTCAGGCGCTTGTAACGAAAACCAGCTTCGGTACACCGCGCCGCGCTTCTTCCGGCTTTGATTTTAACCGTACCAATCTGCTGCTGGCCGTGCTGGAAAAGCGTGCGGGATATTTCCTCGGAAATTTAGACGTCTATATCAACATTGTCGGCGGTTTGCGGCTGGACGAGACCGCGTGCGATCTTTCGGTGTGTCTGGCGGTGGTCTCCAGCCTGATGGATAAGCCCGTGCCGGACGATATGATCGCCATCGGCGAGGTGGGCCTTGGCGGAGAGGTGCGCAGCGTGCCCAATCTGGAATATCGTTTGAAAGAGGCCATGCGTATGGGCTTTGTACGCGCCGTGATCCCAAAGCACAGCTTGAAACAGTTGGATCCCGACGCATTCGAGCGCATGGAGCTGCTGGGCGTTTCGTATGTGCGGCAGGCGATCGGCCTGCTGTAACGGTAGGCATACAGTGTGCAAAGCATCGCCATCCATAGCGGGGAACAGGGAAAGCATCTGCCTCCGCCCCCACATTCTGTCGAAAAAGACGCATTGAACAACGCCGCCCTGTTTTTCAGGGCGGCGTTGTTTGTAAGGCGGTTCATGCTTTTTTCGGTATGTTCTTAGAAAGAGGCTGCTGAGGGGTATGTAAAAAATCATCCGCGAAATTCGCATCAAAAAGCCATAGGATGACCCCATAAAGAGAAATCCCACGCAGATCGGCAGCGTATAGGGCAAGGCCGTCCGAAACGCCTTTGCTTTCAAAAATCCATCGCTCCCCACAACAAAGCGCCGGGTAACATCTCACCCGGCTGTATTTGCTATTCAGTTTATATTTTTTTATATTCTTTTTCCCGCGTTGTCAAGTATGGCCGGAAAGCGTCAATATCGGCGCGCTGCAAGGGCTATTCAAACATCTCGTGCGCAACATGTTCGCCAGTGCGCGGGTAAACCGTCAGTTTATTCTGCGCATTTACCGTAGCAAGAAAAACATCCTCCACTCGGGCAATATGCTGCGCTTCCAGCTGCTTTTGCAGCCACATATCATCGTTGCCAGTATATTTTAGATTTTTCGCCAAAATGCTGCCGTCCAGGATCACATTCACGCAGGGACGCTCCGCCTGCGGCGTGAGCTGCAGATCCTGCGGGGTTACGGGGCGCTGCTGCGCAAGCGGCAAAAAGCTCAGCTGCCCGTTTGTCTCCAAAATCGCGGTGTGCAGCTGAGACAGATCAAAGTAGCCTGCCGTTCGGCACTGTGTCAGAAATTCGTTGATATCCAGCTTTGCGGCAGAGAGATTCTTTTCGTACAGTTTTCCGTTTTCATACAGGATTACAGGCTGCCCGTTGATAAATTTTCGAATGCGCATGGATTTGCAGGTCGCGGCCGAGATCAGCGCCGTGACCGCACCGTATAAAACCATGGCAGACAGCGGCTTCCAGAAATCATCCTCCAGGCTCGTGGCAAATTCCGCCGCGATCGATCCGATCGTGATGCCGTTGATATAGTCAAACAGGCTCATTTGGCTCACCTGCCGATTGCCCATCAGCTTTGCGAGAAAAAACAGAACAATGATCGAGCACAGGCTTGTGAGCAGAATGTGGGGAATGTCTTGCATGGGTTGGACCGCCTTCCTTTTTGTTGCTTTTTCCGGGACCGCCGCAGGGAAAATGCCCGGCGGCCGATCCAAAGCTTGCTTTCCATCAGCATTTCCCTTCCAGAGACAGAATATGCGTCCCGGCAGACGGATCGGCTGGATTTTGTGCGCCGCGGGGATTGTATGTTGCCGAAAAATGCGGTATGATAAAGAAACAGGGGGGATCCTTCATGAAGCATGTATTTATTGTCAATCCGGTTTCCGGCAAGGCGGATGCGAGCTTGTATCTTGTACCGAAACTGATCGAGGCGGCGGAGCAGGCGGGTGTGGAATATGCCGTGGAGCTGACGCGGTGCCCCAGACACGCCGTGGAATTGGCGCAGCAATATGCGCAGGGAGGCGAAGCGGTGCGCCTTTATGCCTGCGGCGGCGACGGAACGCTGAACGAGGTGCTGCGCGGCGCGTATCCGTACCGGAACGCGGAGGTTGCCAGCGTTCCCTGCGGCTCCGGCAATGATTTTGTGCGCAATTTTGGCTCTGCGGACGATTTTCTGAAATTAGAAGACAATCTTACGGGAACGGCAGTTCCCATCGACCTGATCGCCGTAAACGACGGCATCTCTGCGGCGATCTGCTCAGTGGGCATCGATTCCGAGGTGGCTTACGGGATCCCCAAATATCGAAGGCTTCCGCTGTGCGGAGGCCAAATGGCATATAATATTTCTATTGTAGAACGTCTGCTGCGGCCTATCGGCAAAAAGATGCGCATTACCGTTGACGGCGAAACGTTGACGGGAAACTATCTGATCGCCGCCGTCTGCAACGGCGCCACCTACGGCGGGGGATATCTCGCCGCACCCATGTCGGATCTGCAGGATGGCACGCTGGACATCATCATTGTAAAAAAAATCAGCCGGCTGCGCATTGCTGGCGTATTGAGCAAATACAAAAACGGTCTGCACCTTCAAAACGGAGAGGTCGTTCCGGCGTTTTCCGATATTATGGAATACCGCAGAGCGCACAGCGTATGCGTCGAGCCGATGGAGGCCGACCGGATCATTGTAAATATCGACGGCGAATGCGCGCCGGCGGCCGGGCTCTCTGCAAGGGTTTTACCGATGGCGGCGCGCTTTGTGCTGCCTGTGCCGGTTTATGCCGCGTTCGGCGGAAAAAAAGCCGTAGCGGCAGAATAAAGCCAAAACATCCGAATCTGCCGGGAGGGCATCCTCTCGGATGCCTCCCGTTTTTTTGCGGTATTGCGTCCGTTTTTACGTCTGCACGGCACGGACGGATATCAGATTTTTCTATTCATAAAAAATTTTTATTTTTCCCTCTTGATTTTTCTGCCGAATATGGTTACAATATATTTAGCACTCAAAGTCAAAGAGTGCTAAACTAAAAACATTATCATTTTTAGGAGGAACGTTTTATGAAAATCAGACCTCTCGCTGACAGGGTTGTCATTAAAAACATTGAAGCAGAGGAAACTACAAAAAGCGGTATCATTCTTACCGGCTCGGCCAAAGAAAAGCCGCAGGTGTGCGAGGTTGTTGCGGTTGGCCCCGGCGGCCTTGTGGACGGCAACCAGGTAGATATGACCGTTAAAGTGGGCGACCGGGTTCTGATTGCTAAGTACGCCGGCACGGAAGTAAAAGTGGACGGCGAGGAATGCACCATCGTGCGTCAATCGGATATTCTTGCGATCGTTGAGTAAAAATTTCTAATTCTTTTTCTGAAAGGAAGTTGTTTTGTATGGCTAAACAGTTACTCATGGGCGAAGACGCCCGCAAGGCGCTTTGCGCCGGTATCGACAAGCTGGCGGATACCGTTAAGATTACGCTCGGTCCCAAAGGCCGCAACGTGGTACTTGGCAAAAAATTCGGCTCTCCCGTCATCACCAACGACGGCGTTACCATCGCAAAGGAGATCGAGCTGAAGGATGCGTTCGAGAATATGGGCGCGCAGCTGGTGCGAGAGGTAGCCACCAAGACGAACGACGCCGCCGGCGACGGCACCACCACAGCTACCGTTCTGGCGCAGGCGCTTGTTACGGAAGGGATGAAAAACGTTGCGGCCGGCGCAAATCCGATGGATCTGAAGCGCGGTATGCAGAAGGCTGTTGCGGCATCTGTAGAGGCGCTGAAGGCGAACAGTAAGAAGATGGACGGCACTGCCGATATCGCCCGTGTTGCAACCGTTTCTGCCGGTGATGCGGTAATCGGCAGCCTGATCGCCGAGGCGATGGAGAAGGTGAGCGCCGACGGCGTGATTACCATTGAAGAGAGCAAAACGGCCGAGACCTATTCCGAGGTTGTAAAGGGCATGCAGTTCGACCGCGGCTATATTACGCCGTATATGGTTACGGATACCGAGCGCATGGAAGCTGTGCTCGACGATGCCTATCTGCTCATCACCGATAAGAAGATCAGCGTCATTCAGGACATTCTGCCGCTGCTGGAGCAGATCGTACAATCCGGCAAAAAGCTTGTGATCATTGCCGAAGACGTTGAGGGCGAGGCTCTGTCCACGCTGATCGTGAACCGTCTGCGCGGCACCTTTACGGTTGCAGCCGTGAAAGCGCCGGGCTTCGGCGATCGCCGCAAGGAGATGCTGCAGGATATCGCCATCCTTACGGGCGGCACGGTTGTCAGCGAGGAGCTGGGCTATGAGCTGAAGGATGCCACCATGGAGATGCTGGGACGTGCGCGTCAGGTAAAGGTGACAAAGGAATATACCACCATTGTGGACGGTATGGGCGACAAGGAAGCCGTCAACGCCCGCATTGGTCAGATCCGCGCACAGATGGCGGAGACCACCAGCGATTTTGATAAGGAAAAGCTTCAGGAGCGCCTTGCGAAGCTCTCCGGCGGCGTAGCGGTAATCAAGGTGGGCGCCGCTACCGAAGTGGAAATGAAGGAAAAGAAACTGCGCATCGA
This sequence comes from uncultured Ruthenibacterium sp., assembly GCA_910587145.1. Taxonomy (GTDB): domain Bacteria; phylum Bacillota; class Clostridia; order Oscillospirales; family Ruminococcaceae; genus Ruthenibacterium. The sequence goes on along the minus strand of CAJUMH010000022.1, from coordinate 6,383 downwards.
GGACGCGCTGAATGCGGCCAAGGCTGCCGTGGAGGAAGGCATCGTCGCGGGCGGCGGCACGGCTCCGCTGCACACCACCGATGCTGTCGATGCCGTGATCGCTAAGCTGGAGGGCGACGAGCGCACTGGCGCGCGTATTGTGCGCAAGGCTTTGGAATCCCCGCTGCGCCAGATCGCGGCCAATGCGGGCCTGGAAGGCAGCGTGATCATCGACAAGATCATGTCGGCGAACGATGCAAACTATGGTTTTGACGCGCAGAAGGAAGAATATGGCGATATGATCAAGGCCGGCATTGTTGATCCGACCAAGGTAACGCGCTCCGCGCTGGAAAATGCGTCCAGCGTAGCTTCCATGGTGCTGACGACCGAGAGCCTTGTGGCCGACGAGCCCGAGGATCCGGCCGCCGCAGCCGCGGCAAATGCTGCAATGGCCGGCGGCGGAATGGGCGGGATGTATTAAGAGATCTCTCCGTTTTTGCCTCCGTTTTTGCCTGAGAAAAAAGCGAAAAAAGCTTCACCCCGTGATTTTTCACGGGGTGTTTTTTGTGCATATCGCGGTCAAACGGGGAAATGCTATTCTTATCAAAGAAAAGGAGGCATTTTTGATGGACACGATCACCAATGTTGAACTGTCCGGTTTTTCCGAGTTGCTCACGCACGAGGAAAACATCATCCGAAAGTATAAGTGCTATGCGCAAACCTGCGAAGACCCGGCGCTGAAGGAAATGTGCGAAGATATGGCGCAGCGCCATACCAAGCATTATGATGCCATTCTGCAGGAACTGCAGTAAGGAGGGAACCGCAATGAATTGTTTTGACGACCAGGCAAAAATGACAGATGCATTGAACACGCAAAAAGCAATTACCGAGGATTACAACCACTATGCGGGCGAATGCGCCACAAAACAGCGCAAGGACAAGCTGATGGGGATCCTTTCCGAAGAGCATGACATGCAGTTTGAGCTGTTTACCGAAATGCAAAAACGCGGCTGGTATGAGCCCAAGCCCGCGCCGCAGCAGAAGGTTTGCGAGGCCTGCAAACAATTTGAAGAAAAAGAATGTACGTTCTGATCCCAAATTCGAAAAAACCGCCCCGCATATGCCCCGGCCATGCCGCAACTCTGTTTGCGGCATGGCTGTTTTCTTTTGAAAAAAATCGAAAAGCGCTGAAAAAGGCTTGCAAGTGCCTTGGATTTTCGGTATACTATATGATAATGCTAAATATGAGGAAGAAGGTTATTCTATGAATCCGGAAACCGGAAGTATTCTTTTTACATTTTTGCCCTTGGTAATCATGCTCCTTGCTGTGTACTTTATGATGATCCGCCCGCAGCGCAAGAAGGAAAAAGAAACAGCCAATATGCGCAACTCCATTGAAATTGGCGACGGCATCACAACGATTGGCGGAATTGTCGGACACGTTGTCAGCATCAAAGAGGATACCTTTGTGCTGGAAACCGGCAACGACCGCGTAAAAATGCGTTTCAAGCGTTGGGCCATTCAGGAAGTTGAAAAGCTGACTCTGGATACCACTACGGATTCCGGAAGCGCTAAATAACCGAAAGCTTCCAATAAATTAAAAACATCCCGGCCGTGTATTTTCCGCACCACAAAACAACGCGGAATGGGCACGATCAGGAATGAAACAGACACCTCCATGCATACTTTTGGGTAGAGGACATGGGGGTGTTTATTGTATGCAAAAGCAAAAACGAAGCACACCGCATGCACAGCATGCACAGCGCGGTGCAGCGGTACATCTTGCGATGCAGGCGGGTGCGAGCATGATCGGCGGATTTGCGGCTGCGGCGCTTTTATTCAGCGGGTTGGCCGCGCTTCGCTGCAAGGTGGACATTGCGCCGCAGCTTTTATCACCGATCGCGACGGTGGCTCTTTCGATTGCCGTGCTTTTTGCAGGGCTTATTTTGGCTGCTTTGCATCAAAAAAAGGGGCTGCTTTGCGGCCTTTTGATCGGAACCGTCTTCTATGCAATTTTGTGGATCGCTGCGCTTACCCGGGGGCAAACCGAGTTTTCCGCTTTATCGGCCATCAAAGGGGCGGCGTTGCTTTGCTCCGGTGCGGTTGGCGGCCTGTTTGGGATCGTACTGCAAGACCGTCGCCGTCGAGTTCGGTAAAAAAGCGGGCTTTGCTTTCGTGCCAAGGCTCTGCTTTCCGTGCCAAAGCCTTGTTTCCGTTTCAAAGCTTTGTTCTCGTGTCAAACTGCCCGTAAAGGGGCACAGGCGTTGTAAATGCTTTGTAAATTTGTAAAAAGGAAGTGTCGTTTGAAATGCGGGAATTCCGAAAACTGCGGCCGCCGGCTTTACGCAAAACAAGATCGGAGCATCCAAAAAAAGCACATCAAACCGATTTTGGACAAAAAATGGTGGGGCTGTCATGCCTTTTGCTGGCCGGCGTGGCTTTTGGCAGCTTCTTTCCCTATCTGGCAAAATCCAATCGATATCTCTCTTATTTTGTACAGCAATATCTTGTCGGAGAGCATGGCGGCGGTTTTGTTTCAGTGATGTTCGGTTCGTTTTTCTCCGCCATGATGCTGCAGACCCTTACATTGTTTTTCTGCCTTTCGAGCATTGGGGCGCCGGTACTGCTGTGTATTCCGTTTCTGCGCGGCATCGCCATCGGCTGTATTTCCGCGTTTTTATACACCGGAATGGGCTCACGCGGGCTAATTGCAAATATGATTTTGTTATGGATCCCAGAGGTATTGCAGGCGGCATGCTTGCTTTTCTTTGTTGCGGCCGCGCTTAACACCTCGGTCGGCCTGTTTCGGTCCATTTTTTTATCAAAAACATCCACCCCTGTCGGGCCAAAGGTCGGCCGCTGTTTGCGCTGTTTTGTTTTTTCTTCAACGGGCCTTCTGCTGTCCTCTGTAATAGAGGGCCTGCTCGCGGCGGTTTTTGCACCGGTGCTGCTGAACCTTACCGCGCTGTAAAAAAGCTTTACTGCACGGTAAAAAAGAGCGTTGCTGCGTTGTAAAAAAGAGCTCGCCGCGCTGCAAAAAACGCACTGCGTTGTAAAATAAAAAGGGGAGGGGAGATCACTCCTCCTCCGGCGCTTTCTCTTGATGCTTGGCCCGCGCTGTTTTTCCGGGTTTACGCGCGGTCAAATTCTTTTTTTCAAAATCAAGCTTTGCAAAAGGGGAAGCATCTGCGGCCTGGCGCAGCTGCTCGGTACCCAGATGCGTATAGATCTCTGTGGTGGAAACATGCGCGTGTCCCAAAATCTCTTTCAGTGCAAGCATGTCCACATGGCCTTCCTGATACATCATGGTGGCCGCCGTATGCCGCAGTTTATGTGTGGAATAGCCTTTGCCGGACAGCCCCGCCGTTTTGAGGCAGCTGTCGACGATTTGCTGTACGCGGCGTGCCGATAAACGCTTTCCGGTTTTTCCGGAGACGAACAGCGCCTTTTGGTCTTGCAGATTTGGCAGCTTTGCCCGCGCCTCACACAGGCGCCGCAATGCAGAAATACAGGCGTCGTTCAAATATACAAGGCGCTCCTTATCACCCTTGCCCACAATGCGGATCGTACCGTCCTCATGGATATCGGTGATATTGATATTTACCAGCTCGCTCAGGCGCATTCCGCAGTTTAAAAACAGCGTGATGATGCAGTAATCCCGCTCGTAAAAATCGGATCGAATGTTTTTCAGCAGCTCGATGCTCTCATTCAGCGAAAGGTATTTGGGCAAACGCTTTTTTTGCGCGGGCGTACCGACGTCATCCGCAGGGTTTTTCTCCAAAAGCTTCATTTTGTTTGTTAAAAATTTATAAAAGCCCTTCACACTGGACAGTTTGCGTGCGCGCGCAGCCGCAGAATTATCGCGCTCGCGGGTAATATAATACATAAACTCATAGATCTCGCTGGTGGTAACGCTTTGGATCATGGCAAGGTCGATCCCGCGAATGTCAATTTCTTCCACAGGCGTATCCTCCGGAACCAATCCGCGTGAACGCATGAGGAACCGAAAAAATGTGCGCAGATCGATATAATATCCGTTGACGGTGCGCGGAGAAAGCCCACGGATCGTTTCGCTATCCTGCAAATAGCGAACCACATAGGAAGGACAATCCTGATAATCGCCATGCTGGTTGGGATGACGCGAATCAATGTAAGTACTCATATTCACAGATCCTCATGATGAATCCTCAGGCAAAAGCGGCATACAGAGCAGCAAAAGCTTCGGTTCGGTTCCACCGGCCATGGATTGCATCTGATTGCATCATATCCAGTAAGAAAAAGCGATCTGAATTTCACGCTGTTCCATTTGACATCCGGAAAGTGCGAAGAAGACCATTGCGTGCGCAAGACATGATCCAAACAAATACGGTATGGTGCAGCCGCTTTATGATTTATGAGGAAGCTTTAGAGGCAGCTTTGGAGAAAGCTTTAAAGGCTTCAAGGTTCCCCTGCATTTCGCTAAATTTATATTTAGCGAAATTGCATATCTTTTTTGCAGCTGTCTTTGTACGCTGTCCCTGGCTGCCGGATTACTTTTGAAAAGCTCTTCCTTTGTTCATAACATGGATCCAAACCATATGGCGCAGCCGCCGCAGTTTGATATATCCTGTTTGCTTTTGCCGTTTTGTCTATGATACCATATCTTTTTTCGGGATACAAGCAAAATCGGGATGCATAAAATCGTGATACAAGAAAAAGGATCTGCCGCCGCAAACCGGACAGCAGATCCCACTTTTTCGGAAAAAGTTATTCCTTTTCAAATGCGTCCTTACCCAGAGCGCAAACCGGGCAAACCCAATCTTCCGGAACATCTTCCCATGCCGTGCCGGGAGCGACACCGTTCTCGGGGTCGCCCACAGCAGGATCGTAAACATAGCCGCAGGGGCAGACATACTTGTCCATCCGAAACGCCTCCTTCCCTTCAATATGTACGGAGACATTTGTTTTTAGCCAAAATAACGCTCCAGCAGGCCTTGGAATGCCTTGCCGTGGCGGGCCTCGTCGCGCGCCATTTCGTGCACGGTATCGTGGATGGCATCCAGGCCCAGCTCCTTGGCCTTTTTGGCAAGAGCAGTTTTGCCGGCAGTGGCGCCGTTTTCGGCCTCTACGCGCATTTCCAGATTTTTCTTTGTGCTGCCTGTAACAACCTCACCCAGCATCTCGGCAAATTTTGCGGCATGCTCGGCTTCTTCATAGGCCGCCTTTTCCCAATACAGACCGATCTCGGGATAGCCCTCACGGTGCGCAACGCGAGCCATGGCAAGATACATGCCAACCTCACTGCACTCGCCGTTAAAATTCTGGCGCAGGCCTTCTACGATCTCGGGATCTACGCCCTGTGCAACGCCCACAACGTGCTCTGCGGCCCATGCCATCTCGCCCTTCTGTTCGGTGAATTTGGATGCGGGCGCCTTACACTGCGGGCAAAACTCCGGAGCCGTATCTCCCTCGTGAACATAACCACAAACGGTGCAAACAAATTTAGCCATTATTCATTTCCTCCCATTATTTCTTTGGTTCTATCTGGCAATTTTTGCCTACTTTTACTATATCATTTTTTCTAAACAATGTCAAGTGCTTATTGATATATAATATTATTTATGCGGATCGACCGGATCCCAATAGCCCAATCTTTTTAATGCCGGCGCAGCCGCTTTCAGGCAGCAAGCTGTCAGCGAACCCATTATAAGCCCGGATACCAGTAATATGGGCAGATAGTAAAGTGTATAAACAGACCGCATCAGAAAGCCCAAAACCATAAGCTGTCCCAGATTGTGTAAGATCGCGCTTACCGCTGAGAGCATAAACAAAGAAACCTTCCGCTTCGGGCCATAAAGCAGCGACATGGCCAGAACGGCAAGCAATCCCCCGCCCAGGCTCAGCGCACCCGCCATCGCTCCGCGTGTTAAAAAAACAAACATACTTTTTAGCACGGTTAAGGTAAACGCGCTGCCCTTTCCAAGGCAAAGCAGCGCATACATCACCACGGTGTTGGCAAGGCCGATCTTTACGCCCGGAGGCAGTCCCAGCCAGGGTGTGAGGAAGCCTTCCGCAAAAGAAAGCGCCGACATCAGAGCAAACAGTACGCCCTGAACGGCAATTGCTTTTGTCTTTCCTTTTTGCAGAGCGTTCCCCTCCCCTTTTTGATAAAGCATCGCTGAAAATCCCAAATCCGTATTGAGATGTATTGTGTATTTGGGTGGTTTCACCACCCAAATACACATTGGCTGGCGGTTCATTTGTGGCAGAATGACAGAGGCTGAAAAGGCGGTGATCGACCAGCAGGAGAAAACCGAGCGGGAGCGTCCGGGGATGGCTTGGGCGCTCCATTCTCTTTGCCAGCCCTCTGCGAAGAGCGCACTTACTCACCACCCGCAAGCGGGCGGTGGTACTGCCTGCGGCAG
>CAJUMH010000021.1 GCA_910587145.1 uncultured Ruthenibacterium sp. | reverse complement strand
TTTCATTCTGTTTTTTTATCTTTTTTACTGTCCTCTAAACCGGGAAGGGCACATTTCCGCAGGAGGGCATTTTGAGCTATCCGAACGGAAAGCAGCTGATGATTGATGCGGTAAAGCTGGGCGCAGACGCCGTGGGTGCGATCCCGCACTTTGAGTTTACGCGGGAATACAGCGTGGAATCGCTGAATTTTGCAATGCAGTTGGCGGCGGATTACGATAAGCTGGTAGATGTGCACTGTGACGAGATCGACGACGAGGCCTCGCGCGGGCTGTAAACTCTGGCGGCGCGCGCGCTGGAGCTGCAGCTGTTCGATAAAGTCACGGCCAGCCATACCACGGCGATGCATTCTTATAATAATGCCTATGTAATGCGTCTGATGCGCCTTTTAAAGCTGAGCAGGATCAATTTCGTTTCAAACCCGCTGGTGAATACACACCTGCAGGGCCGGATGGATACATACCCCAAACGCCGCGGCGTTACGCGTGTGAAGGAATTGACGCAGGAGGGGATCAACGTCTCGTTTGGCCACGACGATATCTTCGACCCATGGTATCCCCTGGGCACAGGAAATCTGCGCGACGTGGTGTTTATGGGCCTGCATGTGTGCCAGATGATGGGCTATGAGGATCTTGTGAATGCCTACAAATTCATTACCACAAATGCCGCGCGCACCCTGCACCTCGGCGAGGGCTACGGCATTGCCGAAAACCGCCCGGCAAACTTTGTGGTGCTGGATGCCGAAAATTATTACGATGCATTGAATACGAACGCGGCGGTGCTCGCCTCGTACCGAAACGGCAAATGCATCGCGAGATCGGCACCGCAGGCCGCCGAGGTATTGCTTTAAGGAGGGGGGCTCTGTCTGCCGTGGGCAAACAGGCGGGCGGATGCGCCGTGTTTGCCGATATCCGATCCGGGCTAAGAAACGGCAGCTTATCCAACAGATCCGCAGCGGACGATCTGCGCAAAGCCAAAAAATAAAAAGCGAACGTCCGGCACGGGATCCGGACGTTCGCTTTTTGCCATTCGGCGGGATGCGGCGCAAAAATTATTTCCCCACGTGTGTTCCCAGATAGGCAAGACTCGGCTTCGGCGCGCGCTTGTGGCCGTTCGCGCGATCGACGGCAACCAACCCAAACTGCATTGCAAAGCCCTTTTGCCATTCAAAATTATCCATAAGGCTCCAGTAGAAATATCCCTTTACGGGCAGGCCGTCGGCAAGGCAGCGCCGCACGCCGTCCAGCGCGCGCTCGATAAACGCTGTGCGGCGGGTATCGTCATGGGTGGCGATGCCGTTTTCCGTCACGAGCAGATCGCCGCGGAATTCCTTTGCCACGCGGCGAATTACATGCTCCAGCCCCTTGGGGTAAAATTCATAGTTCATCTGCGTCAGCTCCGCGCCATCGGGCGCGGGCATGCTGCCGTTAGCATCGTAGCGGGCGCGCGTATAGTTCTGCACGCCCAGAAAATCGTCGTCCTCGATCGTGGGCAGATAGTGCGTGAATTCGTCGTCCCAATCCTTTTCTGCCGCCGCTTCGCCGCCGGGCAGCGCCTGAATATCGTGCAAAGAGAGCGTCAGGCCTACCTTCACGCCCGGGCATACCGCGCGGATGACGGCGCGCGCGGCCTTGTGCGCCTCCATCACCAGCGCGTCGCCGTGCGGTGTGCGCGGGCTTGTAAAGCATTCTGCCTTCTCAACGCCGAACACCTGCAGGGTTTCCTCGGCGATGGCCTTTTGGTTTTGCATCATCTTTTCCATGTTGATGCCCATCTGGACGTCACTGTTCACGCTGTCGCCTGCGGCCTGCGCCTTGGCCAGCTGCGCCATCATCTGCTTTTTATAGCGCTCGGCAATGGCCGCTACCTGTACGCCCATGTTGGCCTCGTTGATGGTGCAAACATATTTCAGTTCGCTGCCAAGACGCTCCATCACATAGCGGACATAGCGCGCAAAATCCGCGGGCGTGGTTTCGGCCTCCCAGCCGCCCTTGCCGATGAGCCACACCGGGCTGCTGAAGTGATGCAGCGTCACCACAGGTTCCAGCCCGTTTTCTTTGCAGCAGGCAATCACCTTGCGGTAATGCTCTATCTCGCTGTCGTCAAACCGGCCCTCCTGTGGCTCGATGCGCGCCCATTCCACGGAAAAGCGGTAGGCATTCAGGCCGGCCGCGGCCATTAGGCGGATGTCCTCTTCATAGCGGTGATAGTGATCAACGGCGTCCATGCTGGGCTCCGCATAGCTGGTGTGCACCATGTGCTCCTGCGCCCAGCAATCGCTGTGGATATTGTTTCCCTCCACCTGATGTGCGGCGGTGGCGGCGCCGATCAGAAAGCCTTTTTCAAATGTCTGCATGTCCTTTCGCTCCTTTTTTGTATTTTCAGGGTTTCGGTTCCGTTTCGCATCCGGCGTTTTTGCAGTTCCATCATACCGCAGAAAACAGGGTTTGCGTGTATCAAAAATAGCAAAGACAATCAAAAATTTGCAAGCCTTGGAAAACAAAGCGATTTTTTGCGCTTTAATTATAATTTTTGAACATACAGCCCGGCTTTGCCCCGCTATACTGAAAGCATCGAACAAAAGCGCACGGAGCAGTTGACGGACAAATCGCGGGGCAATTCAGGAACGGCTTTGCAGGCAGTTCCTCATGCCGCGCAAAACAACGCTTTCATTCAATAAGGGGGATTTCTTATGGCAAGGAACAAAGTGAGCCAGAGCGAGATCGACGGCGTACAGTATCGCTGCGCAAAAACCTGGCAGATCATTCTGTACGCCTGCAACGCGCTGGTGGGGATGAGCGTCTATTCGCTCATCAATATGGCCAGCTACAGCGCCAGCATCGGCTATGGCATTTCCACGGCGGTTGTCGGTGTGATTTTAACCTGCACGCGTATTTTAGACGGCGTTACCGACCCGATGCTGGCATTTGTGTACGACCGTGTAAATACCCGGTGGGGCAAGCTGCGCGTGTTGCTGATCGCGGGTTTCCTGATTGAGGCCGTCGGCCTGCTTTTGATGTTTAACCTGATGTCCAGCAAAGGCTTCGGCTGGCCGGTCTTCACGCTGCTGTACGTGGTGTATGTTGTGGGATACACGATCACAAACATGACGGCGCAGACGATCCCCGCCATTATGACAAACGATCCCAAACAGCGCCCGACTGTGGGCGTGTGGACAACGGCGTTCAACTACCTGGTTCCCATGGTGATGATGATGGTGCTGAATGTTGTGCTGCTGCCCGCGTTTGGCGGCGAGTATAACCAGGGCTTCCTTTCTGCCGCATGCTGGGTGTGCCTTGCGATGGGCGCAGTGGGCACGGTGATGGTGTGCATCGGCGTGGGCGAATTCGATAAGCCCGAAAATTTTATGGGGACAACGCAGAAAAAAGAAAACCTGAAGGTGAAGGATGTGTTTGAGGTGCTCGGCCACAACCGCGCGCTGCAGTGCTACATCGCCTCGAACGCTTCGGATAAGATCGCGCAGCAGGTGGGCAGCCAGGCCATCATCGGAACACTGCTCTCCGGCATCATCATCGGCAACATGGGCATTGCGACAATTTTGACGGTGGTGAGCATGATCCCTTCCATCTTCTTCGCGGCGTTCGGCGCAAAATATGTCGGGAAGTACGGCAGCAAAAAGGGCATTGTCACCTGGACGTATATCAGTATGGCCATCTCGGCGGTTACGTGGCTTTTCTTCGTCGCCATCAACCCGCGCGATATCGCCGTGATGGGCAGCCCGGCGATGATCGTCTACGTGCTTTTAACCCTTGCGCAAAACGGCTCCAATATGTGCATCACCACCGCGAACACCGCCTACATGGCCGATACCATCGACTATGAGCTAGATCGCAGCGGCAAGTATGTTCCGGCCGTCGTCTCGGGCACCTACAGCCTCATCGACAAGCTCATCACCTCGTTTGCCGCCGTAATCGCCACGGGCGCCGTTGCGCTCATCGGCTATACCACCACGCTGCCGCAGCCCACCGACCCCAGCACACCGGCCATTTTCTGGATGACGATGCTCTTGAAATTCGGCCTGCCGATCCTCGGCTGGATCATCACGATCCTTGCCATGCGGTTCTGCCCGCTCTCCAAAGAAGAGATGGTGAACGTGCAAAAGCGCATTGCCGAGAAAAAGGCGGCGCTGCGCCATGCCGAGATCGAAAAACAGCTGGGTGCTCCCGTCCCCAAAGAGGGCTGAAAGAAGAACACTGAAAAGCGAAACGATGCCGCGCTTATTTTGCCGTGCCCTGCACGGCAGCGCGGTATTCCGCCGGGCTTTGCCCCACCACCTGCTTGAAGCTCTGGCTGAAGTAGCTGCGTGTGGCAAAGCCCAGCGCATCGGCGATCTGCTGCAAAGAACGGTCGGTGGAGGCCAGCAGCACCTTTGCACGCTCGATTTTTACAAATTTGATGTAGTCATTGATGGAATATCCCGTTTCCTGTTTGAAACGGCGTGTGATATAATATTCACCGTAGCCTGCCAGCGCCGCTAAATCGGCGGCGCGGATACGGCCGGCAGGATGCAGCTCGATGTAATCCACACATTGCTGCACGGCTTTGGAATAGGCGGGGTTTGTGCGGCATTTGTGTACGCGCCGGATAAAATCGTCGTACATGGAGAGCGGTAGCTTTGCCAATTCGCCCAGATCATCGGCGTCCTCGCAGCTTTGAATATAGGCATCGCCAAGGCTGTAGGCGGCATCCGGTGAAAGGCCGCCCTCAATGGCGGCGCGGCACACCAGCGTGCAAAATACGGTAACGGAAGTTTTGGCCTGGCGCAGCGGGTCGCGCCCCTGTACCGGAACGCCGCTGCTCAGCAGCGACGAGGTCTGCAGCGCTTCGGCATAGTTTAAATCGCCGTTGCGCACCATGTCCAGCAGTGCGCGCTCGGCAGCGTATACCTTGTGGCGGTCGGTGGTTTTGTTCGGCTGGATGGGCACAAGCTCCGGCAGCATGGCTGTGGAAATGCTTTGCGTCAGCGTAAGGTGCTCGCCGCTCGCGCAGTAGTGCAGCATCGAAAGATACCGAAAGAACACGCTGCTCGGCACACAGGGCAGCCTTTGCACGGCGCGCATCAGCTGGTTTTTCCACGCGAGGCTCAATTCCAGCCGGTTGTACAGCGCGTAGCCCTGCTCCATCTGGCGCATCGAAAGCTCGCTGTACAGCACCGGGCCCAGCACCCATGCATGGCGCACGCCCGTGTTTGAGGGCTCGAACACCGCGCCCCATACCGTTCCCAAAGACGTGCCCAGCACCACGGGCGTGGCGCGCGTTTTTAAATGCTCCAGCATGGCGTCTTTGCAGCCAAACACGGAAAAGGCCGTGCCCAGCACGGTTTCGTCCGGGCAATCGGAAGATAAAAGCCTGCCGTCCGCATCGAACTGCCACAGATAAAGCGCGCCCTCGCAGTGCATCATTTCCCGAAACAGGGCAATATTTTGCATCACATCCATAGAGGGGGACACATCCTTTCTAAAAAGCGAAAGCGGCAAACGGCGATTTGCCCGCCGGCTCACCGCGGGAGAGGGACAAAGCCGACAGGAGCGCAGCGCGCCTGTGCCATACTCGCCGCTTGCATGGGATCGTTATAAAAACAGTATATCACCCTGCGGCGAAAAAAGGATCAAAAACCGCAAATTTCGTGATTTTTACCAATGAAACCGCAGATGCATCGTTCGCATCGCCCAAAAGAGAATGGCCGCATTCTCTGCCGGGCGATCTTGGAATGAGGCTTTGCCAAAACGCTCGCCTCCCGTTTGAACGGGCGTTTTGCATAAAGTACAAGGGCGGCCGGACAAACAAAGCCCCCCAATTTTTAGAGGGGCGGCTTTGCCTTCTTCTGGAATCGCCCGTAAAGGAGAAGTTATTATGCGTCAAGAGATTTTGCTTTGTGAGGGCTGGACATTTTTTAAAACAGAAAATTCGCCCGCCGAGGCCGTTTCGCTGCCCCACACATGGAATGCCATCGACGGCCAGGACGGCGGCAACGATTATTACCGCGGTACCTGCCGCTATACGCGCACACTGCGCCGGGACGAACTGCCCGCATTGGCAAACGGCGACGGGGTTTGGCTCCAGATAGACGGCGCGGCCTATACGGCCGAGGTGTTTTTGAACGGCGAAAAGCTGGCGCGGCACGAGGGCGGTTTTTCGGCGTTCCGCGTTGATCTTACGGCGCACCTGCGCACGGAGAACACACTCGCCATCACGGTGGACAATACCGATAACGATACCGTCTATCCGCAAAAGGCGGATTTTACGTTTTACGGCGGCTTGTACCGCGCGGTAAAGCTGCTTGTCGTGCCTGCGGCGCATTTCGCGCTGGGATATTGCGGCGCGCCGGGCATCAAAGTGACGCCGGTGGTGGACCTTGCGGCAAAAACGGCCGTTGTCACCGCAGAGGCGTGGGTAGAGGGCGCGGCGGACACGGTGGAATTTACCGTTGCCGGCAAAACAAAAACCGCCCCCGTGCAAAACGGCAGGGCGCAGGCGGTGTTCACGCTGGAAAACGTTCGCCTTTGGGACGGCCTCGATGCCCCGTATCTGTATGAGGCATCTGCGGCCCTTCAAAGCAGCGACGCGGTGCACACCCGTTTTGGCTGCCGCGTTTTTGAGATTGATCCGCAAAAGGGCTTCCTTTTAAACGGCCGCAGCTATCCGCTGCGCGGCGTTTCGCGCCATCAGGACTGCAAGGGCGCCGGCAACGCGCTCACGGCCGCGCACCACCGCCGCGATATGCAGATCATCCGCGAGATCGGCGCGAACACACTGCGCCTTGCGCACTACCAGCACGCGCAGGAATTTTACGATCTGTGCGACGAAAACGGCCTGATCGTCTGGGCCGAGATCCCCTATATCACCATGCATATGAAAAACGGCCGGGCGAATACCCTCAGCCAGATGGAGGAACTCATCATTCAGAACTACAATCATCCGTGCATCGCGGTATGGGGCCTTTCCAACGAGATCACCGCCGCCAGCGCCGTGGACGAGGATTTGCTCGAAAATCACCGCCTGCTGAACGAGCTGTGCCACCGGCTGGACCCCACGCGCCGCACCACGATGGCCAATGTCTTTATGCTGGAAACCGACAGCCCGATCCTTGAAATTCCGGATGTGAACAGCTATAACCTGTACTTCGGCTGGTATCTGGGCGACTTAGAGCAGAACGAAGAATTCTTTGACGAATACCACGAAAAATACCCGGACCGCTGCATCGGCTTTTCGGAATACGGCGCGGACGCGAACCCCGCGTTCCAGAGCGCCGCGCCCGAAAAAGGCGATTATACCGAGAGCTATCAGTGTGTGTATCATGAGCACTGCCTTGCCATGATCGAGGCGCGGCCCTGGCTGTGGGCCACGCACGCGTGGAATCTGTTCGATTTTGCGGCGGACGGGCGCGACGAGGGCGGCAAAAACGGCGAAAACCAAAAGGGGCTTGTTACATTTGACCGGCAGATGAAAAAGGACGCGTTCTATCTGTACAAGGCCGCGTGGAACAAAACCGAGCCCTTTGTTCATCTGTGCGGCAGCCGCTATGTAGAACGCACCGAGGTGGCAACGCAGATTAAGGCGTATTCCAACCAGCCCGAGGTAACGCTTTTGGTGGACGGCAAAGAATTTGCCGTGCAAACGGGAAAAACGGTCTTTACGTTTGAGGTGCCGATCTCGGGCGAGCACACCATCGAGGCGCGCGCCGCCGGGTGCAGCAGCGTGATGCTGGTGCGCAAGGCGGAACAGGAAAACCCCGATTATATTTTTGTCAAGCGCTCCGCGGTGCAGAACTGGTTCGACGCGGATCCTGACGAAAGCTGCTATTCTGTCCATGACAAGCTGGCGGAGATCCGCAAACACCCCGAGGCGGGCGCCGTAATCGACCGCATGATGGCCCAGGGCGCGTCTGCCCGCGGCGATGTGGCCGACGCTGTGAAGGACAATCCCGCTTTGCAGCGCATGATGGGCCGCATGACGCTTTTGAGCCTGCTCAAGCAGGCCGGCGCGGACGAGGAGAGCATCAAGCAGCTGAACCGTGTTTTGCAGCGGTTCAAAAAAGTGGAATAAATAAGGCGCGGGGGCCGATTTGGAAATTTGGGATCGATTCGATCATTTGAAAAGAAACGGTGAGATTTGGATGAAAAAGCACACCTATTGCAACCCGCTGGATTTGGGCTATCGCTACCAGCACATGAACGAGGGCGGACGTGTTTCGGCCGGGCGCGAGGGTGCCGACCCAACGCTCGTTCTTTTTAAAGATCGCTACTATCTGTTTGTGTCGATGTCCGCAGGCTTTTGGCATAGCGACGATCTGCTGCACTGGGATTTTTGCGCCGCGCCCGATCTTTTGATCTACGACTACGCGCCCGATGTGCGGCAGGTGGGAGAGTATCTCTATTTCAGCGCCAGCAGCCGCGAAAAAAACTGCCCCATCCTGCGCACGAAAGACCCCCTCGCGCAACCCTTCGAGGAGGTCTCGGCGCCGTTTGCGTTTTGGGATCCGAATCTTTTTGCGGATGACGACGGCCGCGTCTATTTTTACTGGGGCTGTACAAATAACGAGCCGATCTGGGGCGTCGAGATGGACCGCGAGACTATGCTGCCGCTGTGCGAGCCGGTGCCGCTCATTTACGGCCGTGAAACGGAGCTTGGCTACGAGCGCCCGGGCGATAACGGTATTGTGAACAAAGAGGGCAGTGTCGTCTACCAGCACATGAAGCATCTGTTCAACGAAAAAACACAGCGCATCGAGATGCCGCCCGAGATGGAAAAGCGCTCCGGTTTAAGCTCCGAGGCTATGACGAAGATGTTCCTTGCCGTCGGCAAGCCCTACATCGAGGGTGCGTTTATGACAAAGCACGCGGGCAAATATTATCTGCAGTACGCCTGTCCGGGCACGCAGTACAATACCTACGCCGACGGCGTCTATGTGGGCAATGCGCCGCTGGGGCCGTTCGTGCTGCAAAAGAGCAACCCGTTTTCTGCAAAGCCCGGCGGCTTTATCACGGGCGCAGGCCACGGCAGCACCATTGCCGACCGCTTTGGCAACTATTGGCACGTTTCCACCATGCGCGTCAGCGTCAACTTCGATTTCGAGCGGCGCGTGGGCCTTTTCCCTGCGGGCTTTGATGCCGACGGCGTGCTTTTCTGCAACCAGAATTTTGCCGATTATCCGCACCGCGTGCCGCAGGGGGCGTTCGACGCCGCGGGCCAGCAACCCGAATGGATGCTGCTCAGCTATCGCAGGCCCGTTTTTGCATCTTCCACGGCCGAGGGCAGCCGCGCCGAAAACGCGGTGGACGAGAAGATCCGCACCTGGTGGAGCGCGGCAAACGCCGCGCCGGGCGAATGGCTCTCGGTCGATCTGGGCAAAGAGCGCGATATCCGCGCCATTCAGGTGAATCTGGCCGACGAGGGGCTGAACGTCGCCTTCCCACCCGAAAGCTACGGCGACAGCCGCCATACGCGCCATATCGAACTGCGGCCGCAGATCTCGCATTACACGATCGAGATAAGCGCCGACGGCGCGCATTGGACGGTGCTGGAGAACGTTGCGCGCGAGTGCTCCAACGGCTACTATGAATACGCACACGGCGTTGATGCGCGCTATGTGCGCGTGGTGGGCGGCGAATTGCCCTATGGGCAGGCGCTGCGCGTGAGCGGCCTGCGTGTCTTCGGCAACGGTGGCGGCGAAAAGCCCGCGCAGGCGGCCGCCGCAGCCGAGCGGCTGGGGCCGCTGGACGCCAGAGTGAGCTGGCCGCCCATTCCCGGCGCGCAGGGCTGCAATGTGCGTTACGGCACGGCACCCGAAAAGCTTTATCAAAGCTGGATGGTCTACGATGCCAACGAGGTGACGTTGTCCACGCTGATCGCGGGGCAAGATTATTATCTCTGCGTGGACAGCTTTAACGAAAACGGCGTCACACCGGGCGAGGTGTTCGCGCTGTGACGGCATGGAATGGGGCGGCCGATAAACAAAGCCCCCCAATTTTAAGGGGCGGCTTTGTCGGCTGCCCCTGAAGGAGGAAAAACGATGGCGATGAAGGCCGTACAGCAGTTTATGCTCGGCACGGCGCTGAACAGCGCGGCGCAGGCGCGCCAGACGCTCGGCGCCATCAAGGCGGCGGGGTATGACGGCATCGAGCTTTGCAGCTTTATGATCCACCCAACGGGCCTTGCGGTGCGTTTGCTCACAAAGGCTGCCGGCATGCCCACGGGCAACGGCGGCAAGCTCGACTGGCACGCGCTCATCCGGGAGAGCGGGCTTTCCGTTGCAAGCCTGCATACCGATCTTGGAGCCGTGGAGCGCGATGCCGCGGCCGTTGCGCGGGAATGCGAAGGCTTTGATACCGGCATTGCCGTGATTACCGGCATGTACCGCTTTGCTTACGGCGACGCGGCGGCGGTGCACGAGCTTGCCGCGCGGCTGAACCGGGCCGGCGCGGCGCTGGCTAAACACGGCGTACGCCTTTTGTACCACAACCACAACTGCGAGCTGCAGCGTGTGGAGGACGAAAAGCGCGCGTATGATCTTTTGATCGACGAGACCGACCCTGCCGCCGTGAACTTTGAATTCGACAGCTACTGGTTTGCCGAGGGCGGCGCAAACGCGGCGGATTGGATGCGCCGTTTGGGCGCGCGCATGAAGCTGTGGCATATCAACGACCGCGGCGCGCGCCTTGCCGGCGCGGCGATGACGCCCATTTTGAAGACGGACAGCATGGAGCTGGGTACGGGCAACCTGCCGCTGGAGCAGTGGGCGGCGCTGGCCGCCGGGAACGGCGTGGAGGCCGTAATCCTGGAAAGCCACCGCAACTGGCTGGAGAGATCGCCCATAAAAAGCATGCAGCGCAGCGCCGAATGGCTGAACCGACATTTTTGAAGCTTCCGCACCGGCACAAAAGCCGCCGGGAGGGTCTGCCGTCCCCGGGGATGGCGCGAAAATGCCTTTGATCTGTTTGGAGGAGAAAAACGATGATCGATCTGAAGCCGTATTTCATCACCGTGCCGCGCGCATACACGGAAGGCACGGTGGAGGTGTTCGAGCAAGCCGTGCAGGTACCCGGCGCCGTGAAGAGGGCGACGCTTGCCGTTACGGCGCTGGGCGTTTATGAGGCGCAGCTGAACGGCAAAAAGGCGGGGGATGTGTTCCTTGCCCCCGGCCACACCTATTATCCGCACAATCTGCATGTGCAGCAATACGATGTAACACACCTGCTGTGCGCAGGCGGTAATACGCTGCGGGTTTATCTGGGGCAGGGCTGGTACTGCGGACGCTTTACGCACGAGAACAAAACAAAAATTTACGGCGAGGCGCCCGCTGTTTCGTGGGCGCTGGAGCTGGAGCATGCCGACGGGACAACCGCCCGGTACACCTCTGCGGATGCCGACGTGCGCGCCGTGCAAAGCCCGTATGCCTATGCGGGGCTGTACGACGGCGAAGAGGTGTTTGCCGACGGCGGCCCGACCCCTGTAATCCAGCCGGTTCCCTATGCGGGAAGGCTGCCGGACGTACTGGAGCAAAACGATGTCTGCGTCCGCCTGCGCGAGGAGATGCCGGTGGTTTGCGCAAGAGAGAAAAACGGCGCGACCATTCTGGATTTTGGGCAGAATTTTGCGGGTGTGGTGACGATTGATCCCGCAAAAATGAACGGCGATATGCTGCGCCTGCGCCATGGCGAGCGGCTGAACAACGACGGCAGCCTGTATACCGTAAATCTGCGCAGGGCAAAGGCGGAGCTTGTGTACCACAAAGGGGCGGAGCGCGTGCCCTATACGCCGCGCTTTGCCTATATGGGCTTTCGCTACATCGAGCTGACAGGCTGCGGCTACACGGACGGCCTGATCACCGCGCATGCCGTTTACAGCGATATGGAGCGCACGGGCGAATTTGCCTGCGAAAACAGTCTTGTGCAGCGGCTTTACCAAAACCAGCTGTGGGGGCAGAAATCCAACTATGTGGAGGTGCCCACCGATTGCCCGCAGCGCGACGAGCGCATGGGCTATACGGGCGACGGGCAGGTATTTGCCCGAACGGGCATGTACAATTTTGATACCGAGGGCTTTTGGCTGAAGTTTTTAAAGGATATCCGCTATTCCCAGGCCGACAACAGCGAGGGCTATGTCGCGCCCACCGTCCCGGCCGAGGGCCCGGTGGGCATCGGCTTTATCAACATGCTGGGCTGGGCCAACTGCGATACGATCGTGCCAGAGCAGCTCTATTGGCAGTACGGCAGTGATGCCGCGCTGCGCGCCCAGTACGAGAGCATGAAAACGCTCGCAGACTGCGAGATCCGCCACATGGGCGGCCTGATGGGCAAAAAGGATCTGTGGATCGGCCCGAATCTGGGCGATTGGCTTGCCCCGGGCAAGGATATCAAATATATGGCGATGCACAACGGCCCGGTGTCGAATGCGTTTGTTGCAAACGATCTGCGCATTCTGGCATGGGCGGCGGAATATTTCGGCGAGTCGGACGCCGCCGCGCGCTACGCTGCACAGCTTGCAAAAACGCGCGCGGCCTACTGTAAGGCGTTTATCAAAAAAAACGGCTCCATGAAGGACGATTATCAGGGCGCTTACGTGATGGCGCTTTCGTATGTGCTGGAAAAGGGCGCACTCTGGGACGCCGTGTTTGCAAAGCTTTTGCAAAAGCTTCGCGCCGAGGGCATGCAGACAGGCTTTTTTGCCACGGCGCAGCTGCTGCCGCTGCTGGCCGAAAACGGGCAGGAGACCCTTGCATACGACCTGCTGCTGCAGGAGGGCTGCCCCGGCTGGATGTATCAAATCAAGCACGGCGCTACGACCATTTGGGAACGGTGGGATGCCATCCGCCCGGACGGAACCGTGAACGAAAGCGATCAGAACGGCAGCAATATGGTGTCGTTCAATCACTATGCGTTCGGCGCCGTGGGACAGTTCTATTATCAGTATATTCTGGGCATCCGGCCGGCCGCGCCCGGCTTTGCAAAAGTGCGCATCGCTCCGGTAACGGACGCGCGTCTTTGCAGTGTTTCCGGCAGCTATCAAAGCCGCGCGGGCAAAATCCGCTCGGCCTGGCGGGTGACCGGCGAGAGCGTGGAGTTCGAGATCGACACGCCCGTGGAGACAGAGCTTGCGCTGCCCGGCCTTCCGGTGCGCACCGTGCCCGCCGGGCATTATCGCGAATGTGTTCCCCCAAAACAGAGCGAAACGCGCAGCGCCCTTTCCAATGTGTGATCCCCGAATGAATCTTCGGCCGTGTTCCGCGCGGGGCTGCCGTCTAAAGAATTTTGCAGAGCGCGTTTTCGACGAATAACGGCCTTTTGATCGCGCAGTTTACGCAACAGTCGAAAATGGTCGATTATTTTCACTTGCATGCGGCGCAAAAATCCGGTACACTGTTAATTAGACGATAGTTGTATCAATCGCAGCAAAAAACGGCATCCCGCTACGTCCCGGCGGCAAGCTTGTCCCGCATGTTTCGAAAAAGGATCGCCGGCTGTACGCCCCCTTTGCCGCCAGCCCATGAAGCGGGTCGGATCTTCCCGGAAGATTCGATTTGTTTTGAAAGTTGATTGATCCAGCGATCCCTTTGTGAAAGTGGGGGAATGGGCATGGAAACGACACAGGTGATCTACACACGGAGTTTTTCAAATTTCGGTCGGCTTCAAGAGGCACATATCCTGCAATATATCCTGACAAACGATCCGCAGGAGACGCTGCCGTTTGGCGTTGCCATTGCGATGCTGCGGCAAAACGATCGATCCACCCAGTTTTGCCGTGCGCTTTTTGGATGGAAAGAGGATGCCTGCCGCCTGCTGGCGTTTCTGTGGGAGAATGCCGTGGACCCGCAGACAATGCCGGGGCTGATCGAGGATCTGAGGCGTGCGGATCTGCTGCCTTGCTGGAAAGAGGAAAAGTGATCGTTCACATGGGTGAAAATGGTAAGATCCGTGTGCTGATCGCGGAGGACGACCCCATTCAGAGAAAGCTTTTGCACGATGCACTGGAGATGGAGCGGGATATCGTCTGCTGCGGGCAGGCGCGGGACGGTGTGGAGGCGCTGGAAGCGCTTCGCCGCGAGGAGCCGGACGTTCTTTTAATGGATGTTGTGATGCCCAATATGGATGGGGTCGATCTGCTGTACGAGCTGCGCGAGCAATCGCTGCCCAAGCGCCCGCGCATCATTGCCCTCAGTGCGTTCGGGCAGGAGCACATCGCGCAAACAGTGCTCTCGCAGGGAGCGGATTGGTTTTTGCTCAAGCCCTATCGCCTCGATCTGCTGTTTCACCGCATCCGCACATTGGTAGAGCAGGACAGGCACGACTGCGGTACCTTGCCGGCCCGGCCGGTTTCCCGCGCCGTCATGAAGCTGGGCATCCCGACAAACGCATTTGGCTATTCGTATTTGGAGCAGGCGCTGACGATCCTGATTTCCCACGAGGGAACCTGTCTGATGGGAAAGGATGTCTATGGCGCCATCGCCGTTTCCAACCGAACCACGGCGCAATGCGTGGAAAAGGCGCTTCGCAAGGTGATCCGCCAGGCCTTTGGTGCCGATTCCGAGGCTTTGCACCATATTTTGCAGCTGGGCGGCGTAGAACAGGCAAAGCATCTTTCCAACGGCCGTTTTCTCACGCTGATGGCGCAAAGCCTCCGGCAGGAGAGGCAATGAGCATGGCCTTGCACAGCGCATACCGCCGGGAAGACCCTCTGCCTGCGAGAAAAACGCAGGCCTCTCCGGATGCCGGCAGACGCTTGGGCTTGGCCTGCGGCGGCCGATAACAGAGGATGCTGCGATACCGCATTTTTACAACAAAGGAGGCTGTGCCGATCGCATGAAAAAAAGGACAAACGATGTCCTGGTGCAATATTTTAAGCAAACACTCTCCGAGGAACTAACACTGCAGGAGCTTTTACAGGCCGCGGCCAATGCGTTTACGGAGCTTTTGCAGGCGAGTGCCGTTTACTTTTTTACCGAAAAGGGAACATTGCTGCCCCCGTCAGAGCCGGCCCGGGGCGCATGTCCGCACACGGCAGAGCCGGCAAAGGGAAAACGCTCGTCCGGCCGCGTCCAAAAGGCCCGGCCGGGCAGCTGGCCCGCGGCACCGCCGGAACCGGAGCTTTTCAAAAAAATTGAGACTTGCTTGGCAGGAAAGGCCGGCAGGTCTGTTTGTGTTTGTAAAAAAGACGCGGCGTGCAGGGTATGGCGGCTGTTTTGGCTTAAAGCAAAGCAGGCGGTATGCGGCGCAGTGGTTTGCGCAATGCCGGCTGCCCCGGACGCGGAAATGCTGTCCGGGGCGCACCGCCTGGCCGGATGCGTTGCGCCACGCTTTGCCGCACTGGCAAAAAAGCCGGGGCAGCGGCCGGTTTCCGCGCTTTCGGAGGATACGGCTGCCATGCTGTCGCATGAATTTAAAACGCCGCTCACAGGGGCGCTCACTTCTCTGCAGCTCTTGCGGCGCAAGCTGAAGGCCGAAGCGGAAATTTTGCCGGAGGGCGCGGGACAATATCTCGATTATGCCGAGCTGAATTTGTATAAGGCGCTGCGCCTGGCGATCAATCTGGTGGAAGCGCAGTATGCCGGGTCGGGCAGGCGTTTTGTTCGCCCGGAATACACCGATCTTGCAAAAATGCTTGCAGAGCTGGTAGAGAGCACGCAGCCCTATGCGGAGATAACCGGCGTGCGGCTCGTGTTTGAAAACTGCGCGGGCGAGGGGTGCGGCCTTGTATGCGACGTGTTTTATCTGGAGCGTATTCTTTTAAATCTGCTGTCGAATGCGTTCCGGTACGCGCCGCAAAACAGTCTTGTCCGCGTGGCGCTGCAGCAGGGCGAAGCCGAACTGTTGATCTGTGTAGAGGATGAGGGGCCGGGCATTTCGCAGGAAATGCGCGAATGTCTGTTCCAAAAATTCCGGCACGGACCGGGCGAGCACACTGGCGCCGGATTGGGCCTGTACCTTTCGCAATGCTTTTCCGGGGAAATGGGCGGCACGCTACATGCGGAAAACCGCCCGCAGGGCGGCGCGCGCTTTACACTTTGCCTGCCGCGCACGGGAGAGAACGCTTCCGGCCCATCTTCCGAGACGCTGCACGGGCCTTCGGCTGCGTACCACACCGATTCCCGGGACACGCTGCTGCGGATCGAGTTTTCCGAATTGCTTTGTCAAAAATGCATTTAGCGGCTTTACTTTACCGGCAAAATCATGTAGAATGAGAGAAAGAAAACTGTGCGGCGGAGGTGCTGAAATGTCGGTGAAGTATAAACGCGTTCTGCTCAAGCTCAGCGGAGAGGCGCTGGCCGGGGACAAGGGCTTTGGCCTCGAGGTGGAAACGATTCGTAAAATCTGCGAGGGGATCCGCGATGCGCATGCGCTTGGCGTGCAAATTGGCATCGTTGTGGGCGGCGGCAATTTCTGGCGCGGCCGTTCCAGCGGCGAAATGGAACGCACCCGGGCAGACCAGATCGGGATGCTTGCCACAGCGATGAACGGGTTGGCCGTGGCGGACGCTCTGGAGCAGCTCGGCGTTGAAGTGCGCGTGCAGACGGCGCTTTCCATGCAGCAGGTGGCGGAGCCCTACATTCGCAACCGCGCAATCCGCCACATGGAAAAGGGCCGTGTCGTGATTTTTGCGTGCGGCACGGGCAATCCGTTTTTTTCCACCGATACGGCGGCGGCGCTGCGTGCGGCAGAGATCAATGCAAATATCATCTTCAAGGCCACCATGGTGGACGGCGTGTACGATCGGGACCCCAAAAAACATCCGGATGCACGAAAATATGATTCGCTCACTTTCAGCTGCGTGCTGTCCGAAAAGCTGGCAGTGATGGACAGCACCGCTGCTACCATGTGCCGCGACAATGCGCTGCCCATTCTGGTATTTGATATTCTGCATCCCGAAAATATTGCAAAAGCAGCGATGGGCGAGCCGATCGGAACGCTCGTAACCGAACAGTAAGGAGGAAAAACATGAGCGCAGAGACAAAAACCTACGAAGAAAAAATGGAAGGCGTGATCCGGCATCTGGCAAAGGAGCATGCCACCATCCGCGCGGGGCGCGCCAATCCCGCCATCCTCGACCGCGTTATGGTGGATTATTACGGTACGCCTACCCCCATCAATCAGGTGGCGGCGGTATCCGTGGCCGAGGCGCGTGTGCTGACGATCAGCCCGTGGGATGCCTCGCTGATGCGCGCCATTGAAAAGGCGATCCTCACCTCCGACATCGGCATCAACCCCACCAACGACGGCCGCATTATGCGTTTGGTGTTCCCCGCGCCCACAGAGGAGCGCCGCAAGCAGCTGACAAAGGACGCCCAGCATATGGGGGAAGAGGCAAAGGTGGCCGTGCGCAATGTGCGCCGTGACGCGCTGGATAAATTCAAAAGCATGAAAAAGGCCGGAGAACTGACAGAAGACGATTTGAAAAACATGGAAAACGAAATGCAGAAGATCACAGACAAATTTATCAAAGAGATCGATAAAACCTGCGAGGCGAAGAACAAAGAGATCATGGAGATCTGACGCCGAGAGCCAGGGCTGCCGCGCGGAAAATCCGCGCGGCATTCGGTTTTTCGTTTTTATCACTCGATCCATTCGAATCCAAACACAAGGTGAGCGCCGGTGGGCTGCCGCGGCGTTTTACTGGGCGTATCCGCAAAGGGGGATTCCCATATGGCATTGGAACCGGGCGTGGCAAAGGGCCTCAGCATCGGCATCATCATGGACGGAAACGGCCGCTGGGCCAAAAAGCGCGGCCTGCCGCGCACCGCCGGGCACACAAAAGGCGCGGATGTGTTTCGCGATATCATCCGCTACTGCAACGAGCTGGAACTGGCCAGCGTAACCTTTTACGCCTTTTCCACCGAAAACTGGTCGCGGCCGGCAGAAGAGGTGAACGGCATCATGAAGCTGTTCGGCGAATACCTTATTATGGCCTATGACTATCAGAAGGAAAACAACCGCGTCGTGTTTCTGGGCGATCGTTCGGCGCTGCCGGAAAGACATCAGGAGCTGATGAGCGACATTGAACAGAAAACGCGCGGCAATACCGGCACGATCTTGAACGTGGCCGTGAATTACGGCGGGCGGCAGGAGCTGGTGCGCGGCATTCAGATCCTCGCCCGGCGCGTTTTGGAAGGGCAGCTGCAGCCCGATGAGATCGATGCGAACGCCGTTTCGGACGTGTTGTATACCGCCGGCCAGCGCGACCCCGATTTTATTTTGCGCCCCAGCGGGGAACACCGGCTTTCCAACTTTATGCTGTGGCAGGCATCTTATGCGGAGTTTGTGGATATGGACGTTTTGTGGCCGGATTTTACACGGAACGATCTGGATCGCGCGATCGAAGAATACCGTTCCAGAAGCCGCCGCTTCGGCGGGCTGTAAGTGCGAAGGGAGATGCTTTTATGAAAACAAGGATCATAACCTCCGCGGTCGGTCTTGTGGTGCTGTTTGCGGTTATGGCGCTGTTTGATACATTTGTATTCAACATTGCCATCGCGGCGATCTGCCTGCTTGCAATCCACGAGGTGTTCCGGGCATTTCAGCTGGAAAAAACAGCCTGCCTGTACTGGGGCTTTGTTCCGTATACGCTTTTGGTGATGTTCAGCGATCTTGGCAAAGTGCGGGTGATGCTTTTGCCGTTTTCCTATCTGTTTGCACTCTATCTGGCCGTCTGCGTGATCCGGCACTCCAAAAGCATCGAGTTTGCAAAGCTGGGCGGGATGGTGCTGTATGCGTGCATTATTCTGTTCTGTTTTTATTCGTTTATTTATCTTAAGCAGCTGCTGCCGCGCGAGATCTACGGCTATGATGCGCTCTATTTTATTTTTCTGGCGCTTGGGTTTGCCTGGGGCGGAGACAGCGCCGCCTATTTTGCGGGGCGCGCGTTCGGAAAACACAAGTTTGCGCCTGTGGTAAGCCCCAATAAAACAGTGGAGGGCGCGATCGGCGGCGTTCTGGGCAGCATGCTGCTCGGCGTGCTGGTAACGCTCTGCTATACGGCGCTGCACGGTCAGCTGGAGGGCGTGCGGCTGCATTCGGCCGGGCTGCAGTTTTACGCTGTGATCGTGCTGCTGGCGGGGGTGGGCTCCGTGCTGGGGATTGTGGGCGATCTGTTTGCCTCTGTGGTAAAACGCCAGTGCGGCATCAAGGATTACGGTACGATCTTTCCGGGCCACGGCGGCATTATGGATCGCTTCGACAGTGTGATCTTTATTGCGCCGCTGGTAGCCATGGTTGTGACGGCCGTGTTTTACCGCTATACGGGAGTATGAGGCGCTTATGAAGACAAAACAGGTTACGGTTTTGGGTTCCACCGGCTCCATCGGCACGCAGAGCCTGGACGTGATCCGCGCACAGGGGTATGGGGTTTTCGGCCTTGCGGCGCATTCCAACGCGGCGCTTCTGGCACGGCAGATCGAAGAATTTCACCCGCGCGCCGTTGCGCTTGTGGACGAGGCGGCGGCGGAGCAGCTGGCGCGCACGCTGCAGGGCATGCCCTGCGCGCCCGTTTTGCTGCGCGGCAGGGAGGGGCTTCGGGAGCTTGCGTCGACGCAGGGCGCGGATATCGTGCTGAACGCCGTGGTGGGCATCGCCGGCCTTGCCGCAACGCTGGCGGCCATCGAGAGTGGGCACGATGTTGCGCTGGCCAACAAAGAGAGCCTGGTCACGGGCGGGAGCCTGGTGATGGAGGCCGTGCGGCGGCACGGTGTGAAGCTGCTGCCCGTAGACAGCGAGCATTCGGCGATCTTTCAATGCCTGCAGGATGCATACGCGGCAAAAAGCCTGCAAAAAATATTGCTGACTGCCTCCGGCGGGCCCTTTTTTGGCAAAACACGCGCAGAGCTTGCCGGTGTAACAAAAAAGGATGCGCTGCGGCACCCGAACTGGAGCATGGGAAGTAAAATTACCATTGATTCCGCTACACTGATGAACAAGGGGCTGGAGCTGATTGAGGCGGTATGGCTGTTCGGCCTGCCGGCAAAACAGATCCAGATCGTGGTGCAGCGGCAGAGCGTGATCCATTCCATGGTGCAGTTCAGCGACCATTCCGTTCTGGCACAGCTGGGTGTGCCGGATATGCGCATCCCCATTCAATATGCGCTTACCTGGCCGCACCGCGTGCCGGGCTGCGCGCCGGAGCTGGATTTTACCACGCTGCGCACCCTCACCTTTGATACGGCTGATGAAGAAACGTTCCGCTGCCTTGCCGCCTGCAAAAAAGCCATTGGCATGGGGGGGCTTGCGCCCTGCGCGGCAAATGGCGCAAACGAGGAGGCCGTGCGCCTGTTTTTGGAGGATCGGATCCCGTTCCTGAAGATCGGCGAACTGGTAGAGGGCGCGGTGGAAAGCGATTCCTTCGGCGGCTCCTATACGCTGGAGGACGTCTATGCATGCGATGCGGCGGCGCGCGCATATGTTTTAGAGCATTTGTAAAAGCAACATTTTGCGGCATTTTTTGAAACGCTCCGTGCGGGGAGGCCGGGCTTTCAATGCCGCAAGAAGGATCAGACAAGGGCAGGTGATAGCATGACGGCATTTTTAAGCGGGATCGGATCGATGCTGCTGACAGTTGTGGCGTCTGTTTTTGTGTTTGGGCTTGTGATCTTTATCCACGAGCTGGGGCATTTTCTTACGGCAAAATTCAGCGGCATCAAGGTAAACGAATTTGCGCTGGGCATGGGGCCAACGATCTTCAGCCGCACGCGCGGCGAAACCAAATACGCGCTGCGTCTGCTGCCGGTGGGAGGCTTTGTCAGCATGGAGGGTGAGGATGAGGAGAGCGACCGGCCCGGCTCGTTTACAAAGGCGCCGGTGGGCAGCCGCATCCTTGTTACGGTGGCCGGCGCGGTGATGAACCTGCTGCTCGGCTTTGTGGTGCTGCTGTGCGTGGTGTGTTCGCAGGAGCTTGTCAGCACGCGCACGGTGCTGCAATTTTACGAGGGCGCCTCCACGCAGCAAACCGGTTTGCGCGAGGGGGATACGATCGTCGCCGTCAATGGGCGGCGATGTTTTGTCGCAAACGACATTGTCTACGAATTTGCGCGCACACAGCAGGGAAAGGCCGATTTTACCGTGCTGCGCAACGGCCAAAGGGTACAGCTGAACGACGTGACGTTCGATACCTACGAACAGGACGGCGTCAGCCAGATGGTGATTGATTTTGTGATCCTTGGCGAAAAAAAGACGGTGATCGGCGTGCTGCGCGAGGCGGGGAACTGGACGCTTTCTTTGGGACGCATGGTGATCCTGAGCCTGACGGATCTGATTACGGGACGCATTGCCGTCAATAATCTGTCCGGCCCGGTGGGGATCGTTTCCGCTATCAGCGAGGCGTCCAGCGCGGGGATCTCTTCGCTGCTCATGCTGCTCGCGCTCATCACCATCAATCTGGGCGTATTCAATTTGCTGCCGATCCCCGCGCTGGACGGCGGGCGACTGCTGTTTTTGGTGATCGAGGCGATCCGCCGCAGGCCAATCAGCCAAAAATACGAGATTGCCGTCAATGCCGCGGGCTTTGTGCTGCTGATCGGCCTGATGGTTTTTGCAACGTTCAACGATATTACCAAATTGATTTCATAAAGGGCTGCGGGAATACAACCTGTTTTTTGTGGGAACAGCCTATTGGGCGGGGGAGAGCTTATGCGAAAGAAAACGCGCACGGTAAAAATCGGCGGGGTATCCATCGGCGGAAACGCACCCATCGCCGTACAGAGTATGCTGAATGTGCCCATTGGGGATCTTGAGGGCAACGTGGCTCAGGCGAAGCGGCTGGAGGCCGAGGGCTGCCAGATTATTCGGGTTACGGTGCCAAGTGCGGCGGACGCGCGCGTGGTAACGGCGTTAAAAAAGGCCGTTGCAATGCCTGTGGTGGCGGATATCCATTTTGATCACCGGGCGGCGCTGGCCTGTGTGGAGGCCGGCGCCGACAAAATTCGCCTCAATCCCGGCAACATCGGCGCAGACGAGCGCGTGGCCGAGGTGGCGCGCTCGTGCCGCGCGCACGGCGTACCCATCCGCATCGGCGTGAACGGCGGCAGCATGGAAAAAGAAATTCTGGCCAAACATGGCGGCGTTACCCCCGAGGCGCTGGTAGAAAGCGCGATGTATCATGCAGCGCTGCTGGAAAAGCATGATTTTAACGATATCGTCATTTCGATCAAATCCTCAAATGTTCCCGTTGTGGTGGCCGCGTACCGCCTGCTGAGCGAACGGTGCGATTATCCCCTGCATGTCGGTGTTACCGAGGCGGGTACATACCGCATGGGCCTCATCAAATCGGCAATGGGCATCGGGACGCTGCTCTTGGAGGGTATCGGCGATACCATCCGCGTTTCCTTAACGGACGAGCCCGAGAAAGAGATCCGCGCGGGCTTTGATATTCTGCGCGCCGCGGGCCATTTGGTGCCCGGGCCGGAGGTGATCAGCTGCCCCACCTGCGGGCGTACCAACATCCAGGTTGCGCAGATCGCAGCCGAGGTAGAGGAGCGTCTGCGCGGCTGCGAAAAGCCCATCCGGGTAGCCGTGATGGGCTGTGTGGTAAACGGGCCTGGCGAGGCGCGGGATGCGGATGTCGGCATCGCCGGCGGAAAGGATTGTGCAATGCTGTTCATCAAGGGAAAACAGGTGCGCCGGATCGAGGGGGATTATGTGGATGCGCTGTGCGCCGAGGTGCAGCGGCTGGTGGCGTCCGAACGATGAAGCCGTTATTAACACAGCTTTGGCCGCAGTTTACGGCAGACGCGGATTTTATGGCGAGCTTCGGCAGCGCGGTTGTGGAGCGTGTTGCCGCCGACCGCAAAAAGATGACGGTGACCGTGATCTTTCGCACCGCAAATTATGTTCCCACAGAGGTACGCGGACGTCTTGCGGCGTCGCTGGGGCCGCTGTTTCCCGGCTTTGCACTCCAATTGCAGGGCCTGTTTTCGTATACATGCCTGACACCGGAGGCGGTGCTGGCGCTGGCCCGGGAGCTGCGGGAGGAAGGCCTGCCCGTGAACGGATATCTTTCGGGTGCACAGGCACAGGTAGAGGGCGAGCAGGTCACAGTTTGCGTGTACCACGGCGCGCTTTTGCTCACACAAATGGATTTTGCCGGGCGGCTCGAGGCGCGCATCGGCCTGTGTACCGGCGTGCGCCCGCGTGTAACGCTGCAGTGTGAAGCCACCGTTGACGCCGCAGAGGTGGAGCGGCATATCCAGGAAAAGGCGCCGCCTGCGCCCCGCGTGTTTCGGGAAAACAGCGTAAAGGGATCTGTCGAGATCCCGGGCCTCGCGCTGGAACAGTCCACCGTCCGGCTGGTGACGGGCAAGGCATTCCAGCCCAAGGAACTGACGCCGCTGCGCGAGCTGGGCGCGGATACAGATAAAGTAACCGTCTGGGGCGATGTGTTCGCAAAGGATCTGCGGGGCACCCGCCGCAAGATCTACACGATCTCCATCACGGATTACACCGGCTCGGTCAATTTAAAAATCTTTCCGCAGGAGGGCGAAAGCTGCGAAAAATGGGAGCAGCTTGCCGTTGGCGATACGGTGATCCTGAAGGGCAACTGCGCCTTCGACCGGTTCGACCACGATTACGTGATCAATCCGCGCGATATGATGAAGGCAACGCGCAAAAAACGCACGGATAACGCGCCCGAAAAGCGTGTTGAGCTGCATCTGCACACCAAAAAAAGCAGTATGGACGGCTTCTGCGACCCGGCGGAGGTTGTGAACACCGCGCACCGCATGGGGCACCGCGCCGTTGCGATCACCGATCACGGCGTGGTGCAGGGCTTTCCGCCGGCGATGCTGGCAGTGGATGCGATCCACAAAAAAGATCCGGATTTCAAGTTGATCTATGGGGTGGAAGCCTACTTTGTGGACGATATGATCCCCGTGGTATACGGCGCGGCGAAGGGGCCCCTCAGCGGTTCGTTCGTGGTGTTCGATCTGGAGACGACCGGCCTTTCGCCCACGGACTGCGCCATCATCGAGATCGGCGCGGTGATCGTGGAAAACGGCGAGATCACAGAGAGCTATAATACCTTTGTGGATCCCGGCTGCCATATCCCGGCCGAGATCACAAAAATTACCAATATCACTGACGAGATGGTGTCCGGCGCGCCGGGGCCAAAAGAGGCCCTGCGCGATTTTCTGCGCTTTGCAGACGGCCGCGTTCTGGTTGCGCACAATGCGCACGGCTTTGACGTGCGCTTTTTAAAGGCCGGCGCACAGCGCTTTGGCGTGCCGTTTCAAAACGCGTATCTGGATACGCTCCCCTTGGCGCAGGCATTGTATTTGGGGCTGCGCAACTATAAGCTGGATACCATCGGAAAACATCTGGAAATTCCGCCCTTTCAGCATCATCGGGCCTGCGACGACGCGCGCGCGCTGGCGCAGATCTTTGTAAAAATGCTCGAGGATCTTAATCTGCGCGGCGTAACGGAGCTTGAAAACGTTAATACGGGCCTTGGCGGCGCCCGTGAGCTTGCCAAAAAGAATTATCACATGATCCTGCTGGTGCGCAACGCCGTGGGGCTGAAAAATCTGTATCGGATCATTTCGGCGGCGCATCTGGATTACTTTTTTAAGGTGCCGCGCGTGCCGCGCAGCCTTTTGAACCAATACCGGGAGGGCCTGATTGTCGGCTCGGCCTGTGAGGCGGGCGAGCTGTACCGCGCCATCGTGGAGGGCCGCAGCTTTGAAGAGCTGTGCGGTATTGCCGCCTACTATGATTATCTTGAGGTGCAGCCTCTGGGCAACAACGCGTATATGCTGCGCGAAAACAGAGTGGACAGCATGGAGCGGATCCAGGAATTCAATCGAACGGTCATCCGGCTTGGCGAGACACTGGGTAAAATGGTGGTCGCCACCGGCGACGTGCACTTTATGGAGCCGGAGGATGCCATCTACCGTGCGGTGCTACAGGCGGGCAACGGTTTTTCCGATGCGGACAATCAGGCGCCGCTCTACTTTCGCACCACGGACGATATGCTGGCGCAGTTTGACTATCTGCCGCCCGAAAAGGCGCGCGAGATCGTGATCACAAACCCAAACCGCATTGCGGATATGATCGACGGCGATCTGCGCGCGATCCCCAAAGGACTGTATACCCCCACGATCGACGGCGCGGATGAATCGCTGCGCGCGGATACCATGCGCACCGCGCGGGAACGCTATGGCGATCCGCTGCCGGAGCTGGTGGAAAAGCGCCTTGTGCGCGAGCTGGATTCCATCATCAAGCACGGCTTTGCGGTGCTTTATGTAATTGCGCAGAAGCTGGTGCAAAAAAGCGAGGAATACGGATATCTTGTGGGGTCGCGCGGGTCCGTGGGATCTTCGGCCGTGGCGCATTTTTCCGGTATCTCCGAGGTGAACAGCCTGCCGCCGCATTATTTATGCCCCGCGTGCAAGTGGAGCGAATTCTTTACTGACGGATCCGTCGCCGACGGCTTCGATCTGCCGGACAAAGACTGCCCCCGCTGCGGGCACAGGCTGCTGGTAGACGGGCACGATATTCCCTTTGAAACGTTTCTTGGCTTTGACGGCGACAAGGAGCCGGATATCGATCTGAACTTTTCCGGCGAGGTGCAGAGCCGCGTCCATCGCTATACCGAGGATCTGTTCGGGCACGATTATGTGTTCAAGGCCGGTACGCTTTCCGAGCTGCAGGATAAAACGGCATACGGCTATGTCAAAAAATACCTCGAGGAGCGCGGGCGCATTGTCAGCCACGCCGAGGAAAATCGCCTGGTGCAGGGCTGCGTAGGGGTAAAGCGCACCACGGGCCAGCATCCGGGCGGCATGGTGGTGGTGCCAAACAGCTACGATGTGTACGATTTTACCCCCATCCAGCACCCGGCAGACGATAAGGAAAAAGGCCTTATCACCACACATTTCGAGTTTAAATACCTGCACGACACCATTTTAAAGCTGGACGAGCTGGGACACGACGTCCCCACGATGTATAAATATCTGGAGGATATGACGGGCATCAAAATGGACGCCGTTCCAATGAACGACCCCAAGGTGATCTCGCTGCTGGTATCCACCGAGGCGCTCGGCGTAACGCCGGAGCAGATTGACAGCCAGACGGGAACGTTCGGCATCCCGGAGCTTGGCACCAATTTTGTGCGAAATATGCTCATCGAAGCGCAGCCGAAAAGCTTCGGCGATCTGATCCAGATCTCGGGCCTTTCGCACGGCACGGACGTGTGGAACGGCAACGCGCAGGATCTGATCCGCGACGGCGTGTGCACGATCTCGGACGTGATCGGCACGCGCGACAGCATTATGACGTATCTGCTGCATAAGGGCGTGGAACCGAAGCAGGCGTTCAACATCATGGAGCTGACGCGTAAGGGCAAGGTGGCGAAGGGCGGCTTCCCCGAGGGCGCAGAGGATATGCTGCGTGCCCATGGCGTGCCGGAATGGTATCTGGACAGCTGCAAAAAAATCAAGTATATGTTCCCCAAGGCGCATGCCGTGGCATATCTGATCGCGGCGATCCGGCTGATGTGGTTCAAGGTATACCATCCGCTGGCGTTTTATGCCACGTTTTTCACGGTGCGGGGCGACGATATCGACTACGAGGCGGCGGTGGGCGGCATTGCCGTGGCGCGCCGGCATATGAAGGAAGTAACGCAGCGCCTGAGGGAAGAAAAAAACGCCAAGGACGAGGACATTTTGGTATCGCTGCAGCTTGTGAACGAGATCCTGCAGCGCGGCTGCGAATTTTTGCCCATCCGCATCGGCAAAAGCCGTGCGCGCATTTATATAATCGAGGACGGAAAGATCCGTCTGCCGTTTATGGCTCTGAAGGGCGTGGGTACCGCCGCGGCCAATACGCTGGAGCGCGCAACGCTGGACGGCCAGAAATATCTTTCCGCCGAGGATCTGCAGTCCGCGTGCAGCGCCATCAGCAGCGCGGCAAAAAATGAGGGACAGTCTGAATACGGCACGGTATCCGGCACGGTGATGGATACGCTGGCAGAGATCGGCGCGCTGGGCGATCTGCCAAAATCGAGCCAGGTTTCGCTGTTTGAGTAAGAGCGCTGCTGTTTGAATAAAAGCGCTCGCGCCCGCGGGGCCGGCGCAGGCGCAGAAAATAGCCGGCGCCCGATTTGCCGTCTGCAAAAAACTTCGCCGCGCTTACAGGCGAAGCGCGGCGAAACGTTTTTCAATTTCGGGATGCTGCAGGGCGACCGTGCGCTCCGAAAGATAGCAAAGCGTGTTTTCGGCGGGGATCTTTGCAAAGCGCACGCATACGGCGCACAGCTCCTGAGTTTTGCGCCCCAGACGCTTGTTCCATTTGCGGTTGCCGTATTTGAGATCCCCCAGCACCGGAGCCCCCAAAAAGGCCAGATGCGCGCGGATCTGATGCGTGCGGCCCGTGATGAGCCCGATGCGGCACAGCGCGAGCGGGCCTTTGGCCTGCAGGATCTGAACATCGGTGACAATCTCTTTGTATCCCGGCGCGTTTGTCGCGCGCACATCGGCTTTGTTGCCCTTTTCCGTATGACGCAGATAAGCGGTATGGCGGCCCTTGGGCGGAATGCCGACGGTGATGCAGCAGTATTCCTTTTGCAAAAGCCCCAGACGGATGATCTCGTTCATATCGCGCAGTGCGGCGTAGTTTTTGGCGGCAAGTACCAGACCCTCGGTGCCGCGGTCGAGCCGGTTGCACAGCGCGGGAGCAAACGAGGCCTCGGCCTGCGCGTTGTATTCGCCCCGCTGGGCAAGCATGTTCTGAAACATTTCCACTAAGCTGGGATCTCCTGTGCGGTCGGAATGGCAGAGCAGATGCGCAGGCTTATACAGCACGGCAATATTATCGTCCTCGCAGACTACAGCAGGAGGAGGCATCCTCTTGCGGGGCGGCCGTGAGGCCGCCTGCGCAGCTGCTTTTGCAGCCGTCTGCCGGGCTGTTTGCATAGCCGCCTGCGGGGAGGTTCCCGCAGCTTCCCGCGGGGCTGCCGCGGGAAAGAACTCATCGTTCAGATACAGCTCGATCACGTCGCCCTCGCACAGGCGGTCGTCCGGCGCGCCTTTTTTTCCGTTTACCTTAATGCGCCGGTTGCGAAATGATTTGTACATCAGCGAGGACGGCAGTCCTTCGGTGACGCTGCTTACAAACCGGGACAGGCGCACCTCCGCCTCGTTTTTTCCGGCGATAAAGCGTTTCATACGGTTCACTCTCCAATCGGGAATACGCAAACGCTGCGAAAATGTATCATCAGCAAAGAATCCAGAGAAAGAAGGGGCTGTTTGTGGGAATGCACGACGATCACCGCCGGCGCGTATACGAGCGCTTTCTGCAGGAGGGGCTGGCCGGTTTTGAGGAGCACAATGCCATGGAGTTTCTGCTGTTCCTCGCACGGACGCGCGGCGATACCAACCCGCTGGCGCACACGCTGATCGACCGGTTCGGCAGTTTGTCCAACGTGCTGGACGCGCCCATTGAAGAACTGGAAGAAATGCCCGGCGTGGGGCATTCCAGCGCGGTGGTTTTAAAATTTATTCCACAGATGTGCGCCTATTATCTGAACAACAAGCTTTCTCAGCGGCGCACGCCGCTGGACAGCGTAAAGGCAGTAAGCGAGTTTTTTATGCCAAAGTTCTTTGGGCGCACCGAAGAGGCGCTCTACATGGCAGCAGTAGACGACCGCCGCCTGCTGCTGCGGTGCGTGGTGATCTCGGAGGGAACGGCCAACGCCACTTCCGTGCGCGTGGCAAAGATCGTTTCCGAAGCGCTGAAATGCGGCGCAACAGGCGTTGTGCTGGCGCACAACCATCCGCGCGGCCTCACGCTGCCCTCCGGCGACGATCTGGCGGTGACACAGGAGGTGTATCAGGCGCTTCGTCTGGTGAACATCCAGCTGCTGGATCACCTGATCTTTAACGAAAACGAATACGTCTCTTTTGCGCAGACAAATTATCTGGATAATATCCGATGGGGGATCCAAAGCCAGTAAAGGCTGTTGAAAAACAAAGCGCCGAATTTTTCAGGGGACGACTTTGTCAACAGCCCCAGACGGCAGAAGAAGAACACCGAACCCATCTGCATCATAACACACCCGCGGCGATTTGTCTAACATAATTGCAGCGATACGCGGAACACAGAATGCAAACCATATGGGGCTGCTGCCCGGGGCTTTTCCCTGTGCAGCGGCCCTTTGCGTTTTTGCGGTCTGTCACGCAAAAATGCTTTGTGCCATATAGTAAGGGCGTACAGTCGTTTTGCGTGTGTGCAGAAAACACGGATCGAACCGCCTCAGGACAAGGCGCAGAGCAGAAAAGCAAAAACGCTCCAATGGCCCGCACTGCGGGCCGCGCGGCTGTTTTGCTTTCTTATGGAATCGCCCGCAGGAGCCCGGGCGGGCTTTGAGCCGATTTTTCAATTGAGCCGATCCGACAAAAGAAGGTGACTCCATGAGATCCAATAAACCGCTGGCAGAACTGCACGAAGGCGAGTGTGCCCGGGTGACGGAGCTGCTGGTGCAAAATGGAATGCGCCGCCGGCTGCTGGATATTGGCCTGACGCCGGGCACCCGGGTGGAATGCGAGCTGAAAAGCCCGTCCGGAGACCCGGCAGCTTACCGCATCCGGGGCGCGCTGATCGCCCTGCGGCGCAGGGACGCCGCGTTGGTGCTGACGGAAACGGAATAAAAGAACGAACCGTTCTTTGAGGGGGAGAAAGAAGGGGGCACGGCTATGGAGAGGGGCAACGGCTTCGCCCGGGCGCGCGCGGACGAACCGCCGCGTCCGCACGCGCGGGCGCAGAAGCGGGAAACCGTCGTGGCGCTGGCGGGCAATCCCAATGTAGGCAAATCCACGGTGTTCAACGCACTTACCGGCATGCATCAGCATACGGGGAACTGGCCCGGCAAAACAGTCGTCAGCGCGCGGGGCTCCTGCGAGGTGCAGGGCAAACGATATCTTCTTGTGGATACACCGGGCAGCTATTCGCTGATGGCGCATTCCGCCGAGGAGCAGGCCGCGCGGGATTTTATCTGTTTTGGCGGCGCAGATGCTGTTGTGGTGGTGTGCGACGCATCCTGTCTGGAGCGCAATCTGGATCTTGCGCTCCAAACGATGGAAATTACAGACCGCGTCGTGGTCTGCGTCAATTTGATGGACGAAGCCCGGCAGCGCGGAACCTCGGTGGATCTTGCGCGGCTGGAGGCCCGTTTGGGCGTGCCGGTGGTGCCGGCCTGTGCGCGTGCCGGGCAGGGACTGCGCGAATTGATGCATGCGGTAGCGTGTGTTACGCGGGAAAAGCCATGCCAAGGCTGTTCCAAAACCCGCGAGCCCCAGCCAAAGGCCGCGCGCGGCGCACGGGAGGGAGCGCTTGACGGCCGCTGTTCGGGGTGCTGCTGCGCTTTGTGCAGCCCGGTGCGATATGCCGAGCCGATTGAACAGGCTTTGAAGCTTTTGATCCCGGCCGTCTCTGCGGTGCGCCCGGAAAAGGCGCCCGGCGCGCGCTGGCTTGCGCTGCGGCTGCTGGAGGGTGACAGGGCGCTTTGCGAAGGCATCGACCGCATGCTCGGGTTTTCTCTTGCCCGGCAGCCGGAGGTGGCATGCGCTTTAACACAGGCAAAGCAGAGCCTGAGCCGGGCGCACCTTACGGGGGCGGCGCTGTGCGATGCGATCGCGGACACTCTTGTGCGCACAGCTGGAGAGCTTTGCGCGGGTGTGATCCAAAAAACACCGACAAAACGGGAACGGCGCGACCGGCGGCTCGACCGGATTCTGACGAGCCGGCGCGCGGGCATTCCGCTGATGCTGCTGCTTTTGATCGGCGTTTTCTGGCTGACGATCACCGGGGCGAATCTGCCCTCGCAGCTGCTTGCGGACGGGCTGTTCCGGTTTGGCGAACAGCTGGCGAAGTGGCTTGCCCTGGCGGGGGCGCCCGAATGGCTGCGCGGGCTGGCGGTGGATGGCGCATACCGTGTGCTGGCGTGGGTGGTGTCGGTAATGCTGCCGCCGATGGCGATTTTTTTTCCGCTGTTTACGCTGCTGGAGGATCTTGGTTATTTGCCCCGTGTAGCGTTCAATCTGGACCGCTGCTTTCAAAAATGCCGTGCCTGCGGCAAGCAGGCGCTTACCATGGCTATGGGGTTTGGATGCAACGCGGCGGGGGTTGTGGGATGCCGCATCATCGATTCGCCGCGCGAACGGCTGATCGCCATTTTAACAAACAGCTTTGTGCCGTGCAACGGGCGGTTTCCCACGCTGACCGCGATCTTAACAATGTTTTTTGTCGGCAATTCCGGCGGCCTCGGCGCATCGCTGCTCTGCGCGCTGCTGCTTACCGGTTTGGTGCTGCTGGGCGTGGGGATGACATTTTTGGCGTCCCGCCTGCTCTCCGGCACGGTGCTGCGCGGCGTGCCCTCGTCCTTTACGCTGGAGCTGCCGCCCTACCGCAGGCCGCAGCTGGGCAAGGTGCTGGTGCGCTCGGTGCTGGACCGCACGCTCTTTGTATTGGGCCGTGCAGCGGCGGTTGCGGCGCCGGCGGGCGTGCTGCTGTGGTGTATGGCAAATCTTGCCGTTGGCGGACGCACGCTTTTGGCCGTCTGCGCGTCGGCGCTGGATCCGGTCGCGCGCTTTTTTGGGCTGGACGGCGTGATCCTGCTGGCGTTTGTGCTGGGCTTTCCCGCAAACGAGATCGTTGTGCCGATCATCATTATGGCGTATCTTTCTCAGGGCAGTCTGGTGGAGATGAACGATCTGTCCCTGCTGCGGGCCCTTTTGGTGCAAAACGGATGGACGTGGGTGACGGCGGTATGCACCATGCTGTTTTCACTGATGCATTGGCCCTGCTCCACAACGTGTTTGACGATCCACAAAGAGACGCAGAGCTGGAAATGGACAGCGGCGGCGGTTTTGCTGCCCACGGCCGCGGGATTGACGGCCTGTGCGCTGGTGGCAAATCTGGCCCGCGCATTCGCGGGAGGATAAAAAACAACCTTATGGTGTTCTTTTCTTTTCGCGCTTTTGGAACTGCGGAGCAGGGCAGACAAACTTTAAAGAAAGCTTTGTTGCAATGCACAAATTTGCAAAGAATAAAATGCAAAAATCGCCGAATTTAGGATTGCATTTTTCCGCTGTTTTTGCTATAATACAACCTAAAGGTGTTTATGGCCTGCGCATCGCCGCAGGGCAAGAGGAGGATGCGTATGGGCGAGGAGCAGAAAGACCGTTTTATTCTGAAGGCGCCGTATCAGCCGACGGGCGATCAGCCGGAGGCAATTGCGCAGCTGACGGACGGCCTGCTGCGCGGCGATAAATGCCAGACGCTGCTGGGTGTGACCGGCAGCGGAAAAACGTTTACGATGGCAAATGTCATTGCCAATCTGAACCGGCCCACACTGGTGCTGGCGCACAACAAAACGCTGGCAGCACAGCTTTGCACAGAGTTCAAGGAGTTTTTTCCGGAGAATGCGGTGGAGTATTTTGTCTCCTACTACGATTATTATCAGCCCGAGGCATATATCCCCAGTACGGATACCTATATTGAAAAGGACAGTGCCATCAACGACGAGATTGACCGGCTGCGCCATTCCGCCACGGCGGCGCTGTCGGAGCGCCGCGATGTGATCATCGTCGCCAGCGTTTCCTGCATCTATTCGCTGGGCGACCCCATCGATTACCGCAGTATGGTCATCAGTGTGCGGCAGGGCATGACGCTGAGCCGGGAAGAGCTGATGCGCCGTCTGGTAACGCTGCAATACGAGCGCAACGATCTGAACTTTGTACGCAACAAATTTCGGGTGCGGGGAGATATTGTCGAGATCAATCTTGCCTATATGAACGACGTGGCCATCCGCATTGAATTCTTCGGTGACGAGGTAGACCGCATCAGCGAGGTGAACGCCCTGACGGGCGAGCGGCAGGCCGTGATCCGGCATATCGCCATTTTTCCGGCCAGCCATTATATCGTATCGGGCGATAAAATGCGGGCGGGCCTTGCCCGCATCCGCGACGAGATGGACACGCAGGTAAAGGCGTTTACCGAACAGGGCAAGCTGCTGGAGGCTCAGCGCATTGCCCAGCGCACGAATTATGATATCGAGATGCTCACGGAGGTGGGCGTGTGCAAGGGCATCGAGAATTATTCCGCCGTTTTGTCCGGCCGGGCGCCGGGCTCCACGCCGACAACGCTGCTGGACTATTTCCCGGAGGATTTTCTTTTGTTTGTGGATGAGAGCCACGTGATGCTGCCGCAGCTGCGCGCCATGTACGGCGGCGATTTTGCCCGCAAGAGGAGCCTTGTGGACTATGGCTTTCGGCTGCCCTCCGCGTTTGATAACCGCCCGCTGCGGTATGATGAATTTGAACGCAAGCTGAACCAGACGGTGTTTGTTTCGGCTACGCCCGGTGATTTTGAGCGGGA
Organism: uncultured Ruthenibacterium sp.; assembly: GCA_910587145.1. GTDB lineage: Bacteria > Bacillota > Clostridia > Oscillospirales > Ruminococcaceae > Ruthenibacterium. Next base: position 21,848 of record CAJUMH010000021.1, on the reverse strand, counting down.
GCAGTCTACGCAGATCGTCGAGCAGGTGATCCGTCCTACCGGGCTTTTGGACCCGCGCGTGATCGTGAAGCCCGTGGAAGGGCAGATCGAGGATCTTTTGGGAGAGATCAATACGCGCAGCGCGCGCGGCGAGCGCGTGCTGGTAACGACGCTCACCAAAAAAATGGCCGAGGATCTTACAGATTATCTTTCCGATCACGGGGTAAAGGTAAAATACATGCACCACGAGGTGGATACGTTCGAACGCGTAGAGCTAATGCGCGATCTGCGCAAGGGCACGATCGACGTGATCGTCGGCATCAACCTGCTGCGCGAAGGGCTGGATCTTCCCGAAGTATCGCTGGTGGCAATTCTGGACGCAGACAAGGAGGGCTTTCTGCGCAGCGAGACAAGCCTTGTACAGACCATCGGCCGCGCGGCGCGCAATGCGGATGGCGCGGTGATCATGTATGCGGACGCCGTTACGCCCTCGATGGAGCGCGCCATTCTGGAAACCGAGCGCCGCCGCGGCATTCAGCAGGCGTACAACACCGCAAACGGCATTGTGCCCAGAACGATCGTAAAAGAGATCGGCGGCATGGGCGTGCTCGAGATCTCTTCAAAAGAAGACGAGCCGGAAAAACCCGCAAAGCGCATGAGCCGCGCGGAGATCGAGCAGAAGATCACACAGCTGACGCGCGAGATGAGGGAAGCTGCCAAAATACTGGAATTCGAGCACGCGGCCTTCCTGCGCGACCGGATCGAAAAGCTGCGCAAGCAGGCAGAAAGGAAAACGAAACTGTAATATGGATAAGATCGTGATCAAAGGCGCTCGGATGAATAATCTGAAAAACCTCGATGTAACGCTTCCGCGCGATAAGCTGATCGTTATGACGGGGCTTTCCGGCAGCGGAAAATCCTCGCTTGCATTTGATACCATCTATGCGGATGGGCAGCGGCGCTATATGGAGAGCCTTTCCAGCTACGCGCGGCAGTTTTTGGGGCAGATGGAAAAGCCGGATGTGGACGAGATCCAGGGCCTTTCTCCCGCCATCTCCATCGATCAGAAAACCACCTCGCGCAATCCGCGCTCCACGGTGGGCACGGTGACGGAGGTATACGATTATCTGCGCCTGATGTACGCGCGGATCGGCATTCCGCATTGCCCGGTGTGCGGGCGTGTGATCAGCCAGCAGACGGTGGATCAGATGGTGGACGAGGTGCTGCGCCTGCCCGCAAAAACGCGCATTCAGGTGCTTGCGCCCGTGGTGCGCGGCCGCAAGGGAACGCAGCAAAAGGAATTTGAGGCAGCGCGCCGCGCCGGTTTTGCGCGCGTGCGTGTGGACGGCGAGCTTTACGAGCTGGACGAGGAGATCGCGCTGGAAAAGAACAAAAAGCACACGGTGGAGGTTGTGGTAGACCGCCTTGCGGTAAACGAGGAGATCCGAAGCCGGCTGGCAGATTCCATCGAGACGGCCATCAGCCTGACGGGCAGCCTTGTCACAATCGATGTGATTGGCGGCGAGGAAATGATGTTCAGCCAGAGCTATGCCTGCCCGGAGCACGGCATTTCCATCGAGGAGCTGGCGCCGCGGATGTTCTCGTTCAACAATCCGTTCGGCGCATGCGAACGCTGCACGGGCCTTGGCGTATTTATGCAGGTGGATCCGGCGCTGGTGCTGCCGAACCGCAGCCTTTCCATTCGGGAAGGAGCGGTGAAGGCCAGTGGGTGGTATTACGCCGAGGGCTCTGTTAGCGAAATGTACTACAAGGGCCTTGGCAAGCGATACGGCTTTACACTTGATACAAAAATCAAGGATATCTCCGCGGCGGGCGTGCGCGCCCTTTTGTACGGAACCGGCGGCGAAAAGCTGGATCTGACACGAGAGACCGACCGCGGCGTTGGAACCTACCGTACAGAGTTTGAGGGCCTGATCCCCAACTTGGAGCGCCGCTTTATCGAGACAAGCTCTGAATGGATGAAGGAAGAAATTCAGGGTGTGATGACGGCGGTGAACTGTCCGGATTGCCACGGCAACCGGCTGAAGCCCACCAGTCTTGCCGTTACGGTGGGCGGCATCAACATCAGCCAATTTACACAGATGAGCATCCGCGAGGAGCTGCAGTTTATTCAAAATCTTCAGCTTACCGACCGCGAGCATCAAATTGCAGACGGCATTCTGAAGGAGATCCGCGAACGTTTGGGCTTTTTGCAGAATGTGGGTCTGGATTATCTCACACTGGCGCGCAACTCGGCCACGCTTTCGGGCGGCGAAAGCCAGCGCATCCGGCTTGCGACGCAGATCGGCTCGGCGCTCACCGGTGTTTTGTACGTGCTCGACGAGCCCAGCATCGGCCTGCACCAGCGCGACAACGCAAAGCTTATCGCCACACTCAAGCGCCTGCGGGATCTGGGCAATACGCTCATTGTGGTAGAGCACGACGAAGAGACTATGCGCGAGGCGGATTGGATCGTGGATATCGGGCCGGGCGCGGGCGTACATGGCGGCGAACTGGTTGCGGAGGGTACCGTGCAGGATATCTGCGCCGCGCCGCGCAGTATTACAGGGGCTTACCTCTCCGGCCGCAAAAAAATCGAGGTTCCGCGCACGCGCCGCTCCGGAAACGGCAAATTCCTCGAGATCAAAGGCGCAAAGCAGAACAACCTGCAAAATATCAACGTAAAAATTCCGCTCGGCAAGATGACGTGCGTCACCGGAATTTCCGGCAGCGGAAAATCCTCTCTGATCAACGAGATCCTGTACAAAAAGCTTGCGGCGGAGCTGAACGGCGCCCGCATGAAGGCGGGCGCGCATCAGGCAATGCTGGGGCTGGAATATGTGGATAAGGTAATCGGCATTGATCAATCGCCCATCGGGCGCACGCCGCGCTCCAACCCCGCCACCTATACGGGCGTTTTTACCGATATCCGCAACGTTTTTTCGCAAACGCAGGAGGCAAAGATACGCGGCTATGGGCCGGGCCGGTTCAGCTTCAACGTCAAGGGTGGCCGGTGCGAGGCCTGCGAGGGCGACGGCATTATTCAGATCGCCATGCATTTTTTGCCGGATGTTTATGTTCCGTGCGAGGTGTGCGGCGGTGCGCGCTATAACCGGGAGACGCTGGAGGTGCGCTACAAAGGCAAAACCATCAGCGATGTGCTGAATATGACGGTGGAGGAAGCGTGCACCTTTTTTGAGCATCAGCCGAAGATCCACCGCAAGATCCAAACGCTGGTAGATGTGGGCCTTGGTTATGTTAAGATGGGGCAGAGCGCGACGACGCTTTCGGGCGGCGAGGCGCAGCGCGTAAAGCTGGCGCTGGAGCTTGCAAAGCCCGGTACGGGCAAAACCGTCTATATTATGGACGAGCCAACCACCGGCCTGCATATCGACGATGTGCACAAGCTGGTGGAGGTGATCGACCGTCTGGTAGAAGCCGGAAATACCGTGATCATCATCGAGCATAATCTGGATGTGATCAAGCGTGCGGATCATGTGATCGATCTTGGGCCGGAGGGCGGCAATGCAGGCGGCACGATCGTGGCGCAGGGCACACCCGAGCAGGTAGCACAGTGTGCGGGATCGTATACGGGCCAATATTTAAAGCCTCTGCTTGCTGCGGCGGAAAGAGAGCCGGCCCCGGAAGCAAAAGCTGCTGCTTTGGCGCCGAGGGCAGGCAAAAAGCCGGCCGCCGGACGAAAAAAAGCCGAATGAAATTTTGCCGGGAGCTCCGGCAAAAATGGCATCGAGCCGCGCCTTTCCGGGCGCGGCTCGATGCTTTGCTGTATGCGGATGGATCTGTCGGCAGACAAAGCCCTCCACAATTTACGGGCGTGGGGATCTGACAACAGGAAGCCTTACGCTTCAAAATGTCAGGAATATTACGAATCGCAGCCGCAGTCTCTGCAGCCGGCTTTGGACAGACAGATGAGAAACCGGTACAGGCCAAAGAAGGTGAACGAGATGAGCGTATAGAGGATAAAGGTGACGATGGGGAAGAGGATACGGGCTGCGACGTTCAGCGTGGAGAGCATATTGCCCAGCATTGAGGCCGCAAACAGCGCGATGGCGGGGATCAATACCCACAGGCTTGTGCTGCAAATGCAGCGGTTCAGGTGGCGATCCTGCCGCAGCAGGCTGGAGGCGGTGATCACCTCCAGTGCGAGCGCAAACATGCTGAGCAAAAAGCCGAAGCGGTAGCCCAGCGGATAGACCACCGGGAAAAATCGAACGAGAACCGCAAACGCAACGCCAAGAATGAGGCTGACGATGATCGTTGCGATATCGTAGCGTTTGTTATTTTGTAGCATAAAAGAGAACTCCTTATCGAAAACGGGTAAAAATGGCGAGTATGCGCAAATGCGTTACCGCGATGCCATGCCGGAGCAGAAATCAATGTACTGTGCAGAAACCTTTGCCACGTAGTGGCTTCGGTGGCCGCACGTGCCTCCGGAGCCGGAATCCTCCGGCAGGATAAAGCGGATTGTTTCCACCGGAATGTCTGTGCAGCAGCTGTGCTGGTGCGCTGCAACGGTGAACGTTTTCATCCCGCACGGAGATTCGTTCCCGTGCGTATCCACTTCGCTCACCGTGATGCCGACGGCAACGCGCTTTCCGGGGCAGACGTTGACAAGCCGCAGCGTCAGATCGAGGATGCGGCCCTGTCCGTCGATGGGGGTATCACCCATGTGGTGGCACTTGTAGTCTTCGCACTTTTCAAAATAGATGTTGTCCGTTTTGGGGCAGGGATGATGCTGCAGCGCGGGGCCGGAGCCGGCGGGTTCCGCCGTGGAGGAAACGGATCCCACAGTCACGGTTTCACGCACAGACTCCTGCACGGACTCTTGCATGGCTTCCCGCGCGGCAGAGGCGCGCTTTGCCGCACAGGTGGGGCAGGGCGTGTGGCTCGCATGCGGCGCGCCAACATCCTCCGATCCGATGGAAATGGTGCCTAAATCGATGGTTTGCATAAAATGCCTCCTCAGAAGTTTCGCAAAACAGATCTGCCGCGCGGCTGCTGTTTGGCGGGGCTGCTGTTTCAATTTTGGGCGCGCGGGCAAGCTCCCGCGCGGGCCGGGCCATATGGCGAACTGCATTGTGTACACATGACATTCTATGCGCAAGATGCCCTCTCTGACAGTGCGCCTTTTCCGACAGCGCATTTTTTACAAATTGTAGAAAAATGCTTGACATCCGTATCCGAATGCGGTATCCTCTTATTAACGACATGTTGTAGAAAATAAAGAAGCTCCATGAAATCATCCGTCGCCACAGGAACCATCCGATACAAAATGCCGGCTGAACGGGCGGGAAGAAAAGAAAACAGGCCGCCTGCGGCAGCGGCTTCTGCCGCGGCAATGCTGCAAATTGAATGGGGCTGCGCAAAAGGGGGAATTTCATTGAAACTTTCTGCTGCCGAATATGAAATTATGGAATGCGTATGGGAGATGGGCCGGCCTGTTTTCAGCGCCGATATCTTGCAAATGCTGGGCGCGCAGCGAGGCTGGAAAGCGCCTACTGTGCTTACCTTTCTTTCGCGCTTGGTAGAAAAAGGGCTGCTCAAAACAGAAAAACACGGAAAAACACGCTGCTATACGGCTGCAATGACGCGTGAAGCATATAAAAACAAAGAGACGCGCGAATTTTTGGCGCGGCTCTACAATGGCAGCGTACAGAATATGGTTGTATGCATGGCAAACGGCGATGGGATCTCGGAAGAGGAGCTTTCCGGGCTGCGTGCATGGCTGGAAGAGAGGGAAGAAGAATGATGCGCTTTTTTTGGACGATTTTGCTTCCGCTGAGTGCGATCGGCGCATGTGCGGCGTTGCTGCTCTGGCTGACACGGCCGCTGCTGCATCGCATGGGCCGCATGCAGTGGCCCGCAGGTGCGGTATTGGCGGCGTTTTGCCTGTTTGTTGTTCCGGCATATCTCCTTTTTCCAGGTCTTCCGGGGCAGGACGTTTTGGCGGACGTTCCGTCTTCGGTGCAGGATCCGTCGAATTCCGCGGCAGATCTCGCTTTGGCACCTTCATTTTCTGCGCAGGCATCCCCGTTTTCCGCGGCGGCGGGCGATCTTCTTGAAAATTTGCCGGCGGATACGGCAAAGAAACAGCATCCGGCGCTTGCCGAACCGGGGAGCCTTATGATGAAGCACCCGTTTTTTGTGCAAATTTTGCCCATCCTCTGGGCGGCGGGAATGGTGGCCGCGCTTTGTTGCAGCGCGATCTCCTATCTGCGGTTTGCAGGAAGGCTAAGGCGGTCGAGCCGTGCGGTGACGGATGCCGCGGCCCTTGCCGGCCTGCGGGCGGCACAGGAAAAAAACGGTATCAAACGCATGCCCGGCCTGCGGTCTACAGAGGCGATCACCTCTCCGCTCGCAATGGGGATCCTGCATCCCTGCATCTATCTGCCGGCAGGCATTCCGGCGGGCGATTCGCTGAACTATGCGCTGCGGCATGAATGCGTTCATCTGAGGAAGCGCCACCTTTTCTGGAAGATGGCGGCGCAGGGAATCTGCGCGATGCACTGGTTCAATCCGGCGGTGTGGCTTCTGGGGGGATTGCTGAACGAGGCGTGCGAATTCGACTGCGACCGCGCAGTGGCCGCCGCGCTGGAGGGCCGGCAGCGAAAAGACTATTGCACGGCATTGCTCGATGCCGCGGGTCGGGGCTGGGCGCCGCGCTGCGTGAGCGCATTTGCCTGCCCGACGGCCGTTTTGCGCAAACGGATCGAGGCGGTGCTCGTGCCAAAGCCGCGGCTTTGCAGGCGCGTTGCCGCAGGGGTGCTGTGCGCAGCGCTGGTGCTGTGCGCGGCCGGCATGACAGCCTGTGCGGCGGAACAGGCTGCGGAAAGTGTGGCTTTGCAGCTGCCGCAGGAGCCTTTTGCAGACAGCGCGGCAAGCAGCTCCAAGCCGGTGCAGAGCGATGCGGGGCAGACGGATCCTCTGTCTTCGGCGCCGGAGGAGGAGCGCGCTCCCATAGATGAGGACACGCAGCCCTTACAAACCGGAGGGGCGCCGGACGAAACGGCGGTGGAATGGGTATGGCCGGTGCCGGGAATGGTCCTTATCGCAACAAATTATTCGGAGACCGGCCACCGCGGCGTGGATATCGTTGCGCCGAGAAGCGACCGGATCCTTGCGGTCAAAAGCGGAACCGTCACTATGGCGGGAGTCGATCCCGATCATTGGCAATACGGGAGCATGGTGCAGATCGATCACGGAAACGGATGCGAATCACTTTATGCACATTGCAGCGAATTGCTGGTAGAGGTGGGCGACAGGGTGGAAGCGGGGCAGGAGATCGCCCGTGTCGGCAGCACGGGAGCATCTACAGGAAACCACTGCCATCTGGAACTGACGGAAAACGGCGCGCGGATCGATCCTCTTTCCTTGATCCCGCTCCCGTCTGATCCGAGCAGCTCGGAAGACCCCGCGCAGACGGAGCGGGGGAGCTGAAATCAGTTTTCGGGCGATGGCTGTTGCCTCTCCTATACGCTCGAAAAAGCGTTTATCCGTTCAACATCGGAGTGTTGCCCTGATTATACGCTTGGGGGAGCGTTTATCCGCTTCATACACGGAAGAAAAACTTCTGCTTCCTGTTGCGATGCCATGACGGTGCTGCCGGGCAGCGGCGCAGGGCAGACGGAAAAAACGCAAAGGATCCGCATGGAGCCGGCGATGCTGCCGGGCGCCATGCGGATCCTTCTGCTTGTTTTTATAAAATTTGGAACTGTTGACGAAGCCGCTCCTTTCAGCAGCTTGCGCCGCCCACAACGCTGACACCGAGGATCTGGGCCCTGCGCTCCAGCAGCTCGCTGCCCAGCAGCATTTCCTGCGCTTTTTCAAAGCCGATGCGCTCGATGGTATCGGCGAAGCGCTCGCCCGAAAGCCCCTGCTCGCGGAACAGCAGGATGGCTTTTTCCACCACGTTTAGAACCTCCTGCTTCTCGGCAAAGAGCTTTTCCAGCATGCGGCCGTGTGCAACGCGCTTGCCCCAGCGCCCGCCTACGTAGATTCTCCAGCCATATGTGCCGTCGTCCGCGCAGTGGAACGGGCATTTTGCAATGCATCGGCCGCAGCTGTTGCACTGCTGCGGATCAATCGTCAGCCTTCCGTCCGCCAGCTTTGCGGCATGAACAGGGCAGGCGATCTCAAGCTGGCACTTTTTGCAGCCGCGGCACTTTTCTGCATCATAGCCGGGCGCACGCGCGCCGATGATGCCAAGATCGTTCAAATTGGGCTTCACGCAGTTGTTGGGGCAGCCGCCCAGCGCGATTTTGAATTTGTGCGGCAGTGTAACGTTTCGATAGCCCTTGTAGAACCGCTCGTGGATCTCTTCACTGAGCGCATAAGTATCGTACAGGCCGTACTGGCAGGTGGTACCCTTGCACGAGACGACAGGGCGCACCTTGCTTCCGGTACCGCCCGTTTCCAGCCCCGCCTTGCCCACACAGGCGCGAAACGCTTCGATATCCTGATAATCGATGCCGGATACCTCTACCGTCAGGCGTGTGGTGAACATGATATGGCCGTCGCCGTACAGACGGGCCGCCTCGTTGATGGCATCTGCCTCCGCCGTGGTGATGCGTCCGTTGCGTGTGATAATGCGCCCATTGAATTTATCGGTGCCCTTGTGCTGCAAAAAGCCCATGCCCTTTACGCGCTTGATGTCCTCGGGCGAAAGCGTACAGCCCTCTGCGGGGGCGGAGGCGGCCGCTTTGCTCTCAAGCCGGGCGATGAATTTTTCCAGAGCCTGCGCTGTCAGCATCACAGCGGCGGTGCAGCGCGTTTCTTCGTTTTTATATTTGGCGGCAAGCGGAGCGCAGTCGATGGAACCGCAGCCAAGCTCCCTGCGAAATACATCCACAAATTCTGCGCACAGCGCGCGAAAATCTTCCCGCGTTCCGTACAGCCTGCTTAAAACTCCGATCGCGCCCGACAAGCTGCCGCAGGTGCTGCCGCAACCCATGCCGCCGCCAAAACCGGCAAACAGCAGGATCTCGTCCTGTGTCAAATTCAAATGATACACGTCGTTCGCGGCCAGCAAAAGCCCCTCCGCACAGTTTTTGCCCAGCTCTCCGTAATAGTAGGCGGCTTTTTCTTTCAGCATCGTTTTTGCTCCCCTTGTTTTATTTTCGATAGGGCCGAACATCCCTTGACAAAGGCCCATATACCGTCATTGCAAGTAGCGCGGCACGCCGCGTTGCCGTTACACCACCCCGCCCGCCCTGCCGGAATGCGTGCCATTGCTGGGCGATGTTTGCACAGCCTAATGGATCCGGAGAAAAGCGCCTGGAAACCTTGAAATCTTCCTGCTCCCGTACGTATGATATCGGCAAACGGTTCCGCTTACACCGCGCCGCTGCCGTGCGCCGGCAGTGCGCCAAGCGTCCCGCCGAGGAGATCGGAGCTTTTCTTATCCGAAAAACTTCATAATGTTGTAGAGATTGATGCCGATGATCAGAAGCATGGCACCCTCCAGACAGGCCGTTGCCTGCCGGTTGCTGATGCGCCGATTGATCAGGCGTCCAATCTCGCTGCCGGCGACACCGAGAAGAACCATGCCGAGCAGGATCACGGGATCAAACACGGGCAGACCGTCGAAAAGCAGGATCTTCAGCGTGCTTGCGATTTGGCTGAACATGATGATAAACAGGCTGTTCTGCGCGGCGGGCTTTGTCGGCATGGAGAAAAACAGGCACAGCGCTGCCACATTGAACGGGCCGCCGCCGATCCCCAAAAAAGTGCCGAGCATTCCCAGCATCAAACCGATCGCCGCGGCGACGGCGCGCGAAGAGATGTGCCTTGAGGCAATGCGGTCTTTTTTGACCGTATAGATCAGCGTAACGAGCGTGGCGGCAAGCAGCAGGCAGGCCTGTACGCCGCCTGCGGTATTTTGGTCGGCAAACAGGGAAGCCACCCGGTTGAATAATTGCCTGCCCAGCAGCCCGCCCACGGCCGCGCCAACGCCCAGAAACGGCGTGAGGTGCAGATCGATGGCCGATTCTTTTTTGGCAAACGCTTTTCCTACGCTCCAGCAGGACATGGCAATAACCGTGCAGCCGGAGAGAAACGAGATCGTGGAGACAGACATCACCCCGATCGCATCCAGAACCGGTTTGATAATGATCCCGCCGCCCATTCCGCAGATGGTGCCCAGCAGGCAGGCGAAAAAGGTAATCAGGCAGCAGATCGGCAAAATCATTGCAGTCACTCTCCGATACGGCAAAAACAAATCGAAAATTGGGATGCTTTTAGTATACCACGCGGCAAAAAAGAATTCAATCCAAAATGCGATGTACAAAATTTCCCCACGGTTCGATTTGCCTTTTTCGGAAAAATATGGTATTCTGTTCTTTGCCGGGCGGCGCCTGCAAGGCCGGTTTTCGGACAGAACAGGGAAAGCGAAAACGGAGTGCGTGGGCGGTTCCCGCAAGCAGATCAGAAACAGGGAGGATACTGTGATGAATGATTTTGTTTTAAGCTGCTGTTCTACGGCAGATCTTTCGGCAGAGCATTTTGAACGCAGAAATATTCACTATATTTGTTTTCACTACATGCTGGACGGCAAGACCTATCCGGACGATCTGGGAAAATCCATTCCGTTCGACCGGTTTTATCAGGCGATGGCAGACGGCGCCGAGACACAGACCTCACAGGTGAATGTGGAGGAATATATCGTATATTTTACCGAGTTTTTAGAGCAGGGGAAGGATATTCTGCATGTGACGCTTTCTTCGGGCATTTCCGGCACCTACAATTCCGCGAATCTGGCGAAAGCAGAGCTGGAAAGAAAATATCCCGAACGAAAGATCTGTATTGTCGATTCGCTGGGCGCTTCCTCCGGCTATGGGCTGCTGATGGACAAGCTGGCGGATCTGCGTGACGCGGGAAAAGGCATCGACGAGGTGTGCGAATGGGCGCTGCAAAACCGCCTGAGGGCTCAGCACTGGTTCTTTTCTACCGATCTTACGTTCTATATCAAGGGCGGGCGCGTCTCCAAGGTGTCCGGCTGGTTTGGTACGGTGCTCAATATCTGCCCGCTGCTGAATGTGGATCATCAGGGCAAGCTGATCCCACGCTCCAAGCTGCGCGGAAAAAATGCCGTGATCAAAGAGATTGTGGCGCGTATGGAGCAGTATGCCGAAAACGGAACGGATTACAGCGGCAAATGCTTTATTTCCAATTCCGCGTGCTACGAGGATGCCCGCGCCGTGGCCGATCTGGTGGAGGCAAAATTTCCGAAGCTCGACGGCAAGGTGCTGATCAACAGCATCGGCACCACCATCGGGAGCCATACCGGCCCGGGAACCGTGGCGCTGTTCTTCTGGGGCGCAGAGCGCAAGGATTGACGCGGCGCACCCCCAAAAGGAACGGGGCTTTGGCAGCCTTGCCCCGGCGGCGCACGGGAACGGGCCGCCCTGCCGCCCCGGCGGCTGTGCATCTGCCTGCGTACCGGCAAGATATTACAAGAAAATGCCTGCTTTTTTGTGGATTCTTCGGATTGATATTTTGCGCGGAATGCCGTATGCTGAAAGCGGAGCTGCCGAAAAGGCGGAATGAAACGGAGGAGAAGACAATGGCGGAAAAAATGATCGAATCCTTTGACGGAACAACGCTGTTTTTGAACAAAGAGGTCTGCGAGAGCAGCCGGGCGGTGTGCGTAATCGTGCACGGCCTGTGCGAGCACCAGGGGCGGTATGATTATGTGGCCGAAAAGATGCACGAATCCGGCTTTGGCACCTATCGCTTTGATCATCGCGGGCATGGGCGCTCGGAGGGCGAGCGCACCTACTATGACGATTTTAACCAGATAATCGACGATGTGAACGTTGTTGTGGATATGGCCATCCGTGAAAATCCGGAGCTGCCGGTGTTTTTGCTGGGGCACAGCATGGGCGGCTTTGCTGTATCGCTGTACGGCGCAAAATATCCCGATAAAAAGCTGCGCGGCATTGTTACCAGCGGCGCGCTTACTAAAGACAACGGCGGCCTGATTACGGGCGTGCCCAAGGGGCTGGATCCGCATACCAAGCTGCCCAACCAGCTGGGCGCGGGGGTTTGCTCGGTACCGGAGATTGTGGATTGGTACGGCAAGGATCCGTACAACACCCAAACATTTACCACGGGCCTGTGCTATGCGCTGTGCGCGGGGCTGGAATGGTTCAAAAACGCCGTAAAGAATTTTTCTTATCCGGTCTTAATGCTGCACGGAGAAAAGGACGGCCTTGTGAGCGTACAGGACACCTACGATTTCTTTGCGGCTGCGCCCTCGGAGGATAAGCAGATGAAGATTTATGGTGGTCTGTTCCACGAAATTTTGAATGAATATTGCCGCGACGAGGTGATCTCGAACGCGCTGCGCTGGATGCGCCGCCGTCTGGGATAAGGGGCAGGCTTCCCGTTCGGCAGACGGGAGAAAAGAAAAACGGCAGGGGCATCTCTGCAAGGGCAAGCGCTCTGCCGGGGCCTTATGCGCTTTGAAGCGAAAAAACCAGCCGACGGACGGGGCCGCATTCTCCCCGTGCCGCCGGCTGCTTTTTTGTAAAAGACTTCAGCTTTAATATTGCAAAAAACCGCTCAGCTCCTCTTCGTCGCTCATGCCGTAAGCAAAGGCTTTGGCGCGCATGGCGGCGTACAGCTCGGCGTATGTTGCGTAAAAATAGGGATGAACGAACAGCGTGCCGATATAAAACAGCATCGCGCCGAGGAAAAACCAGCCCCAGAACGAGAGCTCCAGCACAAAAATGTTGAACTTTTCCCCGTCTGTCATCATGCGGCTGAGCTCGAACGCGCGGCCGGCCGGCAGGTAGGGGTTTTCTGCCAGCAGATAATCGACCATACGGTATTGGTAGCTTTTGTAAATGCCGGGAAAGACCAGCAGCAGCGTCCACAGAAAAACGGAAAGATTTTTGAGGAACATCACCTTAACAATATTCCAGTAGCCGGGATTCCCAAATACGGAAAAGAGAGAGGAAAAAGGCGCGTCTCCAACACGGCTCTCCATAAAATAACGGTTGCGGCCAACTGCCATGGGATTGGCGACAAAAATCTGGAGCAGCAGACAAATCAGAAAGATCACACCGCCGAAGGCCGCCATAAATCCCGCGAGAAAATTGATCAACGGAAAATCGCCCAAAACGCGGAAAGGATTGAATTGATAGTTGTAATATTCCGCGCGTGTGCTATAATTAAGATTAAAATTCAGCCTGAGGGTGCTTGCATCGAACGAAAACAGGAGCCAAACAATACAAACCAAAAACGCCGTCCAATAGTTTTGGCGCAGCACCAGTTTGGCGTTTGTTTTCAAAAGCGAGCGTGTCCACATGGCAAAAGCCTCCGTTTCGTATATTCTGTTTTCATCATATTACATTATTTTCGCTGCGTCAAGTGATCGCTGTAGAAAACAGCCCGATTGGCTCGTAATGATAAAAGCGAGACTTCAAAACCACTTTTTTGGAACGCTCCGGATCGGTTCCCGGACGGGCCCCTGCAAAAATATGCCTTCTCGGGCGGAAATGCTGCCGCCTAAAACGAGGCGTGCGGCGGCCAGGCCGGGAAGCTTTACAGGCGAAGGCCTGCGCATTTTGCCGGCACTGTGCGCCGGAAAGGAGAAGCCAACATGAAAAAGCCCACCTTGCGAGAGGTGTTTACCGTTCCCAATCTGCTCAGCTATTTTCGCCTTTTGCTGATACCGCTGTTTGTATTCTGGTATCTTACCGCGCAAACGCCGTCGCAGTTTATCCGCGCGGCGGCGGCGCTGGGCGTTTCGGGCCTGACCGATCTGTTCGACGGCAGGATCGCGCGCCGGTTCAACCAGATCACGGAGCTGGGGATTCTGCTCGACCCCGTAGCGGACAAGCTGACGGAGGGTGCCGTCGTTTTGTGCCTTGTTACGCGGTATACCTGGATGTGGCTTTTGGTGGCGCTGTATGTAATCAAGGAAGGGTTTATGGCGGTGGCCGGGCTGATCCTGCTGCGCCGCGGCAAAAAGCTGAACGGGGCAAAATGGTTCGGCAAGGTGTGCACCTTTGTATTCTATCTTGTAACGGTGCTTCTCATCCTGTGGGTAGATATCCCGCTTGCCGCCGCAAATACGCTCATCATTTTCTGCGGCGGCGTAATGGTGTTTACGCTTGCCATGTATGTTCCCGTGTTTTTACGGATGGGGCGCGAAAGCCGCGAACCGGGGCGCAGGGCATAACGCCGCGCGGCTTTGAAGGCCTTTTGTGCATCCGCCTTCCTTTTTGCCCATTTCTTTGGGAGCCGGACGTGCCCTCTTTGCTTGACAAACGCGCAAAAACGGTTACAATAACAGGCAAGGCGCAAAAAATGCTGTGCCTGTTTAAAAAAGGGTGTGGGAAAAATGGAAAAGCTTCAGGCGTTTTTAAAGCGAAAGGACATTGTCTTTTCGGCAAAGCGATACGGGATCGATGCGCTGGGCGCGATGGCGCAGGGGCTTTTCTGCTCGCTGCTCATCGGCACCATTATAAAGACGCTGGGCGAACAGGCCGGGCTGCCTTTTCTGGTGAATGCCGGCAGCTATGCCTCGGCCATGAGCGGTGCGGCGATGGCGGTTGCCATCGGTTTTGCGCTGGCTGCACCGCCGCTGGTACTGTTTTCTCTGGCGACGGTCGGCTACGCCGCCAACGCGCTGGGTAGCACCAGTCTGATCCCCGATCAGGCGGGAGCGGGCGGGCCGCTCGCGGTGCTCCTGATCGCGATTATTGCCGCCGAGTGCGGCAAAGCGATCAGCAAGGAGACAAAGGTGGATATTCTTGTTACGCCGCTGGTTACGATCCTCGTGGGTGTGGGCTTGAGCGCGCTGTGGGCGCCCGCCATCGGCACAGCCGCAACGGCGGTGGGCAACGTCATCATGTGGGCAACGGATCTGCAGCCGTTCTTTATGGGGATCATCGTTTCGGTTTTGATGGGAATGGCGCTGACTCTGCCCATCTCTTCGGCGGCCATTTGCGCGGCGTTCGGCCTGACGGGTCTTGCGGGCGGCGCGGCTGTTGCGGGCTGCTGCGCCAACATGGTCGGCTTCGCGGTGCTGTCCTTCCGCGAAAACCGCTGGGGCGGCCTTGTAAGCCAGGGCCTCGGCACCTCGATGCTCCAAATGGGGAACATCGTAAAAAACCCGCGCATCTGGCTTCCCGCCATTCTCACTTCCGCCGTCACCGGGCCGCTTGCGACATGCGTGTTCCGGCTGGAGATGAACGGCGCGCCCGTTTCCGCCGGAATGGGGACCTGCGGCCTCGTCGGACAGATCGGTGTGTGGACGGGCTGGCTCTCGCCGAGCGAACGCGCGCTTGCAAACGGCGCGGCGGCCATTGCGCCCGGCGCAATGGAATGGATCGGCCTTGTGCTGATCTCCTTTGTATTGCCTGCAATTCTCTGCTGGGCCTTTGGCCTTTTCTTTCGCAAGATTGGATGGATCAAAGAGGGCGACCTCAAATTGGCGGATTGAGTGCGTAAACGGTGCAGAGAATGTGCCATTGGCCGATGGCGCAAGGATCTGCCCTGCGGGGGAGCGGATCATCAGCGTTTACCGATTTCAGGGTGAAACAAAAAGAGGCAGCGCCGATACAGTGTGAACTGCGCGGCGCTGCCTCTATCCGTTATGTTGTTTCCAAATATCAAGGAACTGTCTTGCCGTAACAGTGAACGGCGCAGCGGGAAAATGTTTGAGATTTTCTGTAATTACAGCGAGGCAGCTCATACGTTATTCCTCCCCGCTGCGCGCCGCGCGCAAGAGAAGCCTCCGGTATTTCCGAAAAAAGCGAAATTTGTTGACACATTCCCGGCGGCGCGGCAAAAGAAAAGCCGCCTGACACGCTACCAACGTAGGTATCAAGCGGTTTTTCTCTGGTCCGAGTGGCGAGAGTCGAACTCACGGCCTCTTGAACCCCATTCAAGCGCGCTACCAAACTGCGCTACACCCGGACATCGCCGCCTGTTTTGACGGCAATAGTTATTATACGACATCCGGTTCGATTTGTCAATCCTTTTGCGCAAAAAACATCAATCCTTTTGCTTCTATAACGTGCAGGTTTTCCGCAGCACCCGCGCACCGGCACGCGGGAGACCGGGCAATCTGCGGCAAAGCCTTTCCCGCTTTCGAGATTTGATTCCCGGCTCCCCGATATGGCAGATAGAACAAGAACAGGGGCATATAACGGGGAATTTTTTATCGAAAATTGAAATTTTAACAAATAAGGGTATACAAAACATGCAGCTTATGGTATATTATTGAAGATTTGGGCCAGAGCAGGCTCGCCCCGTGTTTGGGGCTGGCCGGCGCAAAAAACAAAACAGGAGGAAGTATATATGGGAAAGCAAGCAAAACGGCCGGCGCTTTCGCTGGCGAAAAAAATGGGGATCTCCCTCATTTGTGGCCTCGTGGCGGGAATGCTGCTGCTGTTTGTAAGAGAATCATTGATAAGCTCCGGAAACACAGCGCTTTGGGGAACTATCAACAATCTTCTCTTTCAGGATATCACCGCTGCGGGAGCGGAAAGCGCTCTTGGCATTTTCTATTTGATCGGCCAGCTTTTTATCCGCGCACTTCAGCTGATCATCGTACCGATGGTATTTACTTCTATCACATTGGCGATCGGACAGATCTCGGACACCAAAACGTTGGGGCGCATTTCCGCCAAAACATTGATTTGGTTCCTGATCTGTTCTTTTTTTGCGCTTGTTCTGGCCTGCTCGGTGGGCATCGTGATCTACAATACAGGCCTCTTTAACGCCGCCGAGGTGGAGGGCCTTGCGGGGAGCGCAGGCTCCACCGGCTCCAACCCGCTGAATGTGATCTTAAATATGGTGCCCTCCAACATCGCCACAGCGTTTGGCAGCAATACGGCGGTGCTGGCCATTGTATTTCTTGCGGTGAGCCTCGGCCTTGCCATGAACGCGCTGGGCGAGGAAAAAACCGCTGTGCTGCGCAAGCTGGTGCAGGAGCTGAACGACGTTGTGGTGGTTTTTCTGAACTATGTTGTCAATACGTTTGGCCCCATCGCCATCTTTATGCTGCTGACCCGTACCTTTGCAACCTACGGCATCGATTATCTCAAGCCGGCGCTGGCCTATGTGGTGGTTGCGGTCCTTCTTCTGCTGCTGTATCTCATCGTGGGCTATCCGATCATCGTTGCAGTTGCTACACGCAAAAACCCGATCACTTTCCTTAAAAAGATCAGCAATGTGGCGGTATTCGGCTTTTCCACTTCCTCCAGTGCCGCCGCGCTGCCGCTCAATCTGAAAACCTGCACCGAGGATTTTGGCGTTGACGAAACCATCGCTTCGTTTGTGCTTCCGCTCGGCATGACGATCAACATGAACGGCACCGCTATCATGCAGGTGACAGCCACGCTGTTCATCGCAGGCTGCGCGGGATATTCCGTATCGCTGCCGCAGCTCATCATCATTGCGCTGCTGGCGCTGATTGCATCCGCGGGTACGCCGGCTGCGCCGGGCGCGGGCGCCATCGTGCTGTTCACGATCCTCTCCGGTGTCGGCTTTGTCAACGAGGGCGCGCTGCTTGCCTACGCGCTGATCCTGGCCATCAACCGGCCCATCGAGATGCTGGTGACGGCTCTGAACGTGGTGGGCGACGCCGTAACCAGCATTTGTGTGGCCAAAAGCGAGGGCTTTCTGGATGAGGCAAAATACGACCAAAAATAAACTGTGTTTTTTGGCCGGCCGCCGGCGGGTATCGGCGGCCGGCTTCAAAGAAGTGTGGATATCAAGGGGCCGAAAGCCTTTCCACACCGCAAAACGCGGCGCGTTTTGCGGTGTGGCGCGAGGAGATCTTTTGGTTCAGTCGGGGGGAGGGGGACCCTTCTGTGAAACAGGGGCTCTATACGATCCGGCGCATCAAAGCGCTGACGGAGGAAATCTTTGAACTGCGTCTTTCGGGCGATACAACGCCCGTCACCGCGCCCGGGCAATTTGTCAATATTCGGGTAGACGGCTGCTTTTTGCGGCGGCCGATCTCGGTGTGCGACTGGAACGGGGATGGCCTGACGCTTGTTTTTAAGACTGTGGGCGAGGGAACGAAGAAACTTGCCGCAATGCCCCAGGGTGCAGCGCTCGATCTTCTCTGCGGGTTGGGCAACGGCTTTGATATATCCCGCTGCGGCCAAAAAACGCTGCTTTTGGGCGGCGGCCTTGGCGCAGCGCCGCTGTACGGCCTTGCGCGGGCGCTGCTGCGGGCAGGCGCAAAACCGGCGGCGGTACTTGGCTTTAACCGGAAAGAGGATGTTTTTTACGAGCGGGAATTCCGCGCGCTCGGCATAGAGACCAGGATCGTTACCGTGGATGGAAGCGCCGGTAAAAAAGGCTTTGTCACCGATGCGCTGCCCGATGCCTACGATGTATTTTGCGCCTGCGGGCCCGCTGCCATGCTGCAGGCGGTATATGCCGCGCTTGAAGCACCCGGCTTTTTTAGTCTGGAGGAGCGCATGGGCTGCGGTTTTGGCGCGTGCATGGGCTGCAGCTGCCAGACAAAACGGGGGAGCAAACGCGTGTGCAGAGAAGGGCCGGTATTTGAAAAGGAGGAGCTCCTATGGTAGATACCTCTGTGGAGCTTTCCGGCATTCGGCTGGAAAACCCCGTCATCCCCGCCAGCGGCACCTTCGGCTATGGTTACGAGTTTGCAGAGCTGTATGATATCAACTGCCTTGGTTCGCTTTCGTTTAAGGGTACAACGCGGGAGCCGCGCTTTGGCAACCCCACGCCCCGCATCGCGGAGGCTTCGGCCGGAATGCTGAACGCTGTGGGGCTGCAGAATCCCGGTGTGGAACAGGTGATCGCGCAGGAGCTGCCCCGGCTGCGCAAGGTGTTCGCGAAACCCGTAATGGCCAATGTAAGTGGCTTTTCGCTGGAAGACTACGCGCACGCCTGCGCGCTGCTGGACAGGGAAGAGCAGGTGGGCTGGCTGGAGGTGAACATCTCCTGCCCGAACGTACATGGCGGCGGCATGAGCTTTGGGCAGAGCCCGGAATCGGCGGCCGCCGTAACGCGGGCGGTAAAGGCCGCCGCCACAAAGCCTGTATATATGAAATTGAGCCCCAATGTAACGGATATTGCGGCGATCGCAAAGGCCTGCGAGGCGGCGGGTGCGGACGGTATCAGCCTGATCAATACGCTGCAGGCAATGCGCATCGATCCGAAAACGCGGCGGCCGGTGCTCGCAAACGGAACGGGCGGTCTGTCCGGCCCGGCTGTTTTTCCGGTGGCGGTGCGCATGGTGTATCAGGTTTATGAGGCGGTGCACATCCCCATCGTTGGGATGGGCGGCGTCTCCACAGCACGGGACGTGATCGAGCTGATGCTGGCCGGGGCCACAGCGGTGGAGGTGGGCGCGGCCAATCTGGCAGATCCCTTTGCGTGCAGGAACATCATTGAAGCATTGCCCCGCACAATGGAGCGGTATGGAATACAGGATCTAAAAGAAATTATAGGAGGTGCCCATCATGGGTAAGGACGTGATCATTGCGCTGGACGTGGACAGCCGCGAAAAGGCGCTGGCATTTCTGGACAGCTTTACAGGCGAAAAGCCGTTTGTAAAAATCGGTATGGAGCTTTTTTTTGCCGAGGGCCCCGCCATTGTCCGGGAGATTAAGGCGCGGGGACATAAGATCTTTTTGGATCTGAAGCTGCACGATATCCCCAACACGGTTCGGCGGTCGATTTCGATCCTTGCGGGCCTGAATGTGGATATGCTGAACCTGCATGCCGCCGGAACAAAAGCAATGATGGAGGCCGCCATGGAGGGCTTAACGCGCCCCGACGGCACGCGCCCGCTGCTGATCGCCGTAACGCAGCTCACCTCCACAAGCCAGGAACGCATGAAGAGCGACCTGCTGATTGAAAAGCCTTTGGATCAGGTGGTGATGCACTATGCGCAGAACGCGGCGGCGTCCGGGCTGGACGGCGTGGTCTGCTCTCCGCTGGAATCCGGCAAGGTGCATGAGGCGTGCGGCAAGGGCTTTCTTACCGTTACCCCCGGGGTTCGCTTTGCGGACGGAGATATCGGCGATCAGGTGCGTGTTACCACTCCGGCCCGGGCCAAAGAGCTTGGCAGTGACTACATTGTGGTGGGCCGCCCGATCCTGAAGGCCGATGACCCTGTGGCTGCTTACCGCCGCTGTGTGGAAGAGTTTGTAGGCTAAAAACAGAAAACCGGCTTCGGCTTTGCCGGTGGGCGCATTTTCGCGGGGAGCCGTGCGGTGACCTCGCCGCCTGCGGAATCGGCCTGCCGGTAGGACCGGAGCTTTTCAACAGAGAGGGGAAGAATATGACTGCTCCCATGCTTATTTCTCAGCAAATTGCAAAGGACTTGCTGCGCATCCGCGCGGTGTTCTTTCGTCCCGAAGAGCCGTTTGTATGGGCCAGCGGGATCAAAAGCCCGGTGTACTGCGATAACCGCCTCACCCTAACCGCGCCCGAGGTGCGCGGAAATGTGGAGAACGCGCTTGTCGAAACGGTGCGCCGCGAGTATCCCGAGGCGGAGGTGCTGATGGGTACCTCTACGGCCGGCATCGCGCATGCCGCCATTACGGGCCATCTATTGGGGCTGCCAATGGGTTATGTCCGCTCCGGGCAGAAGGATCACGGCCGCCAGAACCAAATTGAGGGACGGCTCGAGAAAGGACAGAAGGTCGTCGTCATCGAGGATCTGATATCCACCGGCGGCAGTGTGCTCGAGGTAGTGCAGGCGCTGCGGGATGCCGGAGCCGTGGTGCTTGGCATTGCCAGCATCTTTACCTACGGCATGCAAAAGGGGATCGACCGCCTTGCGGCGGCCGGGGTAAAAAATGTGAGCCTCACCGATTTTGATACCATCGCGCGGACTGCCGCGGAGGAGGGCTACATCTCTCGGGACGATGTTGCCCGGCTCATTGCGTTCCGCGACGATCCTTCGGACGAAAGCTGGATCGGGAAATAGGCTTTTCTTCCGGCAGAACCGTGCAGAACCGCGAGATATGCTCCCAATAAAAAACGCTTCGACCTCCTTAGAACAGGGGCCCGAAGCGTTTTTACTATTGGAACAAAGCCGTAGGCAGCCCAAAGCCGCTCAGTAGTTTTGTGCCATCAGCTCGAAATATGCCTGCGGGTGACGGCAAACCGGGCATACCTTCGGCGCCGATTTGCCCTTGTGGATGTGGCCGCAGTTGCGGCAGATCCAGACCATTTCGCCGTCCCGCTCAAACACAAGCTGATCTTCCATATTCTGCACTAGGCGCAAAAAGCGTTCCTCATGTGCTTTTTCAATCGCGGCAACGCCTTTAAAGAGCGCCGCAATTTCGGCAAAGCCTTCTTCCCGTGCGGTTTTTTCAAAATCTGCGTACATACTGCTCCATTCAAAGTGCTCTCCGGCCGCACCGTCCTTCAAATTTGCCAGTGTGCCGGATACGCCGTCGTTGAGGGCTTTGAACCACAACTTCGCGTGTTCGCGCTCGTTTGCCGCCGTTTCCTCAAAAATTGCGCCGATCTGGCCGTAACCGTCGCTTGTTGCGCGGGCGGCGTAAAACAGATACTTGCATGCAGCTTGCGTTTCTCCGGAAAACGCTGCGATCAGGTTTGCTTCTGTTTTGGAACCCTTCAATTCCATATGGATCTCTCCCATCTTTTGATCTTTTTTTGAAAAAAGTCTTGACTTTTTCCTCGGAATGCTTTATTCTATTATAGGTGACAACGAGATGCTTCATTCACTTGTTGTCCAATATATTTGTTTGGGCCTGTAGCGCAGTTGGGAGCGCGTTCGGTTCGCATCCGAGAGGTCGAGGGTTCGAATCCCTTCAGGTCCACCAAACAGGCAAAATCCGAACCCGTTGGGTTCGGATTTTTTGTTCCGCCAA
>CAJUMH010000020.1 GCA_910587145.1 uncultured Ruthenibacterium sp. | reverse complement strand
GCTGACTCCTTTCTCCCAGAACCTGCATACTATTTTGCGAAAAACTCTTGACACTGCCAGCAAAACAAGGAGCCGCAGGCAGGGCAACATAAAAGGGAAAAATAAAAACAGGCCGCGGCCAGAGATCGTTTTCTCTGGCCGCGGCCCGTTGCGAAAATCCCGGAAGCAAGGCGGGGAAAAAACGCCCGCAAAATGTTCAAAAACCACCGAAAAACGCGGGAGGATGCCCAAAAATAACCGAAGCAGCTGCCCAAAGCAGCGCAAAAGACACCCAAGGGCCCCGAAAACTCCAAAAGCACAAAAAGGGCAACGGAGAGGGGGGCGGTTACCGTCGCGTCAGCTCCTCAAATTTTGCCGCGCAGTCGGTGTAGTAGGCGCTGGCGTCCGGATCGTTTTCCAGCTGGGTTCCCGCAAGAATGCGCTGCACCAGCCGGAAATTTTGCAAAAAGGTTTGATAATCGATCCCCGATACGCCGGCGAAATCTTCCGCGCTGCCCAACTCCAGCTCCGTCAGGGCGGGGCAATCGCCCCAGCGCACGCCCATGCGGCTGTAATCGGGCGGCACGCCCTCCTCGGGCACGGAGCCGTCGTTATAGGCAAACAGAAAATACTGTTCCTCGAAGTATTCCAGATCGTCCGTCAAAAACAAAATGCTCTCGCCCATATCGAAATCGCCCATCAGCTTTGTCATGCTGGCCATCTGAATGTTCGGGTCGATGCGGTCCAGATCCTCACCGTGCGCAACGGTGTATTCCATCACGGTTACCACCACACGGCCGTCGCCGTTGCGGTCGTTAAACAGGGGTGCCAGGCGCTCGCCCAGCACCTCGCCGATGCCCACCGGCACGCCGTGCGAGCTGAGCAGGCCGATGGTATAATCCGGCTTTACCTGCGTTGCGATCTCCCAGACGAGCGAAAACAGCAGCGCGAATGCAACCGCGCCGCCCAGGACGTGCCACTTGTGATAAAACCAGAAATTTTCCCGTTTTTCCTTCGGCGTCAGCTCTGGGGGTGGAGCGTCCGGCTGAATGTCCTCGGGCTTGATATGAACGGTGTAGCGAGCGCTTGCCATAGGACGGTTCCCTCTTTCGGTTGAATTTAAAAAGTGCGGGGAGGCTTTGTCTGCGCTTACCCTTCGCCAGCCTGCGGCTTGCCCGCGTTTTTTGCCTCGGCGATCATGCGCGCCACCTGTTCGGGCAAAGCCTTCTGTGCGGCGCGGTCGAGCCCGGCGGTTTCAACGGGCGGCAAAATGGTGAGGTTTACGTGTCCGGGGCGCATCAGGTTGTGGTTGGCCTCCATAATTTTATAGCTGCCGTCCACCACAACGGGCACGATGGGCGCCTTGGCGCTGAACGCCATCTTAAACGCGCCGGGCTTGAACTCGCCCATGGCCTCGCCCCTGCTGCGCGTGCCCTCGGGAAAAACGATCACGCTTTTGCCCTGCCGCAGCAGCTCGGCGGCCTCTTTCATTACACCCACGGCCTGCCGGGGATTTTTGCGGTCGAGAAACACGCTGTCAAACAGCTGCATCCAGGTGCGCACCAGCGGGATTTTCTGCACCTCCACCTTGGCGACGAACGCGTGCGGCCGGTCGAGGCACACCAGCATGATGGGGATATCGTAATCGCTTTGATGGTTGGGCGTGAATACCACCGCGCGGTCCTGCGGGATGTTTTCCAGCCCCCGCACCGTCACCTCGCAGCCGGCGATGCGCATCAGCGTGGACATCCACATCCGCACGTATTTGTCCACAATGGCGCGGCAGCCCGCCTCGTCGCCCGCTTGCTTCAGCCGTTTGGCGCGCAGCATCTGCGGCGTCAGCACGAGCAGTGCGCCCACAAAGTACAGCGCCCAAACGATGGTTCGCAGCAGCATCATAGAAGATCACCCTACTTTAAACAGTATTTTCTCTATGATACCGCAAAATGCGCAAAGAAGCAAATGTTTGGCGCGGCATCGCGGCTTTTTGCTTTTTTTGCCATTTCTGCCGCTTCCCGCCGCCTTCCGCTGCATTCTGCCGCTTTCCGGTGCTTCCCGCCGCCTTCCGCTGCTTTCTGCCGCTTTTTTACCGCCCAAAAGCTATTTTAACCCCAAATCGTAAACGAAGTGCGGATATCGCCTGAGAAAAACGTAAATTTTTTGTGGATAGAATATGAACGGGGGCAAACGGCCTTTGGCCGCTATTTTCCGGCCGGCGGCTCCTCGCCCTGTGTTTGGCTGCTTTTCAGCTCGAAGTGGATCAAAAGGCTCAGCAGCGCGCGCAAGATGATCACCGCGCCCAGGATCAGCAGCTCGCTCATTTCGCGCACCAGAACGGTTTTTAAGATCTCGGCCGCCATCTTGAACTCCAGCCCGGTGGCAAGGCCCTCGGCCAGCTCGAACTGCAGCGCGTATTTGCGGTGGAAAAACGTGTTGCCCAGATATTCCCAAAACGCGTGCAGCGTCGAGGCCGTTACCACAAAAATGCCCAGCAGCTCTAAAATGCCGATGATCGGCGGCAGGATCGTCTCGATGATCACATCAAAAATCATGGTATTCCCTCCCCGAATGCGGGCGCCGAAGCCCGCGGAAATTCCCCGCCCAGCGTATGCCGGCGCTTTTCGAACTCAGTATACCGCGTTTTTGCAGCAAACGCAAGCGCACGGGATCCATTCCCCGGCAGAAGTGCCGCCGGCACCCATACGCCCGGCGATCCGCCTGCGCGGGCGCCGGAAACTGTTCCCCGCGCCCGCCACATCATTTTCGCGCGTGCAGGCCGGTTGTTTTTTCAACGGCATTATGGTACAATGAGTACGGATTTTTCAAAGCAGGGTAAACGACAAGCGCCCGAACGGGCGCTTATGAAAGGAAGCGATCACGATGAATCCCCCTTACCGTTTTTCGGAATTGCCCTATGAGCCAACCGATTTTGTCGCCGTAGGCCGGCGGCTGCGGGAATATACCGACGCCGTCCGCGCCGCGGGCTCGGCCGAGGAGCTGATGCGCATCGACGCCGCCTGCGACGCCATGCTGGACGAGGTGGGCTTTGCGAATACGCTCGCCTACATCCGCTCCAGTCTCGACTGCACGGATGCGTTTTACGCCGAGGCCGCGCAGAAAGAGGCGATGGGCTGCGCCACGCTGGATCAGGCGCCTTATACGCAGGCGCTGCTGGAGAGCCCCTTTATGCCCGAGCTGGAGGCAAAATTCGGCCCCGAGCTGCGCGCGCGCCTGGAGCAGCAGGTGCGTCTGCGCTCGGCCGGGCTGGAGCTGCTGGGCAAAGAGCAGGTGCTGATGAATCAGTACCAGCAAAAAAAGGCGATGACAAAGGTGCTGTTCCGGGGCGAAACGCATTCCGAGGCCGAGATGTACGCGCTGTTCGACAGCCCCGACCGCCAGACCCGCATCGACGCGCGCAAGGCTACCTACGAGGCGTTTTTGGCGCAGAAAGACGAGCTTGCCCCCATTCTGCTGGAGCTGGTGCGGCTGCGCTGCGGGATCGCCAAAGCCAACGGCTTTGACAGCTATTTGGATTACGCAAATCTGGATTACTTCCGCCGCGATTACGGCGAAAAAGAGCTGACGGCATTTTGCGAGCAGGTGAAAACCGACCTCATTCCTCTGCTGCGGCAGCTGCGGGAGGAGCAGCGCCGGGAGCTGGGTGTGGAAAAACTGATGGCTTACGATCTTTCGGTGCGCTTTTGGGACGGCAACGCCGTGCCCGTGGGCGGGCCGCAGGAGCTTACCGCGGCTTCACAGAAGATGTACGACGGCCTTTCGGCGGAATTCGGCGCGTTTTTCCGCGCGATGGTGGAATCCGAGAGCTTCAGCGTAGACTCCTCCCCGAACAAGGTGGCCGGCATGGGCTTCTGCACCACGCTGAAGCGGGGATATCTGCCCTATGTGTTTGGCAACTGCAACGGCACGGATGACGACGTATCGGTGTTCACGCACGAGATCGGCCATGCGTGGCAGGCGTACTGCACCGATCAGGAGGGTTATCTGGACATTTTCCGCCAGATGCCGCTGGACGCGGTGGAGATCCCCTCCAAGACGATGGAGCTGTTTACCTATCCCTATGCCGAGGCCTTCTTCGGCGCCGATGCCGAAAAATTCCGGCAGGGCCATTTCCGCGAGGCCATGCGCGAGATCGCGGCCTATTGCAACATCCACGAACTGGGGACCTGGATCTATACGCACCCGAATGCGAGCTTTGACGAGATCAACGCCGCTGCCATGGAAATTGAAAAGCTGTACGAGCCGGGGCTGGATTACGGCGTGCTGGAGCCGTATATCGCGCAGGGCGGCGCGCTGCTGCGCAATATGGCCGTCTACAGCTTCCCGCGGTACGTGATCAGCTACGCGCTCAGCGAGATGTGCGCCATAGAGCTGTTTGCGCGCAGAGAAAAGGATCCTGCCGCCGCGTGGGAAGCCTACACAAAGCTGTGCGCCTCGGGCGGCAGCCGCAGCTATCCCGAAACGCTGCGCAAAGCGGGGCTGCAGCCGGCCTATGCGCCCGGCAGCGTAAAAAGGGCGGTCGAGTTCGCCCGGGAGTATCTGAAGCTGAAGGCGGAATGACGGCAAACAGAGCGAAGCGTTCGGCCTGCCTTTTTCAAGGCCGGGCTGCTCACCTGAGCAGGGGCTCCGGCACATTGACAGGCAGCAATGCCGTCGCTGATGGGCAGCAATGCCGCCGCTGACAGGCAGCAATGCCGTCGCTGATGGGCAGCAATGCCGTCGCTGACAGGCAGCAATGCCGTCGCTGACAGGCAGCAATGCCGCCGTTATTTTTTACGTTGCGACAGAAACCGCACCAAGGCGCCCAGAAATCCAGCAAGACCGTTTTTTCAGAGTTTATCACTTCCTCACGTAAAAATACGCAAAGAAAAACCGCTCCCGGGGCCGTTTTTAAGATGCTCCCTCCCGAAGAGACAGTGAAAAGCTGTTCCTTTGGAGGGAGCGTCTTTTTTCGCCCGGAGAAGCGGTTTTACGTGGCTTTTTTTTTAAATCTCCGCCAGTTCGTATTCCCGGCTGCCCACGCCCAGCGCGGCAGCGGCCTCGATGGTGTGCGCGCCGTTGCGGCTTTCTACGCGCTCCAAGAAATGTTTTTGCCCGGGGTCGTTTTTGGCCGCGTAGATAAGATCGAGACACGCCTGATCAATCGCCACAGGATCAAGCGACGCCAGAATGCCGATATCCTGCATGCAGGGATCCTCGGCTACGGCGCAGCAATCGCAGTCTACAGACATGTTTTTCATCACGTTGAGATAGGCGGCGTTGCCGCCGAAATGATCCACCACGGATTTTGCCGCGTCCGCCATGGCCTCGAGGAAGGAATCGTGATCGGACGTCCAGATCTTTTCCACATCGCCCGCGCCGTGGATATATGCCTTTCCGTAGGAGGATGCGATGCCGATGGAAAGCTGCTTCAGCGCGCCGCCGTAGCCGCCCATCGGGTGCCCTTTAAAATGAGAGAGCACCAGCACTGATTCGTAGTTTGCCAGATTTTTGCCCACAAAATTTTTCCGGATCACCTTGCCGGCGGGAACGGGCAGCTCCAGATCCGGGCCCTCGGCGTCCAGCAGATCAACGGCAAAGCGCTCGCTCCAGCCGTGCAGGCGCAGCGTTTGCAGATGCTTTTCCGTGGTGTTGCGCTCGCCCTCATAGGCGGTATTGCATTCCACCACCGTGCCCGAAACGGCTTCCACCATCGGCGCCCAGAACGCGGGGCGCAGAAAATTCTGGTTGCCTACCTCCCCGGAATGCACCTTTACGGCCACCTTGCCCGGCAGCTCCTTGCCCAGCATGCGATACAGCTCCAGCACCTTTTCCGGCGCAATGCTTCTGGAAAAATAAACCTTTGCGCGCATTGTCAACATCCTCCTGTCTGCGGCGGCCTCCCGAAAATTCGCAAGGCGCCCTTTGTTGCGGGCGGCTGCGTCAAAAACCGAAACCGCGCTGCAAAGCAGGCTTTCAGGCGTTTCGGCTTGTGCGCTCACTGTCCCTTTGCGGCCCTGTTTGAAACCGTGTGAAAAAACGATTCCCCAAACGGCTACAAAAACAGTATAGTGTAACCCGGGAGAATTTTCAAGAAAAACAGGAAAAATATTGACGATGTTCCGGCGTTATTCCAGTGTTATTCCGGACCGCAGGCGCAGGCCGAAACCGGAACGGCCCTCAAAGGCCGCCGCGTCAGCCCCTCAGCACGCCGGCGCGGCGCAGGGCCGGCCGCACGGCCTTTACCAGCAGCACCGAAACCACTACGGCCAGCACCGCGTTCGTCAGCGACGTAACGCCCTTGGTGATGAGCTGCGCCTGCACCGCGCCGGCCGCCTGATGCTCGATGAGCGCCATTTTTACAAACGATTTCAGCAGATACAGCACCACATATGCCGCACTGCCCGCCGAAGCGCCCAAAACGTCCTTTGCCAGTGTGCGCTTTTCGCCCCGCTGTGCGATCAGCCCGGCCAGAAAGCCGATGAAAAACTTTGTCAGGAACGTCACCCAGCTCTCGGCGATGTACAGCGGATTGGTAAAATCGAACAGCATGCTGCCAAAGCCGGAGGCAAGGCCGCCTGTCAACGGCCCGAACAGCAGGCCGGACAGCGCGCAGAACACGTTGCCCAGATGAACGCGGCCCACGTCCCCTACCGGAACCTGAATCCAGCTGAACACAAACACCAGCGCGCTCAAAAGGCCGATAATGGCCAGCTGCCGAACCGAAAACCGATTGCCTGTCTTTTCCATACAATCACCCCTCTTACAATTTTGCCGCGCGCGCCCCTTCGCCGTTTGCGATCTGCCGCCGCGCGCGTTTTTTGGCGCTTCGGCTTTTGGCCGCCGCGTTTTGAACAATTGCCAAACGCGGCACGTGCGAAAGCCTTTGGGGCTGTTGACAGACAAAGCGCCGAAATTTTTTAAAGAGGCGGCTTTGCCAACAGCCCCGTCTCTTGACAAGTGCGCGGCGCCTCGATATGCTTTATTATAACGCATTGTGAACCGATGAAAAGAATCAATTGATGAATTTTTTATCAGGTCAGATCGCGGCCGAGCCGGACCGTGCGCGGCCTTTCGGCCCGACGCCCGAAAACAGGCTGTCTGAAAAAGGCGATCTTACGATCCCGCAAAAGACCCCGCAAAAAATCCTGAAGATAAAGATACCCCGAAAGAGATCCCGAAAGAGATCCCGAAAGAGATCCCGAAAGAGATCCCGAAAGAGATCCCGAAAGATACCCCGAAAGAGATCCCGAAAGAAACCCCGAAAAAAGCCCCGAAAAAATTCTGAAGAAACCCCGAAAGGAGGCCCCGCATGGAAAGCTTTACCCCGCGCCTTGTGCGAGCCGAAAGTACGCCGCTGTACCGGCAGCTGTACGGCTATATCGTGCAGGAAATTACCGCCGGAGCGCTGGCGGCGGGCGAACGTTTGCCCAGCAAGCGCCGCCTTGCGGCCGATCTGCAGGTGAGTGTTTCCACGGTGGATACGGCGTATCAGATGCTGGCGGCCGAGGGCTATGTGCAGGCGCGCGCCAAAAGCGGCTTTACGGTGTGCCGCATCGAGCGGCTGGAAACGCCGGAGCGCCCCGTGCCCACGCTTTTGGCGGAGGCGCCGGCCGCCCGGTGGCGTTACGATTTTGCCACGGGCAGCGTGGATACGGCGCTGTTTCCGTTTAAAACCTGGGCACGGCTGCAGCGCGAAACCATTACCGCGCACCCCGAGCTGCTGAACCACGGCCCGCGCCAGGGCGATCTTGCGCTGCGCACCGCCATTGCCCGGCACCTGCACGCCTACAGGGGCGTTGTCTGCGCGCCGGAACAGGTGGTGGTGGGTGCAGGCATTGAATATCTGGTGGGGCTGCTCGCGCGGCTGTTCAGCGGGAGCGTGTTCGCGGTGGAAAATCCGGGCTATGCCCGCACCGCATGCATCCTGCGCAACAACGGTGTGCGCGCGGTGTTTGTTCCCGTGGACGAAAACGGCATGCAGGTAGACGCGCTGGCCCAAAGCGGCGCGCAGCTGGCCTATGTTACGCCGAGCCACCAGTTCCCCACGGGCGCGACCATGCCGGTGGCCCGCCGCACGGCGCTGCTGCGCTGGGCGCGCGAAGCGAACGGGCGCTATGTGATCGAGGACGATTACGACAGCGAATTCCGCTACGATACCCGCCCCATCCCCTCGCTGCAGGGGCTGGACGGAGCCGGTCGTGTAATCTATGTGAGCACCTTTTCCAAAAGCGTCGCGCCCTCCATGCGCATCGGCTATATGGTGCTGCCCGTGCCGCTTTTGCAGCGCTATCGAAAGGAATACAGCCTGTATTCCTCTACGGTCTCCCGGTTTGAGCAGCAGATCCTGTGCCGCTTTATGGAGGAGGGGCATTTTGCGCGCCATCTCAACCGTCTGCGCGGCGCGTACCGCGCCCGGCGCGATGCGCTGCTGCAGGCGCTGTACGAGGCGTTTGGCCGCGGTGGGGTAACGGTGCGGGGCAGCCATACAGGGCTGCATCTGCTGGTCTCGCTGCCCGGCGGCAAAACCGAGGCGCAGCTGGTGCAGGCTGCGGCCGCGTGCGGCGTGCATGTGAACGGCCTTTCCTCCTATTATATGGAGCGCCCCGAGGCCTGCCCGCCCGCCACCGTGGTGCTGGGCTTTTCCGATTTGGACGAAGCCGGCCTGCGCGCGGCCGTCTCGCTGCTGAAAACGGCGTGGCAATAGGATCAAAAGAAAAAATACTTTCCGTTTCTTTGAAGAAAACGTGTACCGGGCAACGTTTCATGAATGTAAGATGACGTAAGGTGATGTAAGGGCAGGAACATTGGCAAATGCGGGCAGAGGTGGTGACGCGGGCGCGGCATGAAACAGGAGGAATTTGCACGTCTGGTGCAGCAATATGAACGTCTGGTGTATACCATCTGCTATCAATTTGTCAAGGATCCGCAGCTTGCCGAAGACCTTTGCCAGGAAACCTTTCTTTCCGCCTACACGCACCGGATGGATTGCCCGCCCGACAGCTACAAGCCATGGCTTGCGCGCATTGCCGCCAACAAAGCCAAAGACTATTTAAAAAGCGCCTATCGGCGCCGCGTGAGCGCATCGGAGGACGACGCGCTCGCCGCGCTTGCCCGCACCGGCGGAGACCCGCCGCCCGAGGAGCTCGCCATTACCCGCGACGAGGCCGCGCGCGCCAAGGCCGCCATCCTTGCCCTGAAGGAGCCTTACCATCAGGCCGCCGTACTGTTCTTTTTGGAAGAAAAAGAGATTGGCGAGATCGCGGCGGCCCTGAACCGCCCGTCCAAAACCGTACATACGCAAATTTATCGCGCGCGCATGCTGCTGCGGGACGCGCTGAAAGGAGAGACTGCGCATGGAGCTGTTTCATGAAAACGGATGTCTGACAGACGAGGCGCTGCACGCCGTTTTGGACGGCACGCTGGATGAGACCGCGCGCCTGGAGGTATGCGAGCACATGAGCTTTTGCGATGCGTGTCTTTTGCGCTATACCGCGCTGCTGAAGGACGATGAGCTGCTCGCCCCCGAGCAGCCGGCGGCGCCCGGTGTGATGCGGCGCATCCGGGCCAGTACCATGCGCGTGCTGGTAAACCGCTATACGCGCGCGGCAGCCGTTGCGGTGCTGGCGCTGGCCCTGTGGAGCACCGGCGTGTTCCGCAGCCTTGTGCCGGAGCTTCCCGAGCCGCAGCGGAATGCCGCTGTTGCCGAGGCGTCTGTAGAGACGGCCCTTGAAGCGCCCATCAGCGCGGGAGCCCGCGTGAACGGATTCTTCCGCAGCGCGGGGGACAGCATTTCCGCCGCGTTCGGCAGCCTTGCCGATCGTTTTGCGCCCGAGCCAAAGGCAAAGCCGGCCCTCGGGCCGCAGCAGCCGGAGGCATAAAAGGCCCGGCGGAAACGCAGCCGTTCCGGAAAGCCGACGGCTTATCAAAAAAGAAGCAGGCGCCCTTCGGGAGCCTGCGCAATACAAAACAAACGACAGATCAAAACCATCAAAAGAAAGACAGGGAGCGATGAGTATGCAACACAAAAGCGGGTTTTTCACATTTTGCCTGGGCCTTATTCCCGGCATGGGGCAGATGTATCTGGGCTATATGAGGCGCGGCGTTTCTCTGATGCTGATTTTCGGCGGCATCATTTTTATTTCGGCTCTGCTGAACCTGGGCCTGCTGTGCATTCTGCTGCCCATTGTTTGGGCATATGCGCTGTTCGATGCGCTGAACCTGCGCAGCCAGACGCCCGAGCAGGCGGCCGAAAATCCGGACGATTTTATGTTCGACCCCGCGTGCCTGGTGGGTGAAAATTGGTCGAAATTTATCGCGAAGCGCCACAGCCTGTTCGGCTGGGGGCTCATCTTCCTCGGCGTCTATTCGCTGTACGGCACATTTGTGCGGCCGCTGCTGTGGGATCTGTACGAAAAGTTCAGGCTGGTATGGCTGCGCTCGATGCTGGACGACGTTCCCACGCTGGTGGTGGCCGTGCTGCTCATTGCGCTGGGGCTGTATCTGGTAAAGGGCCCGGCCCGGCCCGAGGCGCCGGCCGAGGATTATACGGCCTTTGGCGGAGAGGGGGAAGAGCCGAATGTCTGAGGAACCGATCAGGAACGGAAACGCTTCTTCCGGCACGCCGGGCCAGACGGCGGGCGGCCCGCCGCCCGCTGCGCCGGCCGAAGCCGCGGCGCTTGCCGCCTCTGCGTGTGCCCCTACCGCTGCCGCTTTTGCCTCTGCCGCATCTGCAAAACCCACGGCCTCTGCCGCCCCCGCGTCCGCCTCTGCCGCGCCTGCGGCGTCCCGGCCCGAGCGACCGGCGCGCCGTGTGGGCACGCTTACCATGGGCGCCGCGCTTATTGTAGTGGGCGCAGCCATCTGCACGTTCCAGTTTTCGCACGATCAGAACATGCTGCTGCTGTTCTGCAAGCTTTCTCCGCTGCTGCTGGTGGCGCTGGGCGCCGAGGTGCTCATTTCGGCCGCCGCGGCGAAGGGCGCGCGGCTGAAATACGATTTTCTTTCGATGGTCGTCTGCTTTTTCCTGCTGGTGGGCGCGCTGGCCGCAAGCTGTCTTCCGCTCGTGCTCGAGTACGAGGGCCCGGGGCGTTCGTCTGCGGAAATGCGCGTGGAGCAATCGATCTATGATGCGCTGTACGGGCAGCTGAAGGACGCGGGCAGCATCTCCCAGATCCACGTGAGCGCGGGCCTTACCTACAGCGGCGGCTATGATGCAATTCAGACAGCCGAAGATCTGAAGACGGGCGACCGCGTTTACCTGACGGTGGAGCTGCGCGGCGCATACGCGGACAAGGCGGCCTTTGTGAAGGCGTGCCGTCCCGTGCTCAACGCGCTGCGCGCGCAAAGCCTGCCCGGCCTTGCCGTTAATTTCCACAGCGTCGATCCGCCGGAGGGCGGCGCGCCGCAGTACACGATGGATCTTTCCGGCCGGTATCAGCTGGAAATGTCCGATGCGGAGCTGCTGCAATATGTGAGCGAGCAGATCTATGTGGAAGAAGCCGGCTGTTACATGACATCCGAGGAGGCCGCCGCGTGGAACGACGGCCGGCAGGAGGAGCAGCAGCGCCTGCAAGAGGAGATCGAAGCGCTGAACGACCGGCTGGTCGAGGCCGAAGAGCGCGCCGCAATCGCCGAAATTTCCGCCGCCGAGGCGCAGCAGGAGAATGCCGCCGCCGAAGCGCGCGCGGAGGAGCTGCAGCAGGAGATCGAACGTTTGAACCGCCAGATGGAGGAAGCTCTTTCGGGAGAGTGACGCTCGCGCCTGCGCTGAAAACGGAACAACCGAAGAAAACAATGGAAGGCGCAAACCTTTCCCCGGCACAATACGCCGGCGAAACCAAAGCGTTCCATGGCCGCCGCCCCTGTTCGGGGCGGCGGTTTTTTGCCGTCTCCGACAGAATTTCGGCGGGAGCGGGGGCGATGAATGCCGGAAGCCCCAGAACCAGCCCGCTCGAACGCCGGACGTATCATTGCGGCGCGGGAATGGGTGCGGAGCAACGGTGGACGAAAAAGAGAGAGGCCGCGCGCAAAAGCTTGAGAAAACGACGCTTTTCCGGTATAATCGAAGAAACAGAGGAATGGCGAAGCATAGAGCGGCAAAATGGGAAAACAGCAAAATGGCAAAGCAGAGAAGCGACGAAGGGATAAAACAGCAAGGCAGGGAAATCGGCAAAGAGACGAATAGAGCGTACTCCCCCTGCCGGAAAGATTTTCAGAGACGGTACGGCAAACGGAACGCAGAGATGCGGCAAAAAGGAAAACGGCAGAGCGGCGTAGAACGCCGGGAGGGATGCAAACATGACGGATGCAGAGAGGCGCGCGGCGGCAAAAAAGTTTGCGGCGGAGTGGGAAGGCCGGGGCTATGAGAAGGGCGAAAGCCAGCCATTCTGGCTGTCGCTTTTGCGGGATGTGTACGGTGTTGCGCAGCCGGAGCAGTTCATTATCTTTGAGGAACAGGTGCGGCTCGATCACACCAGTTTCATCGACGGCATTTTGCCCGCAACGCACGTCCTGATTGAGCAAAAAGGATTGGACAAGGATCTGAAAAAGCCCATTCCGCAATCGGACGGCACGAAGCTGACGCCCTTTCAGCAGGCCAAGCGCTATTCGGCCGAGCTGCCCTATTCGCAGCGCCCCCGCTGGATTGTAGCGTGCAATTTTAAGGAATTTCATATCTACGACATGGAGCGCCCGGCGGGCGAACCGGAGATCGTATTGCTGGAGAATCTGGAAAAGGAATATTACCGCCTGCAATTCCTTGTGGATACAGGCGACGCGGGCATTCAGAAGGAGATGGAGATCTCCCTGCAGGCGGGGGAGCTGGTGGGCGCGCTGTACGACGCGCTCTTAAAGCAGTACAAAGACCCGGAGAGCCCCGAAACGCTGAAAAGCCTGAATATGCTGTGCGTGCGGCTGGTGTTCTGCCTGTATGCCGAGGACGCGGGCGTTTTCGGCGGGCGGGGCAAGTTCCATCATTACATCGAGCGCATCGCAAAAAAGGATGTGCGGGACGTGCGGCAAGCCCTCATCAACCTTTTTCATATTCTGGATACCAAACCGGAAGAACGCGACCCGTACCTGGATGAGGAACTGCTCTCGTTCCCCTATGTGAACGGCGGGCTGTTTGCGGATGAGAAAATCGTCCTCCCGCGCTTTGACGAAACGATCGTGGAGCTGCTGTTGTACCGGGCAAGCGAGGATTTCGACTGGTCGGCCATCAGCCCGACGATCTTCGGCGCGGTGTTCGAGAGCACCCTGAACCCCGAGACGCGCCGCGCGGGCGGGATGCACTACACCTCGATAGAAAATATTCATAAAGTGATCGGCCCGCTGTTTTTGGACAGCCTGCGGCAGGAGCTGGCAGAAATTAAGGAAATCGCGGTGGATAAGGCGCGGGAAAAACGCCTGCGGGAATTCCAGGCAAAGCTTGCCCGGCTTACGTTCCTCGATCCGGCGTGCGGCAGCGGCAATTTTTTAACGGAGACGTACATCTCCCTGCGGCGGCTGGAGAACGAGGCGCTGGGGATGCTCTCTTACGGGCAGGTGACGCTGGCCGACGAAGCCAGCAGCCCCATTCAGGTATCCATCGGGCAGTTTTACGGCATAGAGGTAAACGATTTTGCGGTGACGGTGGCGAAAACGGCGCTGTGGATTGCCGAGAGCCAGATGCTCAAAGAGACCGAGGACGTGGTGCACATGTCGCTCGACTTTCTGCCGCTGAAAAGCTATGCGAACATTGCCGAGGGCAACGCGCTGCGTATGGACTGGGCGGACGTGGTGCCCAAAGAGAAGCTAAACTATATCATGGGCAATCCGCCGTTTGTGGGCGCGCGCATGATGAGCGCGGCGCAGAAGGACGATTTGAACGGCGTGTTCCCCGGGTGGAAAAACGCGGGCAATCTGGACTATGTTTCCTGCTGGTACAAAAAGGCCGCCGAGATGATGGACGGCGCCGCCAGCCGCGCGGCGCTGGTATCCACCAATTCCGTGTGCCAGGGCGAAAGCGTGTCGAACCTCTGGAAGCCGTTGTTTGCAATGGGCGTGCACATTGATTTTGCATACCGCACCTTCCGGTGGGACAGCGAGGCAAAAAGTAAGGCGCACGTGCATTGCGTGATCGTCGGCTTTTCCACCGCGCTAAACGCTGCGCCGAAGCTGCTGTTTACGGGCGACCGCCCGCAGACGGCAAAGAACATCAACGGGTATCTGCTGGATGCGGACAACGTTTTTGTGGAGAGCAGGAGCAAGCCGCTCTGCGACGTGCCGGAAATCGGCATCGGCAATATGCCGCTGGACGGCGGCTTTTATCTGTTCACCGAGGAAGAGAAAACAGAGTTTCTGCAAAAAGAGCCAAACGCGGAAAAATGGTTCCGGCCGTGGTATGGCTCGCAGGAATTTATCAACCGCTGTCCGCGCTGGTGCCTGAGGTTGGAAGAATGTCCTCCAAACGAACTGCGCAAGCTTCCTGAATGTATGAAACGTATCAATGCGGTGCGGGAATTTCGGAAAAACAGCTTTCGAGCCGCCACACAAAAAGCGGCTGAGTATCCTTT
The DNA here is from genome assembly GCA_910587145.1 of uncultured Ruthenibacterium sp. Taxonomy (GTDB): domain Bacteria; phylum Bacillota; class Clostridia; order Oscillospirales; family Ruminococcaceae; genus Ruthenibacterium. The sequence goes on along the minus strand of CAJUMH010000020.1, from coordinate 45,997 downwards.
GCGTTTTGGAACAACCACTATACCCTCATCCAACTATACGATCATTCCCAAAGTGTCCTCCGAGCGGCGGCGCTATGTACCGATGGGATTTATGACACCGGATACTTTGTGCAGCGATCTTGTCTTTATCATCCCCAATACAACGCTCTATCACCTCGGCGTTTTAACGTCTAATGTCCACATGGCATGGATGCGGGCGGTGTGCGGACGATTGAAAAGCGATTATCGCTATTCCAAGGATATTGTCTACAACAATTTCCCGTGGCCAGCGCCCACCGAGGCACAAAAGGCAGCTATCGAAAAAACGGCGCAGGCGATTTTGGACGCCCGCGCGCTGTACCCGAATTCCAGCCTCGCCGACCTGTACGACGAATTGACGATGCCGCCCGAGCTGCGCCGCGCCCATCAGGCCAACGACCGCGCCGTGATGGCGGCCTACGGCTTCGATATTAAAACCACCACCGAAAGCGCCTGCGTGGCGCAGTTGATGAGGCTGCACCAGACGCTCGCGAGGGGAAAATAAAGAACTGCTCTGAGGCCGCGCCATCAGCGCGGATTCATGCAGCTTTCTCCGCTTTTCATCCGGTTATCTTGAAAAAAAGCGGGATCTATGTTAGGATAAAAGCAGATCGAAAACACAAATGAGTGCGGGTGGTAAATTTGACAACGACAGACCGACTCGACCGGCAGCACCAGGAAGATCTTCAAAGGCTGAGGGGCTTTCGCCTGCTGGATGATGACTTTCTCACAAAGTGCTTTGAAGGGGATCCCAGGTATATCCAGCTTGTGCTGCGGATCGTGCTGAATAGATCCGACCTGATCGTTGTGGATGTTCGCACACAGGTATTTGTGGAAAATCTGCTAAACCGGTCTGTGCGGCTGGACGTTCTGGCAACGGACGGCGCCGGGCGAAAAATCAATGTCGAAATTCAGCGATCCGACAAAGGAGCCGGGCGAAAACGGGCAAGATATAACAGCAGTATGATGGATGCGAATTTTCTGCGAAAGGGCGAGGATTTTGACGCGCTTCCGGAAACGTATGTGGTATTCATTACCGAGCACGACGTGATCGGCAAAGATCTGCCGCTTTATCATATCGACAGATATATCTTTGATACCGGCGAGAGCTTTGGAGACGGTTCACATATTCTGTATGTGAACGGCGCATACCGGGATGATACGCCCATCGGAAGGCTGATGCACGATTTTTCCTGCACGGCCCCGGAGGATATGTACTATGACGAGCTGGCAGAGCGGGTTCGGTTTTTCAAAAAGAGCAAGGAGGGAATTGCGATTATGTGTAAGGTCATGGAGGATATGAGAAACGAATCCTTGAAAGAAGGCATGAAAGAGGGCATGAAAAAGGCGGCGCTTCGTATGTTACAGGCAGGAAAATATGCCTTGGAAGAAATAGCCGATATTTCGGGACTTTCTGTGGATGATGTGAAGAAATTGCAGGCCGGACAGGGCGCATAAACGCTCGCAGGCAAAAAGAGAGCGGGAATTCAAAATTCGATTCCCGCTCTTTTTAAATCCCTTAAAAAACCGGGCGCGGGTTATCATAAAGATAATTGTATCGCAGCTCAAACGGAAAAATGCAATAAAGGAGTGCTCACAGAGTGAAAGGAAGACCGCAAAAACAAATTCGGCCAACGAAAGCTTCGCGCCTCGTTTCCGGCGAGTGTACCGGCAGGCGCTGTGCCGCTGCCGGCCCGCTCTGCTCTATGGCCTGTGCAGGGCAGCCGGCGCCGAAGGCTTTTAGAAAGGGGATGTAACGGCAAATGCAATATGCGATCTCTTTTTTAGAGGGAATGATTACTTTTCTTTCGCCTTGCCTGCTCCCGATGCTGCCGGTCTATATTTCCTATTTCGCGGGAGGCGGCAAGCGGAGCACGGCGAAAACGCTGCAGGCCGCGTTTGGCTTTGTAACGGGATTCACAGCGGTGTTTGTAAGCCTTGGCGCGCTGGCGGGAACGGCGGGCGCTTTTTTAAGAGAATATCAGGTTGCCGTAAATATCGTTACGGGCCTGATCGTCGTCGTTTTTGGTCTGAATTTTCTCGGCGTGATCCGGCTGAACCTGTTCAAGGGCATCCGACATTCCGTAAACGGGGAGAAGATGGGCTTTTTCTCCGCGCTGCTGTTCGGGATGATCTTTTCTGTCGGCTGGACGCCCTGCGTTGGGGCGTTTCTGGGCTCTGCGCTGATGCTGGCGTCCCAACGGGCGCATGCGGCGGAGGGGATGCTGATGCTGCTTGCGTACTCTCTGGGCCTCGGCGTTCCGTTCGTCCTCAGCGCAGTACTGATCGACGGCATGAAAACCGCCTTCAGCCTGATTCAAAAAAACTACAGGATTCTCAATGCCGTAAGCGGCGGCCTGTTGGTACTGCTGGGCGTTCTGATGGCTACCGGCACGATGGGACGTCTGCTGAATCTGCTTGGTTAAGGAGATCGCTATGAACCATAAAAAAATGCTTCTCATCCTTCTGCCTGCGTTTATTCTGCTTATGGGCGGCGCTTTTGTGCTTTACGATTGGTTGGGAGCGAACGTGCAGCCCGACCGACTGGCGGCGCAGAGCACGCCGGCGCAGGAAGCGGAACAGGAAACGGACGATGCAAAGGAAAAAACGCCTGCCCCGGATTTTACCGTCTACGACGCAGAGGGCGGCGAGATCCATCTGTCCGATTTTATCGGCAAGCCTATCGTGCTGAACTTCTGGGCCAGCTGGTGCGGCCCCTGCCGGTCGGAAATGCCGGATTTTCAGAAGAAGTATCTGGAGCTCGGTGAAGACGTTCAATTCCTGATGATCAACATGACCGACGGCGCCCGGGAAACCGTCGAGAGCGCGGCGGATCTTGTGGCGGAGCAGGAATATACCTTCCCGGTGTTCTACGATCTGGAGACGGACGCCGCCAAAAGCTATGGCGTATCCTCTCTGCCCACCACTTTTTTCATCGGGGCCGACGGCGATCTCATTGCCTATGCGCGCGGCGCGATCGACGCCGAGACCCTGCAAAAGGGAATCGGCATGATCCTGCCCGAATAAATACAGGGCTTCAGCCGGGCTCGTCCCGCATTGCAGGCAGGGCCGCCGGCGCGCGGCCGGGGAGGAGCGTTGCCCTGAAATCATCTTCTGTTTTAATAAAAAAGCAGCGGCCGCGGGAATAAAACGCGGCCGCTTTTCTTCTTTTTTTGAGCCGCATGGAAAAAAGCGCCTCCCCAAAAAGCGTCGCGAACCGGCGGTTCCGGCGTTCTCTCCCGGTAAGATTTCCGGCAAAAAAGCGTCAGTGCATGCACAGAAACCCGTAAGCCTTTTGAAAGCTTTTCCCCGCCCTGTTGTCAGGTTTGGGGGGTATGATGATCTCATAAAGTCAACACGCCTGAAAACAAGTCCTTTGTTTTCTTATGGAACCGCCCGTAAGAGGGCGTGTCGATCGTATCGGAAAAGCCGCCGCATGGCGGCGCGAAAGGAAGCTGAACTTGTCCGTCCGGCCGCGGGGCGGCGCGGCCGGGCGAGCTGCAGCAAAGGGGGATCATCGGATGAAAGAAAATGCGAAACAGGCAAACGGGCAGGAAAACCTGCGGACAACCGGGCAGCCAAACGGGCAAATCCATGCCGGCGGGCCTGAAAATGAACAAACAAGCCGACAGGCAGACCGGCAGCCAAACGGACAGGCAACCCGGCCCCGGGTGGCCGTGCTGTTCGGCGGGCGCTCCAGCGAGCACGCAATATCGCTGCAATCGGCTGCGGCCGTGGTGCGCGCGATGGAAAAAAGCCGGTTCGAGGCCGTCCCCGTCGGCATCACGCGGGAGGGACGCTGGCTGCGGTTTTGCGGCAGCGCGCAGGAGATCGCCTCCGGCGCGTGGGAGGCCGCAGACTGCACGCCCGTAACGCTCTCGCCCGACCCGGCCGACCACGGCCTGCTGGTGTGGGAGCCGGGCGGAGTGCGCAGAGAGCGGCTGGACGCGGCGTTTCCCGTGCTGCACGGCAAAAACGGCGAGGACGGCACAGTGCAGGGGCTGCTGGCGCTGGCGGATATTCCGTGCGTGGGGTGCGGCGTGCTGGCAAGCGCCGTGTGCATGGATAAGGATATCGCGCACCGGCTGGCCGGGGCTGCCGGCGTGGCCGTACCGCCGTGCGCGGTGCTGCGCGCGGAGGAGCTTTGCGCCGCGGCGCCGTTTGGCGCAAAGAATGCCGCGCGGGAGAAAAGCGCCGCACAAACGGCCGGCACGCTTTCGGCCGGCGCGCGGGCCGATCGGGCCCGCGCGGCAGATGCCGCAGCCCCGCCGGAGCGGAACATGCGGCAGCTTCTTGCCGCGCGCACAAAGCAGCTTCGCTATCCTCTGTTCGTGAAGCCTGCGCGCGCCGGCTCGTCGTTCGGCGTCACCCGTGTGGAAACGCCGGACAGGCTGGCCGAGGCTGTGGCCGCCGCATTTAGCCACGACGACAAGGTGCTGGTGGAGCAGGGTGTGCCGGGCTTCGAGGTCGGCTGCGCCGTACTGGGCACGGGCGGATCGCTCACGTTGGGCGAGGTGGACGAGATCGAGCTTGCGCACGGCTTTTTCGATTACACCGAAAAATATACGCTCGAGACGGCGCGCATCCATATGCCCGCCCGCCTGCCCGCCGCGGAGCGCGAGCGCATCCGCGCAGCGGCAGAAACCGTTTACCGTGCGTTGGACTGCGCGGGCTTTGCGCGCGTGGATCTGTTTTACACCCCGGAGGGAAGGATCGTGTTCAATGAGGTGAATACGATCCCCGGCTTCACCGAGCACAGCCGTTTTCCGGGTATGATGCGCGGCGCGGGGCTTGCGTTCGATACGCTGGTGGCGCAGCTGATCGAAGGGACGGTGACGGCGTGATGCGGCAGGAGGTAACGTTCGCGCAGGCGCTGGAGGGCACGCTCGTGCTGGTGAACGATGCGCACCCGCTGCAGGCGTGGCCTGGCCCGGAGGAGCTGTCCCCCGCCCTGCCCGATACGCCGCGCGTGCTGCTGCGCCGCCCGGCCGCGGCCATGCTGAGCGCGCTGATGGACAGCCTCTCGGCGGCAGGGCGCATCGTGCCCGTCAGCGGCTGGCGCGCGCACGCCGAGCAGGAGGCGCTGTACGCCGATAGTGTGCGCGACAACGGCCTCGCGTTCACGCAAACTTATGTGGCGCTGCCCGGATGCAGCGAGCACGAGAGCGGCCTCGCCATCGATGTGGGCGAGGCGCGGGACGAAATTGATTTTTTGCGCCCTGCGTTCCCGGATACGGGCGTCTGCGCCGCGTTCCGGGCCGCCGCGCCGCGCTACGGCTTCATTCTGCGCTATCCGGACGGCGCGCGGCACATCACGCACATCGGCAGCGAGCCGTGGCATTTTCGCTATGTGGGCGTGCCGCACGCGGCGTATATCACGCGGCGCGGCTGCACGCTGGAGGAATATATCGAGGAGCTGCGCGCCTATACGCCCGAGCGCCCGCTGCGCCTGCACGCGGACGGGCGCGACTGGCGCATCTTCCGCGTGGCGCTTTCGCAGAGCGGCGCGGCGTTCGAGGCGCCCGGAGGCTGTCTGTGGCAGACCTCTGCCGATAACTGCGGCGGGCTGATCGTTACACTGTGGGGTGCGCCGTGACGGCGCGGCGGGGGTACCCCGGCGTCGACCGCTTCCGCATGGCGGCGGCGCTGCTGGTCGTCTGCATCCACACCGCGCCGCTCGCCTCGTTTTCCGAGCCGTGGGATTTTGCGCTGAAGACGCTGGCGCGCCTGGCCGTGCCGTTCTTTTTTGCCGCGACGGGCTTTTTCCTGTTTGCCGGCCGCATTGCGCCCGGCCCGCGCCCGGCGGGGCTCTCGCCCGCCGTCCGCCGCTTTTGCGTCAAAACGGGCGCGCTGTACGCCGCGGCGACGCTGCTGTATCTGCCGGTATCGGTGTACGGCGGCAAGCTGCGGGGCCTTACATTCGGCGCGTTCGCGCGCGATGTGGTGCTGGACGGCACCTTCTATCATCTGTGGTACCTGCCGGCCGCGATTCTTGGCGTGCTGCTGGTCGATCTTTTGCTGCGCCTGCCGGGGCGCTGGACGGCGGGGGCCGTCTCGGCCGCGCTGTACCTCGTGGGCCTGCTGGGAGACAGCTGGTATGGCGGCGGGCAAAGCCTGCCCGCGCTGCGGCTGCTGTATCGGGCGCTGTTTTTGCACATGGATTATACGCGCTGCGGCCTGTTTTTCGCGCCGGTATTTTTATGGCTGGGAGCCGCGCTGCGCGATCTGCCCAGGCCCGCGCCGCGCGTTTCGGCCGTGGGGCTTGCCGCCTCGGGCGCGCTGCTGCTTGGCGAGGCGTTCGGCCTGCGGGCGCTGGGCTGGCCGCGCCACGACAGCATGTATTTTGCGCTTTTGCCGTGCACGTATTTTCTGTTTATCTGCCTTCTGGCCGCGCGCGGGCCGTCGCTGCCGTTTTTGCGGGAGTGCTCGATGCTGATCTATGTGCTGCACCCGATGATGATCGTGCTGGTGCGCGGCGCGGCAAAGGCGCTGCGGCTGCAAAAATGGCTGGTAGAAAACAGCCTGATGCATTTCGCTGCCGTGGCGGCGCTCTCTGTGGCGGGTTGCTCGGCATTGGCGGCGGCGGGTGTTTTTGCCGGGCAGAAGAACGCCTTTCAGGGCACAAAATTCCAAGCCGAGACTGCCCGCGCGTGGGTGAAGATCGATCTGGAGGCCATCGCGCACAATGCGCGTGCGCTGCAGGGCTGCTTGCCGCGCGGCTGCCGCCTGATGGCCGTGGTGAAGGCGGATGCCTACGGCCACGGCGCACCTGCGGTGGCAGGCCGCCTGTGGCGGATGGGAGTGCGTGCATTCGCGGTGGCAACGCTTGAGGAAGGGGCCGCGCTGCGCCGCTGCGGGATAACGGGCGAGATCCTGATCCTCGGCTATACCCACCCTGCCCGCGTGCCGGAGCTTCTGCGCTGGAGGCTCTCACAAACGGCGGCGGACGCCGTGCACGGGGCGGCGCTGGCCGAAGCCGCGCGCGGAAAAGCAAAAGCCCTTCCCGTACACATCGCGGTGGATACAGGCATGCACCGCCTCGGCGTTCCGGCGCAGGAGATCCGGCAGACAGCGCAGCTTTTGCAGCTGCCGGGCCTTCAGGTGCGCGGGCTGTTCACGCACCTGGCCGTTTCAGACAGGCTTTCGCCCGAAAACGAAGCCTTCACCCGTAAGCAGCTGGCCGCGTTTGCTGCACTGGCGCGCGGCCTGCGCGACAGCGGCTGCACGCTGCCGCCGCTGCATGCGCTGGCGAGCGGCGGCATTTTGAACTACGGGCAGCTGCCGCTGGGCTATGCACGCGCGGGCATCGCGCTGTACGGTGCGGCCGGCGCATGCGATGTGCGCGGGGCGTGGGATGCGCCCGGCCCGGCCGATGCGCCCGATGCGCCAACGGCGGCCGGCGCGTTTGGCAAATCCGGGAGCGGCGGCGCGGTGGGAGCGGCCGGGCCGGAGAACGGCAAAACACGCGCGGCCCCGGCGCTGATGCCTGCCCTTTCGCTGTATGCCCGCGTCGTCTGCGTGCGCAGCTTGCCCGAGGGCGCGTGTGCGGGCTACGGCCGCGCATTTTACGCCCCGCGGACAACGCTTCTGGCTGTGGTTTCCATCGGCTATGCGGACGGCGTGCCCCGCGCGCTGGGCGAAGGGCGCGGCACGGCGCTTTTGCGCGGTGCACGCGTGCCCATTGTGGGGCGCGTGTGTATGGATCAACTCTTTGTGGACGCAACCGATACAGGCGCGGCCGTGGGCGACGTGGTAACGCTCATCGGCAAAGACGGCAGCGCGCGCATCACCGCCGAAGAGGCGGCCGGGGCCGCGGGCACCATTGCCAACGAGCTGCTCTGCCGCATCGGCGCACGCACGGCGCGCGTTTACTGTGCGGAATGATCCTTTCGGCCTTTTTCTAAAATCCGTTTGCCCTCTTTGCCGCACCGGCAGCGGCGGAAGGGGGCACGTTTGTTTTGCGCGTTTTTGTGTGTTTTGTGTGTTACTGCTTGCAAAACGGCGCGGGATGGGATATGATATCAATGATACCGCAAAATTTTCAGACGGAATCCCCGAACCGGTCTTTGGGCAGAGTTCGGCGGACGGGAGGCCTCCGCCCGCCGGAATGTGCCTGCGGACGGAACCGGGACATTCAGAAACATGAGGAGAATGTTCATGCCTGTTTGGTTGAAACGATATCTTTGGGTGTTTGTTATTTCGATGGTGCCGGTTGTAGAGCTGCGCGGTGCGGTGCCCATCGGCGTGGGGATGGGGCTGCCGCTGCTGCCCACCTACATCGTCGCCGTGCTGGGCAATATGGTGCCGGTGCCCCTGATCTTGCTGCTGGCAAAGCCCGTTCTGCTCTGGTGTGTAGAGCTGCCCGGCATTCTGGGGCGCTTTTTCACTTGGCTTTACAATAAGGGCGTGCGCGCGGGCGAAACGCTGACGGCCAAGGCTGGCAGCGGCATGTTCTGGGCGCTGTTCCTGTTCGTTGCCATTCCGCTGCCGGGCACAGGCGCGTGGACGGGCTGCCTTGCGGCGACGCTGCTCAATTTGAAATTCTGGCCAAGCGTGCTGGCGGTGCTGTGCGGCGTGATGACGGCCGGCGTGATCATGGGTGCGGCCTCGGCGGGTGTATTCGGCGCGCTGGGCATGCTGTTCGCCGCCGGCTGAGCATTTTGCGATCCGCCGCCTCCCCGCCCGGAAAAGCGCAGCGTGCGGGGCGGGGGATCGGATGTTTTCGCTTAGGGAAGTGCACTATGCGGGGCGGGGGGATCCGGCGGCGTTCCTGACGATTGCCGGCCACGGGGCCCCGCGTCCGCCCGGGCATCGGCTCCAAGGCTTCGCCGATGCTTTCTCCGGGCTCCCACTGCCCCATGCCCGTCTGCTCTTACAGGAACATCCGCCACCTCCCCGCCCGGAAAAGCGCAGCGTGCGGGGCGGGGGGATCCGGCGCATTTGCGCCTTCCCAAAACCCTTTGCGATTGATTCAAATCGATGAAAAGACAGAAAGAAAGCGGCAGGCCCCGGCCCCCGCTGAAAAACAGGAGGAAGTATGAATCCGAAAAAAAGTATTGCTTGCAAAAAGATCCTTTGCGCTCTGTTGGCGCTGGCGCTGTGTGTGGGCCTGCTTGCCGGCTGCGGCAGCGGCGGTGCCGACAGCGCTTCTGCGCCGGACAGCGCTTCTGCGCCGGACAGCGCGTCCGTGCCGGACAGCGCCTCGGCGAGCGCTCCGGCCGACAGCGACACGCCGCAGGACGACGCGCCGGACGCCGAACCCATTGATTTCAGCGCCGGGCTGGACGAAAACGGCTTCATTGCCGGCGTTCGGGCGCTGGACTACGTTACGCTGCCGGCGGATTACGCCGCCATCCCTGTGCCGGCGGATGAGATCGCCGTAAAAGAAGAGGATATTCAGGCCGAGATAGACGGCATTGCCGCACAGTACGCACAGCCCGAGCAGATTACCGACCGCGCCGTGGAGGATAACGAGTATGTAAACATTGATTATTCGGGCAGTGTGGACGGCGTGAAGTTTGACGGCGGCACGGCCAGCGGTCAGCAGGTGCTTTCGGGCAGCCAGCAATTCATCGACGATTTTCTCACGCAGATCATCGGCCATATGCCCGGCGAAACGTTCGACGTTGAAGTCTCGTTCCCCGACCCCTACGAAAACAACCCCGATCTCGCGGGCAAAGAAGCCGTATTTGAGGTGACGATCAACTATATCGAGGGCGAGACCGTTGTACCGGAGTTCGACGACGCGTTCGTGAGCGAAAACCTCTCGTACTATGGCTGGGAGACGGTTGCCGATGCCCGCGCCGAGATCGAGCAGGTGCTGTATGACGATAACCTTTACAGCTTTGTGTGGAATTATATGACGGAGAATACCCAAATCGACGAGATGCCGCAGGCGGTGACGGAATATCACACCGCCATGCTTTTAAACCGTATGCGCAGCGAGGCGCAGATGTACGGCGTGCCGGTGGAGACGTACCTGCAGGCAATGGTGGGCGTTCAGGACGAGGACGCGTTTCTTGCAATGCAGGCCCAGTCGATTGAAGAGAGCGCGAAGCAATGGCTGATCCTGCAGGCCATCGCCGAGGACACCGCCTTTTCGGTGGACGATGCGGCCATCGCGGCATATTTTCAGGAGACGATGAACACCGAGGATTACGCCGTCTACGAGGAGAATTTCGGCCATCCGTATCTTTGCATGGCCGTAACGGCGTACAGGGCCAACAACCTGATGACGGAAAACGCCGTGGTGGAATAAACCCTGTTCCGGCGCGTTGATCTTCCCTGCTTTTTCGCGAATGCAGGCTTGCGAAGCGCTTTAAAAACAATAAAAAAGCCGAGGCGGCCCAAAAAACGGCGCCCCGGCTCTTTTTTATATACTGCCTTTTGCAAGGCTTATTCGGCCTTATCCAGCGCCCGCAGCTTGGCGGAACGACTGCGCGCGGCCGCCTCCCGGCGTCTGCACACGGCCGCGCAGACCGTCGATCTCGCGCACACGCCCCGGTTTTTGCGCAATATCGCCGTACCGCTGGCGGTGAGAGCAAGATGGATGCTCCCGCTTTTCCGGTAGTACGCGCGTATGCCGGTTTTCCGTTTCGAGCCGTTCCCGCCCGGCTTAAAGGCCGTTCCCGCCCTTTTTTTGTTTGACACCGGCCCCGTGCGCGTAGTATGATAGAATTGTGCCCGTATGGCATGAAAGGTGTGTGAAAAGCTTGGCATTTTTGGAAAAGCTGTTCGGCTCTTTTTCTACAAAGGAGCTGAAAAAAATAAAGCCCATCGCAGACAAGGTACTCGGGCTGGAGCCGGTTTATCAAAGCATGACGGATACCGAGCTGCAGGCCGTAACGCCCGCGCTGAAGGAGCGCCTTGCCGGCGGCGAGACGCTGGACGGCATTCTGCCCGATGCGTTCGCCGCCTGCCGCGAGGCGAGCTGGCGCGTTTTGGGCATGAAGCATTTTCCCGTGCAGGTAACGGGCGGCATCGTGCTGCACCGCGCGTGCATCGCCGAGATGAAAACGGGCGAGGGCAAAACGCTTGTCGCAACGCTGCCCGTTTATCTGAACGCGCTGTCCGGCCGCGGCGTGCACGTTGTTACCGTGAACGATTATCTTGCGAAGCGCGACAGCGAATGGATGGGCAAGGTGTATAAATTCCTCGGTCTTTCCGTCGGGCTCATCGTGCACGGCGTTACGCCGGAACAGCGCAAGGCCGCCTATGCCGCCGATATTACCTATGGCACGAACAACGAATTCGGCTTCGATTACCTGCGCGACAATATGGTGGCCTATCAAGAGCAGATGGTGCAGCGCGGCCATTTCTACGCCATTGTGGACGAGGTGGATTCCATCCTCATCGACGAGGCGCGCACGCCGCTGATCATCAGCGGGCAGGGCGACGCGAGCACCGACCTGTACAAGCTGGCCGATCAATTTGCGCGCGGCCTGAAGGCCAGCGTTGTGGCCGAGCTGGACGAAAAGGAGCAGCAGGACGAGCAGGTGGACGGCGATTACGTGGTGGACGAAAAGAAAAAAACCGCCACGCTCACCGCCAGCGGCATCGCGAAGGCGGAAAAGTATTTCAATGTGGAAAATCTGGCCGACGGCGCGAATATGACGCTGCAGCACCACATCAATCAGGCCATCAAAGCGCGCGGCGTAATGAAGCGCGATGTCAATTATGTGGTGCGCGACGGCGAGGTGATCATCGTAGACGAATTTACCGGCCGCCTGATGCTGGGCCGCCGCTACAACGAGGGCCTGCATCAGGCCATTGAGGCGAAGGAGGGCGTCACCGTTGCGCGCGAGAGCAAAACGCTGGCCACCATCACCTTCCAGAACTATTTCCGCATGTACGAAAAGCTGGCGGGCATGACGGGCACGGCGCAGACCGAGGCCGCCGAGTTTGAGGAAATCTACGGCCTGCAGGTGGTGGAGGTGCCCACAAACCAGCCCGTTGCGCGCACCGACTACAACGACGTTGTGTACAAAACCGAAAACGCCAAGTTTAACGCCGTGATCGAGCAGGTGCTGGAATGCCACGAGAAGGGGCAGCCCGTGCTGGTGGGCACGATTTCCATCGAAAAGAGCGAGCATTTAAGCAGTCTGTTAAAAAGGCGCGGCGTAAAGCACGAGGTGCTGAACGCCAAATACCACGAAAAAGAGGCCGAGATCGTTGCGCAGGCGGGCAAGCTTGGCGCGGTGACCATCGCCACGAACATGGCCGGGCGCGGCACCGATATTGTGCTGGGCGGCAACGCCGAATACATGGCCAAGGCCGATCTGCGCAGGGAGGGCTTCCCCGAGGAGCTGATCGTCGAGAGCGACGGCCACGCCGATACCGCCGACGCGGAGATTTTAAAGGCGCGTGCGCGCTATGCCGAGCTTGCGGAACAGCACAGAGCAGAGATCGCACAGGAGGCCAAGGCCGTGCGCGCGGCGGGGGGCCTGTTCATCATCGGCACCGAACGCCACGAGAGCCGCCGCATCGACAACCAGCTGCGCGGCCGCTCCGGCCGCCAGGGAGACCCCGGCGCAAGCCGCTTCTTCATCAGCTTGGAGGACGATCTGATGCGCCTGTTCGGCGGCGAGCGCATGAGCACGATTATGGATACCCTCGGCGTGGAGGAGGACGTGCCTATTGAAAATAAAATAATCTCGAATACCATCGAGAGCGCGCAGAAGAAATTGGAGGCGCGCAACTTCTCCATTCGCAAGAACGTGCTGCAATTCGACGACGTGATGAACAGCCAGCGCGAGATCATCTACGGCCAGCGCGGCAAGGTGCTGCGGGGCGAGGATGTCTCGGAGAGCATCCATACCATGCTGCGCGAATCCATTGCGGCGAATGCCGGGCTGTACCTTGCGGGTGAAGTGCCGGACGATTGGGATCTGGACGGTCTGCGCCGCCACTATCTGGGCTGGCTGGCGAAGGAGGACGATTTCCGCTATACGGCGAACGATCTGAACACCCTGCGCCGCGAGGATGTGATCGGCGTGCTTACCGGCCGCGCCGAGGCGATCTGCGCAAACAAGGAAAAGCGCTACGGCGCATCCGTGATGCGCGACTTTGAGCGGATGGTGCTGCTGCGCACCGTGGATACGAAATGGATGGAGCACATCGACGCGATGGAGGAACTGCGCAAGGGCATTTATCTGCGCAGCTACGGCCAGCACGACCCCGTGGTGGAATACCGCATCGAGGGCTTTAACATGTACGACGAGATGGTGGAGGCCATCCGGGAAGATACCGTTCGCCTGCTGCTGACGATGGAGCTGCGCGCCGAACAGCCGATCCGGCGCGAGCAGGTGGCAAAGCCCACGGGCGAATCCGGCGCGGGAGACGCGGGCGTAAAAAGGCAGCCCGCCAAAAAGATCGCAAAGCCCGGCCGCAACGACCCGTGCCCCTGCGGCAGCGGCAAAAAATTTAAAAAATGCACCTGCGAGCAGTATAAGGCGCTGCGGGGGTAACGCTCCGCGCGCGGCAAGGAGGAACCCCGCGCGTTACAGATCCCGTAACACCTCGCCGATGGCGTCCTGAATGACAAGATCCGCGCTGCGGTCGGCGGGGGTGGGCGTTTTGTTAATCACCACCAGCGTGTCGCCTGCAAAAAAGCGCAGCAGCCCGGCGGCGGGATAAACGTTCAGCGAGGTGCCGCCCACGATCAGCAGATCTGCCGCGCGGATGGCCTGCAGGGCGGTGTCCATTGTGGCGCCGTCCAGCGCTTCCTCGTACAGCACAACGTCCGGCTTAATGATGCCGCCGCATGTGCAGCGCGGCACGCCGTCCGTGCACAGGATCCTGTCCAGCGCATAAAACGCGCCGCAGCGCGTGCAGTGGTTGCGGTGTACGCTGCCGTGCAGCTCCAGCACGTTTTTGCTGCCCGCCGCCTGATGCAGTCCGTCGATGTTCTGCGTTACCACGGCGCGCAGCCTGCCGGCCTGCTCCCACCGCGCCAAAGCGCGATGCGCGGCGTTGGGCTTTGCCGCTGGATAGAGCATTTTTTCGCGGTAAAAGCGAAAAAATTCCTCCGGCTGTTCCTCAAAAAAGCGGTGCGACAAAATCTCTTCCGGCGGATGACGCCAGGTTTGATGATACAGCCCGTCTGTGCTGCGAAAATCCGGGATGCCGCTCTCGCACGATACCCCTGCCCCGCCGAAAAATACGATGCTGTGATGGGCGTCAATCAGTTTTTGTAAACGTGTATCCATTCAAGGGCACTCCTTTCCTGCAAGCGGCTGCGTGGCCGCATAAAAAACAAACGTGGCCGCACAGGAAAACAAACGCTGCGGGCGGCCCGCCTTTGGGCGCTATCGCTCCTGCTCCATACGGCCCGCGCCGAGCCTTTGGCCCAGCTCGGCCAGATCGGCACACACCCAATCGGGCACGATGCTGCCGGCGGCAAGATCCGCGCGCGTGGTCTCGCCGCACAGCACCAGCACCGTGCTGCAGCCGCACGCGCCCAGCGCGATATCGGTATACAGCCGGTCGCCCACCATGCACATCTCCTGCGGCGCAACGCCGTACTTTTGCGCGGCAGCCCGCGCGATATAGGCGTTCGGCTTGCCGATTACAGCGTCCGGCCCGCGCCCGGTGCTGGCCTTTACAAACGCGATCACCGCGCCGATATCGGGGAGAAAGCCGCCCGCCACCGGGCAATTCAGATCCGGGTGCGTGGCAATATACGGCAGCCCCGCGCGCACCGCGCTGCACAGCAGCGTCAGCTTTTCGTAGGTGAGGGTCGTATCAAAGCCCAGCACTACGGCCTGCGGCGCTTTGGCGCGCACCGTATAGCCGGCCTCGCGAAACTGCGCCTCCAGGCTGGGCGTGCCAATGAGCAGCACCTCCTTGGAAAAGCCGTGCTCGGCCAGATACAGCAGCGTTGCGTCGGCAGACGTAAATACGTCCCGTTCGGCAATATCCGCGCCAAAGCCCCGCAGGCGCGCCACATAGTCCGCCTTGCCGCGCGAGGAATTGTTTGTTAAAAACGCAAACTGCCGGCCGCTGCGGCGGCACAGCGCCAAAAATTCCAGCGCGCCGGGCAAGAGGTCTTCGCCCAGATAAAATGTCCCGTCCATATCCAGCAAAAACAGCTTTGTGCGTGTGATATCCATCATGTAAAACGGCTCCTTTGCAAAAAGTATGCCCCGGAGCCTGCGCATGCAAAACGGCTCTTTGCGGGGCAGCGCACTTCTGCCATCAGTATACCACGCCGCAGAGCATTTGGCAAAGGAGAAAGCAATGAAAGCAACGGTTGTGATCCCGAATCTGAACGGCGCGGGCTGGCTGCGCGATTCCATAGAATCTGTCTGGGCGCAGACCGAGCAGGATTTTGAGCTGATCGTCATCGACAACGGCTCCGAGGACGAGAGCCTTGCCATCGCGCGGGAATATGTGGGCCGTGAGCGCTATACGCTGGTGGAAAACGAAACAAACACGGGCTTTTCCGCCGCCGTAAATACCGGCATCCGCATGGCGCGGGGCGAATATGTGGTGCTGTTCAACAACGATGCCTTTGCCGAGCCGGACTGGCTGGCACACCTGATCGCGGCGGCGCGGGCCGAGCCGCGCGCCTTTGCGGTACAAAGCCTGATGATCCGCCATTTCGAGCGCGAGATCTGCGACGACGCGGGCGATTACGTTACCGTGTTCGGCTGGGCCTGCAAGCGCGGCGACGGGCGCTGCTGGCGGCGCTATACAAAGCCACGGCGCATTTTTTCCGCCTGCGGCGGCGCAAGCCTGTACCGCAAAAGCGTTTTAGACGAGATCGGCCTGTTCGACGAAAGCTTTTTCGCCTATTTTGAGGATGTGGATATCAGCTGGCGCGCCAACAGTCTGGGATACAAAAATCTGTACTGCCCGGCCGCGAGGTGCTACCATATCTGCGGGGCCACAACGGGTGCGGTGCGCTATAACGATTTTAAAAGCGTACAAAGCGGCCGCAACAGCATTTTGCTGCCGTATAAAAATATGCCGCTGGGCATGCTTGCGCTGAACCTTCTGCCGCTGACCCTCGGGTATCTGCTGAAAATTCTGGTGTTCAGCCTGCGCGGCTTTGCAGAGCCCTATTGGCAGGGTGCAAAAGAGGCGCTGCGCATACTGCCCACGCTGCAAAAGCCGAAATTCCGCTGGCGCAATTTGCCGCATTATGCTTTGATCGAGCTGTGGCTCTGCGTCGATACGTTTCGCTATATCGGCTACCGGGCGGCGCGCTTTTTGAAGTGGAAGTAAGAGAGACTGCCGCCTGAGGAACACCGAATGCACGTCGGAACGGACTTCACCCTGTTCAAAACAAGCCTTGCCCGTTTCTTACACCGTTTTGCCGTTTCCGCCCTTTCCCCTCAAAACTGCCCGTTTTTCTGCACAGGCGTCTGCATGCCCGGCACAGATCCGTGCATACAAACAAGGCTGGACAAAAAATGGACGCCGCAAAATGAAAATTTTTTGTAACAAGCGCCGGAAACACTTGGCAAATTGCCGCATACCTTTTATAATAAAGCAAAGGAGCGTCAAATCCGCGGCGCGCGGTGGGACAGCCCCTTTCCGGCAGGCTGCGGCCTGTGCTTTGTCGAAACGAAAATTGAAAAAAGGAGTGAATCAAAATGGGATTGGTCAAAGGATTGTTAGGTCTGGCAGCAACGGCGGGCGCCGCTTTCGCCGCTGTGAAGGTTGCCCGGAAATATGAGGAAAATAAAGAACTGGACATCGAGGCGGCGGCGGCCGGCGAGGAGCCGGAGGAGGTGCCGGCCGGGTCGGCGCTGGGCGATTTGGCGCGCGCGGCGGGTGATGTGCTGAACGAGGCAGGCGCGAAGGTGCGCGGCGCGGCCGAAAAAGCGGGTGTGAATACCGAAGGCCTGAAGGACGCGCTGCACGGCGCGGGCAGCGCCATTGTGGACGCCGGAACGGCGGTGGCCGGCTATGTGGCCGAGGAAGCGCCCGCTGCCGTGGAACGCCTGAAGGACGGCGCGCAGGACGTGCTGGCCCGCGTGAAGGAAACCGTTGCCGGCATGGGCGAGGCGGACGAGGAGCTGTTTGCCGAAGAAGAGGACGAAGCCCTTGAGGCGGCCGAGGAAGCGGCCGAAACACAGGCCGGCGCGGAAGGCCTTGAAACAGCTGGCGAGCCGCAGGCCGCGCAGCAGCCCGAGACCGCCGAGGAGCCCGAACCGGCGGAAGAAACGCCCGCGGAGCCGAAGCCGGCCTGGGCCGACGATCAGCCGTAAAAGGCGCGGTAAAAAAACACAGAAAAAGTTCCCCCTTGATGCAGTGAGGATCCCGCATCAGGGGGGATTTTCTATTGTGCGGTTCTGCCGGTTCGGTTCCACTTCCCCGCCGAGGTCTTCCAGATCCACTCCGCCCCGGTTATGGATTCGGTAAACGGCATCATCACCTGCAACACCCCGTCTCCGGCGGACGGCCTCCCATTCGAGAAGATCCGACAGCCCCTGCAACGATATCGGCTATTCCAATCCGGGGCTTGACAGCCTGATGGCGGAGGCCAAGGCCCCGCCGGCGCCGAGCCTTTTGCCGGATCTTCTGCCCGCTCCCGCATTCCGCGGCCGTTTGCGCGGCAGCAGCCTGCAGCGGCCTTTCTTTGCGGACGTCTGCAAACCCGGCCGATCTATCCGTTTTGCAGCTGCTGCTGATGATACTGCAGCGTATACAGCTGATAATACCGGCCCCTCTGGTGCAGCAGCTGCTGGTGGCTGCCCTGCTCTACGATGCGGCCGTGAGAGAGCAAAATAATGTTGTCCGCGCGCTGAACGGTGGAGAGCCGGTGCGCAACGATGAGCATCGTGCCGATGTTTTTCATCTTTTCCAAACTGTCCTGAATGAGCAGCTCGGTTTCGGTATCAATATTGGCCGTGGCCTCGTCCAAAATCATGACGGAGGGCCTGTGAATGACGGTGCGCGCAAACGAGAGCAGCTGGCGCTGCCCGGCCGAAAAATTGTTGCCCCGCTCGCGCACTACCTCGTCCAAGCCGTTTTCCAGCCGGCGGAGGAACGGCTCCGCGTTTACGTAGCGGCAGGCCTCCCACACCGCTTCGTCCGATACGCCCTCCTTGCGCAGCAAAATGTTGCTGCGGACGCTGCCGGAAAACAGAAACACATCCTGCAGCATCTGGCCGAAGTGCCGGCGCAGAGAAGCGATCTTAATCTTGCGGATGTCGATGCCGTCGATGAGGATCTGCCCCTTCTGGATATCGTAATTGCGGCAGATTAAGCTGAGGATCGTGGTTTTGCCCGAGCCGGTGGAGCCCACAAAGGCCACCGTCTGCCGCGGCGATACATGGAAGGAAACGCCCTTCAGCACCCATTCCCCCGGCTCATAGCAGAACCATACGTCCCGAAATTCAATTTCGCCCCGCAGCACCGGAAGCTCGACGGCGTCCGGCGCGTCTGCAAGCTCGGGGGTCATATCCAGAACGGTAAAGATCTTTTCCGCCGCGGCAAACGAGCGCTGCAGCATATCGAACTGCTCGGCAAGCGTTTGAATGGGGCCAAAAAACCGGGAGATATACATGTAAAAGGCCACCAGAACACTGCTGTCGATCACCTGGCCAAGATAGTGCAGATCCTGAATATAGCCCTTCGCCCCCAGATAAAACAGACACAGGTTCGAGGAGATATACAGCAGATACACCATCGGCTGAAAAACGCCGAACACAAAGATGCGGTTCATCCGCGCCTTTTGCAGCGCTTGGCTGCGCGCCAGAAAATCGCTGTACTTCTGTTCTTCGCGGTTAAAGATCTGCGTGAGCTTCATGCCGGAGAGGTTTTCGGAAAGATAGGTGTTGATCTCGGTGGTGGCGTCGTTCACCATGCGGTGCGCCCGGCGGGAAAATTTTCGAAAGACCACCGTAAACAGCACCACAAAGGGCACAAAGCACAGCACCATCAGGGCCAGCGCGTAATTCAGCATCAGCATCGCGCCCAGCACGCCCACCACCACCATGGCGTTTTTGGCCAGCGTGACAAGAATGTTGGTAAACAGAAACGAAATGGCGTTGGGATCGTTTGAAACGCGCGTAACGAGCTTGCCCACCGGGATCTCGTTCAGCTGCGCGTGGCTGAGCGTTTCGATGTGGGTAAACACATCGAGGCGGATCCGGGACAGAATCTTCTGGCCGGTTTTTTGCAGGATCATGGCCTGCAGATAGGTGCACACCATGGATACCAGCAGGATGGCCGCGTATCCGCCCACCATGGCATAGAGCCGGCTCAGCAGAAACTCCTGCCGGATAAGCCCCTGAATCTGTCCAATGATGAGCGGGGAGACCAGATCGTATACAATGGATGCCAGCATAATAAAAAATACCAGCACGAAGCTTTTCCGATAGGGCCGCGCATAGCCCAGCAGACGGCGAACAATCTCTGCGTCCGACATTTTTCGTTCGGTATCAAGCGTTTCGCGCGTTTTTCGGAGCGCGGCGCCGGCCAGCAAAAAGACGATGGCGAAGGCGCCGATCACGGCGCCCACAAGCAGCAGCGGCAGATATTCACGCATCGGGCTCGCCCCCTTCCTCCTCCAGCCTTTGCAGATCCACCATTTTACGGTATTCCGGGCAGCAGGCATACAGCGCGGCGTGCGTGCCCGCCGCCGCCAGCCTGCCGTCCTCCAGAAAAAGGATCTGGTCCATCTTTTCGATCGTCGTTACCCGGTGGGCAATGAGGATCGTGGTTTTCCCCTGCCGGGCCATGCGCAGGTTTTCCAGGATCACGGCCTCGGTTTTGGTATCCACAGCGGATACGGAATCGTCCAAAATCAAAATGGGCGCGTCCTTCATCAGCGCGCGGGCAATGGAGATGCGCTGGCGCTGCCCGCCCGAGACCGTAACGCCGCGCTCGCCCAAAACGGTATCGTAGCCCTGCCCGAACTGTTCGATGTTGTGATGTACGTCCGCGAGCTTTGCCGCCTTTTCCACATCCGCCCGCGTGTGCGCCGCCACGCCGAAGGCGATGTTGCTTTCGATGGTATCCGAAAACAGAAAATTATCCTGCGGCACATACGCGCACTGCGCGCGCAGATCGCGTATTCTAATCTCGTTGACATCAATGCCGTCTACAAACAGCATGCCGTCCGGCACATTGCAGGTGCGCAGGATCAAATCGACCAGCGCTGTTTTGCCCGCACCCGTTCTGCCCACGATGCCGACATGCTCCCCGGCGCGGATGGTGGCGGAAAGATCCCGCAGAACATTTGCCTCGCCGCCCGGATAGCGGAACGTAAGGCCGCGAAATTCGATCTCGCCCCGCACCGCGGAAAGAGGCCTTGCGCCCGGCCGGTCTTTTACGGCAACGCCCGCGTCCAGCAGCTCGCCCAGACGGTTTAAAGACGCCTTGCCGCGCGAGGTCATATCAATAAGCTCCGAGACGGCCATGATGGGCCAGACGATGGCGTTGAAATAGCCGATAAATTCGATGAGCTGCCCCGCGTTGAAGCTGCCCCGGTACACCAGATATCCCCCATAGCCCAGAATCACGCAGATGACGCTTTCTACAAACAGCGTTACCAAAATGCGCAGCAGCACGGAGGAACGCGTATGGTCGATGTTGGCCGCCTCGTTTTCTTCATTCAGCTTTTGGAAGGCCATCAGCTCTCTGGCCTCTTTGACAAAGGCCTTGATCACGGCAATGCCGGAAAAACTCTCCTGCGCAAAATCGGAAAGGCGGGAAAACGCCTGCTGCCGGATATCCCATTTGCGCATCATCTGCTTGCCGATCATGGTGGCGGCCGCAAGCAGAAAGCCCATGGGAATGAGGGAGAGCAGCGTGAGTGTGCGGCTCATGGCCCACATATTCATCACCGCAAGGATCCCCAGCAGCAGCGCGTCGAAAAACATCAGCACGCCCCAGCCAAAGCATTCCTGCACGGTGTCCAGATCGTTGGTGAACAGGCTCATCAGATCGCCCACCTTGTTCACCTGATAATATTCCGGGCTCAGCTCCTTCGCGTGGCAGAACATGCGGTTGCGCAGATCGGTCTCCAGCCGCACCGCGGCGCCAAAAAAGCAGATGCGCCACAAAAAACGGCCGCACACCATCACAAAAATAATGCCCGCCATCGGCATGCAGATCCTATCCAGCAGAAAATCCATATCGAATGCGAGCACAAGGCCGTCTGCCTCCACGCGGCCGCCGTTCATGCCGTTGACGAGCATGCGCTGCAGCTTGGGGATCTCCAGCTGCAGATAATCCACGGCAACGAGAGAGGCAAGCCCCAAAAGCAGCCATCCCGCGTATTTAAAATAATATCGGTTGATATGCCTGCCAAATACCATGTGCGATCTTCTCTCCTTCTCGAATGTCTGCGCCTAAAAATGCGCTGCCTTAACAGTATAACGCCTGCGGCGCAAAATAGCAAATACCCAAAGGAAAAGATCCCGCGCGCAGCGGGGAGAAAACCGGCGCGCAGAAAGGGGCCGCCGCCCGAGTAAGCCCCGGGCGGCAGCCCCTGTCGGATACAACAGGCTGTCTGCAAACGGTCGAAAAACAAACGGGTTAAAAAGGCGCGCCTGCCAAAACTCCGGCCGGCAGAAGCTCTGCCAAAGCGCCCGCCTTAGCCCTGCGGAGCGCCGCCGCAGGCGGCAATCAGGCCATCCAGCTGCTCGGCGTTCATCATCCCAAAGCTCATCAGGCTCTTGAGCGGCATGCCGTTCATCATCGCCTGCATCATGGCCTGATCGGAATCCGAGCCGGTAAGGCTGGCACCATCCCCGCCAAAGGCCTGCGCGGCCTGCTGCATCATCTGCGCCACAACCGGCGCGGTGCGCGGATCCCGCGCGAGTTCGCCGATGGTGGTGGCGCCGCTCACGTGCAGCGGCAGCTGCTTTTGGGTGGTGAACTGCACGGCCGCCGTCAGGCGGATATCGTCGCTGGCATGGCCGACCATTACTTCATAGGCGCCGGACGCGGCGTACCAATCGCCCAGCTCCACATTGTACCAGCTCAAATCGCGCGCGGTCAGCGTCAGCGAAACGGTTTTGGTCTCGCCGGGGGCAAGCGCCACCTTGGCAAAGCCCTTCAGCTCCTTCAGCGGGCGGCCGAACGTGCCGGTTTTGTCCGCCACATACAGCTGCACCACCTCTTTGCCAAACACCTTGCCGGTGTTTGTCACATCTACGCGCACCGTCAGCGTGCCGGTATCGTCCAGCGTTTCGGCCGAAAGCTTCAGATTGGCAAATCCGAACGTTGTATAGGAGAGGCCGTGCCCAAAGGCCCAGCGCACGGGCAGTTTTTTTGCCTCGTAGTAGCGGTAGCCTACGTACACGCCTTCGCTGTATTTTACGGTTTTTCCGTCGCCGGGGAAATCCAGATAGCACGGCGTATCCTCCAGGCGCAGCGGGAACGTCTCGGCCAGCCGTCCGCAGGGGTTCGCCTCGCCCCACAGCAGCGCATCGCAGGCCTCGCCCACGCCCTGGCCGCCGAGATACAGCTCCAGAATCGCCGCCACGTCTTCGGCCCACGGGCATTCCACGGGGCTGCCGTTGTGCAGCACCACCACGGTGTTGGGCTGCGCGGCGGCCACGGCCGCGATCAGCGCGTTCTGGCAGGCGGGCATCGCCATGCTCGTGCGGTCGTAGCCCTCCGATTCAAACACATCCGGCAGGCCCGCAAAGATCACGGCCACATCGGCGGTCTTCGCGGCCTCCACAGCCGCGGCAAGGCCGGCCGCGTCCGCCTCGTCCTTATCTGTGGGGAAGCCCGGCACATATGTCACTGCGCGGTTTTTGGCCTTGGCCGCATCCAGCGCGCTCGTCACCCTGCTGGAATTGATGTGGCTCGAACCGCCGCCCTGATAGCGCGGCGCGGCGGCAAAGCCGCCGATATAGGCTACCCTCGCGCCCGCGGCCAGCGGCAGCACGCCGTTATTTTGCAGCAGCACGGCGCACTCCTTTTCTACCTCCACGGCCTTCTGATGATCGGCGTCGCGGTCGAAAACGGCATCCGGACGGCGATTGTCCATGTAGTCAAACACCACATTCAAAATGCGCTCCACGGCCCTGTCCAGCAGCGCCTCGTCGAGGCTGCCGTCGCGCACGGCGGCCACAATCTTCGCGTCGTTCGCGCCGCCCGAGGCCGGCATCTCCAGCTCCAGACCGGCACGGATGCCCTGCACGCGGTCGCTGATGGCGCCCCAGTCTGTCATCACATAGCCCTCAAAGCCCCATTCCTCGCGCAGCACCTTTGTGAGCAGCCACTCGTTGTCTGCGGAATAAACGCCGTTGATCTTGTTGTAGCTGCACATCACGGTTTTGGGCTGCGCGGCCTTGACGGCCTCCTCAAACGGGGGCAGGTAAATCTCGCGTAGCGTGCGCTCGTCCACCTCGGAGGAGCAGCTCATGCGGTTATACTCCTGGTTGTTGGCCGCGAAGTGCTTGATGCTGGTGCCCACGCCCTTGCTCTGCACGCCCCGGATATAGGATGCGGCCATTTTGCCGGCAAGGTAGGGATCCTCGGACATGTACTCGAAATTGCGGCCGCACAGCGGGCTGCGCTTGATGTTCACCGCCGGGCCGAGCAGCACGCTCAGGTTCTCCGCCTGGCACTCATCGCCCAGCGTTTCGCCCATTTTATTTACCAGCGCTACGTCGAAGCTGGAGGTGGTGGCGCACGCGGCCGGGAAGCACACGGCCCGGATGCTGTCGTTCAGCCCCAGATGATCGGCGTCGCCCGCCTGCTTGCGCAGGCCGTGAGGCCCGTCCGAAACCATCACGCTGGGAACCCCAAGGCGCTCTACGGGCTTTGTGTGCCAAAAATCAAGCCCCGAGCAAAGCCCGGCCTTTTCCTCTAAAGTCATCTGTGCGATCAGCTGTTTGATGTTTCTTGCCATTGTTTATGCTCTCCCTTTTTGGAATAGATTCCTCCGGCGGCCTCAAGGACGCCGGAGGTGAGGTACAGGATCAATACCGGTTGATCATCTAGCTTTCGGCTTCCTCACGGCCGATCTCGCCGGCGTTGCAGCGCGCCATCAGCTGCACGTCGTGGCCGTTCAGCTTATACAGGTGCAATATCACCAGCGCAACCGTAAGGCCGATGACGGGGGCGATCATGTTCATGTTCCACAGGCGGTTGGCAAAGCCTTCGGCCTGCGCGGTGCCCTCGCCCTCGACAAAGCCGATCACGCTCAGCAAAAGCGCGCCCACGGCGGTGACGATGGCGCTCTGCATCTTTGCAAAGAACGTCTGGCAGGCGAAGGGAATGCCCGAGGCGTTGATGCCGGTTTTGTAGCAGCCATATTCTGCGCAGTCCGGCGTGAACATATAGGCGAGCGTGGTATACAGGCCAAGCGGGATGCCGGCCAGCATGTTCAGCCCGATGCAGACGGCAAAATTTGAATAGCCGGCAATCCAGCGTACCGCGTACAGCACCAGCACGGCAATGTTTGAAAGGTAGAACAGCTTGAACTTATCCATTTTTTTGCAGAGCGCCGGAACGAACATGCCCACAACGATTGTGGGCAGCATGCCGACGAGGCTCGTAACGGCCGAGAGCGCCTCGCTGCCCAGACAGTAGCGCGCGATGTACATGCTCCAGGTAGAGCCGATGTTGGTGGCGCCGATGATCAAAAAGCAGATGTAATAGATGAGCAGGTATTTGTTGCTCTTCAGGTAACGCAGCATCTCGCCCACGCCCACTTCCTTTTCGCTGGGCGGCGGTGCAACGTGCTCCTTGGCGGTAAAGCAGATGGGCACCATGGTAATCGCCCCAACCACAGACAGCATCACGATGGTGGCCGTCCAGCCGCCTATCATCTGGCGGAACACCGGAATAATCACCGTCACCAGCATGGCGGCGATCATCGCGCACACGCGGCCGATGGCGTTCAGCGTGGTGCGCTCCTGCTGATTGCTGGTGATTGTGGTGACAAGGCCAAAGATGGGCACGTCACAGATGGTATAGGCGGTATCCCAAGAATATAGGCGATACCCGCCCAGATGATCTTCGCGACCATGGGCATGCTCGTGGGGCTCGCGAACATCAGAATGGTCGCGAGCGGAATGCCCACCAGCGAGATGCGCAGCCAGGGCAGGAACTTGCCCTTCTTGAATTTGATGCGGTCGATAAGGCCGCCGAAAATGGGGCCGTTGACGGCGTCCCACACCTTAACCACGAGCGCAAGCCCGGCCACGGCGGCCGCCGAGATGCCCACGTCGGTGAAATAGGTGTTCATATACATATAAATGAGCAGGTAAAAAATGTTCTGGCCAAAAAAATACAGGGCATAGCTTGCGCTTTCCTTCTCGGTCACCATTTTTACGGCGGTGCCGGTCTTTGTCTGTGCCATTGCTGATTCCTCCCGATTTCTTTTCGGGTTTCTGGCGTATTTTGCTCAAAACAATGCACTCGGCACGGATTTTTTGGGTTATCTGACAGAATCCGTTGAAATTATACCGCTCACATGATATAATTTCTATGATATTTTTCCGTTTGCTATGTAAAATTTCCACTCTGCACGGCCGGTTGTGTTTTGCGGCGGCGTGCCGCCGTGCAAAAGAGAACACCGGCAAAAGGGTGCGCGAAAAGGGGAGGCTTATGAAAAAAAGCGTTTCGATTCCCCTGCGGCTCCTGCAGCGGGAGCCGCAGGCCCTGCACCATATTTTAAGGCGCTTCGGCGCCGTGGTGCCGCCCGAGGAGGAGCCCGCATTTTATACGCTCCGCCTGCGGTGGACACAGTACCTGCTGGAATTGATCGTGCTGGGCGACAGCGCCCGTGTGGAGCGCTTTCTTGCCGAAACGCTGCCGGAGGAGCTGATCTTTGAAACGGAGAAGCTCTCGGAAAACGAAGAACAGCTGGCGCGCTATCTGGTGGTAAGCGCCGTTGCGCTGTTTGCCCATACGGCGATCTGCGCCGGGCTGCCTGCGGCGTCCGCCTTTGCACTGCAAAACGGCGTAATACGGCAGGTGGACAGCCTTGCCGGCCCGGAACAGATCTATCCGCTGATCTTCGAGGCGCTGCGCGCGTATTGCGGGGCCGTGCACGCGCACCGGATTTCTGCCTGCAGCCATCCGGTGCGCATGTGCTGCGAATATATTGAGGAGAATATTTATGCGCCTCTGCGCGTATCGGCGCTTGGCGATGTATGCGGGCTGAGCGCCAAATATCTTGCAGAGCGTTTTCAAAAAGAGCTGGGCGTCAGCCCCAAAGCCTATATTCTGCGGCGCAAGCTGGAGCATGCCCGCTTTCGGCTGATGGAATACCGCGAACAGCCCATTGCGGAGATTGCGTTTTTGTATTCGTTTCCGGATCACAGCCATTTTTCCGCCCGGTTCCGCAGGCACTTCGGGGTTACGCCGCAGGAGATGCGCTGGCGGGCCCGCACGGGAGAAGCCGCGCCGGCGCCGTGGGGCTATTGAGAAATTGCGGCCGGTATGCTACAATAAAGCGGGAGAGGATCGAACCCGCCCAAAAACCGCGCGGGTTCGGCGCGCTCTGGCGATACTGTGCCGCGGCGGGTGCTTTCTTTGCGGGAAAGACGTTTTGCGCGGCGGGCGCGGAAGGCCCGAAGAAGGAGAGGAAAAGAAATGAAATTAGGCATCGTCGGCTTGCCGAACGTTGGAAAAAGCACGCTGTTCAACGCCATTACCAGCACCAAAAACGCGGCGGCGGCAAACTATCCTTTTTGCACCATCGATCCGAACACCGGTATTGTGCCCGTGCCGGATGAGCGGCTGGACAAGCTGGCCGAGATTTGGCAGACGAACAAAAAAACACCCGCCATTGTGGAATTTGTGGATATCGCAGGGCTCGTGAAGGGCGCCTCGCGGGGCGAGGGGCTGGGCAACAAGTTTTTGGGGAACATCCGGGAGTGCGATGCCATCGTGCATGTGGTGCGCTGCTTCGACGGCACGGATGTGGTGCATGTGGACGGCAGCGTCGATCCGCTGCGCGATATCGAAACCATTGATACAGAGCTGATTTTAAGCGATCTGGAGGTGGTTTCCGGCCGGGCGGCGCGCATGGCGAAGGCCGGCAAAACGGGCGATAAAAAGGCGCTGGCCGCCGCCGCGTGGCTGGGCGCGCTGGAGCAGCACCTTGGCGCGGGCAAAAATGCGCGCAGCTTTGCGCTGGACGAAGGCGACGAAGACCAGGCGCAGCAGCTGCGCGAGATGGGCCTTTTAACGGCGAAGCCCGTAATCTACGCGGCGAACATGAGCGAGGACGATCTGATGAGCGGCATGGACGAAAATCCGCACTACAGGGCCGTGCAGGAGCTGGCGTGCGCCGAGGGCGCCGAGTGCATTCCCATCTGCGCCAAAACCGAGGAGGACATCGCCGACTACACCCCCGCGGAAAAGCGCGAATTTCTGGCCGAGATGGGCATCACGGCCACCGGCCTTGACAAGCTGATCCAGGCAAGCTATACGCTGCTGGGGCTCATCAGCTTTTTAACGGACGGCAAAAAAGAATGCCGCGCATGGACAATCCGCCGGGGCACCCGTGCGCCGCAGGCCGCCGGCAAGATCCATTCGGATTTCGAGCGCGGCTTTATCCGTGCCAGCGTGGTAAAATACGGCGATTTTGCCGCCTGCGATTTCAGCATGGCGAACGTAAAGGCCAAGGGCCTGCAGCGCACCGAGGGCAAGGAATATGTGGTGCAGGACGGCGATATCATCGAATTTCTGTTCAATGTATAAGGTATAAGGCAAAAACGCCCCGATCCGGCCCGAGGCACGAGTCCCAAAGCGGCGGGGCCGGCGCCCTGGCGCTGCCGGGAGCGAACGAAAACCCGAAGGAAAGGACGATCATGATGGAAAACGAAAAAAAGACCGTTGGCGTAATGGGCGCGATGCCGGAAGAGATCCGCCTGCTGCATCAACGCATGACAGACCGCGGCGAAGAGACGGCCGCGGGGGTTACATTTTATACCGGCGTTCTGGCCGGGCGCCGCGCCGTACTGTGCTGCGCGGGCATGGGCAAGGTAAACGCCGCCTGCGGCGCACAGCTCTTGATTGCAAAATTCGGAGCGGACGCGCTGATCTTCTCCGGCATTGCGGGGAACATGACGGATAAGATCGGTGTGGGCGACGTCGTGATTGGAAAAACGCTTTTGTATCATGATGCCGAGCGCCGGATGATCGCCGAGAGCTGGCCGCATTTGCAGGAGTTTCAGGGCGACCCCGCGATGATCGCCGCGGCCGAGGCCGCGTGCGGCGAGGCGGGTGTGAAGTACCTTGTGGGCAAAATTGCGACGGGCGACGATTTTGTGGGCGACAGCGCCACCAAAAACGCCATTGCCGCAAAATGCGCGCCGGACTGTGTGGAGATGGAGGGCGCGGCCGTGGCGCATGTGGCCGCAAAATACGAGGTGCCATGCGTGGTGCTGCGCGCCATGAGCGACAACGCCGACGAGAAGGCCTACGATACGCTGGTGGATAAACCCTTTGATATCTCGGAATACTGCGCCACTGCCGCGCGCATCTGCGAAGGGCTCATCTGCCGGCTGTAAGGCGCAGCCCTTTCCTTTTTTTGCCGTCGCGCCCGCCAAGGGCGAGGCGGCTTTCTGTCAGCATTTCCCTGTAGAAAATGCGGCGCCTTTTCGTTATAATGAACAGGGACGCAGGGCATACGGCCGGCGGCCGCGGCATAAGATGGCATGCGCGGAGGGCGGCGCGTTGAATGCAGCGCTTTAAAAACATGCGCCGGCGCAGCGGGCCCTGCGCATAGGGCTGCTTTTGGCCGGCGCGCAGGGGCTGCTTTTGGCCGGCGTGCAGGGGCTGCTTTTGGCCGGCGTGCCGCAAAGAGCGTGCCGGGAATGCTTTGAGACAGAAAAGGAGACGATTTCCCCGATGCAATGGAAAGAAGAAAACCGGGCGCTGTTTGCCGCCTGTCTGGACGGGCTGGAGAACGACCCCACCGTCTGCGGCATGCGCACGATCCCGCAGCACACCAAGGGCATCAGCTGCTACGACCACAGCCTGTTTGTGGCGTATGTGGCCTTCACCCTGTGCCGCGCCTGTAAGCTGGATTACCGCGCCGCCGCGCGCGGCGGGCTTTTGCACGATTTGTACTTGCAGCACTGGGAAGAAACGAACGTCGGCCGCCTGCGCCGTCTGGTACTGCACCCGCGCCTTGCGCTGCAAAACGCGCGCGCGTTTGGCCTTTCGCCGCTGGAAGAGAATATTATCGTTCGGCATATGTGGCCGCTGACGATCACGCCGCCCCGCTACCGGGAAGCGTATCTTGTAAGCCTTGCTGACAAGCTCTGCGCGGCGGCCGAAATGCTGCATCTGTACGGCCCGCTGGGCGTGCGCCGCAACCTAAGCGCCTGCAGCGCCGATCTGCAGCGCACGGCGGTGCTGTAAAAAAAGCGGCGCCCCCCCTGGCGGAGCGGGTTCGCGGCGCACGGCCAAAAAATCACAAAAAAGACGAACAGGGCAGCCAGGAGGACGGCGCTGTTCGTCTTTTTTTGCCAATTTTTACCGGTAAAAACCGTATCGTTTTGGCGGGGAGCCCGCTGCTTTCCGATATTTTAAAGCGCCGGCGCACAAAGGCCGATGCGCTGAACGGCGCTGCGGCGCGCGAGGAAAAAAACCGGGAATTCCCGTTCCTGCCAATGAGCTGATTACCACTCCGGTAAGGCAGATCGAGCAAAATGACAACCGGATGCTGCGGACCGTATAACATGCCTGGTGCGCTTTTGAAAAGCATATTCACACTGCCGTGTATGCCCACAGATTTTTAATTTGCGGCGCAAGGCGATCCCATTCCCACAGCACTGCGGTGCGCGCGGGGCTGTTGGGATCCACAAGACGGATCAGGCCGTCCTGTGTGCCGGTGAGGATAATAAAATGCCCTACGGTGGTAAAATCGCCGGGCCGCACGCTGCAGATAACGGGGCTGCCGGCCTCCAGCGCGCACAGGACGGCGGCTTCGGAAAGCGAAAGCTCCTCGGCCCTGATGCCGAAATGCTCGCAGCCGGAGCGCAGCAGCCTCCAGCTGGTGCCGCTCTCGGTGGCGTAGCCCCGGCTCTGCGCCCATTCGGCAATGGCGGCGGGCGTCCACTCGGAGCGGCCCGTCAGCCCGCAGACGGCGATGGAAAGCGTCGTTGGGCCGCAGCCGCTCAGCGCAAGGATGCTGCCCGCGTAGCGCACGGCGCCCCAGCGCGTATCCCACTGCAGCAGCGCCGGAAAAATGCCCTTTTGCGCCTCCTCCACGGTGTCCGGCGCCGCGGCGCCGGCAAGAGACGGGTACGCCAGCACAAAATCCAGCGCCTCCTCGTTGCGCGCGAGCAGTGCGGCCACATCCGCGGGCCAGGCGGCGGGATCGTCCAGCATCGGCTGCACCTCCGGCCGCCGTGCGGCCAGCGCGTGCAGCGCTGTTTCGGTGTCTGCGTCCCACGCGCCGCCCAGATCGAGCGGGTAGACAATGGAGCTGACAGCGGTGGGCAGCGGCGGACGCGTGGCCGCGATGCCAAACGCCGCAAGGCACAGGCACATCGCCGAAAAAATCAGCAGACGCAGGCTGCGCCCACGGCGTTTGCGCCGCCGTGCATGCGGCGCGGCGATATAAGGGCGCGGGCCAAAGGCCGCCGCCCCGCTTTGCGGGCGCGCGGCGCGCGGAGCGCTGCTTTTTCGGTGAAGATGCGGCTGCGTGCCGTTTTGCCGGTACTGCATGAAAGATCCCCTTCTTTTTCAGGCTGTTTATTTTACGTATCCTCTCACTGCCCGCCCCGCGGCCTCTTCGCGCCCAAAAGGCTTTACCTGAAGCAAAAGGGGCGTCTGCGGCAGTTTGCCGCTCACGGCAAAGCCGATTGTGATCGGGATACTCTCCTGCGCGGCTAAGGTGACCCGGAACGGGTGCGGACGGGTGCCGCCGGCAGGAGAGGAGCCGGGCAGGGCGTCCCGCCCGGAAATCTGCGCGGAGGGATCATCCCGAAAGGCTTCTGCCGAAAGGGCGTGAAGATCCCTTGCCGCCGCTGCCGTAGAACAGGGCAGGCGTCATCAGGAATGCCATAGAAGGCGCGAAAAGCTTTTTCAACATGGCTTTTTCTCCTTTCTATGCAGAAATTATGCAGAAAGCTCCAGATCAATCGCAGGGCAAATGGGAAAGAGCACGGATCGGAGCGGCCTTTTCTGTTTCGTCATTAGTATAAGGCCTCCTTCTTACAGCCGCCCTGTGGGAAAAGCAACGATTTTCTTACGCTTGCGTTTCAAAAGCCATACAAATACCCGCCGAAACGCGGGCAAAGCTGCCGGCGCCCCCGGCCGTTTCTGAAAGCGCCCGCAAAACCCCGGTGCGGTGCGGCGCAGGGCAAACAAAAACCCGCACCGGAAGGCCAAGCGGCTCCGATGCGGGGAAATAAAAACATTTTAAAAAATTTATACGTGCGCGGGCACGGGCTCGGGGAATGCCGGCACGGGAACGCCGGGAAGATCAATCCCGCCGTATAGGGGCCGCTCTGCGGCGCGCCCGCCCGTCGGCGGCGTGCCGTCGCCGGATCCCAGCCGCTCACGCGCCACGCTGAGCATCAGCTTGATGCGGTTTTCCTGGTTTACGCGCGTTGCGCCGGGGTCGTAATCGATGGGCGTGATGTTCGCGCGCGGATAGATGGCGCGGATGCGGTTGATCATGCCCTTGCCGCAGATATGATTCGGCAGGCAGCCGAACGGCTGCGCGCAGACGATGTTTTCAAAGCCTGTTTGCTGCAGCTCCATCATCTCGGCCGTGAGCAGCCAGCCCTCGCCCATTTTGTTGCCGATGCCGATCACGCCGTTTACCAGCTTTTTCGTATCGGCGAAGCTGGTGGGCGCGTGGAACTGCGGATAGGCCCGGATGGCCTCGATCATCAGCTTTTCGCGGGCGGCCAGCCAGGAGAGCACCGCGTCCGCACCAAACTCCTCCGCCTTGCTGCCGCCGTACAGGCGCACGGTTTCGGACATATTTGCCGCGCAGTACTGCACAAAGCCCATCAGGCCGGGCAGGTTTACCTCGCAGCCCTCGCTCTGCAAAAAGCGTTCAAGCCCGTTGTTGCCCAGCGGAGAATATTTTACATAGATTTCGCCCACAACGCCCACCTTCACCCTTGGGGTGCGCGTGACGGGAATGGCCGCAAAATCCGCCGCGATGGCCGCAAAGTTTTGCGCCAGATCTTTTTTTGATACGCCGCGCTTTTCGTCAAACTGGCGGGCAACGGCATCTGTCCAGCGTTTTACGCACGCATCGGCCGCGCCGGGCTCGTTCTCATAGGGGCGTGTCTGGTTTGCAAGGCTCATCAGCGCATCGCCGTAGAAGATCGACGCCACAAAGCGGCGCAGCAGCGTCGGCGAAAGCCGAAAGCCGCTGTCCTTCTCTAAGCCGGAGAAGTTCAGGCTGGCCACCGGCACCTGCCCAAAGCCCGCCTTTACCAGCGCCTTGCGCAGCAGATGGATGTAGTTGGACGCACGGCAGCCGCCGCCCGTCTGCGTGATGAGCAGCGCGGTGTGATCGAGATCGTAGGCGCCGCTTTTCAGCGCGTTGATAAATTGCCCGATCACAAGCAGCGCGGGATAACAGGTATCGTTATGTACATAACGCAGCCCCTCCTGCGCAACGGCGTGGCCGCCCGCGCCCAGCACCTTTACACGGTAGCCCTCATCCTCCATCGCGGCGCGCATCATCTCGAAGTGAATGGGCGCCATATTGGGGATCAGCAGCGTGTATGTGGCTTTCATTTCCGGGGTAAATTTGGGATATGCCTGAATGCTTTGCATGGAAAAGCCCCTCCTTTTGCGGGCGGAAAATATCGTGCGCCGGGGTGTTTCCCCGCTGCCCGTCACACAGCGGGGAGCGATCCCGGCGAATGCTTTATCGCGCCTCGATGGCCGCGAACAGGCTGCGCAGGCGAATGTTCACAGCGCCGAGGTTTGCAATTTCGTCGATCTTAATCTGCGTGTACAGCTTGCCCGCGCGCTGCAAAATTTCGCGCGTTTCGTCCGTGGTAATGGCGTCCACACCGCAGCCAAAGCTGACAAGCTGCACCAAATTCATATCCGGCTGGCCGGCGATGTAGCGCGCCGCCGCGTACAGGCGGGAATGATAGGTCCACTGATTCAGCACGCTGGTGGGGAATTTTTCCACCAGATGCGAAAGGCTGTCTTCGGTGATGACAGCCGCGCCGCAGCTGCACAGAAGCTGATCGATGCCGTGGCTGATCTCCTCGTCCACATGGTACGGCCTGCCTGCCAGTACAATGATCTGCCTGCCCTCGGCGCGCGCGCGGCGGATGATCTCGGCGCCTTTTTCCCGCACGCGGGCCAGATGCGCCTCGTGCGCGGCATAGGCCTTCTGCGCGGCGCGCTTTACCTCATCGAGGCTGATGCCGCAGAAGTACTGCGCCAGAATCGCCGTCATCTTTTTGGGGAATTCCCTGCGGCGGTGGATGCCCACGTAATCGTGAATAAACGGAATGCCTGCAAGCTCCGGGCAGTTGGCCGCAAGCACCTCGGGGTAATAGGCCACGACCGGGCAGTTATAGTGGTTGTCCCCCAGGCCCTCGTCCACATTATATGTCATACAGGGGTAGCAAATGGCATCCAGCCCGCGGCCGGCCAGCGTGCGGATATGGCCGTGCAGCAGCTTTGCCGGATAGCATACCGTATCCGAAGGGATGGTGTCCTGCCCTGCCAGATACAGCGCGCGGCTGGAGGGGCCGCTCGTTTCCACCGCAAAGCCCAGCGCCGTGAAAAACGTGTGCCAGAACGGCAGCAGCTCGTACATGCCAAGCCCCAGCGGAATGCCCAGCCTGCCGCGCAAACCGGGCACGGGCTTGTATTCGGCCAGCATGCGGCGCTTTGCCTCGTACAGGTTCAGCGGGTTTTCCGCGCCGCGGTGCGTGATGGGGCGATCGCACCGATTGCCGCTGATGAACCGCCGCCCGCCCGAAAAGCGATGCACTGCCAGCGGGCAGTGATTGCCGCACAGGCCGCAGCTGACGCTGCGCGTCTCCTGCGTGAAGGCCTCCAGCTCCTGCGGCGAAAGCAGCGCGGAATGCGTTTTGCCCCTGCTGCGGCCATACAGCGCCGCGCCGAACGCGCCCATCAGCCCGGCGATATCGGGCCGGATCACCTGCACGCCCATTTCGCGTTCAAACGCGCGCAGCACGGCTTCGTTGTAGAAGGTGCCGCCCTGCACCACGATTTTTTGGCCCAGCTCGTCCGGGCCGGACGCGCGGATCACCTTGTACAGCGCGTTTTTTACCACGCTCACGGCCAGGCCCGCGGAGATATTCTCAATGGATGCGCCGTCCTTCTGCGCCTGCTTGACGCTGGAATTCATAAACACCGTACAGCGGCTGCCCAGATCGACCGGATGATCGGCAAACAGCGCCAATTTGGCAAAATCCTGCACGGAATAGCCCAGCGCCTCGGCGAAGGTCTGCAAAAAGCTGCCGCAGCCGGAACTGCACGCCTCGTTCAAAAACAGATCGCTGATTGCGCCGTCTTCAATGCGAAAGCACTTCATATCCTGCCCGCCGATATCAATGACGAAATCAACGTCCGGCAAAAAGTGTTTGGCCGCCGTAAAATGGGCTACGGTTTCCACCACGCCAAAATCCGCGCCGAACGCAGCCTTGGCCAGCTCCTCGCCGTAGCCGGTGGCCGTGACGCTGGCCACCTGCAGGCCGGGGCGCATGCGGTAGATCTCCAGCAGCATTTGGCGCAGATGTGCCAGCGGATCGCCCTGATTGGGCCGGTAGCCGGTGTGCAGCAGATTGCCGTCGCCGTCGATTACCGCCACTTTTACGGTGGTGCTGCCGACATCGACGCCAATGTGCACCGGCCCGGCGCATTTGGCCAAAGCCCGGCGCGGCACCGCGGCCTTTTCGTGCCGGGCGCAAAAGGCATCGTATTCCGCCTTGTCCGCAAACAGCGCCGGGCACGAGGCGTACACCGCGTGCGCGCTGTATTCGGCCAGCCGTTCGGCTACCGCGGCAAGATCCAGCGCCTCGTCCGAGTAAAGCGCCGCGCCCAGCGCCACATAGTATAAGCTGTTTTCCGGGCAGGTGCCCGTTACACCCAGTGTTTTGTCAAAGGATTTTTTCAGCTGCGGCAAAAATGTAAGCGGCCCGCCCAGGTAGAGAATGTTCCCCTCGATGCGCCGGCCCTGCGCAAGGCCCGCGATGGTCTGGTTTACCACCGCGCCGAAAATGCTGGCCGCCACATCGCTCAGCGCCGCGCCCTGATTGATGAGCGGCTGGATATCGCTTTTGGCAAATACGCCGCAGCGGCTGGCGATGGTATAGGTTTTCTGCGCGCCGCGCGCCGCCTCGTTCATCTCGTCGGGCGTCATTTTCAAAAGCGTCGCCATCTGATCGATGAACGCGCCGGTGCCGCCCGCGCAGCTGCCGTTCATGCGCACTTCGGCGCCGCCCGTTAAAAACAGGATCTTCGCGTCTTCCCCGCCCAGCTCGATGATCACGTCCGCGTCCGGCGCGTAGCGCCGGGCCGCCACGCGCGTGGCGAATACCTCCTGTACAAACGGTACGCCGCAGGCATCGGCCAGCCCCATGCCGGCCGAGCCGGAGATGGACAGCCGCGCCGGCGCGCCGTGCAGTACCTCGGTGTGCATACGCGCGACAAGCTCGCGCGCCTTTTCCACAATGTGCGAAAAATGGCGCTCGTAGGTTTTATAAACAAGCTTCAGATCATCGTCCAGCACCACGCATTTGATGGTGGTAGAGCCGATGTCAAGACCGATCTTCAGGCGAAGCGCTCCTTTCGTGTTTGAAGTTGCGGCCCCCAAAACCGTTCCTCCGGGCGTTTACGGCCGTTCCGCCGGCCGCACTCCGGCAACCCGGGCATTTACGGCCGTTCCGCCGGCCGCACTCCGGCAACCCGGGCATTTTCGGCCGTTCCGCCGGCCGCACTCCGACAACCCGGGCGGCGGTTTTCCCGGCCGGCCGGGGAGGGGCAATGCGACGGCGTTCGTGGGGTCGGCTTTTTTTGGGAGGATCTTCTTCTTATTTTAATGGTTTGCGCTCAAAAATCAATGTTTTTCTGTGAAATTTGTAGAACTTTTTGTGAATTTTTTGTTTGGAATAGAGAAATTTGTGTTTTTTGCACAGAGCTTTTCCCAAAAAAAGGATCCCCCTGCAGTGAGGATCCTGCTCAAGGGGGATCCTTCGGCCGTCCGCTTTTACCGGCGCGGTTTCTTTATAAACAGCCTAATTTGTGTGCGGGGGGATATTTGCGATCGAGCGGCTGCCGATTCTGCCGGTATGCAGACGGTCCAGCCAATAACGGCGGCGGGGGTAACGCCTGCGGCGCCCGCACAGCCCGCCCGCAGATTTTTTCGCAGCGCCTGCATACTTTTGCCAATGTTTACAGATAATAGCAGCACGAAGGAACCTCTGAACCGATCCGGCCTGCCGGTCGAATCAGAGCTTCCCTAAAGCAAATCGGGAGGCAGCAGTTATGAAAGCAACCGGCATTGTGCGCCGCATCGACGATTTGGGGCGCGTGGTGATCCCAAAAGAGATCCGGCGCACGCAGATGATCCGCGTGGGCGACCCGTTGGAAATTTTTGTTTCCGGCTCGGGCGAGGTGATCTTTAAAAAATACAGCCCCATCGGAGAGTTATCGGATGTTGCGGCACGCTATACCGAGGTGCTGTGCAAAACGGCGGGCGCGGCGGTGGCCGTGACAGACCGCGACCATGTGGTGGCGGCGGCGGGCACGGCGCGCGAATCTGCCGGCAAGCCCCTCACGCCGGCTTACGCCCACGCAGTGGAGCGCCGCCGCCTGTTTACCGCGGCCGACAACGCCACCACGCTGCCCCTGTGCGAGGGCGCGCGCACGGAGGCCTCGGCCGTGATGCCAATTCTGAGCAGCGGCGATCTGGTGGGCAGCGTAGCGCTGACGGGTTCGGTGCCAGACGAAGAAAAGGTGACGCTCGTGAAGGTAGCTGCCGCCTTTTTGGGGCGGCAGCTGGAGGAATAGCAAAGCGCATAAAAAGCGCCGCGCGCGTGTTCGCGCGGCGCCTGCGGCACTTCTGAAAAACAGACCGGAACAAAAAGCCCGCGGGGCTTTGGCTTGATAGGGATAAGGAACTAAATTCACTTACTACTGTTGGCTGACAGTTTCGGAGTGCATACGACAGCCCGCCTGATTCCTAACGAGGATTCAGACGGGCTGTTTTATAAGTCTATGGAGAAACTCGTTTTCCACAAATTCAATATTGAAACGGCCTGTATGGAACTACGGCTTATAGTATGAAGAAAAAATGTCCCGCATTGGTAGAAACTTCTGTGCTGGATGAACTATAAATCGTTGTGATGGAAACCACATCTGCCGGGTCTCTTTCGTTGACGTACTGCGCCCCGATGCTGGAGCTTCCCGTTTTATAGTAAGTGGTGGTACCGGCACTGATCCGTGCGGGAAGTCGTTCAAAGGTCATTTCCCCTGCTGAACCATCCTTCGTTTCTGTGCGCTGCCCCTCGGTTCTGGGCCTGCCATACAGGCGGCAAATGATGAAACAAGCAATGGCCACACCTGCAAGCCAGCCAATTACTCCCTTCAGAAACCAAAGAGCCACATGGATTGCCAGTGCCACCGCCGTCCCCTTTACACCCTTTTTGGCCATGAACGTCATGGCAACGCCCACAACTGTCAGAACGACACCAAACATCACAGCCGCGAAACCGATCCCCAGCGTCTCGGTGATTCCCTTCAGATTTTCGTAGAGAATCACACCCACCAACGTTGCAAGGCACTCAGCGTTTTTCTTTAATAAACTCATAACCTATAATCTCCTCTGTTGTTATACAACTGCTACCATTCAAGATGCGCAGCAAGGTCAGTCAAATATCGCCAATTGATTGGTTTCGTCATCGCTGTTGTGCTCCCGGTATGCAGCTTCGTCATCAACCCAAGACTTTGTAAGGTTCCACCCATATACAAGACTTCGTGCCTTTCCAAGCAGGGTATTATCCGCAGTGATGGCACCGCTTTCAGTAAACGCCATTACATTGCTCCAGACTCCAAAAGTTTCTATGTAAAAATTGGTATCCGAACGGTCATTCAGGGCGTAAACAATGCTTCCATCTGATTTCAGCCCTGCTACACAGTTGTAAGTCCAAACAATATCCACAATATTGCTCCAAGAATGTACTTCCTCGGGACAACAGGTTTCTGTGCCGTAAACGGTTTCACTGACCAGAGAGCCATCTTTTTTCAGTCCAATCACATTCCAGTAGTCGTCCAAGTCGCCATTCACATAGACCATGGCAATATCGCTCCAGCCCTCCAACTCTTGAATGTCATCCTCCTCATTGGCCCAAAGCCAGGCAGCTGTTCCATCTTCCCTCACAAAAGCAATTACTCCCCAGAACGCTGCGGCGTACTTTACATTTTTGGCCCCCTGTACCAAGTGAGGCTTAATCCCGGGACTGTCCCGCAGAAGTTTGGAGTCAGCCCAGGCCAGCCTACCGTCCTCGGTTACAGCTGCCAAAACCTGAGTGTATGGAGTATTGTCAAAGTGGAAAAAGTCGAAATATTTTACCCGGTAGTCGGAGAAGATGGACTGATTATCATACCACAGCTTTCCATCTTCACCCAGAACGACTACGCAGGAAGCGTATTCATCCAGTCGGATTTCCCGGATTTCAGGAGACGCTTCCCCCCCGGTAACCAGCCGTGTATACTGGGGAAGGCATCGGTAGCCAAAGCCAGAGGTATAGGACGCATAAAGTTTGTTGTCTACCGCATAGAGCGGAGCCGTATTACAGGCAAAACGCATCTTGTTTTCTATCGCCTCGTCTATGGTCCAATGAGCAGACGCAGACGGAAGATTGGCGTTCTCGCATTCTGATTCCGACTTGGTTCCGCTGTCATCGCTTGTCTTGGCGAACGATCCGTTTTCATTGGAGGCCAGATGGCTGTCTTGTTGCCCGCAGGCAATCAGGTTCGCCGCCAGTGCTATTGCCAGTAAAAGTGTCAAATACTTCTTTTTCACTTGAATTCTTCCTTCCTTAATGAAAGATTGGTTCAGACACACTGCCGTTTGACGCACTGATACTGATTTGTTCACCACAGGGCGGGCCAGTCCCCAGGATTTACGCCGGGTTCCTCATCCCTGACCGTACCGTCAGCGAACAGCGCGGTCGTATACCGCTCGTCCGCGTTACAGGCAACGGCAACCACATCTGTCCAGGTGGTAATACCGTGAGACTTATCGTACACATTCCCGGCCACCAGCACTGTCCCGTCTGCCTTCAGACCAACTGTGTGGTTTATTCCGGCGGCAATCATGACAATATCACTCCAATCCTCCACCGCGAGCTTCCCGCCGCTGTCAGACCCGCAGGCCACCACAGTGCCGTCACTCTTTAATCCTACCGTGTGGGCCGACCCTGCGGCAACGGCCACAATGTCAGTCCACTCGTCCACGGCAGTCTGGCCCAAGTCTACATTGCTTTCTTGGATGGCAGTCGCCACCACAGTACCATCGCTTTTCAAGCCGATGATACTACGTGCGCCCACTGCTATGGCGGTGACATCGCTCCATCCCTTCAACTCCTGGGAAATTTGCCCGTAATACGTCGTCTCGGGATCGGTGGAGTCACAAATCACCGTTCCATCCTCAATCAGGGCCACTAGGCCGATGGGGCCGATGCCAGTCCCGAAGGCCACGTCCACTACCCCGGTCCAGTCCAGCTCCTGCATCTCGCCTGTTAAAATGGAACACCGGGTGACTGTACCGCCGACATGAACCACTGCCAGCTGATCGCCGTTGGCATCCATGGCTACGATGTCATTCCACGCAGGAAGCTCTTGCCGGTCTTTCCCTGACGCCATTACCACCGAGCCGTCTGGAAGGATGCCAAAGCAGACGGCGCCTCCACGGGCAATCAAGCTACCGTCCCCGCCCCAGGATATTTTCTGCTCATCTGATTCATTCTGTGTGTTCGGCTGCTCGGTTAGACTGCTGTCCGGATTCAAGCCGGAGTCCTTCGCTTCACTGCCCTGCCTCACGTCCTCTCCATCCCCGTAGGCGACCAGCATCAGTGCCAGGACTGCGGGCAGCAAAAGCGCAAAACATCTTTTTTTCATTAAACTTCTCCTTGTTTTGATAATTTTTCTCCTGTTATATTTTCCTTGCTTAACTTTGATTCTGCACCTCCCTATTTTTTAATTCGCATCACGCAGAGAAAAAGGGACAAAAAATTTGGACCGGGAGCAAAAGTGCTCCCGGTCCTGCGGTATCTGTTTTGTTATTTATCCGGCCCCAACCATCAGGGGCAGGTCAAAGCTGTGCTCCCAGCGCATACTCAGCGGCTCGCATACTGTGAACAGGACATTGGAAGGATCGTAGCAGCCATCCCAGCCCGCAATGGCCAGCTCCACGACATTGTCCTCCTCCCCATCAGAAACAGGGCTGCAATGGAGGCCATAGCTGTTGAGGGGGATAAAGCTGCCGTCTGGTCCGGTAGCAACATCATAGAGGACCTTGCTCTGCACCTCCATCTCCTCCGCCGGTTTCAGAAGGCATCCTGTCAAAACCAGATCCTCCGAGGACTCATAGCGCAGCCGGAGGGTCCAGCACCGGCAGCCCTCCTTCACGGTAAACGGGCCGCCTTGTCCGGGGATCGGCTCGCCCAATTGGACCTCCAGGGGCTGGCAGCTCTCAATGGACAGTGTCCCTCCAGGCACCGGGTATTTCTGATCATCCCAGGTCCCCTGCTCCAGGTCCAGCCGGAAGGTGACAGGCTCCTCCAACGGCGCGGTCAGGTAGACATAGGGCACATGGAGGGTATAGTCCCCCGGCTGGGCCGGCCCAAAGCTCCAGTTGTAAAAATATTCGTTGTTATAAGACGAGGCGTAGTTACATTCTCCCATCAGCTCCTGCCCGTCAGGAGCGGTAACGGTAATGTCCCCCTTTTTGCCCTCCATGAGACGGCCCCGCAGCAGGTAGGTCAGGAGGGTCTCTCTGCCGGTGCTGAGGGGATAGATACCCACCATGAGGCGGCCCTCCTCCAGCCGCGGGATGGCCAGCAGCCCGCCCCGGCTTCCCATTTGGTTGGAATATTCAGATACCCGACCTGCCTCCACCCGGGTCAGGCGGCAGCTGAAGTCCATGTCAAACAGGGTAAAAGCCGCTTCAACGCCATCCTCCCACCGCGGGATCTCCTCCGGCTCAAGTGTATGGAGCTTCAGCTTTATTGCCCAGTAGTAGCCGCCGCCTTCCTCCTGAGAGGTCTTCCGGTCGAAGCCTGGGTAAAACGGACCGAAGCTGGCCCCGTTCAATGTGACAGCGGTATCGACTACTTCACTGCTGAATGTATCAAACGCGCCATCCTCGTCCCACATCATTTTTTCCATAATAGCCGGGTCTGACGGCTGATAGTCCATCAAAATATACATCTCGTCATTGAGCAGCAGGGCGTCATGGATCAGGTAGGTCCCTGGATAGGCCCCGCTGTCGTTTTCCACCTGAGCCGGCTCCTCCAAAATGAAGACCAGAGACTTTGGATCGCCGCTGATCCCATAGCCAGGAATGATGCCAAAATACCGCAGCAGCGTGTAGGCGCAGGCGGCCAGCACGGCCAGCAGGCCCAGGACCAGGAGGCCCAGCAGTAGCATCCTCATCTTAGACAGGCTTCGCTGATGGCGTTTTTTCACGGTATCATAGGATAGGCCCAGGCTGTCGGCAATTTCCCGAGCTGTCATGCCGCTGTAGTATTTCATGCGAATGATCTCCGCGTCCTCCGGCTTTAGGGCGGCCATAGCCCGTTCCAAATCGACCCGTGCCTCTATCACCTCCGAAATGGACGCAGGCTCTTCCAGAGGAGTGTCCGCCTGCTTATCCCACAGGACATTTTTTCGGTAACGGCTGACGGCGAGATTTCGCATGATCTGCGCCAAGTAGGCGGCCAAATTGCCTTTCTCCGAATCGAACCGATCCCGGTAAATATAAAATTCCAGAAATGTATCATTGACGCACTCTTTGATATCCTCCGGATTTTTCAGATGATGCTCCGCCACATGCCAAAGAAGTCCAGTGTACTGTTCCACCATCGCTGCCATT
The DNA here is from genome assembly GCA_910587145.1 of uncultured Ruthenibacterium sp. Lineage (GTDB taxonomy): Bacteria > Bacillota > Clostridia > Oscillospirales > Ruminococcaceae > Ruthenibacterium. Next base: position 3,978 of record CAJUMH010000020.1, on the reverse strand, counting down.
CCCGTATGTGGGTCATAATCCAGCATACGCAGCAATTCCTGTTCTGAATATTTTCTTAGGGACGTTTCCATCGCTATGTATTATCCTCCAAGTTTAGAATACTTTCTAAAAAAGTATCTTGCACATTATAACAAAATCCAAGCCAAATAGCAAATTACACTTTTGAAAGCAGAAATTAGACACCTCAGAACGTCAACAACAGCATTTTGGGCAGATATTCTATATCACAAGACCTGATATACTTCACTGCCCGCTCTGCAAACACCTTGCTTACCATCGTATCCCACTCGGCCAGCCGGACGATTTCCGCTGTACCGCTTACAAAGTCAAACTGAATTTCGCCCCACTTGCCGTCGCAGTCTGCCTGATACTCGTAGACTGCGGCGGCGATTTTCTTTTTTGTCCGCTTCACCGATTTCCGCCGGAGCCGGACGGCATGGAGCGCACCAGCCTCCGCCAGCAGGGCGGTCAATTTCTCCACCGCCCGCCGATACGCTCTCTCCGCGCCGCTGGCGGTACTGCCCTCGAACATCACCGCCAGTTCCTCAAAAGACTTACGTTCAGACGACGGACTGACCCGGCCACAGGTCATGCAGATGGCGTTTCGTTCCTCCAAAAGCCGCTGCTCCCGATAAGACAATTTCTCAAAAGCGGTACGAACCGCCTCCGCCTGAACACCATTCCAGAGGATTGCCGTATAATCCCATGAATCATCCCTGGTCACATCCTCGCCGGTTTCCTCTCCGTCCTCGTCCTGGGCCGTAACATAGAGTGAAACCCGGCTGCGGTTGAGCCGGGCCACGGTCAAATACTGCTCCGCTGTTTCCTCAGAACAGCCCACTCTTGCGGCATACTCGCTGACAACCTCACCCTTGGATTTGCCGGTTTCGTTGTAGAGCCACGCAATACCCCGCACCCGCTTGTACTCGTCCAGAGAGGAAAAGGAACCGCTTTCTTCCATCATGCGGCATTGGATCAGTGCGTTTCCAATCGCGTGGTGGGCGTATGTGAGAAACTCCGCACCCTTGTACGGGTCATAACTTTCCAGACATTCCAGCATGACGAGAACACAGCTTTGTTTATAGTCCAGAAACCGCTCTGGGTCGTATCTGTCCAGCCCCTCCCGCAAGAGAAAGTTTGTGATCCGCCTATTCAGCCGAGGTTCAATGTGGTGCAGGAAGAAAGCGAAAAAGCAGAGGTCATTCCACGTTTGCGCGGCAACGATGCATTCATTGACCGTATACAGCTCCGGCGGCGGGGGCGTGAGCTGGTACACATGGGTGACTTCAAACATGGTGAGGCCGTGGGCGCTTCCCCGAAACGGATATTTTGCAAATCGTTCTTTCACTGCCTCACCACCTCCGTCATGTCAAATAGGTCTGCGCCTCCGCCAACAATGCTTCCTGCGTCATTTCCGTTTCATAAGAACCAGCGGCATACTCCTGGTCAGCGATGGCCCTTTCCAGCTTGTTCTTTGCCAGCCGCTTCATCACGGCGGCAGTCTGTTCATCCAGCGTCCCCCGGTGCAGTTTCTGGATGATCGTGTTGGTACGGCGCTCATAGATTTTCTTCAGCGGGTGATCGTCAGCCCGTTCCCTCTGCTCCCGCCCTCGAAGATTGCCGACCTGACGGCAGGTGCGCCCGCGCTTGTCTCCCGGAGCCAGACCGCCGCAGTATTTTGTGGGCCTCGCGTCCGTAGTCAGGAACCATGTTCCGCAGATGGGGCATTTGCGAGGCGCATGGCCTACGCTCAGGCCCTCGAACAAGTCAGAGCGGAACATCCCCACAAAAGAGACATAGTGCATCCGCTTCACAAGCTGGGACTTCTCTTTGCCGGGAATGGTCGCGGCGGCATACTGGACAGAGGCATTGGCAAGGGACATCCATCCAGGATTGTCCGCCGTCATATCAGGATTGACGGAAAAGTATTGCCCGAAGCTGGCGGCGTATCCATCCGGCGTTCTGTCGCTCTCATGAAGTTTTTCCGCAAACGGCAGAAGCTCCCGCTTGAACTCTGCCAGGGAGAACCCCAGGTGCGCCATAACAGGCAATACCCGCAGCAGAGTGAGCGCCTTCTGGTATTCCGGCGAAACCGCCCCGGCAAGATTTCCAGATTTCGCAAAATCCGTTGTGTTTTGCAGATAGTCCTCCGAAAAAACGGCATCCATATAACTGTGGACAATTTCATATTCCAGGCAGGAGAACGGCGGCACATTTCGCAAAAGTTCCACGATCTGAAAGGCGCTCTCCCTCGCCGCTCCCATCTGCGCTGTGTCTGCCTGCCCAAGCTGGAGCGTCCCCATATACAGGTTGAGCGGCATACAGAGCTGGGACAACTTCGCTATGACCTCATCGGAAATGTTCAGCGCGGCGCAGGCCAGCGTCCCGGTCGGCATGGACTCCCCCTCATAGGTCACGTTGTCCTGCCAGAAATCCAGCGTCAGGAGCGTGTGTTCAATCAAATTCAAGTTCTCCGCCTCCTGTCATGTTTTTTCGTTTTTCATTATACCACAGCCGCCCCCGATTGGAAAGATGGCTTGTCATGTTTTTTGAAACGGTGCTGTCATGCTGTTAGCCTGCTTTTCTCGATTTTGCTCATAACCATAATAGAAAGCCGTTGGCTGGTTGCGCAGGAGCATACCAGTCAACGGTTCTTTTTCGGAAGTCGAAGGACTTCCGAAAAATGCGGGAGTGCAGAGGGCAGCAGGCCCTTTGCGCCAAGTCCAGAGCGGCGAGCATCTGGTCAGTGTCCAGAGGTGGACGCTGGGGTCCCCGCCGAAACCCAGCGCAGCGGTTTCGGTGGGGAGAGGATGAGCAGCGGAGTGAGCGAGCTTTCGCCGTAGGCGGAAGCGAGGGATACGGAGCTTGCGACGACGAGGGCCGGGTGCAGGGCGGCAGCGCCTGTTGGGTGTCCAGAGGGCAAAGCCCTTTGGGTCGGGTGCAGGGTGACAACGCCTGCTCCGGTGTCCAGAGGGTGAAGCCCTTGGCCCAGTAAAGTGATGCCCTGCGTCACTTTATACTGGGTTATTATCTGGCGCAAAGCACGCAGATTCGGCGGCTTCGCCGCCCCCTGTCCACTCCCGGAACAGCAAAAACGAGAAACAGGAAGGAGAGCAGAATGGCAAAAAGACTGACCCGGCACAACGGAAGAGCCGGAAAAAGCGGAGTCTATAAATCAACGCACAATGACAGAACCTTCGATACCGAACACGCCGGCCACATTGACGGCGAGCGCATTCAGCAGAACATCTATTGGGACTGTTTCCGGGGCGCGACCTATCCGGCCCAGCAGGATGGGGAAGTTTCGTTCGCGGATGTGGAGCGGGCCTTTTATCTGAACCGCTACTCGGATTACCTTGACGGCCAGCATGAGCGGAACGCCAAACGCCGCCACTCCGAGCGTGACCGGAGCGTGGATGATCTGCTGGCTGACAAACGCTTCTGCCCGGAGGAAACCATCTACCAGATCGGCACGATGGAGGACTCTGTTTCCCCAGATGTGCTACTGGAAATTGTCGGGGAATTTATGATGGAGCTGGAGCGCCGTTTCGGGGAACACATCCATGTCATTGACTGGGCGCTCCATCTGGACGAGGCCACGCCCCATATCCATGAGCGTCACGTTTTCGACTATGTGAACCGCTATGGCGAGGTGGAACCGAAGCAGGAAAAGGCGCTGGAGGCTTTAGGGTTTGAATTGCCCGACCCGGAGAAAAAGCCGGGGCGCACCAACAACCGGAAGATGGTTTTCGATGGGGTCTGCCGGGTCATTCTGTTTGACATCTGCAAACGGCATGGTCTGGCTGTCGAGGTAGAACCCGACCCCGGCAACCGTGGACGCAGCTATTTGGAGAAGAACGACTATATCATCCAGAAGCAGAAGAAATTGATTACAGAGCAGGAGACGGCGATTGAAGAAAAATCGCGAGAGCTGGAATCCGTGTCGCTCCGGCTGGAGGATGCCGAGGCCCTGATTGA
>CAJUMH010000019.1 GCA_910587145.1 uncultured Ruthenibacterium sp. | reverse complement strand
CGAATCGAACGTGATGCCCGGGCGCGTATCCGGCATGGTGCATTTTTTGCAGTATTTCATATGATTTTACTCCTTTTTGATCGAGCGCCTTGTGCGCAAAAAAGCCAAGAGCCGCCGCGGCGTGTGGGGCCGCCCGGCCTACAGTTTTTCCAGCGCGGCCTTTACGCGCTGTACGGTGCGCTCTTTGCCCAGTACGGCGGCCAGCTCCACGCCGCCGCCGGGGGTGGTGAGCTTGCCGGAGAGCGCCACACGCAGCGGCCACAGCATCCAGCCGTTCTTTACCTGCTTTTCGGCAATCAGTGCGAACAGCGCCTCGTGGACGGCGTCTTTGTCAAAGCTGTCGGCGGGAATGCCCTCCAGCACGGGCAGCATGGCGGCCAGCGCCTCCTTTGCGGTTTCGGGGGTGGTTTTCATCTTTTTGCTCGTGTACAGCGCGACATCGTATTCCGGCATGGCGTCGATAAAATCCACCTGCGCGGGGATATCGCTCAGCACCTCGCAGCGGGGGTGCAGCCCCTGGGCCAGCAGCGCCTTATCGCAGTCGCCCTTTACGGCGCTGTCGATGTAGGGCTTTGCGCGGGCAAAAAACTCCTCCTCGCTCATGGCGCGCAGATACTCGGCGTTGATGTAGCGCAGCTTTGCCGGATCGAAAATAGCGGGCGCCCTGCCGATGCCGCTCTCGTCGAACACTTCCTTCATCTCATCCAGCGTAAAGATCTCGCGTTCGCCCTTCGGGCTCCAGCCCAGCAGCAGAATGTAGTTCAGCACCGCCTCGGTGAGGTAGCCCTTTGCGATCAGATCCTGATAGCTCGCGTCGCCGTTGCGCTTGGAGAGCTTGTTCTGCGCGTCCTTCATCACGGGCGGACAATGAATATAGGTGGGGATCTCCCAGCCGAACGCCTCGTACAGCAGATTGTATTTCGGCGCGCTGGAAAGATACTCCGAGCCGCGGATTACATGTGTGATGCCCATCAGATGGTCGTCCACGACGTTCGCGAAGTTGTAGGTGGGCATGCCGTCCGTTTTGATGAGGATCTGATCGTCCAGCGAGGCGTTCTCCACCTCGATGCGGCCGTAGACAGTGTCGTCGAAGGCGGTGATGCCCTCCCGCGGGATCTTCTGGCGGATGACATAGGGCATATGCGCATCGAGCCTTACCTGCACCTCCTGCGGCGAAAGATCGCGGCAGGGATCAACGCTCTGGGCGGCCGGCCCGTTTGCCTTTTGCGCCAGACGGATATCGTCGAGCTGTTCTTTCCCGCAAAAGCAGTAATAGGCCTTGCCTTGCTTTACCAGCTGCTCGGCATAGCTTTTGAACATGCCCATGCGCTCGCTCTGCACATACGGGCCCACCGGGCCGCCGATGTCCGGCCCTTCGTCCCACAAAAGCCCCGTCTCGCGCAGCGTGCTGTAGATGATATCGACCGCGCCCTCCACAAAGCGCTCCTGATCGGTATCTTCAATGCGCAGAATAAACGTGCCGCCCGCGCTTTTTGCCTTTAAATAGGCGTACAGCGCAGTGCGCAGATTGCCCACATGCATATAGCCTGTGGGGCTGGGCGCAAAGCGGGTGCGGATCTTGCCGGTTGGGTTCATCTTTCATGCTCCTGTTCCATGGGCGGCGGAGCTTTTACGCTTTGAACAAATCTTTTCCGCCGCCAAATCAGTTTTAAGGCAATGCCGCGGAAAGCCGAAAAAATTCGGCGTTCCCCGCGCGGCGGTGCCCTGCAGACCGTATCCATTTAGTAGTTTACGCTATGGCCGGTGGTTTGTCAATTGCTTTCCGGGAAAGAAAGTGATATACTTTCCTAAAGAACACCAAACGCATGGCGGAGCGGCCTGCGGCTTGTGTTCGCGCATGCAAACAAAGCTCGATTTTTTGATAAGCGGAGATTATTTCGCGCGAGCGAACGGATAAAGGGGAATTTTTATGGAACAGGCAAAAAAACGCGTATTCAGCGGCATCCAGCCCACGGGCGTTTTTACGCTGGGCAATTACAGCACGGTGCGCCACTGGCCCAGGCTGCAGGACGAATGCGACTGTATTTATTCCATTGTCGACCAGCACGCCATCACCGTGCGCCAGACGCCGGCCGACCTGCGCCGTCAAACGCGGGAAATGGCCGCGCTGCTCATCGCAAGCGGCATCGACCCGGAGCGCAGCATCTTATTCATCCAAAGCCACGTGCCCGCGCATGCGCAGCTTTCGTGGGTGCTGAGCTGCTTTTGCCCGTTCGGCGATCTCACGCGAATGCATCAGTTTAAAGAAAAGAGCGCAAGGCACCCCGAGGACATCAACGGCGGGCTGCTCACGTACCCCATTCTGATGGCGGCGGATATCCTGCTCTACCAGACGGATGAGGTGCCCGTGGGCGACGACCAGCGCCAGCATGTGGAGCTTGCGCGCGATATTGCGCAGCGCTTTAACGGGGTGTACGGCGATGTGTTCACCGTGCCCGAGCCGCGCATCTCGAAAACGGCGGCGCGGGTGATGAGCCTGCAGGAGCCGACCAAAAAAATGAGCAAGAGCGACGCGAACGAGAACGCTGTGGTGCGTATGCTGGACGAGCCGGACGTGATTTTGCGCAAATTTAAGCGCGCGGTAACGGATTCCGATGCCGAGGTGCGCGCGGCTGCGGACAAGCCCGGCGTAACAAACCTGATGAGCATTTACGGTGTGTGCTCCGGCAGGAATTTTAAGGAGATCGAGGCCGAGTTTGCCGGACAGGGCTACGGTGCGTTCAAGCAGGCTGTGGCCGAAAGCGTAATCGACGCGCTGCGCCCCATACAGCAGGAGTACCGGCACCTGCTGGCCGACAAGGCGTATCTGGACGGCGTGCTGAAAGAAGGCGCCGGGCGTGCGGACGCCATTGCCCGCCGCGTGCTGGCAAAGGTATATAAAAAGGTGGGCTTTTTACAAATTTGAACGGGATTCTTCCCGATGCATGGGTATTCCTCCCAAAAATGTAAAATAATTCTTTTTATTCCACATATTGACAATTCCTGCGGAATATTGTATAATCAATACCAGCGGTAGGGGTATGCCGTTTTTTGGGCGCCGGGTGCGAACGGCGGGCCAAACAGGGGCCCGGCACGCGCCTTTGTGGGCCGAACAGGCACGAATGCCTGCCACGCCGCAGGGCATGGCGACGGGCATTTTGCACCCACACTGCCATTTTACAACGAAGCGTTCAGAAAGGAAGCGAGTACATTGAAGTCAACGGGGATTGTTCGGCCGGTGGATAACCTGGGCCGTATTGTACTGCCGATCGAACTGCGGCGCATGCTGGATATTGATAAGGATGCCGCTCTGGAGGTTTATGTGGACAGTGACGTCATCGTGCTGAAAAAATATCAGCCGGCGTGTATCTTCTGCGGCAGCGCGGAACAGGTGCAGCAATATGAAGGGCGCAACATCTGCGGCGCCTGCCGCGCAAAGATCGCGGCGCTGTAAACGCGGGGAAGGCTGCCTGCAATGGGCCGCGGTTCACGGCGGCAGCAGGTGCATCAAAAAGTAAAACAGAGCCGCCCGTTTTCCGGGCGGCTCTGTTCGTTCATCTGAGCATATCTGCCAGCCATCCCTTCCGCCCGCTGTCGCTGAAGAATGCCTCACAGGGTATTTTCTCAATGGCGGCAATAAAAATGCCTAACGATTCCCGTGCGCGGTGATGGTCAAGGAGGAAACCGGCAGGCAAGCGGCCGCTTTCTGCCCAATCAGACTTTTTATCAATTCCGTATAGCTTCCTGCGCGGGATTGTGATATACTAAACACTGTGTGGGCTTCCGCGGCAGGCCGCGGAGCGGGAAAAGGGAAAAGGGAGAGAGAAAAATGCTGACAGCGATTACGGGCGTAAACTGGGGCGATGAGGGCAAGGGCCGCATGGTCGATCTGCTGAGCGAGCGCTACGATATTGTAGTGCGGTATCAGGGCGGCAACAACGCGGGGCATACCGTCATCAACGAAAAAGGAAAATTCATCCTGAATTTGCTGCCCTCGGGCATTTTGCGCGAAACAACGGTGAATGTGATGGGCAACGGCATGGTGATTGATCCGGAGCATCTGGTGCACGAGATCGAGGCCCTGCGCGCCGGGGGAATTGCCGTCGGGCCGGAGAATCTGAAGATCTCCGAGCGGGCGGTGATCTGTATGCCGTACCACAGGCTGCTCGACTGCTACGAGGAAGATCGCCTGGCCGATGCAAAATACGGCTCTACGCGGCGCGGCATCGCGCCCGTGTACGGCGATAAATATATGAAGAAGGCTCTGCGCATGGGCGATTTGTTCCAGCCCGAAACCGCAAAGGCGCGCCTTGCGGATATTGTCGCCTACAAAAACCTGACGATCGAGGGCGTTTACGGCAAGCCGCCCGTAAGCGCGGACGAGATGTGGGCGTGGCTGTGTGAATACGGTGATGTGCTGAAGCCCTATGTCTGTGATACGGGGCTGTACCTGGACAAGGCGGCAAAGGCCGGAAAAAACATTCTGTTCGAGGCCCAGCTGGGCGCGCTGCGGGATATTGATTTCGGCATTTATCCCTATACTTCCTCGTCGAACGTCATCGGCGCATATGCGCCCGTGGGCGCGGGCATTCCGAATCATAGGATCGACCGCAACATCGGCGTGATGAAGGCGTATTCCTCCTGCGTGGGAGAGGGGCCGTTCCCGTGCGAGCTGTTCGGCGAGGAGGCCGAGCGCCTGCGCGCTGCCGGCGGCGAGTACGGCGCGGCCACCGGCCGCCCGCGCCGTGTAGGCCCGTTCGACGTGGTGGCCAGCCGTTACGGCTGCCGCGCGCAGGGCGCCGACGAGCTGGCGCTGACAAAGCTGGATATTTTAGACGATCTGGACGAGATCCCTGTAACAGTGGCCTACGAGCTGGACGGCGCGCGCGTGGAGGAGTTCCCCTACGGCGACGCGCAGGAGCGCGCAAAACCCGTAAACATCACGATGCCCGGCTGGAAGACGGATATTTCCGGCTGCCGCGCGTGGAATGAGCTGCCGGGGGCCGCGCAGGCGTATATCACCTATTTAGAGGAAGCTGTGGGCGTAAAGATCCGCTATATTTCCGTGGGTGCCGAGCGCGAGCAGTATTTTGAACGGTAAGAAGGATTTTTGATGCGGCGGCCCGGGCTTACGCACGCGGAGGGGGAGACGGCGATGGAAAAACTGGAATTTACCAAAATGCACGGCTGCGGGAACGACTACGTGTATGTGGATTGCTTTCGCCAGACCGTAAAAGAACCGGAAGCGCTGGCCCGGCGCCTTTCCGACCGGCACAAGGGCATTGGCGGGGACGGGCTGATTCTGATCTGCCCGTCCGACGCGGCGGACGCGAAAATGCGCATGTTCAATGCCGATAGCAGCGAGGGCAAAATGTGCGGCAACGGGGTGCGCTGTGTGGCGGAATATCTGTTCCGGCACGGCTATGTGCAGGGCAGCACGGTGAACATCGAAACACTGGCGGGCATCAAGCACATCGTGCGCAAAGCGCCCGGCCGCCTTACGGTGGATATGGGCGCGCCCCTGTTCGAGCCGAAAAAAATTCCGCTGGCGGGCTTTGAAGCGCCCGCCGTTGGCGTGCAGCTGCTTGCGGACGAAGCAAGGCTGCGCATGACGTGCGTTTCCATGGGCAACCCGCACTGCGTGATCTTTGTGGCCGACCCCGGCGCGGTGGATCTGCCCCGGCTGGGCGGCAAGCTGGAGCGCAGCGCGTGGTTCCCCGAGGGCGTGAACACCGAGTTTGTGCACCGCGAGGACGCCACCCATCTGACGATGCGCGTGTGGGAGCGCGGCAGCGGCGAGACGATGGCCTGCGGCACGGGCGCGTGCGCCTCGGTGGCTGCCGCCGTTCAGAACGGTCTGTGCGCGCGGAATACAGACGTGGAGGTGCGCCTTTTGGGCGGCGTGCTGACGATCCGCTGGACAGAGGACACGATTTTGATGACGGGCGAGGCCGTGGAGGTATTCACCGGCACGGTAGAGATTTAAGCCCTGCCGGGGAAAAGAACGGTGAGATCAGAAAACGAAGCGGCTTTGTTTTCTGATAAAACCGCCCGCAAGGCCGGCCGGGGCCGCGCGGCGCTTGCCGCCGGCCCGCCTGGCGGCGGTTTGGGCAGGGCGGAAATACGCGCCGCAGCAGCGGCGCGCCAAAAGAAGAAGGGCCGCACTTAAAAGGAGAAAGGCCGCATTTGAAGAAAGAAGGGCCGCATTTGAGGGGATGCGGGCAGAAACCAAGAGAGGGGAAAGATACGTGAAGATCAATCAAAACTATGGAAACCTGGCCGAGAGCTATTTGTTTTCCACCATCGGCAAAAAGGTGAACGCCTTTACGGCGGCGCACCCGGAGAGGGAGGTCATTCGCCTTGGCATCGGCGATGTAACGCTGCCGCTGGCGCGCCCGGTAATCGAGGCACTGCACGCGGCAACGGACGAAATGGCCGAAAAGGCCACGTTCCGCGGTTATGGCCCCGACCAGGGCTACGATTTTCTGCGCACGGCGCTGCAGGCCGAGTACGCGCGGCACGGCGTTGCGCTGGAGCTGGACGAGATCTTTGTGGGCGACGGCGCGAAAAGCGACGTGGGCAACATTCTGGAGCTGTTCGATGCGGACAACACGGTGCTGGTGCCGGATCCGGTGTACCCCGTCTACGTGGATACGAACGTAATGGCGGGGCGGCGCATCCTCTATGCGTCCGCCACACGGGAGAACGATTTTTTGCCGATGCCGGACGCGTGCGTGCGTGCGGATATCATCTACATCTGCAGCCCGAACAATCCCACCGGCGCGGCCTACACCCGCGCGCAGCTGAAGGCGTGGGTGGATTACGCGAACGAAAACGACGCGGTGCTGCTGTTTGACGCGGCGTATGAGCGCTTTATCACCGAGCCGGATGTGCCGCACAGCATTTTTGAGATCGACGGCGCAAAGACATGCGCAATCGAGTTTTGCTCGCTCTCCAAGACGGCGGGCTTTACGGGCACGCGGTGCAGCTATACTGTGGTGCCGATGGCGCTAAAGCGCGGCGGCACGAAGCTGAACGCCATGTGGCTGCGCCGCCAGACGACAAAATACAACGGCGTGTCGTATATTGTGCAGCGCGCGGCTGCGGCGGTGTTCACCGACGCGGGGCGGCAGGCTACGGGCGAGGCCATTGCATACTACCGCGCCAACGCGGCAATGATCGCGGCGGCGCTGAATGAGGCGGGCGTGTGGTACTGCGGCGGCAAAAACAGCCCCTATCTTTGGATGGAATGCCCCGGCGGCATGGCCTCGTGGGATTTCTTCGATTATCTTTTGGAGCACGCAGGCGTGGTGGGTACGCCGGGGGCGGGCTTCGGCGCGCGGGGCGAGGGCTACTTTCGCCTTACGGGCTTTGGCGATGCACAAAAAACAAAGCGCGCCGCGCAAAAGCTGCGCGAGGCGGCCGCCGCGCTGCAAAGCCGGTGAGGACGGGCGTGCGGCCCGCCGGCGGCGGGTGCGAACCTCGGTGACGGGAATGAAGTTCGCCGGCGGGTGCGAACACCGGCAGCGGACAAAGCCTTGAACGGCGCGGGCTGCCGGGCACAGAAAAGCGGGATCGATCCGGCGCAGGAAAAAAGCGGAGGGATGGCAATGCCGATTCGAAGCGAATTTTACGGACGCACACAGGACGGGCAGGAAGTGACCCGATATATTTTGGAAAACGCAGGCGGCATGCGCGTGACGGTGCTGGAATACGGCTGCACCGTGGAAAGCGTGTGGGTGCGCGACCGTTCGGGCACGCCGCGCGATGTGGTGCTGGGCTACAGCACGCTGGCGGACTACGAGCGGGGAAACGCCTTTCTGGGCGCGTTTGTGGGCCGCTGCGCGAACCGAATTGAGGGCGCGCGCTTTGTGCTGGACGGCAAAACCTATATGCTGCCGGCCAATGACGGAAAAAACCATTTGCACGGCACGTTCAGCAGGCGGGTGTACCGGGGCGGCATCGAGGGCGGCAGCCTGGTGCTGCGGGGCACAAGCCCGGCCGGCGATGACGGCTTTCCCGGCACGGTAGACGTTTGCGTTGCCTATACGCTCACCGACGACGGCGCGTTGGTGATGGATTACACCGCAGTGACGGATGCGCCCACGCTGGTGAACCTGACGAACCACAGCTATTTTAATTTAGAGGGGCAGTCCGGCGGCAATGTGCTGGAACAGACGCTGTGGCTGAACGCCTCCGCTTTTACCGAGGGCAACGCCGAAACCTGCCCCACCGGGCGCATCCTGCCCGTGGCGGGCACGCCGATGGATTTTACCGCGGCAAAGCCCATCGGGCGCGATATCCGCGCAGATTACGGTCAACTAAAATTGTGCCGGGGCTACGACCACAACTTTGTGCTGGACAAGGCGGCGGGCGGGCCGGAGCTGGCCGCGCGGGCGCACTCGGAAAAAACCGGCATCACGATGGAGGTATATACCACCCAGCCCGGCCTGCAGCTGTATACGGGCAACTTCCTTGCCGATGATGTGCGCCCGGGCGAAACGGGCGGTGCTTACGGGCAGTATCAGGGCTTTTGCCTGGAGACGCAGCACTACCCCTGCGCGCCCTCGCATCCGCAGTTTCCCTCGGTGGAGCTGCGCCCCGGCCAGACGTATCACGAGATCACGATCTATCGGTTCCGCACGGAATAACCGCTACCGGCATGCGCCCAAAAGCCCAGACCCCGGCACCCTGCAAAACGCAGCGGCGGAAGAAACAGCGGCGGCAATTTGCACAAAAGATGGTTCGGACAGGGCGATGAGATCCGAAAGCGAACCGCCGGAAAAGGCCCGCGCAGCCGCTTCGCTTTCTGACGGAGCTGCCTGTAATGGGCGGCGCCCTGCAAAGGGTGTTTGAATGCAGAGGCCCTTCGCGGCAGAACAGAAAAAAACACGGTCTCAAAGGCAGCAAAAGCCGATGGAGACCGTGTTTTGTTGTGCGTTGTTTTTAGGGGATGTTTTGCAAAGGCCGCCCTTTTGGCCCGCCGGTTATTTCACCGGGCGGATATGCCAGATATCGCGGGCGTAATCGTAAACAGAACGGTCGGCCGAGAAAATGCCGGCGTTCGCGATGTTCATCAGGCTCATGCGGTTCCAGGTGGGCCGGTCGAGGTACAGCGAGCTCACCTCGTTCTGCGCGCGGCGGTAATCGACGAAATCGGCCATTACCATATACGGGTCGCTGGTGCGCAGGTTGTTGACGATCTCGTGGAAGCTCTCGCCGTTCCAGCCGCGCTCCAAAAAGCTGAGCACCTCCACGGCCTCGGGGCAGCTGTTGATGAATGTGGAGGGGTGGTAGCCAAAGCGCTTGCACTCTTCCACCTCGGGCGTCAGCATGCCAAAGATCACTTCGTTTTCCTTGCCGGCTGCTTCGGCGATTTCAACATTCGCGCCGTCCAGCGTGCCAAGGGTGATGGCGCCGTTCAGCATGAACTTCATGTTGCTGGTGCCCGAGGCCTCGGTGCCCGCAAGGCTGATCTGCTCGCTCACCTCGCTGGCGGGCATCAGGCGTTCGCTGGTGGTGACGTTGTAATCCTCCAAATACACCACGCGCAGCTTATCGCGCACGGCGGGGTCGGCGTCGATCAAGGCGCCAAGCTTGCAGATCAAGCGGATGATCTGCTTTGCCATGTAGTAGCCGGAGGCCGCCTTCGCGCCGAAGATATACGTTTTGGGCACAAAATCGGCGTTGGGATTGTCTTTGATATACAGATACTGCGAGGCGATATTCAGCGCGTTCAGGTGCTGGCGCTTATACTCGTGCAGGCGCTTGACCTGTACGTCGAAAATGGTGTGGGGGTCGATCTCCTGCCCGGTGAGCTTCTTCAGATGCTGGGCAAAGATCGCCTTATTGGCTTCCTTCACATCGTCCAGCGCCTTCAGTACGCCGGCGTCCGCTTTGAACCGCTCCAGCTTTTTCAGCGCCGAGGCATCGTGTTTGAACTCGGGGCCGATGGTTTCCTCCAGCAGCTTTGTCAGCCCGGGATTGGCCGCGAGCAGCCAGCGGCGGTAGGCGATGCCGTTGGTTACGTTGGTAAACTTTTCCGGGCTGTACAGGAAGTAATCGTGGAACACGCTCTGCTTGATGATCTCGCTGTGCAGCTTGGATACGCCGTTGATGGTGTGGCAGACGTAGCAGCAGATATTCGCCATGCGCACCTGATTGTCGCCAAGGATCGCCATATAGTCGATCTTGCCCTGATCGCCGGGGAAGGCCCGTTCAAAATCGGCGCGGCAGCGGCGGTCCAGCTCTGCGCAGATCTGGTAAATGCGCGGCAGCGTCTTTTTAAAGATATCGACATTCCACTTTTCCAGCGCCTCGCTCATGACGGTGTGATTGGTGTAGGCAAAGGTGCGGCGTGTGATGTCGAACGATTTTTCCCACGAATATCCGCACTCGTCCAGCAAAATGCGCATCAGCTCGGGAATGGCCAGCGTGGGGTGGGTATCGTTGATGTGGATGGCGACTTTATCCGGCAGGTTTTCCAGCGTACCGTACTGCGAGAGGTGGTTTGTCACGATATCCGCGATGGAGGCCGCCGACAGGAAGTACTGCTGGCGCAGACGCAGGATCTTGCCCTCAACGTGATTGTCGTTCGGATACAGCACCTTGCTGATGAGCTCGGCATTGGCGCTCTTGCCGATGGCGTTGGAGTAATCGCCCGCGTTGAAGCTGGCCATATCAAAGCCGGGGCTCTGCGCCTGCCACAGGCGCAGCTTGGAAACGCCGTTCGAATCATAGCCCGCCACGTACATATCGCTGGGCAGCGCAATGACGGTGGAATAGTTCTTGTGCTTCACATGATGATACTGGCCGTCCCAGATCTCTTCGATCTCGCCGTCGAAATGCACCTCGATGGCCTGATCGGGATGGCGCTTGAGCCATACGCTGCCGCCCGGCAGCCAGTTGTCCGCCAGCTCCTGCTGCCAGCCGTCTACAATGCGCTGCTTAAAAATGCCATATTCGTACAGGATGGAATATCCCATGCCGGGAATATCATCGGTGGCCATGCCGTCCAGATAGCACGCGGCCAGACGGCCCAGGCCGCCGTTGCCCAGGCCCGCGTCGGATTCCTTTTCAAAAATCTTATCCAGCTGGATATTGTAATCCTGCAGCAGCTCGTCCACAACCTCTGTCAGCTCCAAATTCATCAGGCTGGTCTTCAGGCTGCGGCCCATGAGGAATTCCATGCACAAATAATATACCTGCTTGCCGTTTGCGCCGTAGGTGCGCGACATAAAACGCTTGCGCTTGGCACTGAGCAGGCCGCGCACCACAAGCGCAAGCGCGCGATAGATCTGCTCGTTTGTAGCCGAGGCCATGTCAATGGAAAATTCGCTGAACAGCTTTTCCGCCATCATTTTTTCAAATTCTTTTTTGGAATACACTGTGTTCACACGCAAGAACTCCCTTCCGAAATGTGTTTTTGAAATGTGTTTTCCTGAATTCGATTTTCCTGCGGCCGCACCAAAACAGGCGTGTTTTTCCGTTTGCCAAGGTCCGCCGGTGATACGGCGGCATTTGGCAAGGGGAAAAACGCGGCCCTGTGCAGGACGGCATCCAATGCCCCACGCGGGGGCAAGAAAAAAGAAGATACCGATACATTCTTCATTATACAGTTTTTACGCCGCATATGCAAGAGGAATTGATGCTTTGTCTCAATTTTTGCGCGCAGATGCCGCGGGGATGCGGGGCAAAACCGTTCACGCCGGCCGTAATTTGCGGAAAGCTTGTGCAGATTTCGGGCTTTTGCCTTGCCTTTGAGCCGCAATGTGTGTATAATAAGGTAAAGCGGCAAGGGCCTTGGCCTTTTTCGCTCAACCGGATCTTGCCGCTGCGCCGCTGTGCGGCGCAGCACGGCGCTTTTGGGAGGCTTATATCGACTGATGGGCATGATCATTTGTGTCTCAAATCAAAAGGGCGGCGTGGGCAAGACCACGACGGTCAACGCCTTAACGATGGGGCTAAGCGGCCTTGGGCTGCGCATTCTGAGCGTGGATTTCGATCCGCAGGGCAACCTTTCCTTCAGCCTGAATACCGTTTGCCGGAACGATTCCGCCGCCACCATCTACCATGTGATCAAAAAAGAATGCCGGATCGCGGATGCCATTCAGCATCGGGACACTTATGATGTGCTGCCGTCCAATCTGCTGCTCAGCGCGCTGGATGTGGAATTTACGGGCGCGGGGCGGGAGTATCTGCTCAAGCAGGCGCTTGCGCCTGTGCTGTCGCAGTACGATGTGATCCTGGTGGATACGCCGCCCGATCTGGGCCTGCTCACCATCAACGCGTTCACGGCGGCCGACGCCATTGTTATTCCGGTGCTGTGCGATATTTACAGCCTGCAGGGCCTCATCCAGCTGAACGATACACTGCGTCAGGTGCGCCTGCGCAGCAACCCCAATATCCAGGTGGCGGGCGTTTTGCTCAACCGTTTTAACGAGCGCGAAAAGGTAAGCACTGTGGTGCGCGAAACGGCCGCCAGCATTGCAAAAAGCCTGGACATGCCGGTGCTGGATACCATTATTCACGCGGGTGTGGCGCTTACGCGCGCGCAGATCCAGCAGCAGAATATGATGCTGACCGAGCGGCGCAGCCGAGCCGTGGGGGATTACCGAAAGCTTGCCGACGAGCTGATCCGGCGAGGGGTGGTGCATCTGAATGGCTAAAACCGCGAGCGAGCTGAACACCGAACGTTTGTACAATCTGCTGATGCCCTCCGCAGAGGCGCCCGAAGCGGTGCCCTACGACGTTTTGGCCGAGGAACAGCCCGCCGTAACCGTACAAAACGAAAAGCTGGATGCGCTGCGCCAGCGTATGACAACCGCCGCGTCCTCCGCGCTGGCGGAGCCCGGGGAAGGGGTCGTGCTTGTGAATTTGACCGAGGCGCTGGTGGCCGATACGCTGGACGCCGCGTTCGATAAATTCAACTGCTGCAGATGCGACCGGTGCCGCAAGCGCGCGGCAGCCGTTGCGCTGAACGAGCTGATGCCGAATTATGTGGCCGCGCGGATGGATCAGATCGAGGAGCTGCTTTCGGCGTGCCCTACAAAGGATGTTTCCGCCGCCGTTGTGCGTGCGGTGCTGCGCGTGAAGGCGACGCCGGAGCATTGAGGTACGGCGTGTTTGCACATGCGCGGGCGGCTTTTGCCCGGCGCCTCTTGGCGCGGCGGCGCGCGGGGCGCAAAGGGGGCGATGCCCGCGAAGGGCGCCTGTGCCGCGCAGCGCAGCGGCGCGCGGCCGCGCTGCTGCTGACAGTGCTGCTGCCGGGCCTGCTGCTGCCGGCATACGCGGCGCAGGATTCCGAGCCTTTTGTACCGCCGATCGCCGTTTCGGAGGAGCCGCTTTCCAATGCCGAGCTGCCGGAGGTGGAGGCCTCGGCCTACCTTGTGATGGATGCCGATTCCGGCCAGGTGCTGCTGCAAAAGGAGC
Organism: uncultured Ruthenibacterium sp.; assembly: GCA_910587145.1. Classification (GTDB taxonomy): domain Bacteria; phylum Bacillota; class Clostridia; order Oscillospirales; family Ruminococcaceae; genus Ruthenibacterium. The sequence continues at coordinate 47,562 of CAJUMH010000019.1, read as the reverse complement.
CGGACACGCGCCATTTTCCGGCCAGCGTTACCAAGATTATGACGGCGGGGCTGGTGCTGGAGGCCTGCGGCGGCCGGCTCTCCGAGCCGGTGACGGCGAGCGAGGCGGCGCTGGCCGCGGTGGGCGAAGGCTCGACGATGATCTCGCTGCGCCCCGGCGAAACGCTGACGGTAGAGCAGCTGCTGTACGCCACCGTTTTGCAGAGCGCCAACGATGCGGCGAATGTGCTGGGGGAATATGTGGACGGCGACCTTGCGGCATTTGTGCGCCGGATGAACGAGACGGCCGGGAGCCTCGGGATGACGCATACGCATTTTGAAAACCCCAGCGGCTACCACGCGGACGGACACTATACCACCGCGAGGGATCTTGCCAGGGCAATGCGATGGGCGCTGACGGTGCCGGGCTTTCCGGAGCTGCTGCAAATAGAAGAGTATACGCTGCCGCCCACGAACCAGACGGCGTATCCGCGCCGTTTTCAAACGGATAATCGGCTGCTGCTGGCCGGCGAGCAGCATTACGACGGCATTTTGGGCGGCAAGAGCGGCTGGACGCCCGAGGCGCGCTATACAATGATCGAGGCGGCGCGGCGAAACGGCCATACGCTGATTGCTGTGGTGCTGGATTGCCCGACGGCCGCGCACCGCTACGCGGATTGCGCGGCGCTGCTGGATTATTGTTTTGCCCATTTTCTTTCCTGCGAGCTGAGCGGCGCGGCGCTGCAGCTGCCAGAGATCCAGGTGTGGAGCGGCGGCGAGCAGAAGGGCATGGTGCAGCTGGTAACGGCGGCCGCCTCCATTCTTTTGCCCGAGGGCTGCACACCGGACGATCTGCGCATTGAAACCGAGATCCCGCACTGGTATGTCTACGGCGTGGAGTTCGAGGCCGCCGCAATGCTGACCGATGCGCGCACCGGACGCGAGATCTGCTCGGTCGCCATCGAGCCGGAGCCGGAGGCGCTGCAAAGGCTGTTGGGCCGCTCTCTCTCGAACAGACGCCCGTGGGACAGCCGGAAGCTGCCCGGCCTTGTGCTTGGCGCCGCAATTTTGGCAGTGCTCGCGTTTTTTACCTCGTATTATGCGCGGCGCGCCGAGCGGATGCGGCGCAATGCTACGCGCCGTTCCCTTTTCCGGCTGCGCAGCACGCTGCCGGTGCGGGAAGCGCCGGACGCGCAGGAACAGATAGACGCGCACGAGGAACCGGACGCGCAGGCAGATAAGATAAAATGAATTTCGGCGCAAATTTTCTTGCCCTGTGCATTGAGTTTCGGAAATTTCCGTCGAATAAAATAATTAGCTCATAGAATAAGGAGAGGACGACATGGAAGACAAGCGCTCTGAGATTTTGCTGGAATCCGGCACCAACGAATTACAGATTTTGGAATTTAAGATGGCGGATCAGTTGTTTGGCATCAATGTGGCCAAGGTGAGCGAGATCCAGGTGGCGGTTCCTACAACGCCGATGCAGAAATCGCATCCGGACGTGGAGGGGATTTTCCGTCCGCGCGACGAGATCATCACGGTCATCGATATGGCGCACTACTTGGCGTTGTCTCCGTCGGACAACCCCGAGCGAGACATTTTTATCATTACGCGCTTCAATCAGCAGAACTTTGCGTTCCACGTTCATTCCGTTGTGGGCATGATCCGCATTTCGTGGACACATATGCAAAAGCCCGATCAGCTAATCTATGGCGGCGACGAGGGGGTTGCAACGGCCATTGCCGAATACAACGGCCAGCTGATTACGATTCTCGATTTTGAGAAGATCGTATCCGAGATTTGCCCGCAGACCGGCATTCAGGCCGAGGACATTGAAAAGCTCGGTCACCGCGAGCGCCGGGAATCACCGGTGCTGATCGTCGAGGATTCGATGCTGCTCTCGAAGCTGATTGTTGAATCGCTGCACCGCGCGGGCTATGTGAACACCATCAAAACGGACAACGGACAGGAGGCATGGGATTATCTTTGCGAGATCGTTGCGAGCGGCGACGATTTGGACTCGCATGTGGCGTGTGTTGTCTCCGACATCGAGATGCCTCTGATGGACGGCCACCGTCTGACGAAGCTGATTAAGGAATCGCCGGATCTGAAGCAGCTGCCGGTGATCCTGTTCTCGTCGCTGATCGACGAGGAAATGCGCCGCAAGGGCGAGCAGCTGGGGGCGAATGCGCAGATCTCGAAGCCGGAAATTGCGCAGCTTGTTACATTGATTGACGGCTTTACGGGGAAATGAGCGAGGCCCCGGCCAAGCCGAGCGTATATCCTGCAATTGATCACGCAGGCCGCCGCAAAACGGAATGCTTTGTGGCGGCCTGTTTCTTTTGCCGGCGGCCGGCCGCCTTGCAAAAGGCTTTGCAAAAGAGCGGCTTGGCAGAGAAGGGCTTGGCAGAGAAGGGCTTGGCAGAGAAGGGCGTAACAATGCCGCTTCGTTCATGCGGCGGAACAGGAAGGACAGACGGGGAGCGCGGGCCCGGAACGGCCCTGCGGGCGAGGCCCGAAAATGTAAAAACGGGGGATTGATCATGGAAGCACTGGAAAACATGACGAACTTTTTAACCGATATTATTGATGAGGATATTGCCGCCGGCCTGACGGAGCAGATCCATACGCGTTTTCCGCCGGAGCCAAACGGCTATCTGCACATCGGCAGCGCCAAGGCGATCTATATCAACTGGTCCATCGCCAAAAAGTACGGTGGCAAATTCAACCTGCGCTTTGACGATACCAATCCGGTGCGGGAGGACGACGAATATGTGCAGTCCATTTTGCAGGATGTGGAATGGCTCACCGGCGAAGCCCCGAGCGGCGGGGTGTACTATGGCTCGGATTATTTTGAAACCTGCTACGAGTGCGCCGTCGCCCTCATTCGGGCAGGCAAGGCCTATGTCTGCGATCTTTCGCAGGAGCAGATGCGCGAGATGCGCGGCACGCTTACCGAGCCGGGGCAGAACAGCCCCTGCCGCAACCGCACCGTGGCGGAAAATTTAGAGCTGTTCGAGGGTATGCGCGCGGGAAAATACGCCGACGGCAGCCGCACGCTACGCGCCAAAATCGATATGGCCTCTCCCAATATGAACCTGCGCGATCCGGCCATTTACCGCATCGTGCGGGCGCACCATCACCGGCAGGGAGACGCATGGTGCATCTATCCGCTGTATGATTTTGCCCATCCCATTCAGGACGCGCTGGAGGGCATTACCCATTCAATGTGCTCGCTGGAATTTGAAAATCACCGGCCGCTGTACGAATGGGTGGTGGACAACTGCCCGCTGCCGCACCATCCCAAGCAGCGGGAATTTGCCCGGCTGAACGTAACGAACACCGTGATGAGCAAGCGCTACCTGCGCCAGCTGGTGTTTGAGGGCCATGTGGACGGCTGGGACGACCCGCGCATGCCCACCCTGTGCGGGCTGCGCCGCCGCGGCTATACGCCGTCCTCCATTTTGGAATTTGTCAAGCGGGCCGGCATTGCCAAGGCCTATTCGCTGGTGGATATCCGGCTGCTGGAATACTGCATTCGCGAGGAGCTGAACGATACGGCGCTGCGCCGCATTGCCGTTACCGAGCCGCTGAAGCTAACCATTACCAACTACCCCGCGGACAAAACGGAATATTTCCCCCTGCCCAACAATCCCCGCAGCGAGGCCGCCGGCACGCGCGACGTGCCGTTTACGCAGACGCTGTATATCGAAAAAAGCGATTTTGCCGAGGTGCCGCCGCCCAAATACCAGCGGCTGCGCCTGAACGGCGAGGTGCGGCTGATGGGTGCCTATATCGTGCGCTGCAACGAAATTGTAAAAGACGAGAACGGCGAGATCGTGGAACTGAGGTGTACCGCCGATCTTGCGACCGGCAATGGCATGCCCGCCGACGGCCGCAAGGTAAAGGGCACCATCCACTGGGTGAGCGCCGCCCACGCCATCGACGGCTGCTGCTGTCTGTACGACAACCTGTTTACCATCGAGGATGTCAACGCCGTGCCCGAGGATACCGATTATCTCGAGTATCTGAATCCGAACAGCCTAAAAAGGTTGGAAGGCTGCAAGCTGGAGCCCAGCTTGGCCGAGGTGCCGGAGGGTACCCGCATGCAGTTTGTGCGCATGGGCTATTTTATGAAGGACAGCAAAACCGGCTGCTATGGCCGCATTGTTACCTTAAAGGACAGCTTTGCCAAAACGCTGCTCCGCTGAAAAACGGCGGCATGCCCGGCAAGGCGTGTGAAAAGCGCCGCCTGCAAAGCAGATCTGCTTTGCAGGCGGCGCCTTGTATATGCTTTGATTTCTGCCGGAACCGCGAGGCCGAAGAAGCCGCAGGAGGGGTCCTCCGGCCTGCGCGGCGGCGGAGTTTGCCGTGCTGCTGCGGCGTCAGCGGCCGAGGTATGTGATGATATCTCCGGTAATCTGATCGACCGGGAGCTGTTTTTGCACTGCGCCGATCTCGAAGGCGACGGCAGGCATACCGTAGACGACGCAGCTCTCCTGATCCTGCCCGATGGTATACGCGCCGGCGCGGCGCATCTTTAAAAGGCCGTTCGCGCCGTCCTGCCCCATGCCTGTGAGCAAAACACCGATAGCGCGCGCCCCGGCAGCGGAAGCTACCGATTCAAACATCACGTCCACCGAGGGGCAGTGGCCGCTCACCTTTTCGCCCGGCCGCACCGTAACATAATAGCCCTGTGCATCGTGCATCACGCGCAGCTGATAATCGCCCGCGGCGACAATGATCTTGCCCTGTTCCACACGCATCATGTCGGTGGCCTCGATGGCGCTCATGTTGCAGATGCGGTTCAGCCGCTGGGCATACATATTTGTAAATACCGGCGGCATGTGCTGTACAATCACAATGCCGGGCGTGGAGGCGGGCAGATTCTTTACAACGGCGATGGTGGCCTCTGTGCCTCCGGTGGAGGCGCCGATGGCAATGAGCGTATCCTTTTTGGCCGCGCTTACCGCAGAGGCCATGGGCGAACGCAGCGCGGCCGCCGCAGTGGCGGCCGATGCCGCGGCAGACGCTGCCAAAGGTGCCAAAGGTGCCAAAGCCTGGCTGCGCGCCGGGGCCGGAGTGCGCGCGGTATTGCCGGCGGCCGCGGAGACGGCTTTTTTCAAATGTACCCGTGCCATGGAGGCTGCCTTGATCTTTTCGGCAAGATCCGCCGCGAAGGCGGCAAAATCCGAGGGGGACTTCAGCTCCGGCTTGCGCACAAAATCCACCGCGCCGGCACTGAGCGCGTCGAATACGCGCACGGGCGCCGAGCTGACAACGACAACCGGCACACTGTATACGGGCAAAAGCTTCCCCAAAAACTCAATGCCGTTCATTCTGGGCATTTCGACGTCCAGCGTTACCACATTGGGCCGCAGCTGCTGGATCTTCTGCATGGCGTCGGCGGCATCATAGGCCATGCCGACAATCTCGATCTCGGGGTCCTTTTTCAGCATCCGCTCCAGAGATGTGCGAAAGAAAAGCGAATCGTCCACGATCAGAACGCGAATTTTTGCCATGATCACACCTGCTTTTGATAGATTGCGGGATGCACGTATTTATATTGCGAATCCAGACCGTTCAGGCTTTCGGAATGACTGATGAAGAAGTAGCCGCCGGGCTTTGTCCAGTCGTAAAAGCGCCGAACAAGCTTTTTCTTCGTCTCGGTATCAAAGTAGATCATTACGTTGCGGCAGAAGATCAAATCGAACGGGCCGCCCTTGAAGTTGATATTGTCCATCAGATTGAACGGCTTGAATACTACCTCGCGGCGGATCTTATCGCACACCTGCAGAGAATCCGCGCCGGAGGGAACAAAGTACTTGGATTTCCACGCGGGGGGAATATCCTTCAGCTCGTCGTGCGTATAGATGCCGTTGCGTGCCTTGTTCAGCACTTTCATCGAAATATCGGTGGCGAGGATCGTGGTGTTCCATGTCCCCTTATGCGAACCAAAATATTCGTGGATCACCATTTGGGTGGTATACGCCTCCTGCCCGGCCGAACAGCCGGCGCTCCAGATGCGCACATCGTGATTCCGGATCGTCCGCTCCCATTGCGGAATGACCACCTTTGTCATAAAATCGAAATGCTCGTTTTCGCGCAGAAAATACGAAAGATTTGTCGTCAGGCGGTTGAGCAGATTGGTGATCTCGGTGCCCGAGGTATCGTTATCCAGAATATTCAGATATTCCTGAAAGGAGGAAATGCCGCGGCTGCGCAGATCGTGCGTAAGGCGGCCCTGGATCATCGTGCGCTTCTGCGTCAGATCAATGCCGTACCGCGTTTTAACAAAACTGCTCAGCTGCGCAAATTCCTGATCTGTCATTTGCAGCAGATTGTTCCGAACATGTGAATCATTGCTGCTGTTCATTGTTTACCACACTCTTTTTCTGTAAACTCAACACAGGGCAGGTGCAAAGGCGCCGCAGGCCGTCCACCGCAAAAAAACGGCAGGGCCCCGAGGACGCCGAAAGAAAATGCACGATACCCTGCTCAAACCCGACGGCAGAAACCGTCAGGTTCGAGGGGATAAACTCGATGCGCGCTGTGCAAAGGCCTGCCCGTATCGAACAGCGCCGCAAACAGCACAGCCGCTTTCCATATTATTATAGGCGGCGGGCGCGGCTTAAATTACATCTTCAGCTCGGAGGAGAAGAATTTCTCGCAATCGAGGCACAAAACCACCTTGTCTTCGAAGTGCATGATGGAACTAATGTAGTTTTCGCCGCTTGCGGGCATATCGGGAGGCGCCATTTTTTCTGTCTGCGCGCTGGAAAGTACTTCCGCTACGCTGTCCACGATGAGCCCCACCTGCATTTCGTCAATCTGCGTGATGATGATGCAGGTCTTTTCGTCAAAGGGGCGCGGCTCCTGATTCAGCTTCAGCCGGATATCAATCACCGGCACCACCTTGCCGCGCAGGTTCATAATGCCGAGAATGTAGTTGGGCAGAGACGGAACCACCGTAATCTGCTCCATGCTGACGATCTCGATGATATACTGCAGTTCGATCCCGTACAGGGATTCGCCGATATTGAATGACAGATAGCGCCCGACCAGATCATCGTTTACCTTGGTGCGCGGTGTATTGCTCGCCATACGATCCCTTCCTTTCGTCAGTTGTACTGCGCCAGCAGATTGCCGGCGTCGAGGATCAGGCTGATGACGCCGTCGCCGAGGATGCTGCATCCGGACAAACCGATCTGCTTCAGGGGATATTTATTAAAGAATGCCGGGAACGGCTTCACCACAACCTGCTGCTCGCCGATCAGCTCATCCACGAACAGGCACGCGGATTTGTGGCCGCTGTTGATCAGGATCAGGATGCCCTCTGTCAGATCGGTCACCTTTGTCTCCAGGCCGTACAGCTCATGCAGGCGGATCACAGGCAGGCACTCGCCGCGTGTGAGCAGCATTTCGGCGCCGTTGCTGTCGTGTACGAGCTGCGTGGTATCCGAAAGCTTGAGGTTCTGCTGAATGGAAGAGATGGGCAGCGTAAACAGCGTGTTGCCCACCACCAGCTCCATGCCGTCTACAATGGCCAGCGTCAGCGGGATCTTAATGGTAAAGGTGGTTCCCTTGCCGGGCGTGCTGTCGATGGAAATGGAGCCGCCCACCTTTTCGAGGTTCTTCTGCACCACGTCCATGCCGACGCCGCGCCCGGAGAACTCGGTGACCTCTTTGTTGGTGGAGAAGCCCGGCAGCATAATCATGCCGTATACCTCCCGGTCGGAGTACTCCTCCTCGGGCTTCATCAAAAGGCCGTTGCTGGCAGCCTTGCGCAGAATGGTTTCGCGGTTCAGGCCGCAGCCGTCATCCGAGATGGTGATGACGATCTCGCCGCCCACGTTCTGCGCGGAAAGCGTGATGGTGCCTGTTTCGGGCTTGCCGGCCGCGATGCGTTCCTCGGGCAGCTCGATGGCGTGATCCATGGAGTTGCGCACCATATGCATGAACGGATCGCCCAGTACCTCGTTGATGGTCTTGTCCACCTCGGTCTCGCCGCCGATGGTGGCGAGCTCTGCCTTTTTGCCGAGCTTTTTGCACATGTCGCGCACGATGCGGTTCATCTTCTGGAACACGCCCGTCAGCGGCACCATGCGCATGGACATTACAACATCCTGCAATTCGTCCGTCAGCTTGCGCAGCTCGCGCGCGGATTTGGTGTAGTTGTCCAGCTTCAGCCCGCGCAGATCGGGGTTGTTGACCACCATGGATTCCGTGGTGACGATCTCGCCCACCAGATCCATCAGATGATCCAGCTTGCTCTGGTTCACACTGATCAGGCTCTGCATCGGGCGCGCTGCCGCGGGAGCAGGCGAAGCGGCCTGCGCGGAGGAGCCTGCTTTGGCGGGCGGCGCGGCGGCAGGCGCGGGCGCCTGCGTCTGCGTGGAGGACGCCGCCTGCTCGGCAGGGGCGCGCGCTTCTTTCTTTTCGGACGCCAGCACTTCGTAGCTTGCCACATTGACGGAAGATTCAATGGTATGGCAAATATCCTCCACCGATGTGGCCGGACGGCATTTGACCAAAAAGCCGTTTGCGCGGATGCCGGCGCACAGGCTGGAATCCGTTTCGGGGTGCTGCGGGTCGGAATCCAGCTCATCGCACAGATCCTTCAGCTGCGTCATCAGCACGAAGGCGCGCACGTTCTCCAGCTCGCAGCCATCCTCGAAAAATACGCGGATGTGGTAAACGCCTTCCTCAGCGGGGCCCGCCTCGGGCGCGGACGCCGCCCCGGCGGCGTCCGGGGCCGCGGAAGCTGCCGCCTCAGGCTGCTCGCCGGATTTAAGCGCGGCGGCCAGAGCATGCAGCTCGGTGACGATCTCGGCGGGATCTTCGTTTGCCTCGCCGGTGTTCTGCAGCGATTCGATCTCCGATTTCAGGAAATCCGACGCCTGAAAGACAAGATCGAAAATCTGCTCGGCAACGCCGACCAGCGCCTCGGGGGTTTCGCGGATGATGGCGAATACGTCCTCGACGGCGTGCGCAAGCGTGGAGATGCCGTTCAGCCCCATCATGGCTGCAGAGCCCTTGATGGTGTGCATGATGCGAAAGATCTCGTTGATGTTTTCATGGCTGAGGTCCTTCGATTTTTCAGAATCCAAAAGGATCTGATCCAACTGGTTGAGCAGCGTTGTATCCTCGTAGACAAGCAGCTCCATTGGTTCCATGTTCGGGTCAAAATCCATTGGCATAATTATCCCCCCTGAACCTTATTTCACTTTTTTATTCGGCTGGAAATATAAAAAATCAACAAGGCGCGGTTAAGTTTTTGCGCGTTCAATCGAATATTATTAGAAGAAGGGAGAGGCAGTGGGCCGCAAGCCGTTCACGGGGTACGCGTTGCGCCCCTGTTTACGGGCGTCCCTTGCATGGGCGCTGCTGCCCAAATCAGGGATTTGGACAGCGCCGCAAAGGAGGGGCTGCGATGGCCGATATTTTAAAAATTACTACCCCTCTGGTGAACCGAACGCAGAGCATGGAGCCCAAGGGCGACATGGCGCTGAACTCCCAGTTCAATCTACAGGAGATCACGAAGGTCGTTAAGACCAACCCGCAGACGGAGATCCTAAAGCAGAACAACGGGCTTGTGGAACGCGAGGAGACAAGCGCGCTGCTGATGAACATGCTCAAGGATCCCACCGTTGCGGCGGCAACGCTGAAGAACATTTTCGCCATGCAGGAAATGATCAAGCTGCTGCCGGTGAACAACAAGCCTTTCACCGAGGAGATCGAGCAGCTGTTTGAACAGCTGATGGTTTCTCCCGAAGAGATCGGGACGGAGCTTGTGCGCCAGGAAAACGATACCTGTTCGTTCAAGGGCGAGCTGTTCGATTTTCTGCGCGGGGAGCTGGCCGAACGCCCCGAACAGAAGGATCTGCAGACGGCGGTGCTCGCCTTTTTAAAATCGCTGACGCTGACGGTATCCAAGCGCGAGATCTTGGGTTCGGTATCGAACAGTTTAGATTTTCTTTCGCGCTCCGTCGCGCCCAGCAAGGCGCTCTCTGCCGCGCTGGCGCAGCTTTCGGCCGAATACCGTGCCGAGGGGGCCGAGGAGCGGTTTTCGGCCCTGAAGAGAGAGACGCTGGAGTTGTTTGGCCAGCTGGAGGATAACCTGCTCTATTCGCCGAAGCTCGAAAAGGTCGTCTCCATGGCGCTGTACAATCTTTCGCGCTTCAACGATAATCCCCATTATCTGCGCGAGACTACAAGCTTTCTGCTCAGCCAGCTGTACGGCGACGCAAAGCGCGAAAACCTTCTGCAGCTTTTGCAAAAACATCTGGACAGCGTCCTTGCGGCACAGCAGCAGCGCGAGGAGGCGGCGCGCGAACCGAACGCCAAGCCCGATTCCGTAATGGATGTGCTGGCCAAAATTATGAACGCGCAGCTGAAAAGCGACGAGCCGCTGATCGTCAATTCCGAAAAGATGGAAAAGATCATCCACAGCCTGCTCTCGTCGCCGTGCAACTTTACACCGCTTTTGCACTACGTTGTTCCCGTGCAGTATCAGGATACGCAGGCTTTTGCCGAGATCTGGATCAACCCCCACGGCAGCGAGGACGACCGGGAACACCGCGGCGGCGCGGGCGAGGACGCCGTGCATATGCTGCTGGTATTTGATGTGGGCGGCATCGGCCACTTTGAGCTGGAGCTGTATGTGCAGCAGAACACGGTGGATTTTTCGCTGCTGTGCCCGCCGGCCTATGTGGGCGCGTACCGCGGCATGGAACGCGACCTGCGCCGGTGCATCCGGGAGACCGAGTATCAGTTCGGCGAGATCCGGTTCGACAAGTTAGAGCGGCCGCGCTCGCTGATGGATGTGTTCCGGTCGCTGCCGTATAAAAGGACGGGTGTCGATGTCAGAGTCTAAAAAGAACAAGGCCGTCGCCCTGCGCTACAGCATGGAGGAGGACGCGGCGCCCATTGTGATCGCCTCCGGCTATGGGCACATTGCGGATAAGATCATCGACATTGCGGAAAATCAGGGGATCCCTGTGTTCCGGGACGACAGCGCGGCCTCGATGCTGTGTATGCTGGAGGTAGGCAAGACCATTCCACCGGAGCTGTACCAGATTGTGGCGGCCATTTACGTGCAGCTGCTGAAAACATCGGATTCCATTAAAAACGGCCTCGCCGGCATCGGCGGCCGGGATGCGGGAGACCGCTGAGCGTTTGGGGCCCGTGCAGTCACGGTATATAAAATAAGTTACTCGAGAGGAGGGGATCCTGTGCGGCAGAAACACAAGCGGATGAAGTGCGTTTTGCAGAGTATGGACAACGCGCTGCTTGGCAGCGGCTTTGCGACGAAGATCGAGGAGGATTCCATCGAGATCGAGAACGAAAACGGCATGCCCGTGCTTCCCATGGGTACACAGGTGAAGGTAATCGTGTACGGGATGGAGAACGGCATGCATGTGTTTGCGGGACACGTGTACTACTCGGTAAAAGAGCGGCTGCGCGTAGATAATATCGTGCTATGCGCCGGCTCGGAGCAGCGAAAGGCCTACCGCGTTACCATCAACGGCCCGGGGATGCTGCTGGTGTATGCGCAGCGGCCGGGCGGGGAATACGGCGACAAGCTGTTTGAGGAGCCCGTCACCGTGCGCGATATCAGCTCGGGCGGCTGCCTGATCGAGGCGGAGAAAAACGTGCACATCCGGGGCCGGGCGCTCAAGCTGCGGCTGACGATGTACGAGACGGTTGAAGAGCTTGAGCTGGAGATCATGAGCGCCCGGGATAAATCGATCTCGGAGGTGCTGTACGGAATGTCGTTTCGGAATGTAAACCAGCGTGTGGAGCAGGCGCTCGATTTGTACCTGCTGCGCGTGCAGCAGGACCAGATCCGCAAAAGCCGACGGCTGGGGTATTGACGGGATGGGGAAGCCGCAGAAGATGGAAAATCAACAATTGATCTTCGCGCTGGATATCGGCACAAGAAGCGTCATCGGCGTTGTCTGTGCACAGAGGGACGATGGCTTTGAGGTGCTTTGCGTCGAGAGTGCCGAGCATACCGAGCGAGCGATGATAGACGGCCAGATCGAGGATATTGAAAAAACCGCCCGCGTGGTGCGCGAGGTGCGCGCGGCCGTGGAACAATCGCTCGGTACACAGCTGCACGATGTGCATGTGGCGGCCGCGGGGCGCATCCTGCACACACAGCGCGCCGAATACGAGATGGAGATGGGCGATCTTCCCGTCAACCGCAGGCAGCTGTTCACACTGGAATCGCGCGCGGTGCAGAAGGCCTACGAGGAGCTGATGCATCGGCAGAGCGACGGGCTGGCCTTTTGCTGCGCCGGGTATTCCGTAACCCAGTATACACTGGACGGCTACAGCTTTTCCACGCTGATGGGGCATCGGGGTAAAAAGGCAAAGGTAGAGATTATTGCCACCTTTTTGCCCGACGAGGTGATCGAAAGCCTGTATACTACCATGGAGAGCACGGGCCTTACGGTGGCGAGCGTCACGCTCGAACCGATCGCCGCGATGAACGCCGTGATCCCGCAGGAGCTGCGGCTTTTGAATATCGCGCTGGTGGATATCGGCGCGGGCACCTCGGATATCGCCATCTCCAACAAGGGCAGCGTGGTGGCCTATACCATGTCTACCGTGGCCGGAGACGAGATTACCGAGCAGGTGATGCGGGAGTTCCTGGTGGATTTCGGCACGGCAGAGCGGCTCAAGCGCGAGGCCGGCCGCGAGGAAGCCGAGCAGCTGGAATATACCGATATCCTCGGAAACAGCCTCTCGGTGGAGCGCGCGGTCTTTTTGGAAAAGCTGCGTCCCGCCGTGAGCGCGCTGGCCGATTCCATCGTGCAGAAAATTTTAGAGGCCAACGGCGGCCCGCCCATCGCAACCTTTCTTGTGGGCGGCGGCAGCCGCACGCCGGGGCTGCGGCCCCTTGTGGCCGAAAAGCTCGGTGTGGAAGAAAACAAGGTGGCCGGCGGCGGCGTAAACTATATCAAGCGCTCGGTGCGCGCCGACGAAAAATATCTCAGCGTGGAATACGCCACGCCCGTTGGCATTGCCATTACGGCCATCCGCAACAGCGGGCAGGAGGAGGCCACGGTGCTGCTGAACGAAAAGCGCGTGCGCCTTTTGAACAGCAGCACGCTGCGCGTGCTGGATGTGCTTTTGCGCGGCGGGTACGAATATCGCCGCATCATGGGGCATTCGGGAGAGAGCCTTTCGTTTACGCTCAACGGCGAGGAGCGCAAGCTGCGCGGGGGTATTCCAACGCTTGCCCGCATCGAGGTAAACGGCGCGCCCGCCGGGATTACTTCTCCGGTACAGGAGGGCGATAAGATCGTTTTTGTGCCCGCGCAGAACGGCGAAAACGCCCGCGCCACCGTGCGCGATGTGGCCGGAGATGCGGCCTGCATCCATATGGAGCTGTTCGGAACGCCTTACGAAGCGGGCATGGTGGTGCGCATCAACGATTTTGCGGCCAGGCTGGATGACGAGATCCGGCAAAACGACTGCGTGGAGCTGCGGCAGGTACGCACCATCGGCGAGCTGATCGCGGCGGAGAATCTGGCCGTTCAAACGGAGGATCTGCTGCTGGACGGCGAGCCGTGCGGGCCGGACGACGCCCTGCACGAGGGAGCGCGCGTTACGCTGGCTGCGGCGCCCGCACCGCCGCCGCAGACGGCGGAAAAAGCGGACGGAGAGCCGCCGCCCGCGCCGCCGCCCGAGATCCAGGGGAAAACGGTTGTCATCCGGCTGAACGGCCGGCGCGTTGCACTGCCGCCCCGGCCGGACGGGCAGAGCTATCAGCTTTTTGATTTGCTGAATTTCGTCACCGATATCGATCTCGGCAAGCCCGAGGGCAAGGCCGTCCTGAAGCGCAACCGGGAAGAGGTTTCGTTTTTGGAATCCATTGCGGACGGCGACGAGGTTCAGATCTACTGGGAAAAATGAGAAGCACAGGCGGATCTTTTCGCCGGTCTTATCATTTTATCAAAGCAGGAAGCGGCAGCCGCGGGCCCGCGATGCCGTTTGGCCGGGGATTTCCGTCCAAACGGGCCGGCCCGTTCGGAAATATGGCTTCCGGCAGGAGCGCCACAAAAAAGGAGGGAAACAATGGATACCTACATTGTCCGGCAGCCCATTGTAGATAAATCGCGCAATGTTGTCGCATATGAGATCCTCTACAAGGAGGATGTCAATTCATTGTATATGCGGGACGACGAGAGCGTCAATGTGGCTTCGGCCATCGAGCAGTTCCTGACAAACATGGACGGGGAAAAGTTTCTCGGCGGCAATACGGCTTTTTTCACCTTTACGCCGAATCTGCTGATGAAAAACATCCCCAAAATGTTCCCGTCAAACAAAATGGTGATCCAAATTGATGATACCACGATCATCCACCCTGTTGCGCAGAAGATCATCTACCGCTTTAAAAAGCAGGGATACCGTGTGGCGGTGAAGGGCTTTGCCTTTTCTCCGCGTTACTTTGGCATTTTGGATGTCGTGGATATCATCAAGGTGGATCTTTCCGACGACACGGGCTCGCTGGAAAACATCACGCGCGTCGCGCACAGCTTTAACAAGGAGATCGCGGCGTACAACATCAACAGTGCCGAGGCGCTCGAGCGCGCGCAGGCGCTGGAATGCGATTACTATCAGGGCTCGTATGTGGCCGAGCAGAAAAAGCTGAAGGTGCACCGCACCGACCACATGCAGAGCAACTTCTTCCAGCTGATGATCGCCGTGACGAAGGACGAACCCGACACCGAAGAAATCGCCTCCATCATCTCGCGCGATGTCACGCTTGCGTTTTCGCTCATCAAGCTGGTGAACTCGGCGTATTTTGCGCGGCGCAACCGCGTAAAATCCGTACAGCAGGCACTGGTGATCCTTGGCATCGGCCAGCTCAAGCAGTGGATCTATCTGCTGAGCTTCAAGCAGGACGGCGGCGGCGTACAGGACGAGCTCATCAAGATCTCGTTCCAGCGCGGCAAATTCTGCGAAAATCTGCTGCCATACGTGCACGGTGTGCCGCTCTCGCAGAACGAGGCGTATATGATGGGGATGTTCTCCACGCTGGGAACCTTGATGGAAGTGCCCATCGAGCGCGCTCTGGCAGAGCTGCCGATCGCGGAAGAGATCAAAACCGCGCTTACCACGGGAGAGGGCCCGGCGGGCGATCTGTTCAACGTAGTGCTGTGCTACGAGAACGCGGACTGGGCGGGCATGAGCGTGAGCGCTCAGAATCTTGGGCTGCCGACGGATGTGATCTCCCGCACGTATTTTGAGTGTATCGAATATGTAAACGAGATCTGGCAGCAGCTTCAAACCCCGAGCGAAGCGCAATAATCTGTCCCGTGCCCATCGCGGCCGGGGCGGGTTTTTCCGTCGGACGTTTTTCACCGTCTGCGCGCAGAGGGCGCATAAAGCGCCGGCGGATATACATTTTTATTCAGGATCCCAATTCAAATCGGAAAGGAACGAGAAAGAATGAAAAACATGAAGGTCAAGGCGCGTATGCTGTTTACGATCGGCATCATCCTGCTGCTGTCGATGCTTACGATCGTCGTGGCGGAGGTGTCCGCCGTGAGCGCGCAGGACAACTACTACGAGGTGATCTCCGTTGATATGAACGCCTCCATCCAGCTTTTGACGGTGCGCGCGAATACCAACAATGTGGGGCGTCTTTTGCGCGACATGGTGCTGAGCGGCTATGATTCCGATCTGGAGCAGCGCGCGCTGAACAACATTGCTACGGTGGAAACCGCTCTGGCCGCGTTCGAGAAGGCGTATCCGCTGAACGACGGCGCGGACGCTGCCTACGAGCAGAAGGTGAACGACTGGCGCGCCGAGGCGCGCGAGATCCTGGAGCAGGTAAAGGCCGGCAACATGGAGGAGGCCACCCGCCTGCTGAAGGAAAAATGCACCCCGGCGCTTGCCGAGATGAATGATGCGGCCGAGGCGCTCTCGGAGACCATCAACAACATCGTGAGCACGAATGTGACGGGCGCACGCAGCCAGTCCACGGTTGTTCTGATCGTCTGCGTGGGCCTGACGGTGCTGGCTCTGGTTATTGCGATCCTGCTTGCGTTCCGGCTGGTGCGCGATATCACCAGCCCGCTGCTTGAGGCCAAGCAGGCGATGGTTGCAATGAGCAGGGGCGATTTGAACTACAAAACCAGCTATCAGTCTGCGAACGAGTTTGGCGCGATGGTGGATGCGGTGCGCACCAGCCAGACCGTGCTGAAGGACGCCGTTTCCGATATTTCTCGCATTATGGCCGAGATGGCGAACGGCAACTACGATGTACAGATGACCGCCGCGTTCCCCGGCGACCTTGCTCCGATTGAGCAGAGCGTAGACCAGCTGATCCTGCGCATGGAGGATACGCTGCGCAAGGTGACGGAGGCCTCCGAGCAGGTGGCGGCCGGCGCCGAGCAGGTTTCTATTGGCGCGCAGTCTCTGGCACAGAGCTCCACCGAGCAGGCCAGCAGCGCCGAAGAGCTTACCACTGCCGTATCCGAGATCTCTGAGAGTGCCCGCTCCAATGCGGAACAGGCCGAGCGCTCCAGCAAGGACACCAATGCTGCCGGCGAAGAGCTGAATGTCTGCTCCGACGCCATGAAGGACATGGTTGCGGCGATGAACGATATCTCCAAGTCCTCCGAGGAAATTTCGAAGATCATTGCCACGATCGAAAACATCGCGTTCCAGACGAATATCCTTGCGTTGAACGCGGCCGTCGAGGCGGCGCGCGCGGGCAGCGCAGGCAAGGGCTTTGCCGTTGTGGCCGATGAAGTGCGCAACCTTGCCACCAAGTCGGATGAGGCCGCAAAGGCGACAAAGGATCTGATCGACAACTCCATCACCACCGTCAATCGCGGCAACGCCATTGTGGAGCGCGTTTCCTACGCTCTGGAGAAATCGCTTGAGCTGGCCGGCAAGGCCGTGAACGGCATGAATGTGATTGCGGACGCCGTGGAGAAGGAATCCGAGGCGATCGCCCAGATCACCGAGCAGGTGGATCAGATCTCCGCCGCCGTTCAGACGAACTCCGCCACCAGCCAGCAGTCCGCGGCGGCCAGCGAGGAGCTGTCCTCTCAGGCTGCGCTGATGCGCCAGGTGATGGCCGGCTTCCGTGTACGCCAGAGTGGCGCTGCCCCGGCTGTGTCGGCAGTTTCCGCTGTAGAGCCGCAGATGGATTACAGCTATTCCTCCGGCTCTGATAAATACTAATCCCCAATTTACCTAAAAAAAGGAGGGTTCGCCAGTGGCATGGGTTTTTTCCAAAAAGGTAAAGGACGTAGTGGATGAAGAAGCAGCCTATACCTATGAGGACGAGCGCGGCGCAAGCGAGCCGCAAAGTTCTGTCTCAATACAGCAAAAAGAGGAGGCGCCTGCTCCGATGAGCGCACCGATACGAAGGGAAGTGGAGAATTCCGTGATCAGCAAAACCTGCGTTGTCCGCGGCAATATCAATATCGCGGAGGAGGATCTTGTTATTTTGGGCTGCGTGGAGGGCGATATCGTCGGGCAAGGCGATATCACGCTTTCCGGCACAGTGGAGGGCAATGTATCCTGCCGCAATTTTACCCTTGTCTGCGGAGAGCTGCGCGGAAATCTAAGCTGCGTGGGCAATGCCGCCATCTATGCGGAGGGACATCTGCTGGGCGACATCAAGCGCGCCGAAAACGTAGAGCTGAGCGGTATTTTGGAGGGCAACCTGTATGTACAGGGCCTTACCAGCCTGATGAGTTCTGCGAATTTGAACGGCAATCTGACGACCGCGCGCCTGAAGATCGAGGACGGCGCGCTGCTGAGCGGCAAGGTGATCGCCGCGGAGCCCGAGCCCGAGCCTGAGCCTGAGCCCGAGCCCGTGTACGAGGCGCCTGTCCAGGAGGCTGTGGAGCCGAAGGAAGAGCCAGCTGCAAAGCCGGCCACAGAGCCGGAGCCTGCGGTTTCGGCACTGAACAAGGCCTCGGCCTCTCTGCTGGCTGTAAACGCGTCTGCGTCTGTGCAATAAGCGCACCGCCGGCCTGCCCTCCCGAAGGGCAGAGTTGCCAAAACCGAAAGATGCCGCCCTTTCCGGTTGGGAGAGGGCGGCTTTTTTATTGCCAAATGGGGAAGAATATGGTACAATAACCGAGAGCGGCTGCTGCGGCGCCGGCCAAGGGGCGTTTGTGCTGCCGCCGGGGGCGGCCGGCAGGGCTTGCCGGAAACGCCGTTGAGACAGTATCCTGAGAAGATCCGAATTGGGGCGGTTCATAGAAAACGGGCTGCGGCGGCGCAGCAAAAAAGGAGGGTGCGCAATGGCGCATACAGTGCTTGTAACGGGCGCAGACGGCTTTATCGGCAGCCATCTCACCGAGGAACTGGTGAAAAAGGGCGAACGGGTAAAGGCTTTTTGCTGCTATAACTCGTTTAATTCCTGCGGGTGGATCGATTCGCTCGCACCCGAGATCCGCAGCGAGATCGAGGTGTTTTTGGGGGATATCCGCGACCCGAACGGCGTGCGCACGGCGATGCAGGGACAGGAACGCGTGTTTCATCTGGCGGCGCTCATTGCCATTCCGTTCAGCTATCATTCGCCGGACAGCTATGTCGATACCAACATCAAGGGCACGCTGAATGTGCTGCAGGCCGCGCGCGAGCTGGGAACACGGCGGCTGATGATCACCTCCACGAGCGAGGTGTACGGCACCGCGCAGTATGTGCCCATCGATGAAAAGCATCCCTATCAGGGGCAGAGCCCGTATTCGGCTACAAAGATCGGCGCAGACCGTTTGGCCGAAAGCTTCTGGCGCAGCTTTGACCTTCCGGTTTCCATCGTGCGGCCGTTCAATACCTACGGCCCGCGGCAGTCTGCCCGCGCCGTGATCCCCACCATCATTACGCAGCTTTTGGCCGGACGCACCGAGATCTGTCTGGGAAGCCTTACCCCCACGCGGGATTTTAATTACGTGAAGGACACCGCGGCGGGCTTTATGGCCATTGCGGACTGTGACGCTGCCATCGGGCAGGAGCTGAACATCGCCACGGGGCGCGAAATATCAATTGGGGAACTGGCCGGGGAGCTGATCCGTCAGATCAATCCCGCCGCGAAGGCGGTGTGCGAGGCCGAGCGCCTGCGCCCGGGCAAAAGCGAGGTGGAGCGCCTTTTGGGCGACGCCACCCGCCTGCGCACGCTGACAGGCTGGAAGCCCGCCTATACCTTTGAGCAGGGCATTGCCGAAACCATCGAATGGCTGCGCGGCAATCTGAGCCGGTATAAAATGGACGAGTACAATCTGTGACGGCGGCGCCGGAAATGAAAAAACAAACGTATTGAAATGCGCTGCAATTGGGATAAGTATGAAAAACTGGATACAAAAATGGATGCGGCTTTGGGAAAAACCATGGGTGCGCTGGCTGTGCGGTTATCCCGTGGCGCTTTTTTGCGGCGCCGCGCTGGTTTATGATTGGCGTGTGATCTATGCGCTGGGCGAGGGGATGCCGGGTTCCGCCGCCGTGCTGACGGCGGCGGTGTGCGGCATGGCTTCGCTGCTCTATCTGGCGGCGTTTTTGTCTGCCCATTTTCTGCGCGAAAACCCGGCGCTGAAAACGGCGGCGTTTATCGTATTGGCGGGGCTGCTTTTTGTATTTGCAAACCCGCCGCTGCAGGCGCCGGATGAGGGCGAGCACTTTTTGCGCGCGTATTCCATCGGCGGCGGGAACTTTTTATTCGATCAGCAGGAGGACTATCCCGACGATGTCGATTTGCTGATGCATTATTTTAACGGCCCCGTTGCCCATACGCAGGAGGGGGGGCTTGCGGGCGGATACCGGCGGTATGCGCAGGGCCTGGCCGAGGGAGCGACGGCTCCCAACGCCGGAACGCTGGTGCAGCAGCTGATCCCCTACGTGCCGCAGGCAGCGGGCGTCGCCTTGGGGCGGCTGGCAGGCGCGGACGCGATGACGTGCATGTATTTGGCGCGTATCGCCAATCTGATTGCTTACGCGGCAATGTGCGGTGCGGCGCTTTGCTTTGCAAAGCGCTTTACGGCGATTTTCACGGCGGTGATGCTGTGCCCGATCGCGCTGTTTATCGTCGGCTCGTGCAGCTCGGACGGCATGTTTTTAGGGCTGAGCTGGATCTTTATCGGCGTCTGTCTCTCCGACGCCGTTACGCCGAAGCGCCTTGCCGTACTTGCGCTGTGCTTTGGCATTACGTTTTATGCAAAATTTACAACGCTTGCGCTGCTGCCGCTGATAACGCTGCTGCCATTTGATGCAGCAGACAGCGGCATTTTGCCGCACGGCAAAAAGCAGCCGTCCCCGGCGGCCCGGTGCGGGTGCGCCCTGTGCGTGGTGCTGGCAGGCGGCCTGCTCACAGCCCGGCTGCTGAACGGATATACGGCGCTGGCCAGCAATTACGGCTCGTTTGAATATTTTGATCCCAACATCGATCCTGCTGCGCAGGTGCGGTTTATCTTTTCCAATTTGCCGCGCTATGCGGCGGTGTTCTGCTATACGCTGTACCGGGACGGTCTGTGCCTGTTTTCTATGGGCAATTTCGGGCAGCTGGATGTAAAAATTGAGCTTGTCAATACGGTTTCGCCGCTTGTTTTGCTGTTTGCCGCCGGCTGCAGCGCGCTGGAGGGCGCGCGCGCCCCGCGCAAAACGGGATGGGTGATGGGCGCCTCGGCTGCTTTGCTGTATGCCTTTACCTATACGGGAATGTATATGACCTGTACTCCCGTTACGCTGCCGGAGATCAACGGCGTGCAGGCGCGTTACCTGCTGCCCGCATTTTTTGCGCTGCTGGCGCCGATCGCTATGCTGATGGGCCGCACGATGGGTTTGCAGGAGCCGCGCCGCGGCAAGCCGCAGAAGACACAGCCCGCGCCGCAGGTGTTGTATCCCTCGTTTTTATGGGCGGCGGTCAGCGCGGTGCTGCTGTTCCAGCGGTATTATATCGAGGCATAAAACAAAAGGGCCGGGCGGCGCGCGGATATGCACCAAAAAGGCGATGCGGTGCAAAACCGAAGCGCCTGAAACGCCTGCATGGCAAAGTCCGGGCGGCGCAAGGGGCGCGAGGCCCTTTGCGCGTACAAAAAACAGAGTCTGCATCTGAGGGGCGGTTCCATAAGAAAACTTCCTTTTCGGAGTTGCGTACCCATTGAGAAGCAGCTTATAAATATACATTGCAAATGGCAGATAAAGATTTTATAATCAAATAAATCGGAGTTTATCAGAGAGAAGACTATGGGTAAAAGGATAGAAATCATCAATGGGTTTTACGACGGATATGCCGAAGATACAAGATTATCCCGAAGCAGACACGGACAGCTTGAATATTTAACGACCATGAAATATATTCATCAGATTATTTCGCGAAAAGCCAGCATTATAGAAGTCGGTGCTGGTACTGGAAGATACTCTGTAACACTGGCAAAAGAAGGCCACGAAGTGACGGCAATCGAACTTGCGAAGAGCAATCTTGAGCTTCTGAGACAAAACAGTAAAGGATTGGAAAATATCACAGTTCATCAGGGAGATGCTCTTGATTTAAGCCGTTTTCAGGACAACACCTTCGATTTAACGCTGGTGTTGGGACCTTTGTACCATCTATATGACGAGGGAGATCAGCATAAGGCCCTGGATGAAGCAATCCGTGTCACAAAGGATGGCGGCGCCATTATGGTGGCGTTTTTATCTGTTCATGCTATATTGTTTGATAATTATCTCCAGAATAATTTGTGCGCAGGAATAGAAGAAAATTTTACGGAAGATTATCAGGTAAAGCACTTTGCAGAACAGCTTTTTACAGGATTCAATGTTGACGAGTTTGAAGCTTTGCTGGGAAATAAGCCAGTTGAATGGATTACGACGGTTGCTACAGACAGCGTTCTTGAATTGGCTGAAGGCAGAGGAGACTTTGCAATGTCAGATGAGGATTTCAGAGTTTTTGCAAGATATCATCTACATAACTGTGAGAAACGAGAACTGTTGGGTTGCTCCAGTCACCTTCTTTACGTGTGTAGAAAATGTTCAAAGGCTACGTTGTTATAGGCAGAGAAATTCAAGTTTATAGAACCGTTAAGTTGTTGAAGATTCTGTAATCTGTGTGGAAATATACTTATATTTTAAAATTGATACATCGGGAACACTTTTCCGGAAAGGGAGTAAGAAGACAAAGCCGCGGAATTCTACTGTGCAGCGGCATCTACAGCGTCACCAAAGCTCAAAGGATTCCGGCGCTTTGTTTCCTTGCAGCCGTGGCTGTACAGCGAACCCGCGCTGCAAAGCAGGTCTTTCAGACGCTTTGTTTTCTGATCTCACCGCCCTTTGCGGGCAGGGCTGTTGCAAAAAAAGGAAGTGCATGATTTGGCTGCTTTTATAGAAATTTTGATCACCCTTGCCGCGCTGCTGGCGCTGTGCCTGTTTGTCCATGTGAAAACGGGCCTTGCAAGCGGTGCGGCGCCGCTGGCTGCTCTGTGCGGCACGATGATCTGGTACAGCGTGCTGGGCAGCGTGCACCTGCTGCTTTTGGCGGGCTTTTTGTGGTTTGCGGCGGCGCTTGCCGCTGCCGTATGGCTGTGGCGGCACCGGAAAATGCTGCGCTGGAGAGAGATCCTTTCGCCGGCGTTTGTGTTTTTTGTGCTGGCGTCGCTGGCCGTGCTTGTGCTGTTTGCCGCGCGCAGGCCGGTGTTCAACGAATGGGACGAATTCAGCTTTTGGGGGATCGCGGCCAAGGTTGTAAAAACGGAAAATCAGCTTTACACCTTCCATCCGGGCGAAATGCGTGCCACCACGTTCGTGCCGGGCCTGATCATGCTGGATTATGCGTTTCAGTTCTTGGGCGGAGCGTTTGCGCCGTGGAAGGTGTACGCCGCCTACGATATTTTGTACTTTGCCATATTTGCGGCGGCGTTTTCCATGCTGCGGCGCCGGCAGTGGTATCTTGCGGTACCCGCCGCCGCCGTGCTGACGCTGACGCCGTTTTTAATGACGGTGTATCAGCGGGACATCTATGTGTGCAATGTCTATTTGAATGCGTACGCCGATATTCCGATGGGGCTGCTGTTCGGCGCGGGGCTGGTGCTGTACTTTGCGCCGCGCAAAAAAACGCCGGCGGTGGTATGCAGCGCGCTGCTGGCCATTACGGCAACCTGCATTGCGAAGGACATGGGCTTTGCGCTGTGCCTGATTGCGGCGGCCATCGTCTGCTTTGATCTGCTGTTTTTGGAAAAAGAAGATGTGCCGTTTTTCTGCCTGAAGGGGCTTTGGGGCAAACTGTGCTGGTGCGCTTCGCTTGTAACGGCGCCTGTGGCGGCGTTTTTGGGCTGGGCGGCGCATATGGCCGTGGTACTGGATATGAACCGGTTCGACGTTGGCGGCGCGGAAAATATGGGTATGGTGCAGATGGTGGCAACCGGCCTGTGCGAGCTTGTCGGCATCGGCCGCACGGAGAAGTTTACACAGATCATGCAGTCGATGTGGCAGGCGCTGTACAGTACAAGGGTGACAATGTTCAGCCTCGGCGGGCCGCAGACGCGCCTGGGCCGGCTTTTGAACGGCTCGGGCATGATTGTGATCCTTGTGATCCTGAGCATTTTGCTGGCGGCATTTTTGCTGGGCGACAGGCGTATGAAGCTGCGTGTCGCGTGGGCGTCCTTGTGGAGCACGCTGGGATTTGCGGCGTTTTATATCTTCACCGGGTTCACGTATGTCTATGTGTTTAAGGACGGCTTCGGCTATCAGCTGGGCGATTACAACCGCTATATCTATCCGTATTATATCGGATGGTTTATACTGGCTGTTTCGATGCTGTGCGCATCCCTGAAAAACACGGCGCCCGGCGGGTGGGGCGCGCTGTTTTTGCTGGTGCTGTGCGGCGGATGCATCTGGCGCGCAAACGCTTTTTTGCAGCCGCAGCTCACGGTATTGGATTATCCCGAGTCGGTCTATCTGGAACGGCGCGAGCAGGAGGCAGCCGCGGCCGCCGCAAAGAAGCATCTGACAGAGGACGACCGCATTTTTCTCGTATCGCTGGCTCCCTTCGGGCTGGAATGGTTCCAGTATTATTACGAGTTTTATCCGGATGTTTTTGTGGATTACAGCTTTGGCTGCGGGCCGGATTTTACGCCGGAAACCGTTCGCATGCCGGAAGCGCTGCCCAAATTTTTTACCGAGGAACAGGTGGCGTACTTCTCTACGCAGCCCTTTACGGGCGAGGTGTGGTGCGAGTATCTGCGGGCCAGCGGATGCACGGCTGTTTTTATGGATGAATGGACGGGCAGCTTTGTGAACGATTACGGCTATCTGTTCAGCGACGGGCTGAAGAGCGGCGCGCAGCTGTACCGCATTGTGGATACGGGAACGCAGATGCGCTTTGTGCCCGCCGGAGAGGAGGCGGTGTCATGAAACGGATGTGGAAGCTTTTGGGTACGGTGCGGGAAAACAGCAAACGCCTGATCGTCTTGTGCTATGCGGTGTTTGCGGCAGGCACGCTCGTGCTGATTTTGCTTGGCATAGCCGAAGACGGCGTGCGCCGCCTGACCGGCGACGTGCGGACGATCGAGATTCCCGGCGAGAGTACGGATGCGTTTTCGCTGCACGATCTGGAACAGGAGGGCAGGCAGTATACTGCGCTGAGCACCGACCCGCGCATGGAGCTGGAGTATTCGCGGATATCGCCCGGCAGCTCGTTTTTATATGTCCGCCGCGTAACGCTGTATCTGGAAGAGAAAAATATGAACCCGGGCGAGGTGTGCGTGTTTTATAAAACGCTGCCGGATATGGAGGAATACGACGCCATGTACCGCGTTTGGGCGCATCAGGATGCGGAAAACGTCTACAGCTTTACGCTGCCGGGCTGCAAGATGTACGGCATCCGGATCGATCCGGGCATTTTTGCGGGGCTGCGCTTTCGTCTGGAGCGCGTGGTGCTGAACGAGCCGCGCAGCCTGCCGGATCGTTTGATGCCCACAAGACCCTATTTGCTGGCGTTGGCTGTGGTGCCGCTGCTGGCGGCATGCGTGCTGCACTGGATATTCTGTGCGCAGAAGCGGCCGGCAAAAGGGCGCCGCGGAAAAACAGCCGGGCAGATGAATAGAAGATCCACCGAGAAGAAGGAAAAGGGGAGAGCAACATGAGCGAGCACTTTATCCCGCTTTCCGTACCGAATTTTTCGGGCAACGAAAAGCGGTATGTCAACGACGCCGTTATCAGCGAGTGGGTATCCACGGGCGGCAGCATGGTATCGGAGTTTGAAGAAAAATTTGCGGAATATACGCATATGCCGCGCGCCGTGGCCTGCAACAGCGGCACCTCGGGGCTGCACCTCGCGCTGATGGCGGCGGGTGTGGGCTCGGGGGACGAGGTGCTGGCGCCCACGCTCACATTCATCGCGGCGGTAAACCCCATCCGCTATGTGGGTGCACAGCCGGTGTTCATCGGCTGCGGCCAAAGCCTGTGCCTGTGCCCGGACCTTGCGCGCGAATGGCTCTGCGCGCATACGGAACAGCGCGGCGGCAAATGCTTTAATACGCGCACCGGCGCGCAGGTGAAGGCACTGATGGCGGTGCATGTGTTCGGCAATATGGCCGCGATGCCGGAGCTGGTGCAGCTGTGCAAAGAATACGGCCTCACGCTCATCGAGGACGCGACCGAGGCGCTGGGCACCTGCTACACCGAGGGCCCCTACCAGGGCCGCATGGCCGGAACCATCGGCGATATCGGCGCGTACAGCTTTAACGGCAACAAGATTATTACTACGGGCGCGGGCGGCATGGTGGTATCGAATCACGCCGATTGGGCCGCGCACGCAAAGCACCTTTCCACCCAGGCCAAAGCCGACGAGCTGCAGTTTTACCACGACGAGATCGGCTACAACTACCGCATGACAAATCTGCAGGCGGCGCTGGGCCTTGCGCAGCTGGAGCAGTTGGAGGGCTTTATCGCGCACAAGAACCGGATGTATGAATTTTACCGCAAACGGCTGGACGGCAAAAACGGATTTCGCATTTTGCCGTTCCGCGCGGGTGTACGCTCGAACCGGTGGTTCTACAGCCTGTATTTAGAGGACGCGCGCCACGAACGCGACGCCGTGATTGCGGCGCTGCGGGAACAAAGGATCCAGACGCGCCCGGTATGGGCGCTGATCCACGAGCAGGCGGATTACGGCGCTTGCGAGCGCTACGGCACAGAGCTGGCCGAGGATTTCCGCGCGAAGATCGTGAACCTGCCCTGCTCTACAAACCTGACCGAGGCGGACGCCCAGCGCGTGGCGGACGCGCTGCTGGCACTGTAAAGGCGGCCGGCTTTTCGGCAAGCCGGGCCGGAGCGGCAGGGCATGCGGGAATCCGATGGGCCGATGGCAAAGGGCCGGGCCGGGAAAGAGCGGCCGACCGGACTGCGAAGGACTGGCCGGCAAGCCGGGCCGGAGCGGCAGGGCATGCGGGAATCCGACGGGCCGATGGCAAAGGGCCGGCCCGGGAAAGAGCGGCCCGGGGAAACAGAGCGGCGAAAAAAAGAAAACAGGGCGTTTGCAAACCTCTGCCTGCCGGGTAGAAACTGCGGCCCGGTTTTCAAAAGAGGATCGCCCGGAAAGAGAGGCGCGGGAATGAAAAAGGATGCGGCAATGCGCGTGGAGGATCTTCTGATCGACGGCGGCACTTCGGTGCTGGACGCCATGCAGCGCCTGGGAGAGACAGGAGCCGGAATTTTATTTCTCTGCGAGAACAGCGTGCTGCGCGGCTGTGTGACAGACGGCGATATTCGCCGCTATATTTTAAAGGGCCTGCCGCTGGAGGGGCCGGTTTACGATGCGGCAAACCGCTCGCCCTGCGCGCTGCCCATCGAATCGCGCGCGCAGGCACGGGCCGCGCTGCTGGAAAAGGGCGTGAGCGCGCTGCCGCTGCTGGATAAAAAGGGACGTGTGCAGGACGTTGTATTTGCGGACGATTTTCTGGATGTGGTGCCGTATAAAAAGCTGGATGTGCCCGTTGTGATGATGGCGGGCGGGCTTGGCACACGGCTGTATCCCTACACAAAGATTTTGCCAAAGCCGCTCATCCCCATCGGCGAGCTGCCCATCGCGGAGCACATCATCAACCGCTTTACAGACGTGGGCTGCGATTCCTTTACCATGATCGTCAACTACAAAAAAAGCATGATCAAAAGCTATTTTAACGATCTGCAAAAGGATTACACCGTTACTTACGCCGACGAGGACGCGCCGCTGGGCACCGGCGGCGGCTTGAGCCTTTTAAAGGGCCGCATTACCCGCACATTCTTTCTGACGAACTGCGATATTTTGATCGATGCGGATCTTGCCGATCTGTACCAGGCGCATCGGGAGCAGGGCAACACCATCACAATGGTGTGCGCTGTAAAGCACTTTACCATTCCCTATGGCGTGGTGGAGCTGGGCAACGGCGGGGAGCTGAGCGCCATATCCGAAAAGCCGGAGATGAATTTTCTCACCAACACGGGGCTGTATGTGGCGGAGCCCTCGGTGATCGAGGGCCTGCGGCCGAATGAGCCCATCCCGTTTACGGATGTGATCGAAAATGTGCGCGCCTCAGGCGGGCGCGTGGGGGTATATCCCGTCAGCGAGCACAGCTGGATGGATATGGGCCAGCTGGAAGAGCTGGACAATATGCGCCGCCGGCTGGAGATGCCGTAAAGGGGAAGGGGCGTGCCGTGTGAAGGGATGCCGTACAGTTTTTTGCGGGATCCTTTCTGCCGGCGGTTTTGCGATTGAAAAAACAAAAAAGGCAGGGGAGCACAATGGCAGTATGGATCATTGCCGAGGCGGGCGTGAATCACAACGGCAGCCTTACCATGGCAAAGGAACTGGCGCGCACGGCGCAGGCGGCGGGCGCGGACGTGGTGAAATATCAAACGGCCGTGCCGGAGCTGGTGATCAGCCGCTTTGCCGAAAAGGCCGAATACCAGAAGGCGCAGACGGACGCCGGCGAAAGCCAGCTGGAGATGATCCGGCGGCTGCACTTCGGGTTTGACGCGCACCGGGAGCTGCAGGAATATTGCGGGCAGCTTGGCATTGCGTATCTTTCCACGCCGTTCGATCTTGCCAGCGTTGATTTTCTCGCATCGCTCGATCTTCCGGTGTACAAGATCCCCTCGGGAGAGATCACAAATCTGCCTTATTTGGAACGCATTGCGGCGCTGAAAAAGCCGGTGATCCTCTCTACGGGCATGAGCACGCTGCCCGAGATTGAGGATGCGCTTTCGGTGCTGGAAAACGGCGGCGCGGGCGAAATTACGCTGCTGCACTGCAATACCGAGTACCCCACGCCGTTTGAAGACGCGAACTTGCGGGCGATGCTGGATCTAAAAGAGCACTTTGGCTGCCCGGTAGGCTATTCCGACCATACGCCGGGCTGGGAGGCCGCCGTCGCGGCCGTCGCGCTGGGCGCGTGTGTGATCGAAAAGCACTTTACGCTGGATAAGACGCTGCCCGGGCCCGACCACAAGGCGAGCCTTACGCCGAATGAGCTGGCGGCGCTGGTGCGCGCCGTGCGCAATACGGAGCTTGCCCTCGGCAGCGGGCGCAAGCAGGTGACGGCGAGCGAGGCAAGGAACAGGCCCGCCGCGCGCAAGAGCATTGTGGCAAAGCGGGCCATCGCGGCGGGCGAGGTGCTGAGCGAGGAAAACATCACCACCAAACGCCCGGGCGACGGCGTTTCGCCCATGCGCTGGCACGAGGTGCTGGGCACAAGGGCAAAACGGGCGTTTGCCGAGGACGAAAGGATCGAACTATAGCAAAAGACGATCCGCCAAAAGACAAGGCCCCGCGCAGCATTTTCTCTTGCCGGAGGCGGCTTGCTGCGCGCGGCGCCTATGGGCGGGAAAAGACACTGTAAGGATGGGAGCTGCCATGCAAAAAAAACCGGTGTGCGTTGTTACGGGAACGCGGGCGGAATACGGGCTGCTGCGGCCGGTGCTGCAAAAGCTGCGGCAAAGTAAAACGGCAGAGCCGCGCCTTGTGGTGACAGGCGCACACCTTTCGGTGCAGTTCGGCAATACCGTGCAGGAGATCGAGGCAGACGGCATGCCCATCGACGCGCGCATTCCTATTTTGAAGTTCGGCGTTGATTCTTCCCTTGCCACCGCGCGCACCGTCAGCTATGCCATGCGCTGCTTTACCGAGTATCTTGCCGCGCGCCGTCCGGACGCCATGCTGGTATTGGGCGACCGGTACGAGATCTTTGCGGCGGGCGCGGCCGCCGCGCTGCTGGGCGTTCCGCTGGTGCACATCAGCGGCGGCGATGTGACGGTGGGCGCGGCAGACGACTGGTTCCGCCATTGCCTTACCAAAATGGCGTCGCTGCATTTTCCCTCCTGCGAGACGTATGCGCGCCGGGTGATCCGTATGGGCGAAGACCCCGCCACGGTGGAAAACGTCGGCGGCTTGGGCGACGAGAATCTGCGCAGTATGACGCTTGTGCCGCGCGCCGCGCTGGCGGAGCAGATCGGCTTCGATCTTGCGCGCCCGTATGCGCTTGTTACCTATCATCCCGAGACGGTGGGCGGCGCTTCGCCGGTGGAGCAGTTCGACGCGCTGTGCGCGGCCCTGGCGGATTGCGGCCTGGCGGCGATCTTTACCAAGGCCAATGCCGACGCGGGCGGCGCGGCGATCAATGCGCGCATCGAGAGCCTGTGCGCGGCGCATCCGGAAAAATACGCTGCGTTTGCGAGCATGGGCGTGCTGCGGTACCTTTCGGCGATGAAATACTGCGCCGTTGTGGCGGGCAATTCTTCGTCCGGCCTCGCCGAAACGCCGTCGCTGGGCGTGCCGTGCGTGAACATCGGCGATCGGCAGAAGGGGCGCATCGTGTGCGCGAACGTCATCTGCTGCAGGGCGGACGCACAAAGCATCCGCGCGGCGCTGCGCACGGCGCTGTCGCCCGCGTTTGCCCAAACGGCGCGCGAGGTAAAAAGCCCGTTCAACGGTGGCGATACCAGCGGCCGCATTGTGCGCCGGCTGGAGCAATTTCTGGCAAGCGACGCGCCGGGCAGGCCGAAGGTTTTTTACGACGGGGAAGATTGGTCGGCCGCGGAGCACGCGTGAAGGTTGCCCCAAACGGTTGGCCTGCTTCGGCCGGCCGGCGCCGAAGGCGGGGAGCGCGGCAAAAAAACGCCGCCGTGCGCAAAAGCGTTTTGGGGGATGCGCCGCAGGGCGAAAACGGCCCCGCCCGAACGGCGCTGATGTTTGTGAGTAAGGCTTTTTAAAATTACGGAAGAGGAGACAGGCGATGGACGGGATCCGGGAATTTTTAAAAGTGATGTTCCAAACAGCGAAAGAGGCGCTGCGGCAGATGGAGCTGGCTGTGCCGGATTACTGGGACGAAACAATCGCGGTAATCGCGCGTGCGGCGCTGCTGGCGATGGCGCTGTTCGCGGCGGTGCTGCTGGTGCAGCTGATCCTTCTGCTGTGTGCGCGGAAAAAGAATCTGCGGAAAATCGCGGCATTTGCCGCAACACTGACGGCAGTATTGATCTTGTACCTGTGCGCCGCAAAGCCGCTGTCCGAAACGGCGGGCGAGCGTTCCCTTGCGTGGGGTGCGCCCGGCGACAGCGCCGCTGCGTCCGGCTCCGGGGCGGCAAACCCCGATCCGCAGGCCGCTGCGTCCGGCTCCGGGGCGGCGAACCCCGATCCGCGGGCCGCCGCGTCCGGCTCCGGGGCGGCAAACCCCGATCCGCAGGCCGCCGCGTCCGGCTCTGAGGCGATGTCTCCTGCTTCGCAGGCTGCGCCGTAAGGCCCACAGGCCGCGCAAGAGACGCTTTTTGGGCAAGGAAAGGAAATCAAAAATGCAAATCAAAACACCGCTTACGGGCGCGCGGATCTGCATCCGCGATTATCAAAAAACAGATCTCGCGTTTGTCACCGGCATGTGGTTCGACGCCGAGAACGGCCGCTTCATGAGCGACCCGCCCGCGGAGGGCGTGGACGCTGTGTATCAAAAGGCGCTCGACGAGATGGAGGACAGCGCGCTGGGCTTTTACTTTGTGATTGAGCTGCGCGCAACGGGCGAGCGCATCGGCACCTGCTGCGCGTTCCCGCAGGATGAAGAAGGCACGTTTGACGAGACGCACCGCTGCTATGATATCGGCTATTGCATCCGCAAAACGCACTGGCGGCAAGGCTATGGCACGGAGGCCGTGCGCCTGCTGATGGACTGGGCGGCGGCGCGCGGCGCGCGGGAGATGACCGCCGAGGCGGCAAAGGAAAACACCGCCTCGTGCAAAATGCTGGAAAAACTGGGCTTTTTTGTGCTGCGCGAAGGCAGCTTTCGAAAATATCATACCGAAACCGTGTTCCCCAGCCGCGTCTATGCAAAAATGCTGGATGGGGAGGAACGGGAATCCACAAAAAAAGAGCGCGCGGCGCAGGAAAAGCACGCGGAGAAAGCAGAATAATTGAAACTGCAAAAAGAAAAGAACCCTGCAAAAGAAAATAAAGAACCGGATGGGGGCGGAAGCATGAATATTTTGATCGTGGGGCTTGGCAGCATGGGCAAGCGCCGCGCGCGGCTGATCCGGCAAATTCAGCCGGAGGCGGCGCTTTCGGGCGTGGATCTTGCGCCCGCGCGGCGCGCCGAGGCGCAGGGCCTTGGGATAATGCCGTTCGAGAGCATCGAGGCCGCTGTGGCGGCACAGGGCTTTGACGCGGCGTTTGTGTGCACCGCGCCGATCACGCACGCGGGCGTGATTGATACGCTGCTGGACGCGGGCCTGCCCGTATTTACCGAGCTGAACCTTGTGGACGACGGCTATGACGCGCTGTCAGCTAAGGCCGCCGCAAAAAAACTGCCGCTTTTTTTAAGCAGCACCATGCTCTACCGCGGCGAAACACAGTACATCAAGCAGCAGGTGGCGGCGTTTGGAAAGCCCGTCAACTATCTCTATCACATCGGCCAGTACCTGCCCGATTGGCACCCATGGGAAAATTACAAAAACTTCTTTGTGGGCGACCGGCGCACGGGCGGCGTGCGCGAGATCTTTGGCATTGATTTGCCCTGGCTGCTGGATGCGTTCGGCCCGGTGACGGCCGTGACGGCGCAGAAGGACAAGCTGAGCGGGCTGGAGATCGAGTATCCCGACAGCTATTTTGTGCTGCTGCGCCACGAAAACGGCACGAAGGGCATGCTGGCGGCAGACGTGGTGAGCCCGAAGGCCGTGCGCAATTTTGAGGTGTTCGGCGAGGGGCTGCACCTCTTTTGGGAGGGCAACCCCAAATCGCTTTACCGCTACGACGCCGCGGAAAAGCAAAAAGTGCCCGTGCGCACCTACGAGCGCTTCGAGCACAACGCGCGCTACAGCGACAACATCGTCGAGAACGCCTATGTGGACGAGATCGCCAATTTCTTTGGCGTACTGAAGGGCGAGGAAGCGCCCCGATGGTCGTTTGAAAAGGACAAAGCAGTGATCTGGCTGATCGAACAGATCGAGGCCGATTCGTAAGGAGGGGGAGAACGGCAATGGACGTTCTGTTCACCGGGCTTGGCAGCATCGGAACGCGGCATTTAAAAAACCTGCACGCTGTGGCGGCCGAAAGGGGCCTTCCGGTGCGCGCGTGGGCGCTGCGTTCCTCGGCGCGGGCACTGCCCGCCGAAACGCGCGCGCTGTTGGCGGGCGAAATGACGGCGCTGCCCGCGCACGCGCATTACGACGCGGCGTTTATCACAAACCCAACGCATCTGCATTTTGATACGCTGCAAATGCTGCGCGGCAAGGCAAACACGCTGTTTGTGGAAAAGCCGATCTTCGAGCGTACCGACCGCCGCCTTGCCGATTGCCTTTTGCCCGAACAGAAGGCCTATGTGGCAGCGCCGATGCGCTGGTGCGGTACCATGCTGGCGCTGAAAAAGCTGCTGCCCGGCCTTTCGGTGTATGCGGCGCGCGTGCTCTGCTCTTCGTACCTGCCCGACTGGCGGCCGAATGTGGATTACCGCGCGGTGTATTCCGCGCATCGGGCGATGGGCGGCGGTGTCGCCATTGATCTGATCCATGAGTGGGATTATCTGGCCGAGCTGTTCGGTATGCCGCAGGAGACCTTCTGCTTTCGGGGGACCTACAGCCACCTCGAGATCGATTCCGACGATCTGGCGGTTTACATTGCACGCTATCCTTCGCTGCTGTGCGAGGTGCATCTGGATTACTTCGGGCGGCAGTACCGGCGCGCGATCGAGCTGTTTTGCAAAAACGGCACGGTGACGGCGGATTTCGGCGCGGGCACGCTGACGCTGGAGGACGGCGCGGTGCAGCAGTATCCCGAGCCGGTGAACGAGCGCTATCTGCGGGAGATGCGCTATTTTTTGGATTACGCGCAAAGCGGTGCGGGCGCGAGCGCAAACCCGCCCGAAACGGCGCTGGATGTATTAAAACTGACTTTGGGGGAACGGTAAGGATGGAACAGAAAAAAGTGCTTCTTACAATTTGCGGCCGCGCGGGCAGCAAGGGATTTCGGAATAAAAATCTGAAGACGTTCAACGGCTTTCCGCTGGTGTATTACAGCCTTTCGGCGGCGATGCTGTTTCTGGAAAGCCGGCCGGACGTGGCGGTTGACCTATGCGCGAACACCGACAGCGAGCCGCTGGCACAGCTGATCTGCGAAAGGTATCCGGAGGTGACGGTGCTGCCGCGCCCCGAGGCGCTGTGCGGTGACGTTGTGCCCAAGATGGCCGTCTATCAGCACAGCCTGCGCGAGATGGAGCGGCAAAATGGATGCCGGTACGATTTTTTGATCGATCTGGACATCACCAGCCCGCTGCGCCAAACACAGGATATTGCGGGTGCGTTCAATGTAAAGGTATCGCGGCCCGATTTGGATCTGGTGCTGTCCGTTACGCCGGGCCGCCGCAATCCGTATATGAACATGGCGCAAAAGGACGGCGACCGGCTGCGGCCCGTGATCGAAAACCGTAATACGGCGCGCCAGCAGACGCCGCCCGTGTTCGATATCAATGCCTCCATCTATGTGTTTGAACGCGATTTTCTGGCCGAAAACACCACAAGCTTTCTGTGGGACGGCCGCGTCGGCGGCTACGAAATGTTCGATACCGGCATCATCGATATCGACTCCGAAGAGGATTACCTGCTGATGGAGGCCATCGCGCGCTATCTGTACGAAACCTATCCCGCGTTCGGCAGGATCCGGGAGAATATCAGAAGATAAGGAATGTCTGCGCCGGCGGCCGCCGCGATCCTGCGCCCGGGGAAATGCCGGCTTGGACTTTACGGTATTGTTTGCCGCGAGAAAGGAAGCATATGGCGACACCAAGCGAAAAACACGAGATCCACTGTGAAAAACGGTATCTGGAATATATCGAAACGCCCTTTTACCGCGCGTTCCGCGATAAGACAAACCCCGAGAGCAATGCCTCCAATTATGCCGTTTTAAAGCGCATGGAAGAGGCAAAGCAGAGCTTGGAGGAAGTGGAGCGTTATTACGCCGAGCTGGGCATTACGCCGAAGTTTTTTTCCCGGCCCGACAGCGTAACGCTGGAGGAAAGCCGCGCCTTTTTTGAGGCGCACGGCTACGAGATCTGCGCGTTTGAGGAACAGCGCATGATGCTGCTGACGCAGGCAAGCAGCGCGCTGCAAGTGCAGAATTGCCCTGTGCGCCTTGTGAGCGGCCGGCCGTTGAAGGGCGCCGAGGCACAGCTGGCGCGCGAGAGCTGCGGAGAACAGGAGTTTGTGCTGCGCCGGCTGAACCGGGCGCTCTCCGCCGGGGCGCGCGTTTCGTTTGCCTGCAACCACGCCGAGATCCCCGTCAGCTATTGCGCCGGCGGAGGGTATGGCAGCGCGTTTTATCTTTCGGACGTGTATACCGACGCAAAATTTCGCCGGCAGGGGTACGGCGCCGCCGCGATCCGGGCGATGCTGGACTATGCGTGCAATCCGGAGCTGGGCTATACGGATGTTTTTTTGCATGCCGTCTCGCCGGAGGCAATAAGCCTGTACGAGAAGCTGGGCTTTCGGGGCTCGGCCGTACCGGCCTACCGCGCGTTTAAGGGCAGGCTCCCCGCGCGCTGCACCGGCACGGGAGCATAAACGGTGGGCGCGCAGCAGAAAAGCCGGCGTTTGTTCCGGCGGCGGTTTTTCGGGCCCGGGGCGCCTGCCCGAATGCCCGATACGCAAAAAAATATCGCGCAGGATGCGGAGGCCGAATGCTGATGGAAGAAAAACGCCGTGTTTTGGAGTTTTGCGCCGACGTGGGGGAAACGCTGCTTTTGAACGGTGCAGAGATCTACCGCACGCAGCAGACGATGGAGCTCATCGCCCGCAGCTACGGCGCCGAACATTTCAACGCGTATGTACTTACCAACGGGCTCATCGCCTCCATCCGCATTCCGGACACCGAGGAGCATGCGGCCGTGCGCAATGCGCCGCGTGTGGAGATGAATCTGGGCCGTATTTCGGCTGTAAATGCGCTCTCGCGCGAGATCGTGATGGGCGCGGTGACGGTGGAGCAGGCCGCAGCGCGCCTTGCC
Organism: uncultured Ruthenibacterium sp.; assembly: GCA_910587145.1. Classification (GTDB taxonomy): domain Bacteria; phylum Bacillota; class Clostridia; order Oscillospirales; family Ruminococcaceae; genus Ruthenibacterium. Next base: position 12,101 of record CAJUMH010000019.1, on the reverse strand, counting down.
GCGATCCGCGCGATGCGCGGCTTTCCCCTGTGGACGATGGCGGCGGCCTCGGCCGTGGCGGCGGCCTGCTTTTGCTATTTGATGGGCGGCACGGCGCTGGACGCGATGGCGGCGCTGCCGCCCGGCCTTGCCGTGGGGCTGTTTGTGCAGCGGCTGGCAAGAACGCGCGCGCCGCTGAATAAGCTTGTCTCGAACATGCTTTCGGCGGGCGTGGTGGCGCTTGTGAGCGTTTTGTGCGTGTGGATGCTGGAGCTGGCGGGGCTTTTCTGCGACGCGGATAAGGTAATCATCGGCGGCATCGTCTCGCTGATGCCCGGCATCGCTTTGACAAACGGCATCCGCGATGTGGCAAACTGCGATTATCTTTCCGGCACCATCCGCGCCATCGACGCGGTGCTGATCGCGGCTGGCATTGCGCTGGGCGTGGGCCTTGTGCTGCGTTTTGCCGCGCTGATCCCGGGGGTGCATATCTGATGGGCGGGCTGATAATCCAATTCACCGTTGCGTTTTTGGCGACGCTGGCCTTTGCGGTACTGGTAAACGCGCCCATGCGTGAATTTGGATACGCGGGCATTACGGGCGCAGTGGGCTGGCTGGTATATTGCCTGTGCCTGCGCGGCGGCACATCGGCCGTTGGCGCGGCTTTTTTGGCTGCGCTGACGCTTGCTTTTGTCTCGCGCGCTTTTGCAGTGGTGCGCATGCGCCCGGCCACGGTATTTCTCATCAGCGGCATTTTTGCGCTGGTGCCGGGCGCAGGCGTTTACGATATGGCGTACTATTTTATTCAGGGCGACAACCGAACGGCGTTCGAAAAGGGCTTTGAAGCGCTTCAGGTGGCCATAGCGCTGGCGGTGGGCATCGTGCTGGTTATGGCGCTGCCGGGGCGGCTGTTCGAGGTGCTCGCGCGGGAAAAGAGGGTGCGGCACAAAGCCGAAAACACCCCGCCGCCCGATAAGGGCAGGGATGATTTTCGGGCCAGGGATGCTTTTTGGGAAAAAAGAGAAAAATCGTTTTGGGGCAAAGGGAAATAATAATGGAGAAAATGGGAAAAAGCCCGTTTTACGGGCAGATCGGCAGGCTGGTAGCGCCCATTGTGCTGCAAAACCTGCTGAGTGCGGCGGTGAGCTCGGCAGACGTGGTGATGCTGAATTTTGTGGGACAATCGGCCATTTCGGCCGTAAGCCTTGCCAGCCAGTACGCCAGCGTGCTGTTTATGGTGTTTTACGGCCTCGGCACCGGGGCAACCATGCTTTGCGCGCAGTATTTTGGCAAAAAGGATTATCAGGCTATCGAGGCGGTGCAGGGCATTGCGCTGCGGTTTTCTGTAACCATCTCGGCGCTGTTTGCGCTGCTGGCGCTGCTGGTTCCGGAGGGCATGATGCACATCTTTACAAACGATCCCGAGCTCATCGCCCTGGGGGCCGGGTACATCCGCATCCTGAGCGTGTGCTATCTGTGCTGGGGCGTAACGGAGGTATATATCAGCGTGCTGCGCAGCGTGGGCCGGGTGATCGTGGGCACGGTTCTGAACAGTGTGGCGGTAGGCCTGAACGTGCTGCTGAACGCGGTATTTATTTTCGGTTGGCTGGGCGCCCCCAAAATGGGCGTCAACGGCGTGGCGCTGGCCACGTCCCTTTCGCGCCTGGTAGAGCTGGGGCTGTGCTTTGTGGTATCGCTGCGCTCCGAGCACGTCAAGCTGAAATTCTCTGCCGTGTTTGTGCGCAGTAAGGCGCTGTTTTCCGATTTTGTAAGGCTGTCCATCCCGGCTCTGGCAAATGATGTGGTTTGGGGTGTGGCGTTTTCGGTATATTCGGCGATCCTCGGGCATTTGGGCAGCGACGCCGTGGCGGCAAATTCTCTGGCGACGGTGGTGCGCAACTTCGGGACGATCCTGTGCTTTGGCCTTGCCAGCGCCGGCGGCGTGCTGCTGGGGCAAAAGATCGGCGAGGGCAGGCTGGAGGAGGCGCGGGCCGACGGCCGGCGGCTCCTGTGGCTCACCGTGGCCGCAGGCGCGATCGGCGGCATACTGGTGCTGGCGGCGCGCCCGTTTGTGATGCGGTATGCCGGCGGCAACTTTTCCGCGACGGCGCTGCATTATCTGAGCGTGATGCTGCTGATCAACTCGTACTACATTATGGGCGCGGCCGTGAACACCACACTGATCGCCGGGGCTTTCCGGGCCGGGGGCGACAGCCGCTTTGGGCTCATCTGCGATGCGATCACCATGTGGGTGTACGCGGTACCGCTGGGCCTGTTTGCGGCCTTTGTGCTGAAGCTGCCGGTGCTGTGGGTGTATTTTCTGCTCTGCACGGACGAGTTTGTAAAATGGCCTTGGGTGCTGCGGCATTATGCCGCCGGCAGATGGCTGAAAAACATCACGCGCGACGATTTGTTCCAAACCGCGAAAACGCAGGGCTAAGATTCTGTGCCGCGGCACAAAACGGGCCCGCCGCAGCGCGGCATAAAACGCGGCTACAATGGTATAAAATCGCTGAAAAACAGCAGATCGGCGCCCCCTTTGGCCTAAAATGGCCGGGAGGGGACGCCGATTTTTAGATCCTGTTTTTAAAAGGCTGTTTTGCGGCAGGCTCATTTTGGGGAATGCAAAAGGATGTGACCGCGGTGTTCGCTGTATCCGTCGCCGCGGCTGGCTCGATGGCCTGTTCTGCGGTGGGGATACGGCGGAGAAGGCTGATACGGGCCCAAGGCGCCCGGGTCAAAACAGGGGGATGCTGTTCTGCTTTTTGGGCGACGGATCCGGCCCGGGCAGCTCGAGCAGGTAGCGCTCGTAGGCGTTGATGATCGTGGTTTCGCCGCGCACGCGCACGCGCACCAGATTTGCCACATAGCTGGCGTGCACATGGCCGTGGATAAAATAGCGCGGCCGGTATTTGTCGATGAGCTCCAGCATGCAGGCAAAGCCCCGGTGGGCGCGGTCTTCTCCGTCGCCATAGCTCCGCGCGGGGGCATGCGCGATCACGATGTCCACACCGCCGGCCTTCCACAGCTGGAACCGCAGCCGCCGAATGCGCCGCGCCATCTGTTCCTCGGTATACTGATGCGGCCCGCCGTTGTATTGGATACAGCCGCCCAGCCCCAAAATGCGCAGCCCCTTTACAGTGACCAGCTTGTCCTCAATGCATTCGCAGCCCTCGGGCGGGGTGCGGATGTAATTTTTATCGTGATTGCCGTGCACGTATAAGAGCGGCACGGCGCCCATGGTGACAAGGAAAGAGAGATAGTGCGCGTTCAAATCGCCGCAAGAAAGGATCAGATCGACGTCCGCGAGACGCCCCGGCTGATAGTAATCCCACAGATATTCGCTCTCCCGGTCGGAGACAAGCAGCAGCTTCACAGGATGGTGGCCTCCTTCTCCGGCGGGAGATGATCCCGATCGATGCCCTGCAGCCGCACGATCGGCCGCGCAAAGGGCAAAAGCTCTTCAAATTTGGGAATGGAGCCGTCCACGTTCTCGCACAGCCAATCCATGTGCAGAACCTCCTCCGGGCTGAACCAGTGGCCGCCGTCCGTTCGCAGAACACCGTCCTGCGAGCGGATGACGCGATGGAACGGCCGGAGCGAGCCGTTTTCGATATCGTGCTGCAGCAGCCCGGCCAGCTGCCGAATGCCGGCAGGGACCTCGTCGGCCAGCAGAATGCCCACAACGTGGCTGTACATGCCCCACCAATAGTTTACGGCGCGGCCGTCCTGCGATTTTAGCGCGTTCCAGCCGCCGTTAAAAATGCTCTTGACCAGCTTTACGTAAAAATTGCCCCAGTGCCAGTAGGGCGCCGCCATCGGGCGCAGCGAGCCGTCCGGCGCGGCGGCACACAGGCCCCACGGCTCGCACATGCGGTCGGGTGTGGGCAGATCGCGGTTGCAGATCAGGCGCAGGCCCTCCTGCACCATCACCTGCGTTGGGTCTTGCTCCACGCCGGACCAGTGCAGCTCGATGCGCGCGCGGGGATTCGTCATCTGCGCGCCGAGCGCGAAGGCATTGATGCCGGCCGGAACGCCGAAGATGGGGCTGGATGCCACGTAGCCGATGCGGTCGCTTTGACTGAGCGCGCCCGCAATGACGCCCGCGATGAATTTGCCCTCGTACAGACGGCTGTAGTAGGTGCGTACACCCGCGTAGGGCATCGAGACCGAGCAGTTCAGAATGCGCACGTCGGGGTGCTTTGCAGCCGCCTTGCGGCAGGCGCCGATGAGCGACGGCGTGGTGGCGAACACCACCTGCGCGCCCTCCTGGATGGCTGTTTCCATCGCCTCGTCCGCCGCCTCGGGCGTGCGCAGGCCATAAAAGGCCCGCGTTTTTACACGATCCTCCATCATGGCTTCCAGATATTCGCGGCCCAGATCGTGCGCGCGGATCCAATCGCTTTCGCCGGGCAGATATTCGTTTAAGAACGCAATATTCAGCTTGGAGGGCCGCGCACCGAGCAGGCGGCCCAAAAGGCCCGGCTCCTCCTTATCGTTTGCGGCGTCCTCCGGCTCGGTGGAAACGGCGATGGGCTCCGGCTGCAGCAGGCCCCGGATATCCGGCCACACCGTGGCCACCGATTTGTGGATCTCTGCAAGCGGGTCGTCCAGCAGGCGCTCGAACGGGTAGACCTTCAGCCACACCAGCAGCGCATCCGCCACCGCGAGGGGCAGCCGTTCGCCGCCCTGCTTGCGGTATGCCTCGCGAAAGCGGGCAAAGCCGGAGGCAAACAGCCGCCGTTCGTCCTCGGTCCACACATGATCCGGGTCGTACCCCAGCGCCGTTTGCAGCTTGAGAAAGCTGCCCGGCCGTGTGAAGCGCGTTTGATACAGCCCCGTCAGCGCGTAGGATTCGGAAAATTCGTAATAGGCGCGAACGCACGGATCCTCCGACCAGACGGGGAGCACGCGGATCACCGAGCCGGAAATGCTGGCAGCGCCATAGCTGCGCAGTACGCTCACGCGCTTGTTGCCCTCCAGCACATAAAAGCGCCCCATATACTCGTAGCAATGGATGGGGTCGCGAATGCCCTCCTCGGAGAGGTGCGCCTCGCACAGTGCCATCCACTTCATCGCAAATTCGGTGTTTGCGGGCAGCAGCGGCATAAAATCGGCGGCAAACGCCGAGCGCCGCCCCTCGGTTTTGGTGCCGACGATCTCTTCCATCGGGATCTCGATAACACCCACGTCCACATGGCCGGCGGCCATGCTGCCGTCTAGAATTTCGTCCAGAACCTGCAGATAAGGATACTCCCCCCGCAGGATACGCTCGTTGCACGATTTGCGGCCCTGCCGCAGCGCCTTATTGTACTGTGTAATGGTTTCTGCTCTGCTCATCGTGGGTTGTCCTCCTTTGCGGGGCGCCGCACGGTTTTGTAAAACTGCCGGAATAGCCGCATCCGCTTTGTCTTTCGGCAGTTTGCCGTGCGCGAAAGCCGCCCCGTCCCATTGTATGCGCGCCGAGGCGGGAAAAGACAGGCGCCGTGCCGCACTGCCGATGCATCGGCAGTGCGGCACGGCGCAATTGCATACTATCGATCCAGATCCTCTTCGTTTTCCAGATTGTGCCAGACGTTCTGCACATCGTCATCGTCCTCCAGATGATCGAGCAGCAGGCCCATTTTCTTTAAATCATCCGGGTCGGACAAGGCCGTAGAGGTGGAAGGAACCATCGCAATATCGGCGGAAAGAAATTCGTAGCCCTTTTCCTCCAGTGCGGCGCGTACCTCGCTGAACGCCTCCGGGCTGGTTTTCACCTCGGCCACGCCGTCGCCCATATCAAAATCCTCCGCGCCCGCGTCGAAGACATCCTCCATCACGGCTTCTTCTTCCTTTTCCTCCACGTCCAGCAAGATCACACCCTGCTGGCTGAACAAAAAGCCCACGCAGCCCGTATTGCCGAGGTTGCCGCCGAATTTATCAAAATAATGGCGCAGATTGGCTGCCGTGCGGTTGCGGTTATCGGTGAGCGTCTCCACCATCATGGCAACGCCCGAGGGGCCGTAGCCTTCGTAGGTGATGCTCTCGTAGTTATCCTTTTCGCCGCCCTCGGCCTTTTTGATAATGCGCTGGATGTTATCGTTGGGCACGTTCAGGCTCTTGGCCTTCGCGATTAGATCGCGCAGCTTGCTGTTTACGTTGGGGTCGCCGCCGCCCGCCTTTACACAAACCGACATCTCGCGACCGATCTTTGTAAAGATCTTGGCGCGCTGGCCGTCGGTTTTTTCCTTCTTACGCTTGATGTTGTTCCATTTACTGTGTCCTGACATAAAAACCTCCCGATAAAAAAAGGCGGCGGCGCCAAAAACAAACCGGACGAAAGCGCCGCGCGGCGGCGCCGTGCAGACAGGCTTTGCGGCTTTGCTTTCGGATGCAGGCGCCCGTATTTTCGCTCGTTCCGATTATAGCATGAATCCCGCGCGGACGCAAGGCTTTTGCGGCAAAAAGCGGGGCGCAGCCTCCGCTTTGGAGACCTTGCGCCCCGTTGCCCTTTTGCGTTTCGCGTTTTGGTTTGCGCCGCGGCTGGCGGCGCCTTGTTCTGCCGGGCTCAGGCGTTTGCCAGAGCCAGAGCTTCCTCCAGCGCCAGCGCGATCTGATCCGGGCAGGAGGTGGATTTATTGCCGCAGGTAAGGCCCTTCAGCCGCGAAACGGCCTCTTCGGCACGCAGGCCCTGCAGCAGAGTGCAAACGCCCTTCAGATTGCCGTTGCAGCCGCCCACCACCGCCACGGATTCAATCACGCCGTCATCCGTCAGCGATACCTCGGTGGCAAGCGAGCAAACTCCTTTGTTTTTGCGTGAATACGTCATAATCGTTTCCTCCGAACATCTTTTTCCAAAACTTCCTGAACCACCCACAAAGCAATGCGGCAAGGGGAGAAGCTGCTTTCGGGGATCTCCTTTGCGGTGCGCATCATTGGTTGGTGCGGTTTTTGGGGCGGTTCACCGTGCAAAGGCAGACAAAACTGTCTGCTGTACGCGCACGGCCCTATGTATTCATTATAACAAGACACGCCGACGAATACAATCGCGAAAGGCGCCGCTGCGCAGGGTGTGTCGGATTTTCAGAGAAATTCCCGAAATTTTTGTGTTTGCCGTTCCTTTTTTGGGCAGGAAATCAGAGAAAAAACGGGTAAAAAACAGACTGCTGCGCAGAAAAACCCCGAATTTTGCCGGCAGGACTATTGTATCGGCCGGTTTCAAAGCTTTTTGTCAAAAGCCCCCGGCTGCGGAATGCCGTCCGCGGCGCTGTGCGGCCAAAGAAAGAACGCGCGCAAGATTGTCGTCGTCGGTGGTGAAGGAGCCCAGCGGCAGCGGGTGCGTGCTGTGCATGCCGTGAAAATCCGTGCCGCCTGTCACAATCAGGCCGTACCGCTGCGCCAGCGCGCGCAGGGTCTCCTTGTCCTCGGGGGTATTGCGCGGGTGCTCGATCTCCACGCCGTCGATCAGCCCCTGCTCGGCCAGCTTTTGCGCAAGCGCCATGCTCCGGTAAACGCTCGGGTGCGCCAGCACCGCCACGCCGCGGGCAGCGCGCACCATTCGCAGCGCGCTGAATACGTCCTCGTACTCCGGCTCGTGCCGGATCAGCCCTCCGGGAAGATCGAACAGCTTGTGGTACAGCGCGCCATACACGGCATCGGTATAGCCGCAATCGTACAGCTCGCGCATTAGATGCGTTTTGAATGTAACGCCGCTGCGTGCGCTGTAGGCCAGCGCATGCTCGCGGCAAAACAGCGGAAACATCTCCTCCAGCCGGGCGATGCTGCGCTGCGCAAGATCGTTGCGCCGCTGTGCAATACCCTCGCAAAAGGCGATCAGCGCGGGCGTTTCGTCGGGACAATAGCATAAAATATGCACGCGCCGCCCGTTTGCGGGGTCATGGCACGAAAGCTCCGCCGCGGGCAACAGTGCTACGCCCTCCACCACCGGGTGCGCTTTGGCCCAGCGAAGGGAATGCAGCGAATCGTGATCGGAAACGGCAAGATGCGTCAATCCCGCGCGCCGTGCCCAAACAGGCATACGCTCGATATCGGCCGAGCCGTCTGAAAAATTGGTGTGCGAATGAAGATCTCCAGCCATAGGGGCCGCCTCCTTGTACGAAAAATCGCTTTTCCCCGGCCGTCCAAGCCGGCCGGGGCCGCCAGACGGCTTTGAAGGGGCCTGCGGGGATAAGTGCCGCTTTGTGCTGCGCAGTATCTGCCTTTCTTTATTTTACTCCGTCCGCGCCCGATTGGCAAGCGGGGAGAATATTTGAGCGTTTCTTTCCGGCATTTGGGACAGAACAAGGGGAAGTTTATCAACTGCGTATCGGAACGCATTTTGATGCGGGTCTTACTGCCGCACACAGGACATAGCAGCCATTCAAAACTTTCCGCAGGAACATCACTTTTCATCGCTTTTGCCGCCCTTTTCCTGGTGCAGTACAACGCTGCTGACAAGGCCGATACCGCCCAGCACAGCGCACCATTTGGACGAGAACACAACACCCGCCGCCACCAGGCCAGCGCCGACAACGAAATTGCACACTGAGGCCGCGTTCAGCGTTTTCTTTTTGGGGTTGGGGAGCGATACAGAAACCCCCAGCTTTTCATTCAGCTTTTCGCAGGCACGATTGACTTCTTTTACCATTGTCTTACCTCCTAAAAATCAGTTGTATGCCGTGATTGGCTATGAGCAGCACACCGACACAAATTATGATCCATGCAAGCGTGTTCTTCTTTTTCCCTTTTCTCTTATTCAAGAGCAGGAAAAGCACCCCCACGACCGTAATGCAGATGCCGACAATCAGCGAAACGATTGAGATAAGCTGCATCGTTTCTGCACCAGGAACGGGGATAAAGCTGGGAATGGGAAAGTTCATGTAGCTGCCTCCTTTTCTGTCAGTTACTCAAGTCAGAAGAAACCATTTTGCGGACGGTGATTGCGGAAAAGCCTGCGCCGATCATGCCAAACACGATAGCCGCAATCGGAATGGACATCAGCCCTGCGCTGCTGCCTTGGGAATTGGAAACAATGGCGGCGAGTGCAAAGGATGAAACGATGGTCGCAATCGTGGACTTCTTTATCATTCCGATGTAGAGCGGGAGCAGGCCCAGCAAAACAGCCGACAAAGCTGTGATGGCTTGTGTCATCAGATTTGCAGGGCTGGTGGTGACAAAGGGGAAATATTGGCTTATAAAGGACAGGCAGGCGTATTGAAAAATGCCGGACAACCCATGAAATAGAAGCATGATGCCGCATATCAGGATAATCTTCACGGCAATCAATTTTCCACGCTGGACAGGATAGGTAAATAGCAGATTTATCGTTTTGCTACGGTATTCTTCCACGATAAATGCTGAAATCAAGACCGCCTCCCAGACAATCAGCATAGCCCTCACAAGCATGGTTGCCAGCGTCAGCGTATCCAACTGCGCGGGTGGCAGGCCGGTCACAGCAACTCCACCGTCTGCGCTCAGGAGGGAGGAAGTAAACGCGCTCAACAAGGTAATCACAACATTTGCGGCCAGCAGGCTAATAAAATGCGATTTGAGCGAAACCCTTTTCAATTCCAGCTTAACAAGGTTTTGCATGGCTGCCACCTCCCCCCAGCAAACTCAAATAATAGGTTTCGAGGTTCATGCCCTTTTCCGCAATCTCCGTCATGGATATTTCCGCAAGCATGGAACCATGGTCTATGATGCCGATGGTGTCCGCGATTTTGGATAGCTCGTCCAGAATATGGCTGGATATGAAGATGCTTGTGTGATGCTCCCGGTTGATCTGCCGGAGTAGTTCCCGCACTTCCATCACGCCCTGGGGGTCTAATCCGTTGATTGGTTCGTCCAGAATGAGCAGTTCCGGCTTAGTCAGAAAAGCCCTCGCAAGGGCAAGCCGCTGTTTCATGCCCAGAGAAAATTTGCCTACGGCTTTATTGTCAGTCTCTGAAAGGCCCAGCATCGCCAGCATTTCCCCGATACGTTCATAGCCCGCGCCCATATACCCACAATGCAGTTCCAGATTTTCACGGGCACTCAAATGCTGATAGAAAACGGGGCTTTCAATGATGCTCCCAATCCGGGAGAAAACAGAGTGGTTTCCTTTTTCGACGCGCTCCCCTAACAGGGTGATCGTTCCGGCATCGGGGGCCATGATGTGATAGAGCGTTTTCATCAGCGAGGTTTTCCCCGCGCCGTTTGCGCCTAAAAAGCCGTAAATCTCACCTTGTTTCACCCTCAAGGTTACATCATTCAAAATGACGCTGCCGTCAATGCTCTTGGATAGATGGCTGGTTTCAACTGCATAGGTCATGCCTGCGCCGCCTCCCCAGGCTGGTTCAGCCTCTTGAAAATCAGCGTGACCCGATGGGCAAGGCCCACAAGGGAATACTGTGAGCTGCCCAGATAGGAGAGCGTGAGAGATGAAGTCAATTCCCAGCCCTCTTTGCCCCAGCGGTTTAATTGGGCGGTCAGGGCATCCTGGGAACGCTCTACGTCCTTGCAGTCTACGGTGACAGTTTTGTACTCAAATGTTTCCATGAAATCTCCTGTTACTCAAAGATACTGCCCACAAGAATATCTGCCATACGGTCAAACACAGCGAGATAATCACAGGTGACAGCAAGGGTTTCTTTTGCGTTGATGGTTGACAGCAATGCGCTTAAAATCCCATACGCCTGAGTTGCCTCCATTCTCAAAGCGAGGTTTGCGGCCTGAACAGCTTGCTTAAAAAATTCAAAGCTGTCAAACTTGATTTTTTGCATGGTTTCTTCCGGGAGCTTTGTCACGAAAGACTGAAAATCCGGGGTGTTGACGTTATACAAAAAGGGCTTGCTGTCATACTCCCGGAACAACTCTTTCATTGACTGTGCAAAGCCCTCCTTAGTCTGACTGCTCCTGTTGATGGCAAGGACTTTCTCAGTCAGTCGCTGTTGTATGCGCTCGATGGTTTCCGAAAATAGATCTTCCTTTGTGGGGTATAGCGTGTAGAATGTACCGATGGAGATGCCTGCATTGTCACATAGATTTTTGATGCTGGTTTTTTTGTAGCCGTGTGCAATCCAGCACTCCTCGCACAGTTCCCCCAGCCTCTCGCGGATGGCCTTTTTATCGGCATCTGAAAGAACAGGTTTTGATGGCATGGGTTCGTCCTCCTTTCTCGCGATTTCATATTGCGAATATTCACAAAATATATTCGCAATCAAATAATAGCACTTCATTCTTACTTTTGTCAAGGGAAAACCCAATGTTTCATGAGAGAAGCAAAATTGTCAGCAGCTCCGCTCCATAGTTTTTGTGGTCTTGTCCATATTAGTGATCAGGGCTTACCGACATCGGGCCGCTTGTGTTATCTTATTCATAGCGGACGGGGATCGCTGCCTTTCGGTTTGGTCTTGTCAACTCTATCGTATCATGGATTCCTCCCTGCCCGCCCCCTTTTTCTTTTTGTCTCACATCGTTGCAACACCTGCACAATCTGCCACCGGCTCTGCCCAAAAAGGGGTTGCTTTTTCAGAAACATCATGATATACTGAGTAAATAAATAGCAGGATTATGTCTTTTTGTGCGGTAAAGCACCGAAATCTCTCCATTGCGGCAAAAACGCCGGATCTGCATTCCGGATAGCACGGCAAGCTTTGGGAACCTTGGGCTATTAAATTGCCGGGACCGGCATGCGGGAAGCGGGACAAAGGAAAAGGGGACAATGAAAAAGTGTGATAGTGGGCCGGCAATTTTCAGCCAGATGCGCATTGGAAAAAATGGCAGAGAGTTCAGAATGTATAAGTTTCGCAGTATGTATATGGATGCAGAAAAAACTTCAGGAGATAGTGCAATATAATGAAGCAGATGGACCAGCCTTCAAGATTGAAAATAATCCATATTACGACAGCTGGCCGTTTTATTCGCCGAACAAGCATTGATGAGTTGCCACAAATATTTAATATATTAAGATGCGATATAAGCCTTGTTGGCCCCGTCCACCTTTGCTGCGGGAAGTAAAACAGTATTCCGGTCGTGATTGGGGCCGTTTAACGGTAAAGCCAAATCGCGCGGCTGGACGGTATTGGGATGGTATGGGAAACCCACCGCGAAGCGGTATTTGCTTCTTACAATGCCGTGGACGGCATTTATCAAAACGCCTC
>CAJUMH010000018.1 GCA_910587145.1 uncultured Ruthenibacterium sp. | reverse complement strand
GAAACGCCCCCCGCCGCCTCCCCCGCCCCGCACGCTGCGTTTTCCCCGGGCGGGGGAGGCGGCGGGGGGCGTTTCTCTGGCGGGGCTTTTGGAACGTTTTTTTGCTTTTGCGCATTCGATTTGCTTTTTTGGGAAAAATGCGGTAATATATGCTTATGCACCGTTCGGCGCCGTTTTTCTTTTGGCCGCGTTTTTGCAGCGGCGGGCGGCCGCACCGCGGCCGCCGAGCGCCTTGGGCCGGCCCCAAAGGCGCCCCGATGGCTTTGCCGGTTAGAATGGCGCAGTTACAAAAGAGGTATCGCATGATAAAGCTTTCTCCCTCGATCCTGGCGGCAGACTTTACCCGGCTTGGCGAAAGCTGTGCCGCAGCGCTGAACGCGGGCGCCGACATGCTGCATATCGACGTGATGGACGGCTCGTTCGTGCCGAACATCAGCCTCGGTGTTCCGGTGCTGGCCGCGCTGAGCGCGCGCCTGCCCGCTTTTTATGATGTGCATTTGATGATCCGGCATCCGCTGCAATATGTGGCTCCCTTTTGCGAAGCGGGCGCTTCGCTGCTCACGTTCCATCTGGAGGCGGAGAGCGACCCATGGCGCACGATCCGCGCCATTCATGCGGCCGGGCGCAAGGCGGGCCTGAGCATCCGGCCCGGTACGCCGCCCGAGGCGGTGTTCCCGTATCTGAACGAGCTGGAGCTGGTGCTGGTGATGAGCGTGGAGCCGGGCTTCGGTGGGCAGAAATTTCTGCCGCAGGCCGTGGAAAAGATCGCCGTCATCCGCGCCGAGGCAGACCGGCGCGGCCTTGCGCTCCAAATTGAGGTGGACGGCGGCGTCAATCTTTCCACCGCGCCGCTGTGCAAAAACGCGGGCGCAGATATCTTGGTGGCAGGCAGCGCCGTGTTCCATGCGCCGCACCCCGCCGAGGCGATTGCCGCGCTGCGCTGCGCCTGCGGCGCCGCGCCTTCCGCGCATTAGCCAAGGGCAGCACCCCAAACCGCCCCGCAGGGCGGCAGGGCAGGCGCCTTCCGCGCATTCGCCAAGGGCAGCGCCCCAAACCGCCCCGCAGGGCGGCAGGGCAGAAAACCGAATCGTTTGTAAAGGCCCCGGGCGGGCTTTTATCGCAAACCCGATATCCGCAGATACAGGAAAAGAGGCAAGCCTTATGAGCAATGAATCCGCGCTGTCCCTCCAGCGGCCCGGCTCTTACGAAGCGAACCGCGACATCGTATTTATGATTTTGCCCCTTTTGGCGCTTGCAACGTTTTTTTACGGCATGCGCCCCATTGGGCTGTGCTTGGTGGCAGCGTTCACTGCCATGCTGTGCGATCACTTGGTTGCGTGGCTGCGCAGCCACACGCACAATCGGGAAGAAAACAGCAGCATCCCCGCCGCGCTGGTGCTGGTGATGCTACTGCCCGCCACAGTGCATTATTACGTGGTGATCGTGAGCGTTATCGTGGCAACGATGCTGGGCAAGCACGCGTTTGGCGGATACGGGCATTATCCGTTCAACCCGTCGGCGCTGGGCTATGCCGTGGCCGCCGTCAGCTGGCCCGGCCAGGTACTTTTTTACCCCACGCCGTTTTCCGAGATCGGCCTGTTTGATGTAAGCGGCGTTACGCTGCTGGAGAGCGCCGCCCATACGCTGCGCGCGGGCGGCGTGCCCAACACAAGCCTGTTCGATCTGGTTCTCGGCAGCTACGCCGGGCCCATCGGCACAACATCGGTGCTGGTGATCATCGCATGCGCCATGTATCTGTGGATGCGCCGCGGCATCACGCTCAGCGTGCCGCTGGGCTTTTTGCTGGCCTGTGCAGCAGTGGCGTTTTTCTATCCGCGCGTCAATACGCTGGGGCTGGAACCGCCCTGGCTGTATCTGGATACCCGGCTGCTTTCGCTGCGGTACGAGATACTCTCCGGCGCGCTGATTTTTGCGGCGGTGTTTTTGATCAACGAGCCCGTAACACGGCCCAAAAACACGCGCGCGCATTTCGCCTATGGGCTGCTGCTCGGCTTTATGACGATGATGTTCCGCTATTTTGGCTCTTACGATACGGGCGTATGCTTTGCGGTGCTGGCGGTGAACGCGCTGTCCGCCCCGCTCGACAGCCTGTTCTCCCGCAGAGCCCCGCAAAAGGGGGTGCGCGCATGAGTGAGCTGCAACACGAGCCGCTGCAGGCCTCGGTGGAAAAACGCGCCCGGCGCGACCGCGTCTTTTTGAACAACCCCGTCATTATGCAGGGGCTGGGGCTCGCGCCGCTGATTGTAGCGGCCACCACGCTGAAGAACGGCATCATGCTGTCTACCGCCGTGCTTTTGCTGCTGACGCCCACCCGTGTGCTGGCCGCGCTGCTGAGCCGGTTTTCGTATTTTCGCTTTCGCGGGCTCATCTACGCGCTCACGGCGGGGGCGGTATACGTGGGCGCGCGGTATCTGATGGGGCTTTTGTATACCCCGGCAGAGCTTGCGCTGCTGGGACTGTATCTGCCGCTGCTGGTGGCGGATCCCATCGTGCTGAAGCGGTACGAGCGCCCGCAGCGCGAGCGCACCCGCACCGCGCTGCGCAAGGGCCTGATCACATCCTGCGGATATATCGCGGCGCTGCTGTTCATCTCGGCGCTGCGCGAGATTTTGGGTCTCGGCACGCTGTTCGGCTCGCCCGTGATCGGCGGGGCGCTGTTCCCGATGGCACAGCTGCCCAGCGGCGGTTTTATGGTGACGGCGCTGGTTATGTGCGTCTGGCGCGCCGCCGCTGCCGGCGTGAAAAAGCAGATGAGCCTGGAGGTGGAGCCGCTATGACAGAAGTATTGCGCGCGCTCGGCTCGTTTTTTGCCTACGCGGTGATCGCGGTATTTGCGCAGAACGCAGTCTTCACCCGCTCGCTGGGGGTCTCCCGCCTTGTAAAGCTGTCGGAGGACGATGAGGTGGGCTCGCTCGTTTTTGGCGCGCTGCTGTGCGCGGTGCAGATCATCAGCGCGATGATGGGCTTTTTTGTAAACCGGTGGCTTTTCGCAAGCGCCTTCTGGATCTATCTGCGGCCGCTTGTGATGGTTCTGTGCAGCGCGGCGGCGTTTTTTGTGGTGCTGCTGGTCGTTGTGATCTGCTTTCGCGTGCACGGCGCGCGCGAGATCGTGGCCGTTTTGCCGATGGCCACCTTCAATACCTGCATTCTGGGCACGCTGCTGCTGAGCACGATCCAGAATTTTACGTTTACACAGACACTCGGCTTTGCGCTGGGCAGCGGCGTGGGCTATGTGATGGCCGTGGCGCTTGTGCGCGGCGCGCAGGAGCGCCTGCAAAGCGAAGCCGTGCCCGCCACCTTCCGCGGCCTGCCCATTACGCTGCTGTATATCGGCATCCTTGCGCTTGCCATTTACGGCTTTACCGGCCATATGCTGGCGTTTTAAAGCCGGCTGTATCCCCGCGCCGGGATTTTTGTCTTGCCGCGCCGCCCCAACGGTAACCGCCGCCCGTTTTCTGCGCCGCCCGTGCGCAGAGGCGGGCGGTTTCACGTTTTTTTCACATCCCTATGATGTTTCTGTCACAATCGGGACATATACTAAAGACAGTATCCTACATCAGCATCGGCATATACAAAGGAGGATGTTGAACCATGAATCACAATTGGGAATATGATTACAGCAACTTATATCCGAACGGCGCGAACGACACCGGCGCGGCAAACGGCGCCGATGCCGCAGGCGGCAGAGATGCGGCGGCCGGCGCGGGCGGCGCTGGCCTACCATATACCGAACAGCGGGGCATGTCGGCCGCCCCGGGCATGCCGCCCGTGCAATCGCCTGCTTCGCAGAAGAAAAAAGGCGGAACGGCCCGGCGCATCGCCGCATGCGCGGCGCTGGTGGCGGTGTGCGGCGCGGCCGGATTCGGCGGCGGCTACTGGGGCGGTGTGCTCGCGCGCGGGCAAGCGCCGAGCGGCCCGGTGATCTATCAGGCGCCCACAGCTGCCTCCGACGGCACGAGCCTGTCGCCAACCCATTCCGCCGGCACGCTTTCCGTGCCGGAGATCTCTGCCAAGGCGGGGCCAAGCGTTGTGGAGGTAACAACGGAGGCCGTTACCACAAACCGCTTTTTCGGCGAGTATGTCGAGAGCGGCGCGGGCAGCGGCGTGATCATCTCTCAGGACGGTTATCTGGTCACGAACCACCACGTTGTAAACGGTGCCACACAGATCCGCGTGCGGCTGAACGACGGCACGGAGTATGAGGCCTCCGTTGTCGGCTCGGATTCCAAAACCGACGTCGCCGTGCTGAAAATCGAGGCCGAGGGCCTTTCGCCCGCGATTGTCGGCGATTCGGACAGCCTGCAGGTGGGCGAATTTGTGCTGGCCGTGGGCAACCCGCTCGGACGGCTCGGCGGCACGGTGACAGACGGCATCATCTCGGCACTGGATCGCGACGTGACGGTGAACAATCAGTCCATGCAGCTGCTGCAGATGAACGCGGCTGTCAGCCCGGGCAATTCCGGCGGCGGGCTGTTCAACGCGCGCGGCGAATTGATCGGCATTGTCAATGCAAAATCCTCGGACAGCGACGCCGAGGGCCTGGGCTTTGCCATTCCCATCAACACGGCCATCCGCGTGGCCGAGGAACTGATCAGCAACGGGTATGTTACGGGCCGCCCAGCCATGGGCGTGATGGTGATCGATATCAACAACACGCAGACCGCGTACCAGTACGGCGTAAATCAGGCGGGCGTATACGTGCAGAGCGTAAACGAAAACGGCCCGGCCGAGCGCGCCGGTCTTGCGCCGGGCGACCGCTTTATTGGCATCGATGGCACGGCCGTAGGCTCCACATCGGATATTACGGGCATTCTCGGCGAGCACGCGGTGGGCGATACCATCGAGGTGCAGGTGGTGCGCGGCGGGCAGATTCTCACCGTATCGCTGACGCTCGAGGAATCCCAGCCGCAGCCGGATCCCGTAATCACAGAGGGCTGAACGGATACGTTACACGCTAAAAGGGCGGCGCCGGCGCGCCGCCCTTTTCTTTTGCCGGGCCCGCAGGGGCCCGGCCTCGATCTTGTGTGCCGGTTCCCCGCTGCGGCGCCGGCCGGCAAGGCGGGCCGCGCCGGCCATAGGCCTGTTCTTCCCTTCCGCTCAAAGCCGTTTTCCGTGCGTGGGCTTTAAAAAGCACAAACACACAAAGCCGGCGGCCGGGGCGCAGGCCGCGATGATGTGGCGCGCGGCGGCATTTGTTATGCTGCGCGCCAGCAACGGAAAGCCCACGCTGCCCGCGCTCATGCCCAGAGCCAAAAAGCCATAATTTACGCCCGCATGCTTTGCGCCGAACAGATCGGTTCCCGCGGCGGGGATTACCGCCGCCTCGCCCGAATAGCAAAACGTCAGCAGACTGTACACCAGCAGTACCTGCCATCCTGCCGCGAACGCAAACCACACCGAAAGCCCGCAGAGCGCCCCCAGCAGCAACATATCGGTATAGCGCCGGCCAATGCGGTCGCTCAGCCACGGCATCAGCAGGCGGCCCGCCGCCGAAAAAACAGACCCCACCACAATGCAGGCCAGCGCCGCCGTCTCGGAAAGGCCGCGCTCCTGCGCCAGCTCTACGATCACAGGGCTGAACAGCAGTACCGACGGCGTCGCAAGGCCCACCACCGCAAACAGCAGCCAGTATTGCGGGGTGCGCAGCATTTCGCGCACGGTGTAATTGTGCGCCTGCTCCTGCGCTCCCCCGTTTATGCCCTCGCTTTCGCTCCCGTTTATGCCTTCATTTTCGCTCCCGGTTTCGTCCCTGCTTTTGCCCGTTTTTGGGGGGAGCGGCCGGGCGCTGCATGCGCGCCCGGCCTCCTTTTTTTGCGCGGCCGCCTGTTTGGGCCGGCGTTCCGGCGCGGTGCCGCCCTTTGGGGGCGCCTGCGGGTTTTCCAGGATCGAGGCGCCCGCGCCGCACACCAGCAGCATTGCTGCGCCCAAAATGCAAAACGCGGCGCGGATGCCCCACCGGCCGATCAAAAACCGGCCGCACACCGTAAGCACCGCGCCGGACGCCCCCACCGCGCCGCCGATGACGCCTGTGGCGAGCCCCTTGCGGCCGGCGTACCACTTTTGCGCGCAGGACATTACCGCCGGGTATAAAAACGCGCAGCCCAGCCCCACCGGCATGCTGAAGGCGGCGTAAAACAGCCAGGGAGCCCCCGCCGGAACAATGCTCGCCGCGCAAAAGCCTCCCGCAAGCAGCACCGCGCCCGCAATCCCCGCGGCGCGCGGGCCGCGCCGATCCTGCAGCAAACCGCCCAGAATGCATCCCACGCCAAAAAAGCCGATTGTCAGGCTAAAGATCATCGAGGCGCTCCCGGCGCTGAGCGCATAGCCCTCGCACACGCCGCGCTGGAACACGCCCCACGCCGAGGGCACGCCCGTTAAAATTTGAATGGCGGCCCCCGCCGCAAGGATGCTCCACGGGCATTTTTGCAAAAACGCCTGCAGCCTGTTTTGCCCGCGCGCCGCAGGCCGCGTCACAGGTCGTCCGCGTCCTGCACGGGCTTGCTGCCGTCGGCCGGTACGCCCGTATAGCTGCCGTTCGGATCGGTATCGCTCGGCGGCTGCAAAACAATGGCGCGCACCTCCGGGTTTTGAATGCGGGCAGCGGCACGCAGCTGTTCCTGTGTTAATGTTTCCATACGGTTTTCCTTTCCGCAGAGAGGGCGAACCACCGCCTTGGGCCGGTTTGCCCTCCCGCCTGTTTCATTGCGGAGGAGCGCGCCTGCGGGCGGCGCGTTTTCTGCGTACCGGCAAAAAAGCAGCGCTCTTCCTCTTGTATATACCGTGCGCAAAACGGCCAAAATATATACATTTCAAACGAAAAGAGCTGCTGTATATGAGAAAGCTGAAGGCGTTTTTCTGTTCTCTGTTCGGCACGCTGGCCGTGATCGTGCCCATCTACCTTGCGGCGGCCGCCGTGATGATGACGCGCACCGCGCCTGTGGATACCGCGCAAAGCGGCATTCCCATTGCACAGCCTGCAACGGGCAACGCGCGCACCTTTTTGCTGATGACCGGCCCCACGCAGCCGGAAACCTTTGTGCTGCTCCGCTTTGACGCGCGCCTGGGCGAGGTGTGCACCGCCGCGCTGCCCGGCGAAACCGTAATGCTGGCGGGCGGCCAGCCCCTGACGCTGGCCGAGGCCGCCGAGCAGGCCGGCCCGGCGCAGGCGGCGGCCGCCATTGAGGAAACGCTTTCCCTCGAGGTGGACAATTATCTGTACTGCACAGCGGATACCCTTGTGGAGCTGACAAAGGATTTTGGCACGGCGCGCATTCCGCTTTCAAATTATCTGCCTGCCGATGCGCTGGCCGAGCTGCGGCTGAGCGTGCCCGGCGTGGACACCGTAACGCTGACGCCGCGCATGTTTGCCGATGTGCTGGCGGCAAACGCCGCCGAACCGGATCTGCAGACGCTGCTGCGCGCGGAAGGGTATCTCGCGTTTTTGCGCGTGGGCGCAGAGACCCTTGCCGAAACCGTTCCGGACGCGCTGCGCGCGGCTTTGGCAGACAGCTCCTCCAACCTGACGGCGGTGGAGCTGTATGATTATGAACGCATTTTCGGGTTCCTGTTCAAAGAGCCGCCCCAATACCGCGCGGGCGTAATCCCCGGCACCTGGTCGCGCGGGCGCTACGAGCTGGCCGAAAACGCCCCCGCCGTGGCGGCCTCGTATTTTGTGCGGGAGGACGGCGCGTAACCCCTTTTATTTTTCGCGCAAAGCCTTTTGTTTTCCGTATCCGGGAAAGCTGCCGAACGTCTTTCCCGGATGTCTTTTCAATGATGCAATGCCAGTACGCAAGGGCATTTTTATCAAAGAAGGCCGGCCGCAGAATAAAAGCGCGGCCGCAATTTGCGCAAAAAGCGCCGCAAACGGCAGATCGGCGCCCTTTTTGGCTTGAACCTGCCAAAAGGGGCGCCGATTTTTGCACACTGTTTTCACATTGTTTTTTTAAAAGCGCTTATGCCGCGGGCTTGGTTTTTGCCGCCCAGCCGGATCTGCCGCTCTGCCGGGCCCGCCCGGCCGGCGTCATCGGCATCAGCCGTTTTCAAATTTATCGCGCAGGCTTTTAAAAAAGCCCTTGCGCTGCTCGTAGTTGTCGTCCTTCAGCGTATCCTCAAACTTTTTCAGCGCTTCACGCTGCGTTTTCGTCAGCTTTTTCGGGATCTCTACCACAACGTGCACGTATTGATCGCCGCGGCCGCGGCCGCGGATATACTGAATGCCCTTGCCGCGCAGGCGGAACACCGTGCCGCTCTGCGTGCCCTCGGGCACATCGTATTTTACCTTGCCGTCGATGGTGGGCACCTCCACCTCCGCGCCCAGCACCGCCTGGCTGTAGGTGATGGGCACCGTGACATGTACGTCAAAGCGGTCGCGCTCGAACATCGCGTCGGGGCGCACCGTTACAATTACGTACAGATCGCCGTTCGGCCCGCCGTTGATGCCCGCGTCGCCCAGGCCCTGCAGGCACAGGCTCTGATCGTCGTCAATGCCGGCCGGCACCTTTACCTCCACGCGCTTGGTGCTGCCGGTCTTGCCGCTGCCGTGGCACTTGGAGCACGGCGATTTGATGATCCTGCCCTTGCCGCCGCAGCGCGTGCAGGGCTGCGAGCTCTGCATTACGCCAAACGGCGTGCGCTGCTGCACCGTTACATAGCCCGTACCGCGGCAATCCGGGCAGGTATCGGGGCTGGTGCCCTTGGCCGCGCCGCTGCCGCCGCACTCGGTGCAGACATCCTGCCGGTTCACGCTCACGGTTTTGGTGCAGCCGTGCGCGGCCTCCATAAAGCTAAGCGCCAAGCTAACGCGGATGTCGCTGCCCTTGCGCGGCGCGTTCGGGTTTGCACGGCGGCGCCCGCCGCCCATGCCGAAGATATCGCCCAGATCGCCAAACAGATCGCCCAGATCCACACCGCCGAAGCCGCCGCCAAAGCCGCCCGCGCCCGCGCCGTAATTGGGATCGACGCCCGCGTGGCCGAACTGATCGTACCGGGCGCGCTTTTGCGCATCGCTCAGGATCTCGTAGGCCTCCCCAACCTCTTTGAACTTTTCCTCGGCCTCTTTGTTGCCGGGGTTCAGGTCGGGGTGGTATTTTTTCGCCAGCTTGCGGTAGGCGCTTTTGATCTCGTCCTCCGAGGCCGTCTTGGCAATGCCAAGCACCTCGTAGTAATCGCGTTTTTCAGCCATACTTTTTCACCTTGATTTCTTCCGGGTTATTCTCCGGCTCCCTGCGGCTTTTTTGGGCCCCAAACGGGCGAAAGGCCGTTTTTTGCGAAAAAAGGGGCCGGCGCAAAAATCGGCAGGGGACGGCCTGCTCCGGCCGTCCCCGCCGAATGCTGAATGCGGGATGTGGCTTATACCTCGCGGTACTCGGCGTCCACCACGTTGTCGCCGCCGCTGCCGCCATTGCCGCCGCCCGCGCCGGGCTGGCCGCCCATATCCGGGCCGGCGCCCTGCGCGCCCGCGGCCTGCCCGGCCGCCGCGGCCTCTTTGTAGATCTTCTCGCTCACCGCGTAGAAGGCCTTCTGCAGCTCTTCCTGCTTTGCCTTAACGGCCTCCAGATCACTGCCCTTCAGCGCTTCCTTCAGCGCGTCCACCTTGGCCGTTACATCGGCCTTTTCGCTCTCGGAGACCTTATCGCCAAATTCGTTCATGGCCTTTTCGGTTTGGAACACCATCTGGTCGGCGCCGTTGCGCAGGTCTACTTCCTCGCGCTTTTTCTTGTCCTCGGCCGCATACTGCTCGGCCTCGCGCACCGCGCGCTCCACATCGTCCTTGCTCATGTTCGTGGAGGAAGTAATCGTAATGTGCTGCTCCTTGCCCGTGCCCAGATCCTTCGCCGAAACGTTCACAATGCCGTTCGCGTCGATATCGAACGTCACCTCAATCTGCGGAATGCCGCGCGGCGCCGGGGCGATGCCGTCCAGATGGAAGGTGCCCAGCGATTTGTTGTCGCGCGCAAATTCGCGCTCGCCCTGCAGCACATTCACCTCAACGGAGGGCTGATTGTCGGCGGCGGTGGAGAAGATCTGGCTCTTCTTGGTGGGGATGGTGGTGTTGCGGTCGATGATCTTGGTGCACACGCCGCCCATCGTCTCGATGCCGAGGCTGAGCGGGGTAACGTCCAGCAGCAGCAGGCCCTTCACGTCGCCGCCCAGAACGCCGCCCTGAATGGCGGCGCCGATGGCAACGCACTCGTCCGGGTTGATGCCCTTGCTGGGCTCGGTCTTCATAAAGTTTTTCACGGCGTCCTGCACGGCCGGAATACGCGTAGAGCCGCCCACCAGCAGCACCTTGTTCAGCCCGCTGGGCGAAAGATCGGCGTCCTTCAGCGCCTGGCGCACCGGGCCCATCGTGCGCTCCACCAGGTCTGCCGTAAGCTCGTTGAACTTCGCGCGCGTGAGCGTGGTATCCAGATGCTTCGGGCCGTTGGCGTCCGCCGTGATGAACGGCAGATTGATGGCCGTGCTGGCCACGCCGGAAAGCTCGATCTTCGCCTTCTCGGCGGCCTCCTTCAGGCGCTGCGCGGCCATTTTGTCGCTGCGCAGATCCACGCCGTTTTCCTTCTTGAACTCGTCGGCCAGCCAATCAATGATGCGCTGGTCGAAATCGTCGCCGCCGAGGTGCGTATCGCCCGCGGTGGAGAGCACCTCCGTAACGCCGTCGCCCATCTCGATGATGGAGACGTCGAACGTGCCGCCGCCAAGGTCGTACACCATAATCTTCTGATCGTTCTCTTTATCCGCGCCGTAGGCCAGCGCCGCGGCCGTAGGCTCGTTGATGATGCGCTTTACGTCCAGCCCCGCGATGGCGCCCGCGTCCTTTGTGGCCTGGCGCTGGCTGTCGTTGAAATACGCCGGCACGGTGATAACGGCCTCTGTTACCTTCTCGCCCAGATAGCTCTCGGCGTCGGCCTTCAGCTTTGCAAGGATCATGGCGCTGATCTCCTGCGGGGTGTACTTTTTGCCATCGATGTCCACCTTGTGATCGGTGCCCATCTGGCGCTTGATGGAGGAAATGGTGCGGTCGGGGTTTGTGATAGCCTGACGCTTTGCCACCTGGCCCACCAGACGGTCGCCCGTTTTGGTGAAGCCCACAACGGACGGCGTGGTGCGCGCGCCCTCGGCGTTTGCAATGACAACCGGCTCGCCGCCTTCAATCACGGAAACGCAGCTGTTTGTTGTGCCAAGGTCGATACCAATGATCTTTCCCATAATAACTCTCTCCTTATTTTAAATTGAAATTAAATCGGATGTCTCCTCCGGCTACTCCGCCACCGCCACCATGGCGTGGCGCACAACCTTCTCGTGCAGCAGATAGCCCTTTTGCATCACCTGCGCCACCGTGCCGGACGGCGTTTCCTCGGTGGCGGGCTGCTGCATTACGGCGGCGTGCAGCTCCGGATCGAAGGGTTTTCCCAGCGCCTCAATTTCCTTTACGCCCATTTTTTCAAACGCGGTACGGCATTGCTCCAGCGTCATCAGCACGCCCTTTTTATAGCTTTCGTCCGCCGTTTCGGCGTTTGCGGCCAGCTCCAGCGTATCCAGCACGGGCAGCAGCGCCGTTACCGAAAAGCTCACGCCGCCGTCGAACGCGGCGTCGTGCTCGCGCGCGCTGCGCTTGCGAAAGTTTTCGTATTCCGCCGCGGTGCGCAAAAGCGCATCCTTCGATTCGGCCAGTTTTTTTTCCAGCTGTTCTACCTTTGTCCTCAGCGAGGCCGTCTCGCCCGCCTTCGAGGCCTTGGCCGCGGCCGGTTCCGGCTCGCCTTCGGCGCCGGCTTTTGCTTCTGCCGCCGGCGCGGCCCCTTCCTGCGCGCCGCCGGGGCCGGCAGCGTGTTCCTCCCGGGGGCTTTCGTTCCCCGGGGGGGCGGCCTGCGCCGCCCCGGCGCACTCCTGCCCGTTTGGCGCATTTTCGGGCGCCTGCGGGGCCTTGGCCTGTTCGCGGGCCGCCTGCGCGGCATCGGGCGGCTGCGCAGGCTGCCTGCGCTCGTGCTGTGTCTGTGCCATGCTATGTCTCCTCCTGTGTCTTACCCTGCGCCTTGCCCGACATATACTCGCCAAGCAGCAGCGCAAAATATTCCAGCCTTGGGATCATTTCCCGGTACGGCATCCGCGTGGAGCCCACAAGGGCAATAGCGCCCGTGGAACCGCCACCCGCCAAATACCGCTTTGTCATCAGGCAAAAGCCCGGCATGGGGTATTCCGGCAGCTCGTCGCCCAGCAGAATGGTCGTGCGTTCCGTTCGGGGGCTGATGTAGCGTTTGAGCGCATCCGTATCGCTGAAAAACTCCATCAGTGTGCGGAAGCTCTCCGCATACGCGGAACAGCTCAGCAGATGCTCCTGCCCCTCCAGATACACGTTCGCGCGCCCGGCCTCGCGCAGCAGCGTTACCGCCGCCGAAAGAACCGGATAATACACCGCGCCGCCCGCGCCAAGGCTTTGCCCCGCCGCGCGCAGCTGCTCGTCGCGCACATCCGCCGCACTGCGGAACGTGAGGTGGCGGTTCAGCGTTTCGGCCAGGCGCCCCGCGTCCTGCGCGCGCAGCGCAACATCCAGCTTTACCGTGCGGGTGCGCACGCCGCCCGCGCTGGTAACGGCAAGCACCGCGGCGGTATAGCGCCCCACCTGCATTACCTCGTAGTGCGCAATGCGCAGATCTTCGCTTTTGGGCGTGGTGGCAACCACGCAGCAGCCCGTTAGGTCTGCCAGCGCCCGCGCAGCGCTCTGCGCCAGGCGCTCGGGGTCGTGATCCATTTCGCAAAACAGCAGCTTTACCTGCCGCTGTTCCTCGGGGGGAAGGCAGGCGCTCGCATCCAGCAGGTGATCAATGTAATATCGGTACCCCTTGGCGCTGGGCACGCGCCCCGCGCTGGTGTGCGGCTGTTCGAGCAGGCCCAGCTTGGTAAGCGCCGCCATCTCGTTGCGCAGTGTGGCGCTGGACACCGCATGGCCGAGCTGCTGCGCCAGCAGGCCGCTGCCCACCGGCTCGCCCTGCGCGCCGTAAAGCATTACAATGGCCCGCAGAACGCGCTGTTTTCGGTCGTCGATTGGCATCGCGCACACCATCCTCCCCTCGGATGTTTTAGCACTCTATACTGTTGAGTGCTAATTTTATTTTACAACACTTTTTTAGTATGTCAAGCCTTTCGCTCAAAAAACCGGTGAAAATTTTAACTTTTACAATTTTTTCACATATCCGACAGCTCCGGCAAAGCGCAGGGCAAAAAGGGCCGCGCAGGCAAGGGGGGCGCAGAAAAAAGTATGAATTTCCTGTAAAAACATCCGGCGGGATATTGGCATATGCAGCACGGTATGTTAAAATATAAACACACTCAATCGAGCGCCCGATCTTCAAGCAAATCGGGATCATTTAAAGGAGGTTTATCATCATGGGTTTTTTAACCGGTAAAACCGCGATCATCACTGGCGCCGGCCGCGCTGTTTTAAGCGACGGGCGCTGCGGCTCCATTGGCTACGGCATCGCCACCGCCTACGCCAAAGAGGGCGCGAATCTTGTTATCACCGGCCGCAATGTCAAAAAGCTGGAGGACGCGAAGGAGGAGCTGGAGCGTCTGTACGGTATCCAGGTGCTGATCATGCAGGCCGACGTAAACGCCGGCGCGGACAACGAGGCCGTGGTGCAGAGCGTGGTTGACGAAACGATGAAGACGTTCGGCCGCATCGACGTGCTCATCAATAACGCGCAGGCCTCGGCCTCCGGCGTACCTATCGCCGAGCACACCACCGACCAGTTCAATCTGGCGCTGTTCTCCGGCCTGTACGCCACCTTCTATTATATGAAGGCGTGCTATCCGCATCTGAAGGAGACCAAAGGCTCCGTAATCAACTTTGCTTCCGGCGCGGGGCTGTTCGGCAACTATGGCCAGTGCTCGTATGCCGCCGCGAAGGAGGGCATCCGCGGCCTTACGCGCGTTGCCGCCAACGAGTGGGGCAAGGACGGCATCAACGTGAACATTGTTTGCCCGCTGGCCTGGACGGCGCAGCTGGAGCAGTTCGAAAAGGCATATCCCGACGCTTTTAAGGCAAACGTGCATATGCCGCCGGCCGGCCACTACGGCGACGCCGAGCTGGAAATTGGCCGTGTTTGCGTGCAGCTGGCTTCGCCGGACTTTAAGTATATGAACGGCGAAACCCTCACGCTGGAGGGCGGCATGGGCCAGCGCCCGTAATTTGCCGATTTGCAAAAGCGCCAAAAAAGCCGCCGCAAAAGGCCGCGCAGCAGCCGCGTTAAGGCCGCCGCAAAAAGGCCGCAAAAACAAAAGCAGCCGAAAACGGCTAAATTCAGCCAAAAAACAGCCGCGCAAAAAGGTGTACCTTTTTGCGCGGCTGTTTTTCTGTTGAGGCACTGGTGATTTTGCTGCATTCCCTGCCCTTTCACTAAGCATATGCGGGCGCTTTGGCCGAAACTTAATCCTTTTTTCCGGATTTTTTCCGCTTTTTGCAGCTGCGCAAAAAGGTACACCTTTTTGCGCGCTCTCTGCCCCAAAAAGGCCGAAAAACGGCCGTTTTCGGGGGCGAAAGGCCCCAACACAAAAACGCACAAAGCCCGGGAAAGCATCTTTTTGCGAAGGGCGACGGGAAGCGCCAAAATCGCGCAAATCCGCGCCCCGCAAAAAGCCGCGCCGCCCTTTTGCGGGGGAACGCGGCAAGGCGGCTTCCCGCATGCGAAAGGAGTTGCAGAAGATGCTTGTGCTTGGAAGGAACATCGGCGATACCATCGTCATCAACGACAACATCTACATTACGCTGTTTGAGACCAGCCCCACGGGCAACAGGTTCAAAATTGCCATCGACGCGCCGGCAGATTTGAAGATCTCGCGCGGCGAGCACTACATGAACGGTCCCGAGCGCTGGCCGAAGATTGAGTCCATGAAGGCCGAAAGCCTGCGGCGCAGCAAAAAGGTGATGCGGGCCCAGCGGGCGGCGAAGGCGGCTTTGGCGGCAGCGGAAGACAGATAAAACGGCTGCGCGCAAAGCGGCGGGGCATTTCTTCTTATGGTTTTACTCTTTGTGGAATGCCAAGCGAGACCGGCGCGGTGCACAGCGCCCGGCCCGGGCGGCGGGATGCAAAGATTGGAATAGAGTACGCGCCCTTGCATTGCGGGGGCAACACACACCAAAAAAGCGGGCTTTGCTGATAAGCAGGAGAAGGACGACCTGCTTGGCACCGAACCGCAAAGAAGGATTTTACTATGGGTATGGTAGTACGTACAAATACGATGGCGCTGAACGCGTATCGTCAGCTGGGCATGAACAACAGCGCGGTTTCCAAGAGCCTTGAAAAGCTGGCTTCCGGCTACCGCATCAACCGCGCGGGCGACGACGCCGCGGGCCTCGCGATCAGCGAGAAGATGAAGGCGCAGATCACCGGCCTTGAGACCGCTTCCTCGAACGCGCAGGACGGCATCAGCCTGATCCAGACGGCCGAGGGCAACCTCGGCGAAGTGCACGACATGTTCAACCGCATGGTGGAGCTGGCCACCAAATCGGCCAACGGCACCTACACCCAGACCGAGCGCGATGCGCTGCAGGATGAAGTGAACCAGCTGCTGGACGAAATCGACCGCACCAGCCAGAGCGCCAACTTCAACGGCGCCAAGCTGCTGGACGGCAGTCTGGCTGAAATCAAGGCCATTAACAACGAAACGGGCGTTGTAACCACCGATCCTACCCCCTCGGCTACCCTCACCGGCGCGGATTTGGGCGTTGAGAAAACCTCTGCGGCCCACGCCAATGACGCCGGCGCAAAAACCGCGCAGGCCCCCGAGTTCACCATTGATCTTGCGGATTACAGTGTTAAGCTGGATGGCAGCAATACAAACGCGGTCACCGTTAGCTTCGCGCTGGAAGTGGACGGGAAGTCGATCAGCTTCTATGACAAGCCCGCCACTTACGACACCGGCGCGAACGTCACAGCGACAGTGGTCAAAATCGAGAAAGCTTTTACGGGTACCGCGGGCGCACCGGACGTTACGTATGGTGCTTCGGACATCAAGGCCACCCTTAACGGCAAGGTTGTCGTAATTGGCAGCGACGTCTATGAGGTTTCGGCCGGAACCGGCACCCAAGCCTTGAAATTCACCTGCAAAGGCATGGTTGACGCCGCCGGCAAGATGGAAAAGAAGGACGCTGACGGCAGCAGCATCGAAATCGAAGAAAATCCCCCGGCCGCTCCCGCGAAAGTTGGCGCGTTCACCGAGGAAGAAATGCAAAAGAATTTCTCTCAGGTTTCTGCTGCAATAGCCGGCAAGACGGAAATCACCCTCTCCCAGGATTCCAACGGCGATTTTGTCAATGTTTCGGCCGGCAACAGCCTGACCGTCGGCGACAAAACCTACAAGTTCACCGATGCGGAGACTCCCGCCGCCGACGAGATCAAGGTGGGCAAGAGCGCTGCCGAAACCCTCGATAACATCAAGGCCGAGCCGGGGAAGGCCAAGGACGGCAGCGGCAACGCCGTTTACACTGTTACCGCGGGTAACGGCAAGCTCACCGTGGAAAACGTCAGCACGACGGACGCTGCCGCAAAGGTCGGATACAGCGGGCGCATCATTGACGCCGGCGGTCTGACCCTGCAGATTGGCGACACCGCCGAGCCGTTCAGCAAGATGACCGTTGCCGTGGAGGATATGAGCACCAAGGGCCTCGGTTTGGCCGGCCTGCAGATTACCAAAGAAGATCTTGCCAGCAGCGCCATCGACACCATCAAGAATGCCATCAACGACGTTTCCTCCGCGCGTGCCGGCATGGGCGCATTGCAGAACCGCCTCGAGCACACCATCAACAACCTGGATGTTGCCGCCGAGAACCTCTCGGCCGCCAACAGCCGCATCCGCGATACCGACATGGCCAAAGAGATGATGAACTACACGAAGATGAACGTTCTCGTGCAGTCCGCGCAGGCCATGCTGGCGCAGGCCAATCAGCAGCCCCAGAGCGTGCTGCAGCTGCTGCAGTAAGCAGTTTCCCTTTTCGCACCACGCTTACGGCGCGATGGGCCTGTCAGCGCAAGCTGAACCTAAGGGCGGGGGCCGTCGAAAGACGGCTCCCGTTTTTGCTTTATCACAGAAAAATAGCGTGTAAAACAAAACGCATGATATAACGTTACAAAAAGGGGAGAAACGCCATGCCAACCGCACCGCTGCTTTCTATTGGAATCATTTTTAAAAACGAAGCGCGCTGTATTGAACGGTGCCTGCAATCGCTGGAGCCATTGCGCAGCGCTGTCTGCTGCGAGCTGGTGATGGCGGATACCGGCTCGAGCGACGCCAGCCGCCAGATTGCCGAACGCTATGCCGATGAGGTGTTTGATTTTGAATGGGTGGACGATTTTGCCGCCGCGCGCAACGCGGTGATGGACCGCTGCCATGGCAAATGGTATTTTTCCATCGACTGCAACGAGTGGCTGGATGCGGATATTTTAGAGCTGACGGCTTTTATCAGAGGAAGGAACCAAGCGAATTTTGCCTTTGTGTCCATTCGCAATTACTTTTCTGCCGAGCTGGAGTCGGGCGGCTCGTACAGTGATTTTTACACGGCGCGGATTCTCCGTATGTCTACCGGGCAGCGGTTTCACAACGCCATCCACGAAACTTGGACGGTGTGCGAGCCGTTTGAATGGCTGACGCGCACGATTCTGCACCACGACGGATATTTCTTTCAGGATCCGCAGGCAAGAAAGAACAAGGAAAAACGCAATATGACCCTGCTGCGGAAAAGGCTGGCGGAGAACCCGGAGGATCTTGCCATACTCGTTCAGTGTGTCGAGAGCGGCGGCAATGACGAAAAATTCATGGAATATATCCGCCGCGCCGTAAAAATTGTGAAGGAGAGAAAATCCCCGCAGCTAACCCTCGGGGCGGGCCTGTTGTGCCACGCGGTGGGGGCTGCGCTGGCCAGAGAGCTGCCGGAGCTGGAGGAATGGCTCGCCCTTGCGCAAACCATGTTTCCCCATTCCATGTTTACATTGGTGGATATCAACCACATGGTGTTTATGCATGCGTATCAGGAAAAGAAGTGGGAAAAGCCATCTGCAGCGGCGAAGGATATCGGAAAGGGCTCCAAAAACTGAAAGCCTGCCCAAGGCCGAAGGACGTCATGGAGGATTTGGCGCAGGGCTCGGTTAGATTCGGCAGCCCCGATTCTGAGCAGACCCTGCTGATCTGCCTTGCGGATGCGTATTGCCAAACCGGGCAGGGGGAAAAGCGCTGAAGGTTCTGGCGGGCTTAAACGGCGAAGCGCTTACCCCCGCTCAGGTGCGCAATGCAGACATTCCCCTGTGCCAGCTGCATGCACAAACCGATCTAAAGGCGTCTCCGGCACTGGTAGCCTTCTATGGGCAGATAAACCGGAAGGAATCGAACGCGCAAAAGCGGCGGGCCCGCCTTGCGGCATTTGATGAAATTGCGGCGGCCGCATTTACAAGGGAATATCGGGAACAGGAACAGGAAAAAAACGGCTACCGTCGCCCCGCCTGCACCGCTTTTGCCGTGCTGGCTGATGTGTGCGAGGCCGGCCGCGCGGCAAAAATCGTGATGAGCAGCGACGGCGGCGAGATGCGCGCCATTCTGGCGCAAGTGGAGGATTGGCAGGCGCTGCCCATCGAGGCGCTGGAGCACGCTTTGGAATCCGGTGTAATCTTCCCGCTCGCGGAAAAGCCGCTGACGGTCGAGGTACTGGACGGCCTTGCCGCCCGCCTCACCCACGGTGAAAATCTTGCCCGGCAGCTGGCACTGGCCCTGCCGGAGAACGCGGAATTTGAAAGCCTGCAGGCCCTCTGCTGGGCGCAGGCGCTCTCACTGGCGGCGATGCGCAGCTTT
Source organism: uncultured Ruthenibacterium sp. (assembly GCA_910587145.1). Classification (GTDB taxonomy): domain Bacteria; phylum Bacillota; class Clostridia; order Oscillospirales; family Ruminococcaceae; genus Ruthenibacterium. Next base: position 42,889 of record CAJUMH010000018.1, on the reverse strand, counting down.
GATTGGGCGTCGGGCAAAAACGATCCTTCTGTCGGCGGGTTGTCCCGCCCGGAAACGCCCCCAAAAGAGGGCGCGCCAGGCGAAAAGGGCGGCGAAATGCCGGACGTCGGGTTTGCTCTGGTGCGCTGCTTTGCACGGATAGAAACCGCCGCGCTGCCGCTGTTCTACACCCTGCAGATATTATCGGAAGAAAACGCCGCCCTGCTGCCGCCCATGCACCGCTGGGGGCTGTACTGCGTGTGGGCGCTCGACGCGCTGGACGCGGGCAAGCCGCAGGAATACCTCGCGCTGCTGCGCAAGGGCCTTGCCGCCTGCCCCGGGCAAAAGGAGATGGTGCAGTTTTTGCTGGGCCGCTTTCTGGAGGACGCCCGCCCGAAAGCGGCCCCCAAGCTGCTGGCGCTGGCCGAACGGGTGCGCACCATTCTGGCCGCCTGCGGCCCGAACGATCCGGCCGCGAGGGCCGTTCGCGAGAGCAGCGCCTGCAAGCAGGTAGCTTGGATCATTGAGGAAACGCCCGGTCTGCCGGTGCAGTGAGGGAGGAAACGGAAATGGCAATGGAACAAACGCGCATCAGCCGCATCCTCGCGCTGCTGGAAACAATCAGCGAGGGCTTTGCCTATTTGCAGAGGCAGGCGGACGAGGCTGTCCTTCAGGCGGTGGCCGAAGGACGCCGGATGGTAACCCATGAGATCGAAATCGAGCTGGGCGAGCCGCTGGCGCGGCGCATTGGCGCCGACGCGCTCTGCGATGCCGAATGGCTTGGCGCGATGTACCGCATTGTGGAACAGCTGTCCGACCCATTCGAGCCGGCCAATGCGTTTGACAAATTATTCTTAACCCTTATATAGTGCTTGTGGGCCCATAGCGAGGCCGAGCTGGTGCAAAGGATACAGGCCGCCTTGGAGGAATGGAAGCAAACGCCGCACGGGCGGCAGAATTATCGAAGCTTTGTGGAATATTTTGAAAAATATCCCCTCTGGGGCGCCCTGCACCCGGAGCGGGGAGACTTCGATACCCTCCGGCGCCGCGCGGCGGTGCTCAAGCGTCACAGCTACGATTTTTTGTGGCTCTGCCGCCGGCTGGACGATTATCTCTCCAAACGTACTCTCACTGCGATTTTATCGAACTGGGCCGTGCTGGATCTCGCGTACCCGCAAACCGTCAAGTCGATTTTCCCGGATTATTGGGAGCCGGATATTTTCCCGGATAACCGGGGGGATGTACTGGTGGATGTGGGCGCATACGTGGGTGATTCGATCGCGCAGTACACGCGGGTGTATGGCGCCGGCTACAAGCGCATCTATGCCTACGAGGTTTCGCCGGATGTTTGCGAAACCATGCGGGCAAATGTGCAAAGGCTGGGCCTGCATGATGTTGTTATCCGCAACAAGGGCGCGGGCGCGCAGCGCGGCGAGCTGTTTTTGAATCGCTCGGCCAGCGACGCCTCGGCCAATCAGCTTTCGGCAGACGCAGGCGCCGGGCAGCAAGGGGCAAAAGCGCGGCACGCAAAACCGCTCCGACAGCTTTTGCGCAAAAACAGTTGCCAGAGGGGGCGCGAGTATAGTATAATAACCGCAAAGCGGTGGTGATCTTCATCTTGCCCGGCCGCGCGGCCGCGCCTGCGTGCGGTTGTACAAAAGCCGGCGGCCGGCCCGCTGTAAATTTTTAAGTCCGGAAAGGGAGCTTTTTCAATGAACAGCAATATCAACGCCATTTTGCAAAATATCGTCAGCACCGCGGCAATGGCCGCAAGCGAGGCAAAAACCGCCGTGCGCAGCGCGGGAAAGGTGGTTGCCGAAAAGTGCGACGAGGTAAAGCTGAATGTTGAGCTGCTGCGCCTTACAGAGCAGCAGGAGGATGTGTTCAGCGATATCGGCCGGATGCTGTTTTTGCTGCATACGGGCGTGGTAACGGAAACCGTGACGAGCGACGCCGGCGAAAAAACGCCGCAGCAGGTGATTGATTCGCTGCTTGTCGGCGCCGAGCAGCTGCAGCAGGAAATGGACGTGATCACCGGCCGGCTGGCGGCGGTGTGCGATGAGCGGATCTGCCCGGAATGCGGGCGCAGCTGCGGCGTGGACGATGTGTTCTGCGCGGCGTGCGGCGCAAGGCTGGCCGAAGCGCAGCCCGAGCCGGGCGCAGACGATGCCGCAGCCGAACCTTCTGCCGAAGAGCCGGCGCCCGCATCCGCGCCGCAGCCCGCTAACGCCGCGGCACCCGCGCAGGATGCGCCCAAGGTATAACGGGGCTTTGGGCATGACGCATTCCGTTTACGCGCTGCTGTGCTATTTTGTGATCTACGCGGTGCTGGGCTGGTGCCTTGAGGTGTGCTTTTGCACGGTAAATACCGGGCAGCTTGTCAACCGCGGCTTTTTAAACGGCCCCGTATGCCCCATCTACGGCTTTGGTATGGTGATTGTAATTCTTGTGCTCACCCCGGTGGCAGACCGCATTCCTGTACTGTTTTTCTGCGGCGCGCTGCTCGCCAGCGCGCTGGAGCTTGTGGCCGGCTGGGTGCTGAAAAGGCTGTTCCATACCTCCTGGTGGGATTACAGCGATGTGCCGTTCAATCTGGGCGGCTATATCTGCTTGAAGTTCAGCCTTGCGTGGGGCGCGGCGGCCGCGGCCGTAATGCGGCTGCTGCAGCCTCTGGTTGCGGCACTGGTGCAGGCCGTGCCGCGGCCGATGGGCATTGTGCTGCTGTGCGCCGCGTTTGCGGCGTTTGCCTGCGATCTGGTTGTAACGGTAAGCGGCATTATGAAGCTGAACCGGGATCTTGGCCGCATTGCCGGCATTGCGCGTTTGCTGCACGCGGGCAGCGATAAAATTGCCGAGAGCCTGGGCGGCACGGCGCTGGCCGTGGACGGCAGGCTGGACGAGACAAAGCTGGACGCCGCCGCGCGCATTGATCTTGCGAGGGCCGAGATTATGGATCGGCGCAACCGGGTGGCCGACCGTTTGATGAAGGCCTTCCCCGGCATGCACCCCGCCGAATATGAGGCGCTGCAGCAGCTGAAATGCTGGCTTACCGAAAAAAACGCCGGTCGGCGCCGCTGAGCGCCGGGCCGTTTTAAGGCGCGCAGCACAGCAAAACGGCCCAAAATCCGCAATGCCGAAGCGGCCCCAAGGCGCGCAAAAAAAGCGGCCCGGCTGTTTTGCCCATTGCGTTTTACTGCTTTGCCCAGTGCATCTTATAAAAAGGAGCTTTATTCATGATGAAAACTTCCCCGCTGAAGGGCATGCGCGATATCCTGCCGCGCGAACAGCGCATTCGCGATTATGTGCAAAATGAAATTTTAAAAACCTACCGTGCCGCCGGATTTGAGCGCATCTCCACACCCATTTTGGAAGAAATGGAAAATCTGGATAAAAGCGACGGCGGCGATAACCTGAATCTGATCTTCAAGGTGCTCAAGCGCGGCGAAAAGCTGGAAAAGGCGCTGGCCGCCGGGAGCGCGGCGGCGCTTTCGGATATGGGCCTGCGGTACGATCTTACCCTGCCGCTCTCGCGCTATTACGCGGCCAACCGCGAGGCGCTGCCCGCGCCGTTTAAGGTGATCCAAACCGATCGCGTGTACCGCGCCGAGCGCCCGCAAAAGGGCCGCCTGCGCGAATTTGTGCAGTGCGATATTGATATTTTGGGCGACGAAAGCCCCAATGCCGAGGTGGAGCTTATCGATGTAACGGCGCGTGCGCTGCTCTCGATAGGGTTTTCGGGCTTTACCGTAAATATCAACGACCGGCGCCTGCTGCGCGGGATGCTGCAGCACTTTGGGTTCCCCGCCGAAGCGCTGGATTCCGTGTGCATTAGCTTTGATAAATTGGATAAGCTCGGCGCGCCCGGCGTGGCGGCCGAGCTGACGGAAAAGCAGATGCCGCCCGAGGCCGTGCAGGCGCTGACAGATTTTTTGCAAGGGGGCGCGTTCTCGCTGGACGACGCCGCCGCGCTGTGCGCGGACAAAGCCCCAGGCGATACCCTGCGCAGGGTGATCAAAACCGTTGAGGCGCTTTCCGGCGGGCGCTACGGCATCGCCTATGCCCCCTCGCTGGTGCGCGGGCAGGGCTACTATACAGGCATGGTGTTCGAGATAACGTGCCCCGCGTTTTCGGGCGCCGTGGCGGGCGGCGGCCGCTACGACGAGATGGTGGGCAAGTTCCTTGGCCAGCGCGTTCCGGCGGTGGGCTTTTCCATCGGATTCGAGCGCATTTGTGCCATTTTGCTGGAGCAGGGCTTTGCCGTGCCGGACGAAAAGCCGCGCCTGGCGCTGCTGTACGGTGCAGACGCCGATTTTGCCGATGTGCTGCAAAAGGCCGAGGCGCTGCGCGGCCAATACACCGTTGCCGTGCTGGCGGCCGCCAAAAAGGTGGGCAAACAGCTCGACCGCCTGCAGCAGCATGGCTGCGCCGCCGTATGCTTTGCCGAAAAATATCCCGAGGTTCGCCCGCTGGGCGCAAAGGCGGAGGGCTGATACGGCCCTCAGGCAAACGCAACGATTTTTGTTACAAACGCGGCAGAGGTATCGCTGCCGCTGATGGAGCCCACATAATACACCTCGGCCTCGGCCTCCATCACAAGGCGGCCCGTCACGTCGGCAGTCTCGCGCATGAACGAAAGCTGCGTGCCTTCGGCGGTTTGAATCGTCACCGAGCTTGTTGTGGCGTCCACAATTACGCCGCGCACCATCTGCTCGCCGTCTTTCGCGTCAACCGCCTGTGCGGGCTGTCCGGAGCCCTCGGACGGGGCCGGCTGCGCATCGGCGGGCAAAGAGGCCGCGCTGCTCTGCGCCGCCGAGGAAGCGGGCGCCGTTTGCGCCGGAACGCTTGCCGCGGGCGGTGCGTCCGGCCCGGACGGCGGCATCGAAGCGGGCGGCGCCGGGCGCTGGTCCACCGTTGGCGCCTGGGCCGGCGTTCCCATCGGCTCGGGCTCTGCCGGCGTTTCCTCCGCCGTTTGAAAAATGCCCAGTACGGCCGCAACGGCCGCGATGAGCAGCAATGTCAGTACAAAGCTCCACATTACGGCAGAGGAGCGTTTTTTTCGGTCGTGTTTTCTTTGCATTGTTCTCTCTCCTTATCAGGCTGTCGCAAAAAAGGGCGGAATGGCGCATCCGGCAAACGGATACGCCATTCCTTTTTTATGGCTGCAAATGCCGGCTCATGCCTGCTGCAGTGCCGTGCCCGGGTAATAGTGCGCCAGGATCTGCTGGTAGCTCCAGCCCTGGTTCGCATACGCGAGCGCGCCGTACTGGCTCATGCCCACGCAGTGGCCGTTGCCGTCCGTTGTAAAGCGCCAGCTGTCGCTGTCCACATCATACGTAAAGCTGAATTTCGGCGAATACAGGCCCCAGCAGTTTTCGTAGAAGCGGCCGCCGCCCACCGTCTGCCCGCACACCTTGATGCTGGTGAGATAGCCGTTTGCGTCGAACATCGCATCGGAAAGCCAGCGGTTGTGCGGCGTTGCGTTCACCGTGGCCTCGCCCACCAGCTTTGCCAGATTGCTCTGCATTCGCGCGGCGGCGATGGTGTTCTGCCGGCCGCGCAGCTCTGTTTCGGGGCTGTCCACGGGCGTGTTCAGGTAGGGCAGCTCCAGCCCCCACATATTGCGCGCCGTATTGGTTTTGCTCGCGCTGGCCGAGCCATAGGCCGCGTTTGCAACGGCGCCGTTATAGTACAGCGCCTTGCCTGCCACCTCGCGCACGGCGGCGCGCACGGCATCTGTCGGCGTTCCCAGCCCCACGCTCGGCACGGCGTTGCCGTGCGCCTGCTGGTACAAAATCCAGCTGTACGCCGCCACGGCCTGCGCCTTGTACACCTCGGCGTGGTTCATGCCGCCCACCTCGTTCATCACAATTTGGGCCAGAATGTCCTCGATGGAGCCGGATACCACCTTTTTGGTTTTTATATCGTACACCGTCAGCCCCGGGGTTACCTCGGTGCCCGCAGAGCCGCCGGCACTGCCGTAGTTCTTATAGCAGATATTCATATCGACATTGCCGTTGATGCCGTTCACCTTGCCGTCGCTGGCATATTGCCACATCTGCGCCTGATAGCCCAGGAAGGGCAATGTGCCCGCGGCAAGATCCGGCGGATCCTTCGGATAGCGCGCCACCCAGAAATCGTAGCCCATGCGCACAAGGGCCGCGGCGTCGTAATAGTGCTGCGCCCAGTTCTGGCTGGAATAAAAGCCCATCGGGTAGCCGTATTTTTCCAGCAGGATCATGCCGAAGCGCACAATCTCGGTGCGCGTGTTGTAATCGGTATGCTCGAGGATCCGGTTCCATTCAAAATCAATGTACACCGGGTAATCGAACTTGATATTATCGCGCCGCAGCGCCTGCATCTGCGCGGAATTGTGGAAGAAATCCACCTCCTTCCTCATTTCGTCCAGATTGAACGCGTAGCTGAACAGATACGCGCCCACCTTGATGCCGTTCGCCTTCGCGTTGCGCACGTTGGCCTCAAAGTACGGGTCGATGACGTAATCGTTCACGCTGTTGCTCCACGTAAGCGCGCGTATAATGGCAAACTCCACGCCGGAGGCCTTTACGGCCCTCCAATCGATCACGCCCTGATACGAGGATACGTCAATGCCCATATACGGGCCCGAGGGCTCCAGCTTTATTGCGCTGGAATACACCGAAACATTGCCCAGCGCATCGCGCACCTGAATCTGCCCGGCGGCTATCTGCGTATTGATTGGGAAATCCTTCGCCGCCTGCGCCGTCCACGTGGCGCCGCCGTCCCAGCTGTAAGCGGCCTCGTGCAGCGCCGTAAGCGCCGACGCCGTGGCGGTAACCGTCACCTTCGCCGTGCTGCCGTTTGCGGTATACAGCACATTGTTGATTACCGGCGGCGATACATAATAGCCCTCGGCCGTGAAGTGGCAGAGCTTGCCGCCGATCTCGTACAAACCGTTTTTCAAATACGCGCCGTACTCATAGTAGAAGATCTGGCCGTTGATCGTGTTCCATCCGTTTGGATACGTCGCGCCCGTGGCGGCGTCCAGATGCCACAGCACGCCGTCGATCTCTACATCGCCGGTGAGCGCGTAGCCCTCGGCGGAGAAGTAGTACTGCGCGCCCCCGATGGTCTGCCAGCCCGGCGCGGTAAGCTGCACGCCGGTGGCCTCGTCAAAATAGCAGCGTTTGCCGTCCAGTGTCTGCCAGCCCTTTTGCAGATCGCCCGCGGCGTTGAAGTAATATTGCTTGCCGTCTATCTGCTGCAAGCCGGCCGCCAGCCGGCCGGCTGCGCTGACATACCAGGTTTGCCCGTCGGCCGTATGCCAGCCCGGCGCGCCCGTTGCAATAAGGTACTGCGTATAGGTGTATCCGCCGGTGCCTTCTTTAAATTCGCCGGCCGCTTCCACCTGCTTTGCCACCGTATAAATGCTGCGCGCCACAGGCGGGCCGTAGACGAGCGTTTCTTCGCCCGCCTCGTTCACCAGCACGGCATAGGCGCGAAACGCGATCTCGCTGCCCAGCTGCCGGTCGGGTACGCCCGTTAAAACCGAGGCAAAGCGATGGCGGCCGTCCACGGTTTCGGTGATGCGGTCGTTCAGCGTGCCGTTCTCCGTCCAATAAGAGCGGCCGCTGCGCACCTTTTCGCAGCCTTTGATGAAGGGATAGTGCTCCAGATTGGATGCGGCGATCGACATGGTGCCGTATTCCGTCAGGCGGTAGCCCTCTACGCCGCCGCCCGTTAAAGCGTCGCGCAGCGCGGCGTCGATGCTGGATTTAAAGCGGATGCCCGCAGGGCTCTTCACCCGGATGGAAAAGCCATGATAGCTGAACAGATCCTGCAGACCCGGCAGCGGCGCCGCCGTGCAGGCCGTTCCCTCATAGACCAGCCGCCACACATACATGCCCTTCGGAATGCCCTTTTCGTTGTAAAAATACATCACCGCCAGCTTGCCGGCGGCATCGGGCAGGCGCGCCGTGAGGCCGCCTTCCTCGGCCTGCGCCTCATAGGCGACGCCGTCCACATAAATATGCGTGTCAGTGTAGCCGGCCGGCGGCATCAGGTGCAGCACGATCGTTCCGTCGTCGGCATTCGGATCTTCCTCCGTGGGGGATGGATCGCTCCCATCTCCGGATCCGTTTTCCGGCGCATTCGGGTCATTCAAATCGGAGCCGTTCATGCCGCTGTCCGGGTCGTTTGCATCATTTGCGGCGGGGCCGTTTGTGCCGTTTGCATCGTCCGCGCCATCCGTGCTGTCCGTGCCGTTCGCGCCGCTGTCCGCGCCATTCGTGCTGTCCGTGCCGTTCGCGGCGGGGCCGTTTGTGCCGTTTGCATCGTCCGCGCCGTCCGTGCTGTCCGTGCCGTTCGCGGCGGGGTCGTTCGCGCCGCTGTCCGCGCCGTCCGTGCTGCCCGCGCCGTTCGCGGCGGGGCCGTTTGTGCCGTTTGCATCGTCCGCGCCGTCCGTGCTGTCCGCGCCGTTCGCGGCGGGGCCGTTTGTGCCGTTTGCATCGTCCGCGCCATCCGTGCTGTCCGCGCCGTTCGCGGCGGGGCCGTTCGCGCCGCTGTCCGCGCCATCCGTGCTGCCCGCGCCGTTCGCGGCGGGGTCGTTCGCGCCGCTGTCCGCGCCGTTCGCACCTTCCGCGGCGGCGATGTCGATGTGGAACGTTACGGTGTGCTCCTGCGCCGAAAACCGCAGCCCGCTGAGGCGCACGCCGCTGTTGGCCCCATTGGAATAATACAGCGTATCCTGCCGGAAATCGGCCGAAAGATCGGTGCTGCCGTAGGCCGCGCCGTCCTCTGTAAGAGCGGCGTTTTCCACGCGGTTGCGGCCGTTTTCGTTCAGATCGTCCGCGCCGTTCGGCGTGGTAACGCCCGGGCGGTAGACATAAAATTCATTGGAAAGTGCCGTCTGCCCATTTTGCCTTGCACGGTACGCGATGAGGCCGCTGGAATAAATGCCGTTCTCGAACGCATCGCCCGACGCCTTTTCGCGGTATTCCAGACAGATCACCTCGCCGGAGCCGCCCGCGCGGGGCGTTTCAATCAGCAGCAGCTTCACGCCGCCCGCCCCGTCCACGGCAGACAGCGTATAATCGCCGCTTTCAGAGGCCGTGCGCACCTCGCTCTCGTCCAGCCAGCCAAGCTGCCTGCGCTGGTATCCCAGCGGATACTGCGGCACATAGGCCGCCGTTCCCATTACGTCCCATGCGCCCACCGGCACGCCGCTGCGGTCGTGCCAGTTCTGGTTGGGCAGACCCAATGTATGCAAAAGGCCGTTGGCCAGCACGCCCCGGCCGCTTTGGCCGCCCTTCACCTGCACGCCGTCCTCCCGCGTCCAATCAATAAGCGCGCGCGAGGGCAGCGCGTTATAGCGCGAAACCTGTATTTCGCCGGGCAGCGTTTCCTCCCCTGTATAGCGCCCGGCAAACGCATCGCTGCGGCTGCCGAGGGAGGCGCCCTGCAGCACGATCGTCAGATTATCCAGCACGCCGTCGCGCAGGTTGTCCAGCGTGTATGTATCCGGGCTTAAATACAGCGCGTCGCCCGGCTGCGCGCCGGCCAGCGCGCGCGCCACCTCGCCCACCAGCGCCGCATTGTCCGGATAGCTGCTTTCGGCAAGCTGCAGCACCTCGATTTTCCCGTTCGCGTTCACCTGCGGGAAAATATTTTCCAGCCGCATGCGCCCGCCCGATACGGCGTAAAGATAGCCCGCAAGCGAATCCTCGCCGTCTGTATACTGGCGGCGGAGGGCATCCCAGCTGCCCGCCCGGTTAAAATCGTCATTCGCGTCGCCCGCAAGCCGCGCAAAGATAACAACGTTCGCCACAGGCTCCGCGCTCCGCGTCGGCACATCGGATGCCGCCGGGGCGGAAGGGTCTGCCGGCGCGTCTGCCGCGGCGGGCGTATTGCCGCCGTTTTGCGACGCGCCCCCGTCCGGCTGCCCGGCGGCATCGTCCGCCCAGGCCGTCTGCATCGGCCCAAGCGGCAGCAGTGCCGCTCCCAGCACAAATGCCAGCAGCAGGCACGCCAGCCTGCGCGCTGTTCCCCTGTATTTTTTCATACCGGCCCCTCCCGCGTCTGTTTTTTGGCAGAGCTTCGCACGATAAATATCCATCCTGTATTATACCAGACATTTTTTTGCTTCGCAACAGGTTTTGCGGTAATTTTACCGAGTTTTACACATTTCTCACAATTTGGATACGAAACAAAAACAGCCTTTTCCGCGCAAAGCGTGCGGAAAAGGCTGTTTTGCAAAGCAGGCCATGGCTTTTGCCGTGCGGGGCGTATTACGAAAGCTCGAATTTGCCCGTATACAGCTGGTAATATTTTCCGCGCTGGCCGATCAGCTCCTCGTGTGTGCCGCGCTCGATGATGCGGCCCTGTTCGAGCACCATGATGCAATCGGAATTGCGCACGGTGGAAAGGCGGTGCGCGATCACAAATACCGTGCGGCCGCGCATCAGCCGGTCCATCCCCTCCTGCACGATGCGCTCGGTGCGCGTATCAATGCTGCTGGTGGCCTCGTCCAGAATCAGCACGGGCGGGTCGGCCACGGCCGCGCGGGCAATGGCCAGCAGCTGGCGCTGCCCCTGCGAGAGGTTTGCGCCGTCGCCCGTAAGCATGGTATCATAACCCTGCGGCAGATGCTCGATAAAATAGTGCGCGTTCGCCAGCTTTGCGGCGGCCACAACCTCCTCGTGCGCGGCGTCCAGCTTGCCGTAGCGGATGTTGTCGGCTACCGTACCGGTAAACAGATGCGTATCCTGCAGGACAATGCCCAAGCTGCGGCGCAGATCGGCCTTTTTGATCTTGTTGATATTGATGCCGTCGTAGCGGATTTTGCCGTCGGCAAGATCGTAAAAGCGATTGATGAGGTTGGTAATGGTTGTTTTGCCCGCGCCTGTGGAACCCACAAAGGCGATCTTCTGCCCCGGCCTTGCGAACAGGCTCACGTTGTGCAGCACGAGCTTTTCGGGCACATAGCCGAAATCCACGTCGTCGAACACCACCCCGCCCTCGAGCGGCTGATAGGTGGTGGTGTTCTCGGCCTTGTGGTAATGCTTCCACGCCCAGACGCCGGTGCGCCGCGCGCATTCGGCGAGCGTGCCGTCCGGCCGCGTTTCGGCGTTCACCAGCTCCACATAGCCCGCGTCGGTTTCGGGCGTTTCGTCCATCATTGCAAATATACGCTGCGCGCCGGCCAGCGCCATAATGATGGAATTGAACTGCTGCGAGATCTGCGAAACCGGTTGATTAAAGCTTTTGTTGAACTGCAAAAACGAGGCAAGCCCGCCCAGCGTAAAGCCGCCGACGCCAAAGATGGCAAGCAGCGAGCCCGCAATGGCCGTGAGCGAATAGCTGATGTTGCCGAGGTTGCCCATCACGGGCATCAGGATATTCGCAAGGCGGTTGGCGTTGTAGGCGCTGTGGAACAGCTCGTCGTTCAGCGCGTTAAAGCGCGCGGTGTTTTCCGCTTCGCGGCAAAACACCTTTACCACCTTCTGGCCCTCCATCATCTCTTCAATGTAGCCGTTCACCGCGCCCAGGCTGCGCTGCTGCGCCACAAAGTGCGCGCCCGAAATCGCCGTCAGCTTTTTGGTTACCGCCAGCATCACCGCCACCATCGCTGCCGTCAGCGCCGTGAGCGGCACGTTCAGCACGAGCATTGAGCATAACACGCTCGCCACCGTTACCGCCGAAGAAACAAGGTTCGGCATACTCTGGCTGATCATCTGGCGCAGCGTATCGATATCGTTGGTATAAACGCTCATGATATCGCCGTGCGCATGCGTATCAAAGTAGCGCAGCGGCAGGCTTTGCATATGGCGGAACAGCCGGTCGCGGATATCGCGCATTGTCCCCTGCGAAACGTAGATCATTACGCGGTTTTGCAAAAACGTGCACACCACGCCGCCCAGGAAAATGCATGCCATTTTTGCCAGCACCGCCAGCAGCGGGCCGAAATCGGCCGCGCCGCCCTCCCTTAGGCAGGGCAGGATGTACTGGTCGATGAGCGTTTTTATAAAAAGGTTGCTCGATACCGTGGCCGCCGTGCTGCCGGCGATGCACGCCAGCACCAGCAGGCAATGCCATTTGTAGCGGCGCAGCACAATGGCAAACAGCCGCGCCAGTATTTTGCCGGGGTTTTCTACCTTTGGCCTCGGCCCCGTCATTCTTCTGTTAGGCCCTCCGCGCGGCGGCATCGTCGTCGGCTCCTTTCTGCTGGGATTTGTACACGTCCCTGTAAATTTCGCTGGTTTGCAGCAGCTCCTCGTGCGTGCCGAACGCCGCGATGCGCCCTTCGTCCAGCACAAGGATTTTATCCGCATTCTGCACCGACGAAACGCGCTGCGCAATGATCAGCTTTGTCGTTTCGGGCAGCTCTTCGGCAAACGCGTCGCGGATGAGCGCGTCGGTGTGCGTATCGACGGCGCTTGTAGAATCGTCCAAAATCAGGATCTTCGGCTTTTTTATCAGCGCGCGGGCAATGCAGAGCCGCTGCTTTTGCCCGCCGGAAACGTTCGTGCCGCCCTGCTCGATGTAGGTATCATAGCCCTCCGGCAGCGTGCGGATAAATTCATCGGCCTGCGCCAGCCGGCACGCATGCACCAGTTCCTCGTCTGAAGCGTTCTTGTTGCCCCAGCGCAGATTTTCTTTGACGGTGCCGCTGAACAGCACGTTCTTTTGCAGCACCATCGCCACCGCGCCGCGCAAAGCGTCCAGCTCGTACTCCCGCACATCCGTGCCGCCCACGCGCACCGTGCCGTCGGTAACGTCGTACAGGCGTGGGATGAGCTGCACAAGGCTTGTTTTTGCGCTGCCCGTACCGCCGATGATGCCCACCGTCTCGCCCGGGCGGATGTGCAGATCGATGCTTTGCAGCACGGGCTTGCCCGCCCCATAGGCGAACGACACCCGCTCGAAATCGACGCTGCCGTCGGCAACGGTTTGCCGCGCGGCGGCCGGCGAGACGAGGTCGGCCTTTTCCTCCAGCACCTCGGCAATGCGCTCCGCCGAAGCGCGCGACATCGTTATCATTACAAAAATCATCGAGAGCATCATCAGGCTCATCAGAATGTTCATCACGTAGGTGAACAGGCTCATCAGATTGCCCGTGGTGAGCGAGCCGGCCGAGATCATGTGCGCGCCCAGCCACGAGATGGCCAGAATGCAGCCGTACATGGTAAACTGCATGGCGGGGGCGTTCAGCGTGATGAGCTTTTCCGCGCGGATAAACAGCCAGTACAGGCTGTCGTTTGCGCTGTGGAATTTTTCCGTCTCGTGCGCTTCGCGCACATACGCCTTCACCACGCGGATGGCGTTTACGTTTTCCTGTACGCTGGCGTTCAGATCGTCGTATTTATGGAACACCTGATTAAAGATCGGGTGCGCATGCGTTGTGATGAAAAACAGCGCTATGCCCAACAGCACAAGCGCTGCCACAAAGATCATCGACATGCGCAGGCTGATGAACATCGCGGCCGCCATGGCGCACACCAGCATCATCGGCGCGCGGATGCACATGCGCAGGATCATCTGATACGCGTTCTGCACGTTCGTCACATCCGTTGTCATGCGCGTGACAAGGCCGGCGGTGGAATACTTATCCAGATTCGCGAACGAAAACGTCTGGATGTTGCGGAACATCGCCTGCCGCAGATTGTGCGCAAAGCCGCTGGAGGCCAGCGCGCCGTATTTGCCCGAGAGCACGCCGCACGCCAGCGAGACGAACGCCATGGCCGCCATGATGCCGCCCGTAATGCACACGGCGCGAAAATCGCCCTTGTCCACGCCGTTGTCGATCAGCCGCGCCATCATCATGGGGATCGCGATCTCCATGATCACCTCGCCTGTCATGAAGATCGGCGTTAAAACGGACGCCTTTTTGTACTGTTTGACCTCGGCCAAAAGTGTTTTCAGCATAAAAGCCCTCCTTCGTACCCAAACGGCGCCGGTGCGCCCCGCCGCGCGCGGTGCAAAACGGGCCTGCCCCGTATTTGCCGCACGCCCCGACAGCGAAGATCACACCGCAGGCGCCGTCTTCGTCTATTCTTCCAAATTCTCCCGCACCTGATCGAGCACCGAAAAAAAGATCTTTAGCTGCCCGGCATCGACGCCCCGCACCGCCTGCGATTCCACGGCGCGAATGCGCGCCGCAATGCACTCGTGCAGCGCGGCCGCCTTCGGCGTGAGTACCAGCTTTTTCAGCCGCGCGTCATACGCCACGGGCTCGCGCCGCAAAAAGCCGTTTTTTTCCATCAGCTGCAAAATGCCTGTGGCGGTGGAACGGCGGATGCCGAATTCGGCCTCGATATCGCGCTGGAACATCTCGCGCTCTGCGTTGTGCCACAAAAAGCCGATGATGCGGCCCTGCGTACCCGTCATTTCCGGCGGCGCCCCCTCGTCCAGCGCACGCTTGAACAAATGGGATAGCCGGTGGATCTCTCTGCCCACATGCCTCTCGTGTTTCCTTTCCATTCCTTTGCAGCTCCTGTCTCTTTCGGTTCCTGTTCAAATGCCCGTTTTTTGTTCGGACGCTTACTGTTCTGGTGCTAACTATTCGGGTGCTAACAATTATAATGCAGATCGCGGCGCATGTCAAGCATTTGTTATCACGCGGATCGCGGCGCATGTCGGGCATGCGCAGGAAGGAAAAAGAACGATACCGCCGCGCCGCCCCAAAGGGGAAGCGCAGCGGCATCCTGCGAGTGGGTTTTTCTCTGGGCGCCCCGCTTCCCCGCCCCCTTGCGTCCCCCACTCAAAACTGCTATACTTTTTTAGGGGCAAGCAAACGGGAAATTCCCCGAATTTATTGCAACAGGAGAAGCCGTATGATCACAAAAGAGATCTGCGAGCGGGTGCTCGCAAAAGCCGCCTCTACGGGCGCGGATTACGCCGAGCTGTTTTGTGAACGCACGCTCGACCAGGCCGTGAACCTTGTGGGCGCAAAAGTCGATTCGGTGCAGGATGCCGAGATTGCGGGCGCGGCCGTGCGCGTGTTCAGGGATCTGCGCTGCGTGATGGCAAGCACGGTCGATACCAGCGAAGCAGGGCTGCTGCGCTGTGCCGAGCGTGCCGCCGCCGCTTTGGGCGAGGGCAGCGCAGGCATCAGCATCGTGCTGCGGGAACGTTTGTTCGGCGATAAGCACCCCGTGCGCGTTGTACCGACAGGCGCCGCGAATGCCGACAAGGTGTGCATTTTGAAGGATGCCTGCGGCGCGGCGTCCGGGTATCACGATGCCGTTCGGCAGGTGACGGGCGCTGTCGCGGATGTCGATCACCGCATCCTGATCGCCACAAGCGAGGGCCTGTACACACAGGACAGGCAGATCCGCACACGCCTTACGGTGCGCGCCGTCGCCGAGGTAAACGGCGAAACGCAGACGGGCTACTGCGGCCCCGGCGCGCGCGTTGGCATGGAGCTGTTTGAAACGGTCGATCCGCGCGAGACCGGCCTGCGTGCGGCGCGCCAGGCCGTTACGATGGCAGGCGCGGGCTACTGCCCCGCCGGCGAAATGCCCGTTGCCATCGGCAGCGGCTTTGGCGGCGTTATCTTCCACGAGGCATGCGGCCATTCGCTGGAGGCGACAAGCGTTGCATATGGCAATTCGCAGTTCTGCGGCAAGCTGGGCGAAAAAATCGCGCACGAAAAGGTAACGGCCATTGATGACGGCACCCTTGCGGGCGCGTGGGGGTCTGTGAACATCGACGACGAGGGCACGCCCGCGCAGCGCAATGTGCTCATTGAAAACGGCGTGCTGAAATCGTACATGATTGATAAGTTTAACGCCCGCCGCATGAAAATGGCTCCCACCGGCTCCGCGCGCCGGCAGAGCTATTCCTTTATGCCCACCTCCCGCATGACGAATACCTACATCGCCGCGGGCTCCGATGCCGATGAGGATATCTTCGGCTCGATCGAATACGGCCTGTACGCAAAGGAAATGGGCGGCGGCTCGGTGAACCCGGTAACGGGCGAATTCAACTTTGCGGTCAACGAGGGATATATGATCCGCGGCGGCAGGATCTGCGAGCCGGTGCGCGGCGCAAGCCTTGTGGGGAGGGGCTCCGAGATCATTCAAAAGATTGATATGGTCGGCAGCGGCCTTTCGATGGGACAGGGCATGTGCGGCTCGTCCAGCGGCTCCATCCCCACCAATGTGGGGCAGCCGCTCATCCGCGTTTCGTCCATCACCGTGGGCGGCAGGTAAGGAGGCAGACACATGGAATTTGAAGCATTCCGGCAGATTGTTGCCGAGGAGGCCGCCGCGTGCGGTATCGAACTCTATGAGCTTTATTATCAAAGAGAAGATCTCACCCGCGTTTCCGTATTCGGCCATGAGGTGAACGAATTTTCCGATGCGAGCGAGGGCGGCGTCAGCCTGCGCTGCATGGCAGAGGGGCATATGGGCTATGCGTCCACGCAGGCTCTTACGCAGGAGAGCGCCCGCGCCCTTGTGCGCCGCGCCGCCGAAAACGCCGCAGTGATCGAAAAGGACGAGCCGGAGTTTCTTGCCGCAGGCGGCCAAAGCTACCGGACAATGCCCCGGCGGGATCTGTCGCTGCCCGAAGCCGGCGCGCTGCGAAAGCTTGCGCTCGCGGGGCAGGATGCGCTTTACGCCCAGGCGGGTGTTATCGACGGCTGCGGTTCGGACGTATACGCGCTGCGTGAGACGATCGCCGTCACCAATTCGCGCGGGCTTTCCGTCCGCTGCGAAAACGCGGTGACGGCGCTTATGATGATGGCCGTTGTCACGGACGGAAAAGAGAAAAGCAGCGCTTATGAGCAGCGCAGCGGCACACCGGAGAGCATCCCTCTTTCGGCGCTTGCCGCAAAGGCCGCGGGCAACGCGCGGGCAAAGCTCGGCGCCGGAACGCCGCCCTCAGGCACAATGCCCGTTGTATTTTCCCCGCGCGCCATGGCGGATCTTCTGCGCACATACGCGGGCGTTTTCTCGGTCGAAAACGTCCGGAAGGGGCTTTCGCTTTTGAAGGATAAGGAGGGCGGCGCCATCGCATCCGATGCCGTAACGCTGATCGACGACCCCTTTTATAAAGACAGCGCAATGCCCATGCCGTTTGACGCCGAGGGCACGCCGACGTATGAGAAAAACGTGATCGAACACGGCGTGCTGAAAACACTGCTTTATGATCTTTCCTCCGCGGCCGCCATGGGCAAAGCCACAACGGGCAACGCCGCAAGGCAAAGCTATGCCGATAAGATCGGCGTGCGTCCGTTTACACTTCGGCTCGAAGCCGGCGCGTACAGCGAGGAGGCGCTGCTGCAAAAGGCCGGGGACGGCGTTTATATTGATTCCCTGGGCGGTCTGCACGCCGGCGCAAACCCCATCAGCGGCGATTTTTCTTTGCAGAGCGGCGGATTTTTGATCGAGGGCGGCAAAAAGACGGCCCCCGTGCGCTCGTTTACCGTGGCAGGCAATTTCTTTACGCTTTTGCAGGATATCGTTGCCGTGGCGGATGAGCCCATGCCGCCAACGGGCCTTGGCCCTACGGCCTTTGTCAGCCCCGGCGTACTGGTGAAGGGGCTTTCCATCGCGGGGAAATGATCCCTGCAAAAGCCCGAAAGCTCTGCTCTTTTCATAACAAAGCCGCCTGCCCTGCGCGTTGGGCAGGCGGCTTTTCCGATAATCCGTTCCCATCGCCACACCGTGTGCAGCGATTGGAAAAGCAGCGGCGGGGCCGCCGTACCGCGCACAAATTCCGCATTGGGGATCCCTCCCCGCATTCCGTGCTTTTACCCCTGCGCCGCTTTGCGGTACGCCGCCGGCCCGGTTTTGTACAGATCCGCGCCCGTGCTGTCGATGGCAACAATCAGCGGCAGCTCGCGCACGGTCAGGCGGCGCACGGCCTCGCTGCCAAGCTCGGGCCAGCAGATCAGCTCAGCGCGCTCCACGCAGGAGGCGATCAGCGCGCCCGCGCCGCCGATGGCGGCGAAATACACCGCGCCGCTCTCCCGCATGGCGGCCACAACGGCCTCGCTGCGCGCACCCTTGCCGATCATGCCGGCAAGATCCATGCGCAGCAGCGCGGGCGCGTAGGCGTCCATGCGCCCGCTCGTGGTGGGGCCCACCGAGCCGATTACCTCGCCCGGGCGCGCGGGCGTGGGGCCGGCGTAATAGATCACGGCGCCCCGCACGTCCACGGGCAGCGCCTCACCCGCGTCGGCCAGCGCGCACAGGCGTTTGTGCGCGGCGTCCCGCGCGGTGTACACCGTACCCGAGAGCAGCACGGTATCGCCCGCGCGAAGCTTTGCCGCATCCGTTTTTGTCAGGGGTGTCTGCAAACGGTATTCCATTACAAAACCACCTCCGCGTGACGTGTAACATGGCAGCTGATATTCACAGCCACCGGCAGCCCGGCAATATGCGTGGGGAACGTTTCGATCTGCACGCCCAGCGCCGTCGTCTGCCCGCCAAAGCCCTGCGGCCCGATGCCGAGCATATTTATTTCGCACAGCAGCTCCTGTTCCATTTTTGCGTAATATGGGTCTGGGTGGCAGCTGCCGAGCGGGCGCAGCAGCGCGCGCTTGGCCAAAAGCGCCACACGGTCGAACGTGCCGCCAATGCCCACGCCCACCACAACGGGCGGGCAGGGGTTTGGCCCCGCGCGGCGCACGGTATCCAGCACAAACGCACGCACGCCCTCCTCGCCGTCGCTGGGCTTCAGCATTGCAAGGCGGCTCATGTTTTCGCTGCCGAAGCCCTTCGGCGCAAGCGTAATGCGCAGCTGCTCGCCCGGCACGACGCGCACCGTGATGACGGCGGGCGTATTGTCGCCCGTGTTGCCGCGCCGGATGGGATCGGCCACCACGGATTTGCGCAGATATCCTTCGGTATAGCCGCGCCGGATGCCCTCGTTTACGGCATCCTCCAGCGCGCCGCCCGTGATGTGCACCTCCTGCCCCAGCTCGATGAACACGCACGCCATGCCCGTATCCTGGCAAATGGGCAGGCCGGTTTCGCGTGCCGCATCCAAATTGCGGCACAGCGTGCCCAACGTTGCTTTTGCCAGCGGCCACGGCTCGGCTTCGTGCGCGGCGCGCACGGCGTTTTCCACGTCCGGCGGCAGCGTGCGATTCGCGGGCACACACAAAGCGCGCACAGCCTCGGCAATGCGCTCTGCCCCAAGCTCCTTCACAGCCGCGCCACCCCCGTTTCGCGCGCGGCGTCTGCCACGGCATGGGCCACGGCGTCGGCCACACGCGCGTCGAACACGCCGGGAATGATATAGTCCTCTCTGCGTTCGGCGTCGCTGACAAGGCCGGCAATGGCCTTTGCGGCAGCCACCTTCATCGCGCCGTTGATATCCCGCGCGCGCACCGAAAGCGCGCCTTTAAATACGCCCGGGAACGCCAGCACATTGTTGATCTGGTTCGGGTAATCGCTGCGGCCCGTGCCCACCACGCGCACGCCCGCCGCTTTGGCCTCTTCCGGTGTGATCTCGGGCGTGGGGTTCGCCATTGCAAACACGATCGCATCCTTTGCCATGGTTTTTGCCATTTCGGGCTTCAGCGCGCCGCCGACGGATACGCCGATGAACACGTCCGCTCCCTTTACGGCGTCGGCCAGCGTGCCGCGCATATCCGCCCGGTTCGTGATGCCGCACAGCATCGCCTTGTGGTCGGCGATGCCGACGCCGCGGTCTTTGTAGAGAATGCCGTTTTCGTCGCAGGCGATGATATCGCGAGCGCCTGCCTCCAGCAGCATTTTGATGATGGCCGTGCCGGCCGCGCCCGGGCCGCTGAGCACGATGCGCACATCGGGCAGCTGCTTTTGCACCAGCCGCAGTGCGCTGAGCAGCGCCGCCGTTACCGTGATGGCCGTGCCGTGCTGGTCGTCGTGAAACACGGGGATCTCCAGCTCTTTTTCCAGCGTCTCTTCAATGGCAAAGCACGCGGGCGAGGCAATATCCTCCAAATTGACGCCGCCGAACGAGGGCGCCATCAGCCGCACGGCCTCGATTATCTTTTCGGGGTCTTTGGTGTCCAGGCAGATCGGCACGGCATCCACGCCGCCGAATTCCTTAAACAGCACGGCCTTGCCCTCCATTACGGGCATGGCGGCTGCCGCGCCGATATCGCCAAGGCCCAGCACCGCCGTGCCGTTCGTCACCACAGCCACCAGATTGCCCTTCGCCGTGTAGGTATACGCCGCCGCCGGATCCCTGCAGATCTCCCGGCAGGGCTCGGCCACCCCCGGCGTATAGGCCGTGGAAAGCTGATCCCGCGTTTTTACCGGCACCTTGCTCACAATCTCCAGCTTGCCCCTGTGCTGCGCGTGCAGGCGCAGGGCCTCCTTGTAATAATCCATGTCGCTCCCCCAATTCGTTTTATTCTTTCGATTTATTTTATTGTTTTGGCAAGAGCCTCCCGCTCCGCTTGGCTGGCGTTTGGGCGCGCCCGCGGCGTTGTCGGCTCTATTTCATCTTTGCGAACTGCTCCAGCGCCTTGGCAAGATTTTCGATCACGGCCGCCTCGTCGCCGGTGGCAAAGCCCTCGGCCACACAGTGCTCCAGATGCTCGGTCATCACCAGGCGCGCGGCCTGTGTCAGCGCGCGGGACGCGCTGGAAAGCTGCACCAGCACCTCTTCGCAGGGCCGCCCCTCCTCCACCATCTCACGGATGCCGTTCACCTGCCCCGCAATGCGTGCCAGGCGCTGCGTTACGTTTTGCGAATGCTTACATTCCATCGCCTGCCTGCCTTTCCGCAATTTTTTCGCCCGGCCCGAAGCGGCCGGCTCCGCATTGTCTTGTCTGCTGCGGCCGCTCCTCCTGTTTTGGCCGGCCGGCCTGCCCCCGCGCCGGGGCTGCGGCCGGGATCGTCGCCCTCCCCGCCGGCTGCGCCGGGGCGGCCCTTTCCCCTTCCGTTAAAAGCCGGAACGATCGGCCCTCCGCCTGCACAAGCCCGTCGCGCCGCATGCGCGAAAGCTCGCGGCACAGCGCGCTGCGTTCGCAGCCCAGATAAGCTGCCAGCCCCGCGCGCGTATACGGCGTGCACAGTGTGCCGTTTGGCAGGCGCTCGGCCTCGGTGTGCAGATAGTGCAGGATCTTTTCCCGCACCGAGCGCAGCATCAGCAGCTCTACACGCCGGTCCAGCGCAAAATATTTGCCCGCGATGGCGGCGATCAGGTTTTGCAGCACCGCCGCGTGCACCGCGTCCAGCGCCGCGCCCGGGCGCAGCAGGCGGCGATATGGCAGCAGCAGAGCCGTCGCCGGCGTTGCGGCCGTCACGGTCACGGGGCTCTTTGCGTCCCGGCTGCCCGCAAGGATATCCGCAAACAAGCCGCCCGGCCCCATGCGGGTGAGCGTGAGCGGCGTGCCGTCCGCCGTGTGCTTGCCGGCCTCGATCTCCCCCTCCAGCACAATGCCCAGCTCGTGCGTTTCGTACCCGGCCAGCAGCAGCGTCTCGCCCCGGGCGTAGCGCCGCCGCACGGGCTGCCATTCTTCCAGCAGCGCGCCGATCTGCCCGGCAGAAAGCCCCGCGAACAGGCTGCAGCGCTGCAAGGCCTCTGCTTCGCCTTTCATCCCGCTGCTTTTGGGATCACCTCTTTCTGTTTTTTCGCCCTGTTCCGTTTTGGGATCGCCCCTTTTTGCTTTTTCGCCCTGTTCCGTTTTGGGATCGCTCCTTTTTGCTGCCGCTTCGCTTTTTTGATCTCGCCGCTCTGTTGCCGCGGCAACTGTATTTCTGTTTTTATTATAGTAAAATTAGGCGTGGACTGCAAGCACCCTTTGGAAATTTACCCGGAAAGGATGAAAACAATGAAACTCCAGAAAATGTTCTCTCTGCTGCTTTCGGCCGCACTGATGCTCGGCCTGCTCGCGGGATGCGGCGCGCCCGCGTCTGCGCCGGAGGCCCCCGGCACATCCTCCGACGTGCCCTCTGCCGCATCTTCCGCCCCGGCACCGGAAGCTTTTTCTGCGCCGCAGAGCGCTTCTTCGCCCGCCCCCGCGCCTGCGGAAACGCCCGCCGCGCGCACCGCCTTTCGCATTGCCAGCCTGAAGGGCCCCACCACGCTGGGCCTGATGGGCCTGATGGACGATGCGGAAAACGGCCGCGCGCGCCACGACTATCAGGTGGCGGTTCATGGAACCGCAGACGAGATCGCGCCCCAGCTTTTGCAGGGGCAGATCGACATTGCGCTGGTGCCCTGCAATCTTGCGAGCGTGCTCTACAACAAAACAGAGGGCGCCATCGAGGTGGCGGCCATCAACACACTGGGCGTTCTGTACATTGTTGCCACATCGGACGAAATTAAAAGCGTGGCCGATCTTGCGGGCGCCACCATCTATACCACCGGCAAGGGCACCACGCCCGAATTCGCGCTGAATTACGTGCTAAGGCAGAACGGCCTAACCCCCGGCGAGGACGTGACGGTGGAATTTATGAGCGAGGCCACCGAGGTGCTGGCCGCGATGCAGCTTTCCGACGGCTGGCCCGTGGCGATGCTGCCGCAGCCCTATGTGACCACCGCGCAGATGCAGATGGAAAACCTGCGCGTAGCGCTGGATCTGACGGAGGAATGGGATCGCGTCTCGCCCGATTCCGCGCTGGTGACGGGCGTTGTGGTGGTACGGCGCGAATTTGCCGAGCAAAACCCGGACGCGCTGCGCGAATTTTTGGAGGATTACAAGGCCAGCACCGAATTTGTGAACGCCAATACGGACACCGCGGCCGCGCTGGCCGTCCATTACGGGATCGTGCCCAAGGAGGAGGTCGCCCGCAGGGCGTTGCCCGCGTGCAATATCACCTTCCTCGACGGTGCGCCGATGAAGGAAAAGATCGGCGGCTATTTGCAGGTGCTGTTCGAGCAGGATCCGCAGTCCGTGGGCGGCGTACTGCCGGACGATGCGTTCTATTATGGCGCGTAACATGATTGGGCGTGCGCAAAACGCTTTGCCCGGCGACAGCGGCGGCCTTGGCAAGACAGACGGCGCGCCCGTCACAAAGTGCGAAGCGCCCGAAAAAGGCAGAGCGCCGTTTGCGCCGTACACCGCATCGGGAACGCGCCCGATGCCCAAAACACCGCACCCGGCAAACAGGCCGGGGGGCGTTTCCCGCTGGGCCGCGCTGCTGGCCGCCGGCTTTTGGCTGTGCGTGTGGCAGGCCGCCAGCCTGTGCATCGGCCAGCGGCTGCTGCTGGCGTCTCCCGTCGAGGTATGCCGCGCGCTGCTGCGGCTGCTGCCCACGGCGGCGTTTTGGCAGCGCGCGGCGTTCAGCGCGGCGCGCATCATCGGCGGGTTTGTACTGGCGCTGGCCGCGGGCGCATTTTTTGGCGTGTGCGCGGCGGCATCCCGCTGGGCCGAGGCGCTGCTGCGCCCGCCGATGCTGGCCATCCGCACCGTTCCCGTGGCAAGCTTCATCATTCTTGCGCTGCTGTGGCTGCGCGGCACGGGCGGCCTTTCGGTGTTCATCAGCTTTCTGATGGTGCTGCCCGTCGTGTACGAAAATGTACTGGCGGGCATCCGCGCGGCAGACGAAACGCTGCTGGAGATGGCGGCCGTGTTCCGCGTGCCGCTTTGGCGGCGCATGCGCGCGCTGTACGCGCCGGCCGTGCTGCCCTATTTTCGCTCCGCCTGCGCGGTGGGACTGGGCCTCTGCTGGAAAAGCGGCGTCGCCGCCGAGGTGATCGGCATCAGCGGCGGCAGCATCGGCGAGGCGCTGTACAACGCAAAGCTGCTGTTCGCAACCGACGAGCTGCTGGCGTGGACGGCGATAATCGTGCTGCTGAGCCTTGCGTTTGAGCGGCTGTTTCTGCGGCTGCTGCAATGCGCGGAGCGGCGGCTGATGGGAGGTGCGGCGCATGAATGAGGCCGAAGGCAGGGTTTTGCTCGAGCTGCAAAACGTTTGCAAATGCTACGGCGGCGCGCCGGTGCTGCGCGGCGTATCGCTGGCGCTCACCTGCGGCGCGCCGGTGTGCGTAACAGGGCGCTCGGGCATTGGCAAAACAACGCTGCTGCGCCTGATGCTGGGTCTGGAACGGCCCGATTCCGGCGCGGTGCTGGTGCGCGAGGGCGTGCGCTTTTCGGCCGTATTTCAGGAAAACCGCCTGATCGAACACCTCTCGGCGGCAGATAACGTGCGCTTTGTGTGCCCCGCGTCTGCCATGCCGGACGGCGCCGCGCTGGCCGGAGCGTTTGCCGCCGTGGGCCTGACGCGGCAGGAGATGCAGAAAAAAGCGCTGGCGCTCTCCGGCGGGCAGCAGCGCCGCACGGCGCTGCTGCGTGCGCTGCTGGCCCCGGCCGACGCGGTGCTGCTGGACGAGCCGTTCACCGGCCTTGACGCCGAGGCGCGCCGCGCCGCCGCCGC
Organism: uncultured Ruthenibacterium sp.; assembly: GCA_910587145.1. Taxonomy (GTDB): domain Bacteria; phylum Bacillota; class Clostridia; order Oscillospirales; family Ruminococcaceae; genus Ruthenibacterium. The sequence goes on along the minus strand of CAJUMH010000018.1, from coordinate 18,608 downwards.
GTATATCGCGCAAGCCTGCGCACACCGCGCGCTGCTGTGCATCACGCACGAGCCCGGCGACGCGGCACTGCTGCGCGCGCGGGTGTTTTCGCTGGAGGAAGCTTAGCGGGCTTTTTGCCTGCCGCTGTCCTTTGCCTCCGGCCGGCGAGCCGCGGTGCTTTCTTCGGCTTTTTTTCGCGCGTTCAGCCGCGCCCCGCGCTTGACAAGCGCGGCAAAAGCGCGTATACTAACAGCAAATAAAGTGCCGGAGGGCTTTTTGAATGAATCGCACGCCGTTTGCAGCCGCATATTTTTATTTTGGCTATTACCGCTCGGGTAATGGCTCTGTTTGCTGTAAGGCGGCGCGCGGTGCAAAGTGAATTTTGCAAAAACCGGCGGCCGGCAGCGCAGAGCGCTGCCGGCCGTTTTTTTGCGTAAAGCCTGTTTCGCGCAAATTCTTTTTTGCGCAGAACAGGGCGGAGCCGGGGCCTTTTCAAAAACAGAGAGGGGTAAACGCCATGATCGTCATCTTTAAAAACACCGCAAAGCCAGAGCAGGTGCGCGCGCTGTGCGCAAGCTTCGAGGCACAGGGGCTGAAGATCCATAACTCCGAGGGCGAGCACACACATCTGATCGGCCTCATCGGGGACACCTCCGCCGTCGATATTGATTGGGTGCGCGCCAACGATTTTGTTGAGGACGTAAAGCGCGTGAGCGAGCCGTACAAAAAGGCGAACCTGAAATTCCACCCCGCGCGCACCGTTGTGGACGCGGCAGGCCGCAAGATCGGCGGCGGGCATTTTGCCGTAATGGCGGGGCCCTGCAGCGTGGAGAGCGAGACGCAGATCATCGAGGTGGCAAAGGCCGTAAAAAAAAGCGGCGCGGGGCTGCTGCGCGGCGGCGCGTTTAAACCGCGCACGTCGCCTTACGCCTTTCAGGGCATGCGTGCCGAGGGGCTGGAGCTGCTGCGCCGCGCGCGCGCCGTCACGGGGCTGCCCATCGTTACCGAGGTGATGAACACCGAGCACATTCCCCTCTTCGAGGACGTCGATCTCATTCAGGTGGGCGCGCGGAACATGCAGAATTTCGAGCTTTTAAAAGAGCTGGGCCGCTTAAAAACGCCCGTTCTGCTCAAGCGCGGGCTTTCCGGCACCATCGAGGAGCTTTTGATGAGCGCCGAATACATTATGGCGGGCGGCAACGAAAATGTGATCCTGTGCGAGCGCGGCATCCGCACGTTTGAAACCAGCATGCGCAACACGCTGGATCTCTCTGCCGTGCCGATGCTGAAAAGCCGCACACATCTGCCCGTGGTGGTGGATCCCAGCCATGCCGCGGGCATTGCGTGGATGGTAGAGCCGCTGGCGCTGGCCGCCATCGCGGCGGGCGCCGACGGGCTGATGATCGAGGTGCACAACGATCCGCCCCATGCCAAAAGCGACGGCGCGCAGAGCCTGACGCCCGCGCAGTTCGATGCGCTGATGCAGAAGATCACCCGCACGGCGGCGTTTTTTGGCGAGGCGATGGCGTTGTAAAAAAGAGCGGTTTTGCAGAAAACAAAACCGCAGCGCTGCACCATGCGGCATTGCCGGCGCCGGCGTATACAAGGGCCGTTACGCCCTCAAAAAAGCGCGGCAGCCGCATTCCTGCGCTGGCGTAAGGCCGAGCGGGCGGCCCTGCCCGCGGGCCGCGAGCACACACAGAGAATGCCGATACGCCGCGCAGCCTCCCGGATCTGCCCGTGCAGCTCGTTCATCCGGCGCCGGCATAAAACGTCGGGATCTCCGCCTCGTTATAAACGGTATCTTCCCGTATTTCCATAAACGTTTTTCTCGCCGGGCAAAGCGCTTCCCGGCTCCGTACTCCGGGCGGTTCGGCCGGGGGCTTCTCCCGCCGGGGCTCCGGAAGCTTTCTCCGCGGCCTACAGCACAAACTGGAACAGGCACATCGCATCGTAATAATCCACGCAGGAAAAACGGATCGTCTTTTCGTCCCCCTGCTCCACGCCGGGGTAAAAGCTACTGCGGTAGGCGTCGCGGTGCTCTTTGTATCGAATAGCGATCTCGAATTTTGGCGGCATGGGCACGATGCAGCGCCGATATGCGCCGCTCTCCAGCTGCTCGCGCAGCGTCTGCTCAATGCGGCGCACGGCCAGTGCGGGGTGCAGGCAGGTGGCGGAATTGCCGTCGCCCTTATTCACAGGCACCGCCGCGATGTCCGGGATCATTTTGCGCGCCGCCTCGCACAGCGCCGCGTCTCCCGAAACAAAGCACACCGGCACGCGGTGATAGCCGGCCATATAGGCGTTGATTGTAAATTCGCTGGCGCGCACGCCGTTGATCTCGACGCAGTCTACGCGCGGGTTCATCGTGTGCGAGAGCGGGTTGCCGGCGCAGCCCGCCGCCGCATGGTAGCCCGTGAAGGCCGCCGCGTCCCAATCGCCGCGCTGGATGCCGCTCATCATGCTGTACACATCGCCCGACCAGCCGCGGTTGAGCTGTACCTCCTCGGGCAAAACGGCGGGGTCGAGGTTGCGGGCGGAATCGTGCGCGTCCTTTACAAGCACGCGTCCTGCGCCCGCCGCAAGCGCGCCCCGGCATGCCGCCGCCACCTCGCGGCTCATCTGCGCGCAAAAATATTCATAGTTGCCGCCGATTTTGCCCGGCTCGGTTTCGCTCCACGCGGCCACACCGCAGGTTCCCTCAATATCGCTGGAAATAAATACGTTCATCCTTCGCCGCTTCCTTTCTGTGCGTTCCGTGCGCCGTCCAAAGGGGCGGCGCACGGGCAATTTCATTTCAGATCCGGCCGGTAAACCGGCGCGCTTCCTGCCGCGCTGATTGTATTCTACCACAATTCCCGCCGGCCGCAACTCCATTTGGGAAAAATCCCGCTGCCTTTTTCGCTTTTTCCCGCCGCGAAAGGCAGCGCGCACGGGAACAGCGCTTTCTTGCGCGGCTGCGGGGGCGGGCCAAACGCCCGCTTTTCTGCCCGTGCCGGGCTTCGGTTCGGCGGTTTTGGCGCCGCCGTAAGGCGCGGCCCCTTACAAAGACTTCTTCAACGCAAAAGGGCCGCCCACACCGGGGCGGCCCTTTTGCGTTGAAGGTGAGAAATTGCGCCGCTTTTATGTACAAAACGGCTTTGAAAACGGTAAGCGCTAATTACCGTTGTACGCGTCCGGAACCGTCGCCGCCCGCCAGCTTTTCCACCTCGGGAACGGTGACAAAGTTGTAATCGCCCTCGATGGAATGCTTCAGCGCGCTGGCCGCCACCGCAAACTCCACGGCCGCCTGCGTATCCTTGCCGGAGAGCAGCGAGTAGATGAGCCCGCCGCCGAAGCTGTCGCCGCCGCCGATGCGGTCGATGATGTGCAGATGATACAGCTTCGAGAAGCAGTATTCATTCGTTTTTACATTGTAAAGCATGGCGCTCCAATCGTTGTCGAACGCGGATTTGCTCTCGCGCAGCGTGATGGCCACCATCTCGAAATTAAATTTGTCGGCCAGCTGCTTGGCCACGCTCTTGTAGCCCTCTTTGTTCAGCGCGCCGGCGGTAATATCGGTGGCCTCGGCCTCAATGCCGAACACGTCCTTTGCGTCCTCCTCGTTCGAGATGCACACATCCACGTATTGGCACAAATCCGTCATTGCGGCGCGGGCTTCATCGCGCGTCCACAGCTTGCCGCGGTAGTTCAGATCGCAGCTGATCTTCACGCCGTGCGCCTTGGCGGCCTTGCAGGCCTCGCGGCAGATCTCCACCACGTTCGCGCCCAACGCCGGCGTGATGCCCGTGAAGTGGAACCATTCAACGCCCTCAAAAATGGCGTCCCAATCGAAATCGGCGGTCGTCGCCTCGGAAATGGCGGAATGCGCGCGGTCGTAGATGCACACGCTCGGGCGCTGCGAGGCGCCCTTCTCGTTGAAATAGATGCCCACACGGTCGCCGCCGCGCGTGATCTTTGTGGTATCCACGCCGTAGCGGCGCAGGCTGTTCACGGCCGCCTGGCCGATGGCGTGCGCCGGCAGCTTGGTGACAAACGCCGCGTCCAGCCCGTAGTTCGCAAGGCTTACGGCCACATTGGCCTCGCCGCCGCCGAACGTGAATTCCAGATGATCGGCCTGCACAAAGCGCTCATAGTGATACGGCTGCAGACGGATCATCAGCTCGCCAAAGGTAACAACTTTTTTTGCCATAATGTTCGTTTCTCCCATCTTTTGATCCATGATTTTCCGCTTCGGCCCTTCTTTTGCGAAGGGCCGTGCGGCCACCCGCGCCCCGCCGGCGCAAACACGCTCCTGCTGCGGGGCTGCCCGGGCGTTTTCTCCGTTCTTATTTCTGCACCAGATGCACCGCAAAGCCCGCAATCTCGTCCTTGAAATAGGCCGCCTTCTCGGTGACGGTCTCCTCGATGAATTCATAGCCGCGGTTTTTGAAATAGGCGATGGCGCGCGGCAGGGTGTTCGTGCCGATGGCGATGTGGCCGTTTTTGCCCAGATACTGCTTTTTCATAATCTCCACCGAGCGGCTGCCGCAGAAGATGCTGCTGTTGCCCTCTGCCACGTCGAAGCCGAACATCAGCTCAAACAGCTTTGCGGCCTTCATGGCCTCCTCGGCGTTTTCGGTGTTGATGCCGATGTGCTTTACCTCGAAGCCCAGCATCGTCTGCACGGCCTCGCGCGTAAGCGCCTCGATCTCGTCCCACTTTTCGGCCTCGATCAGATCCTTTTTCACCATCCATGTGCCGCCGCAGGCAACGATCTTTTTGAACGAGAGGTAATCCAGCAGGTTTTTGGCGTTCACGCCGCCTGTGGGCATCCAGCGCAGATTTGTATACGGGCCGGCAACAGCCTTCAGCTTGGCAACGCCGCCGTTCTGCTCGGCCGGGAAGAATTTTACCACGTCGAGGCCCATACTCATGGCCTGCTCCATCTCGCCGGGCGTGGCGGTGCCGGGCATCATCAGCATGCCCTTATCAATGACATATTTCGTGATCTCGGGGTTGAAGCCCGGGCTGACGATGAACTTCACACCGGCGGCGATGGCGCGGTCGGCCTGTTCTTTGGTGAGAACCGTGCCGGCGCCCACCAGCATCTCGGGCACCTCGGCCACAATGCGCCGGATGGCCTCTTCGGCGGCCGCGGTGCGGAAGGTGACCTCGGCCGCGGGCAGGCCGCCCTTTACCAGTGCCTTCGCAAGCGGCACGGCCTTCTCCGCGTCGTCGAGGGCGATCACCGGAACGATTCCGATCTCGTAAATTCTCTGGATCACGTCATTCATTGCAATTCGCTCCTTTTTGTTGTCGATCTCGGTTTGCCTTTCCGCGCGCAGAGCGCGGCTCTTCGATTCCGCAATGCGGAATGCCATTCCAATTCCTATCTGCGTACATTATAAACGACATTGCCGGATTGTCAATGCGTTTCTTGCGTTTTTTTAGATAAAACGCGGAGATTTGCAATGTTGCGCCGCGGGGGCTTGCATCTCCCGGAAAAATCCGATACAATACCAAGAGATCGCTGTTTCACGATACGGAACGCGCCGAAAGGGAGGGGAAAACGCTGTGGAACATGACAAGGGCTCCGGCGTGCAGAGCGTCGCGCGCATTTTCTCACTCATCGAGGTGCTCAGCGCGCACCCTAAGGGCGCATCGCTGCAGGCGGTAAGCGCCGAGAGCGGCCTGCCCAAAAGCACAGCGCACCGGCTGCTGGCCAGCCTTGTATCGCTGGGATACGCGGTGCAGGACAGTGTTACCACACATTACCGGCTGACACTAAAAATGTTCGAGCTCTCCAGCGGTGTCGTCAACGATATGGACATCCTCTCGGTGGCACGCTATCATCTGGACCGCCTTTCCCGCGATGCGGACGAAGCCGTGCATCTGGTGGTGCAGGACGGTGCGGATATTGTATACGTTTATAAGGCCGACGCGGGCACGGGCGGCATGCGCATGTCCAGCCATGTGGGGCTGCGCATTCCCATGTACTGCACCGGCGTGGGCAAGGCCATTCTTGCCACGCAAAGCTATACGGACGCCGAGCGCGTGTGGAAAAAAAGCAGCATTCGCGCGCTGACGCCGCACACCATCACAGGCTTCGACGCATTTGTGGAAAGCCTGCGCCGCGTGCGCGCCGACGGCTACGCCGTGGACAACGAAGAAAACGAGCTGGGCATCCGCTGTGTGGCGCTGGCCGTGCCGGGCATGCGCGGGCGCGCCGAAGCGGCGTTCAGCATCTCGGGCCTCGCCGCGCGCATGACGGATGCGCGCATTGCGGAGCTGGCGCGCCTTGGCATCCGCACGCGGCAGGATATTCTGCGCGACCTGGGCTGGTGAGCCGGAAGGCCTTCGCCGTTTTGGGGAATCCGTTTTTTATCTCCTTTCCGCAGCGGGCCTGTAAAGCGGGCGCTTATCTTCATATCCATACCCATACAGCCGGGCCGCATACGCCCGAACGGAGGCATTTTTAAAATGGAACAGAAAAACTCCGGCATACTGTACCACGCTTCTTGTGTCGCGGGCCTGAAGGAATTAACGCCGCGCGCTTCCACACATGGCGAGGCATATGTATATGCTATTGACAACGCGGTCACCGCGCTGCTGTTCGGCGCGCCGAAGGATGATTTTGACGTGCTGGTGGATGAGGAGGACGGCAGGCCCATATTGTGGGAATGCCGGCCAGACGCGTTGCGCGCGGTATATGCGGGGCGGGGCTGCGCGCTGTACGCCGTGCCGGCGGAGGGCTTTCTGTGCGGGCAAACGGGCTGGCGGCCGGAGCGCGTATGCAAAACGCCCGTGCCCGTGATACGGGAAGAAACGATTCCCGATTTGTATGAGCGGCTTTTGGCGGCAGAGGCGGAGGGGCTGTGCGTGCTGCACCACTTTCGCGCGGACAAAAGCTACCACGCGTTTTTGTGCGGAGAGTTCCGCGCGCGCATTGCGGCGTTTGGCATAACGGAAAACGCCGTTCGCGCCGACGCCCGTTTCGCGCCGTTTTTGGAGGATCTGTTTCCCCAAAGCGAGGCCGGCGAAAGCACGGACGCCGGGCGTTCCGCTTTCCATGCCAAGCGCAGGGCGCCGGACGTTCGGCATTTCACTCTTCGCTGAGGAAGAAAGGTTTTGTATGCTTATGAAATTACGGTTCAGGCCTCTTCGGCCGCGCGGCGGGGCGCAGGCGGTGGTACAGATTACCGAGGGCGTTATCTGGAAGCAGCTGCTTTATTACTTTTTCCCCATTTTATTCGGCACGTTTTTTCAGCAGCTTTACAATACGGCCGATGCCGTAATCGTGGGGCAGTTTGTGGGCGCGGGGGCGCTTGCCGCCGTGGGCGGCGCCACCGGCTCGCTCGCCAGCTTCTGTGTCAACCTGTTTGTGGGCCTTTCCACCGGCGCCACCATCATTCTGGCGCAGGCCTACGGCGCGCACCGCATGGACGACGTGCGCGCGGCGGTGCACACTGCGGCCGCCCTGGTGCTGGCGGCGGGTCTGGCGCTGACGGTGTGCGGATATGCCGCCGCACCCTGGGCTTTGCGCGCCATGGGCACGCCGGCGGATATTCTGCAGCCCGCGATTCTCTACTTCCGCATTTATATGCTGGGCACGATCCCCGCGTTTTTCTACAATATGGGCTCCGGCATTCTGCGCGCCGTGGGCGACACGCGCCGCCCGCTGTATTTCCTGATCATCTCATGTCTTGTAAACATTCTGCTGGACATCGTACTGGTAGCCGTACTGCAGCTGGGTGTGGCCGGGGCGGCGCTGGCGACGATCCTCTCGCAGGCCGTAAGCGCGGTGCTGGTATATTTCTGTCTTACGCGCACCACCGCGCCCTATCGGATGGAGCTGCGCTCCATCCGCTTTGACGCGCATCAGCTCGGCAGCATCCTGCGCGTCGGCATTCCCGCCGGGCTGCAGTCGAACATGTATGCCATCTCCAATATTCTCATCCAGGCGGCCATCAACGGCTTCGGCACGGCCACCGTTGCGGCGTGGACAGCCTTCGGCAAGATCGACGGCTTTTATTGGATGGTGCTGGGCGCGTTCGGCATGTCCGTCACTACATTTGCAGGGCAGAACTTCGGCGCGCAGAAATATGCGCGCATTCGCGAGAGCGTGCGCATCTGCCTTGCGCTGGGCTTTGGCAGCGCCATCCTGATGAGCGTTTTGTACCGTCTGTTCGGCGCGCCGCTGCTGGGCATGTTCACGCGGGATGCCGAGGTGCTGTCCATCGGCATGGAAATTGTGGCGCAGCTGGCGCCGTGGTATTGCGCGTTCGTCTGCATCGAGATCTTTGCCGGTGTTACGCGCGGCTGCGGCTGTTCGCTTGCGCCGATGCTCATCACCTCCGGCGGCGTATGCCTTCTGCGCGTGGCGTGGGTGCTGTTCCTTTTGCCGCTGCGCCCGCAGCTCTCCACCGTTCTGGTCAGCTACCCTGTCAGCTGGGTGTTCACCAGCGCGCTGTTCCTCGCGTACTACCTGCAGGGCGGCTGGCTGCGCCGCCGCATTCAGAAAATGGGCTATTCGCCCGAGCCGCCGCGCGGCAGAAAGGCCGAATGAACCTGTGCGAAAACACAAAAACAGCCCTGAACGCTGTGCATGGCGGCATGTATATCTCAAGCCCGGCAGCACGCATATCCCAAACACGGCAATCTGCGCAAAAGCCTGTGAAGCGGCCGGGCGCAGAGCCTCCTTAAAAAAGAAAAAAACACCCTGCGATCGGCCCCGAAGAGCCTTTTGCAGGGTGTTCCTTTGTATGCTTCGGAATAGGGCCGCGCCGCTTACCGCTCGCCCTCGGCCTTGTTTGTGCGCATGATCTCCTCCAGCCGGGCAATGTCCACGTCGCCCATGCGCGTTTCGCCCTCGCCGATGCGCAGCACCTCGTTCTGGCCTTCGGCGTTCGGCACCCATACAGGCAGGCCCGCGCCGTTGGGATCTCCCGTTTTGACAAAGTTGGTAAGATAATCCACCATCTGCCCGCTGAGCGCGCGGTCCTTCTCTGTAAACGGACGCCAGCAGTGATCGAGCGTGCCGAACCAGTACCACAGATCGCTGGAATGCCACGCGCCGGCATCGTCGCCGGGCAGCATGCGGTCGAAGTGCCAGGTATACGCGGCGGGGCCGCCCTGGCGCGCCTGCAGCAGGCTCCATTCGCGGGACATCTGCAGCAGCATCGGCGGCATCATATCATGGCTGGTGGAGCCGATCAGGTACGGCACGTGCGCCTGCCCGCCTGCGGCGGCCGTATCGGCGGGAGCGCGCGGGATGAACGCGCCGTCGATTACGGGCACGGCGGGAAGCCCCTGCGCCCTCTGCCCGGACATCGCCTCGAAAAACGCGCCGAACAGCTTTTCCACCGGCAGAGCACGCAGCGCGGCCAGATCGCCGCAGCCCGTGTGCCGCGTCACCGTCTGCCAAAAGCCATAGCAGTTCTCGGCTGTCGGCGCCCGGCTGAATTCGCCGATGCCGCCGCCGCTGCTCATCACCGCGCCGGCAAATTTGCCCTGCGCCAGCGGCGACAGGCAAAGCTGCTGCACGCTCATGGCGCCGGCGGATTGTCCCATGATGGTGATCTTTTCAGGGTCGCCGCCAAAAGCCTCAATATTGGCCCGCACCCATTCCAGCGCCGCAAGCTGATCGTACAGACCGTAGTTGCCGGTATGCCCGGCCTCCTCGGCCAGCTCCGGCAGGCACGCAAAGCCCAGAGGGCCCAGACGGTAGTTGATCGTTACGCCGATTACGCCCTTTGTGGGCCACACGGGGCCGTCGAAATGCTTTTCGTGCCCGCAGCCGCCCATAAACGCGCCGCCGTGGATGTAAAACAGCACCGGCAGACGATCGCCGGGCGCGGCGTTTTCCGGCGTCCAGACATTCAAAAACAGGCAGTCTTCGCTGTAGGTATACTGCTCGCCCTTGCGGAACTCGTTGTAATAAAACGAATTGCCTTTCGCCTCATCGCTGAACGCCCGCGTCTGGTAGCAGCACGCGCCGTAGGCCGTCGCATCGTATACGCCGTCCCAGTGCGTAACGGGCTGCGGATATTCCCAGCGCCCGGCCGTAGCATACCGGATCCCCCGGTAGGCCGCAACGCCCGGCCACTGACACGCGGCGCCTTGCAGCGCGCCGCAGGGCGTTTGAACGGTATAATTTGCCATAAATATTACCTCCTGTTATTTCATCGGGGCTTTTCCGAGGGCTTTTGAAACGGCCGGCGAGCAAAGCGCCAAAATGCCCAAAAGGCCCGAACTGTCCGCCTGCAAAAAAGCGCCCCGTCACCAGCCCCAGGCTCCAGTGTCACGGGCCTTCCTGCGCCGGACGCTTTCGGCAGGGCTCTGCGCCGCCGGAGAAATTAAAATTCCCTTTTATTTATTGGCCGGCGTTCCATGCGGCGGGCGTCCACGGATATTTCTCGTTGGTGCGGCGGTTGTATTCCTCCAGCTCGCGCATCTGCCGCACGATCTTCGCGGGATCCAGATCCTTCACCGTCTGGGTGATCACGGCGCGTCCCTCGGCGGCCAGCGCGGCGCGCGCGGCCTCGTCCGGAATATCGATGGTGGACATATGGTCGCTGTGCTCGGCAAAGCAGTACCCGATGGAGCCGCTTTGCGCCGCCAGGCCGAACAGCTCGCCAAACGCGGCGCAGCTCTGCGGCTTCCGGTGCTGATAGCCCGTGACGAGCGGCACGTCCGCAAGGCGGCCCAGCTTATCGTATGCGCCGATCGTTACCCCGTGGAATTTCTTCATAAAATCCTGCATGGCGTTCTGCCCCGCGCTCTGGCCCACCATGCCGCGCGCGCTCTTCATCATCTGGGTGCACAGATCGATATACAGAATGGGCACGCCCGTCTCGTCGTAAAAATCGCGCACCATCGGGCTGCACGTCATCATGGCCGGGCCGTGGAAGCTCATATATACCTGCCGCCGAAAGCCCTGCCGCAACAGACTGTGCGCAATGGCCAAGAGATAATCGATGCCCTGCCGCACGCTCACCTGCGTGGTGCCGCGGCCGGACGCCGTAGCGCCGGCGTAAAAATACTGCAGGCCCGGCAGCATCAGGCCGTCGGCCGCTTCAGCCATCTCCAGCGCGAACGCCTCGCTGATGGCGGCCTCGCTGTCCAGCGGATAGCCGCCGTGCAACTCCACCGTGCCCACCGAGACGAAAATAATGTCGTTGCGGTTCAGATATTCCTCTACTTCGCTGTTGAGCATCTTGGGCAGAATTCGGGTGCGCATTTCCATAAACAGTCTTCCTTTCTTTTTTGCACAAAAGGGATGCCTCGAGCCCCGCCGGGGGCGGATTTTGCGCCCGGCAGCCGGTTCCGAGGTTCCCCGAGCGGTTCCGAGAGATTCGCCGACGATTCAGGGGCTCCCCGAACGCATCAAACAGGCCGCAGGCCCCTATCTTTACAGTATTATTATAGCAGAAGCAAAAGCGCAATCAAATTGCAAATAGAGAAAAGATGCATTGCGATCCTTGCGCTTTCCTTCCGCCGCTTGCGGGCGCAGCGCCTCGGATTGCATTGCGGCAAACGCGGGCGCCTGTGCGTCAGAAAACATGCCAAAAGCGGGCCTCTGTCGGCAGAACTTCCCGCGCTTCTCTTCCCGCTGTTCTTGATGGATGAATCTCCCGGAAAATTTCTCCCGATGCAAATTCCCAAAAACGGTTGATTTTTTCGCGTACCGCGCCTATACTGAAAATAACCTCCGTAAATCGGCCGCTTTGCGGCCGGCGTGCGGGCCGGGGTGTTTGAAAGGCCCTTTCGTCAGCCGGAGGGCCGCGTCGGCAGGCGCTCTGTTTTCAGGCGGTTTGTCAGGCAAGAAAGGGGAAGCAGCATGAAAAACTATGTGATTACCATCGCCCGGGAAAACGGCAGCGGCGGACGCGCCATCGGCGAAGCGCTGGCCGGACGCCTCGGCATCCCGTTTTACAACCGCGATATTCTGCGCATGGCGGCGGACGACAGCGGCATCAACGAACAGCTGTTTGCCAATGCGGAAAAAAGCTTCCGCAACAGCCTGCTCTTCCGCGTGGCCAAAGACGCCTATAACGGCGAGGTGATCCCGCCGGACAGCGACAATTTTGTCTCGAACGAAAATCTGTTTCGCTATCAGGCCAAGGTGATGCTCGGCCTTGCCGAAAACGAAAGCTGCGTGATGATCGGACGCTGCGCGGACTTCATTCTGCGCGACCGGCCGAACGTGTTGCGCGTATTTATTCATGCGCCCGAGGAAGTGCGCGTAAAAACGCTGATGAAGCGTGCGAGCCTTTCCGAAGCCGAAGCGCGCCGCCAGATGCGCAGGGTGGATAAGCGCCGCGCAGACTATTATCGCGCTTTCACCGGCAGCGACTGGCGCGATGCGGGCCATTACGATATGTGCTTCGATTCCGACCACATGGGCCAGGAAAAAATTTTGCGCTTTATCATCGGCTACATGGGCGTCTGCTTTGAGGATTGAGCGGCCGCGCATGGGTGAAAGGAAACATCGCGCAATACGATTCGGCTGTTCTGTCGGTTTGGCGATCGTTGCTTTCGGGTTCCTCTTTTCCCTGATCTGCCGGGATCCGGGGGAATCCTCCGAATGCTTTTGGAAGAACGATCCGAACGCCTGTAAATCATTCCATCGCCCCGCTGCTTTCAGCAGTATTTCAAATGATACGCCTGATGCGCCGGCCCACCGCGAACCCATTGATCTCGATTTTTTGAAACGTCAAATGGATGAAGAGCATCAGGTATTGCTGGAGAAATCGGATCAAATCCATGAAGTTGCGATCATCACGCTGCAGCGATCTCTGGGAGTGATTCTGAGAGAAGAATATCTTGAAAGACCCGTATACTCGTTTAATGTTTTCTTCACCGAAAATGATATTACGGCAAGTTTGATCCTTTACTGCTCATTGGATGGAAAAGTGCTGATCGGTTACGGCTATTCCGATTGAGCAGCTCAAAATACAGAAAAACATAAATAAATCAGGCGCGCCGCAGAAAGCAGTTCTACGGCGCGCCTGTGAATTGATGGGGGTAATATTTCACGCTCGAACAATCAAAATACTTCTTTTTTCTTGCCAATGCTTTTAAACGGTAATGTCCCTTTGCCCATGCGTAAACCCTGCGTCAAAGGGACTGATTTTTTACTTGTTTCAATTGAGGCTTTGAGCGCGTATAGCGCACAAGAAGCCGGTAAAGCAGAAGTGCTTGCAGAACACCGGAAAACAGTATAGCTATGAGGCTGATGCTGGCGCCCGTAGAAAACAGCGCTTGCGCGGCGAAACGGAGGAGCAGGGAAACCGCCGTCTGCGCTGCCATAACGGCGGCGCACCATAGGAGAAGCGTTTTGTATTGCGCTTTCCATGTATGCAGGACAGTACGGAAAATCTGCGGGATGGGCTGCTGCTCTGTGAGCGAGAGCAGCAGCGGGTGCAGCGCAAGCGGCAATAGAAACAGACGCACGAGCGCCGGGACGGCAGCCAAAAGGAAAACGAGTGCCGGGAAAATATTTTGGCCGGTATCGCTGAAAAACGGAAAGACGAACCAAGAATACAGCCCCTCCAAGACGCTCAACAGCAGCAGAGCGGGGAGCATGCACAAAAGCAGCAGCGCCGTGTGTATGGCGCGCCTGCATGCAGCGGGAAAAGGCAGCTTTTCCGCCGGGCGTTTCGCCGCATGCGCGGCATATACCATCAGCACCAGCGCCGCCGCGCACGTGCACAGCAGCCCCGCCCAGCGGAGCACTGTCTCCGCAATGCCCTGCACATGCCCAAATGCAAACGAGGCAAACAGGGAGGGCGTAAAACAAATTGCTGCTGCGCTGGAGAGCAGCGCATAGGGGATAATATAGAAAAGGGGGTTTTTTTGACGCATGGTATCACCGTTCTACTTAGATTGCACTAATTTTTGTTGTCTACAAGGAAAACTGTAAAATTCCTTCTTTTTCCTTCTATAACATAACTCCTCACTTGCTCGTCCCACCAAGGCAATATTTCGCGTTTGAACAAACATAGAATTTCTTGTCTTTTTTCTAAATCTTTTGATAAAAAAAGTGAAAAATTATCGATAAAAATAATAATATCATCTTGAGTGATCCAGCTCAAATCTCGTATCCAATCCATATACCCATCAAGAGTTTTACATGGCATCGGAAAAGCAAACTTTTCAGATATCTCTTTCAGATAATTCGATAATGTTGGAATATTTTTTCCATCAATTCTTACAAAAAAAACATCTTTTTTCTGCTGTAATGAGAAAAGAAAATTCTGTTCCTGTGATCCAGTAATATAAACAATTTTATTCATGCTATCACCATTATTTTATTCTTACAAAAGATGGTAACCCTAATGGACTTAATATATCTCCGTAGTGACTGTCTGTAAAATATATTAGTCCATCCGATCCAATAATAAATCTTTGTGCATCTCGCGCCTGTCCGGCAATTTTATTATTGACATCAAATTCCCGATAGCTTATAGGGTTCCCTGAACTGTCATATTGGGGTAAAGCATTATTAGAATTGGAGTATTTTCCTCCGGCACGTGTTCCACTTGTTTGTCCATTATAATTCCCCTGCCAATTGGTCCTTTCGTAGTTGTTGTATGCGTCTTGGACGTTATTAGGCAAGTCATCTATGGACATCGATGGAACAGGCTGATTTGTTGACTCTTCGTCATCTGGCCTTTTCCCATTGGGCGGCGGATTGGCAGGCGTGCTTTGCTCTCCAAAGAATTTGCTGATAATATCAGAGGGGTCTTTGTTATCCTCATTGCTGTTTTTCTCAATTGTAATCCGGCTTTCCGCATCCAACAGAAAATCACTAAGGATCAATGTGAGAGCGATTGCATCTCCAATAGGGAGGGGGCCGTCAGCAGCCACAAAAGTTCCAGCTGTAGCCCATGTGGCTCCCTTTTCCGCTAAAATTGCTGTGAACCATTCCCAAAAAGCAGATAACATATCTGGATTCACAACCGAGGAACCGGCGGAGAGCATCACCAGATTTTTCGGATCCCAGTTTGACTGATTGGACACTCTGTTTGCATTCGGATCACACGTTCTGCGCACATACGCCTTGGCTGCTTCCACGCGCTGCGTTACCGATGCCGGGGCAAGCTGCCACTGCCCGGTGGCTTCCTGCAGCGGAAGGTATGGGTTGGAGACTGTTTGCAGCAGCACATCCGCGGCCGGGCTGCTTGGCGCGCTGGCCGTTTTCGCACTCTGCGCGGCCTTGGCCGCGCCGCTGGAATAGGTGGTTGGCTTCTGGTAATTCGGCGCGGGTTTGGGCGGGGTGGGGGCCGCGGTGTAGGGCTTCTTTGCCGGAGACTGCTGTTTCCCTGCCGCCGTAGATGCAGGCGCTTTGCTGCTTTGCGAAAGGCGGCCGGCCGTATTTGTTTTGCTGCTGCCGCCGCTTTTTGCGCCGTTCCTGCTCACCTTCGCATGCCCCGAGGGATCGATGCCGTTCACAGGGTCGTTCTCCGCATAGGTGTACCGGTTCTGCGAAAGCGCGTTCGTCAAAATGCCCGCGAAGGAATCTTGCGTAATGAAGCCGCCGTTCTGCGGGGAATAGTAGCGCGCGCGGAGGTATTGCAGGCCTGTGAAGGGGTCGTGCTCCTCGCCGTTGTAGCCGTAGAACGGCTCATGGACGCCGTATTCGTCAGCGTTGATATAGCCATACGCATTGTAGGAATAGCTCTGCGATACCGTACCTCCCCGCAGCAATTGTACCACACTGCGGCGCCAAACGCGTTTGTGTAAGAGGCGAGCCGCCCGGCGGCGTCATATGTAAACGAACTGTCGCCCGTCGCGTCGCGCATCGCGATAAGGTCGCCGTCCGCGTTGTAGGTATAGGCAACGTTCGCATCAGCGGCTTGCCCCGCGCTCCCTGCACCGGCCGCGCCCGTTCAGCGTGTAGGCCGTCACGTTGCCCAGCGCGTCGTGCAGCTCGGAAAGCCGCCCTGCCGCGTCGTAGACGTACAGCGTCTGCGCGCCCGTGGGATCCTTCGTTAAAAGCACGTTGCCGAGGTGATCGTAATAGGTATTCCACGCGCTGCCCTTCGGATCGGTCTGCATGGTGACGTTGCCCATGGCGTCGTAGCCGTAGCCGATGGACGCGCCGTTGGCGTTTGTGACGGCGGCTTCGTTGCCAAAGAGATTGATTTTTTACTTATTACAATTGAATCACTCGACGGAATAACGAATGAGAAGTTTAAAAAACAGAAATGCTTGCAGAGCGCCAGAAAACAGTATGGTTATGAGGCTGCTGATAATGTCCGTAGAAAACAGCGCTTGCGCGGCGAAACGGAGGAGCAGGGAAACTGCCGTCTGTGCGGCCATGACGGCGGCGCACCAAAAGAGCAGCGTTTTGTATTGCGCTTTCCATGTATGCAGGGCAGTACGGAAAATCTGCGGAATGGGCTGCGGCTCTATGAGCAAAAGCAGCAGCGGGTGCAGCGCAAGCGGCAATAGAAACAGGCGCGCAAGCGCGGGAATGACGGCCAAAAGGAAAACGAGTGCCGGGAAAATATTTTGGCCGGTATCGCTGAAAAAGGGGAAGAGAAACCAAGAGTACAGCCCCTGCAAAATGCTCAATAGCAGCAATGCAGGGAGCATACACAAAAGCAGCAGCGCCGTGTGTAAAGCGCGCCTGCACGCGGTGGGAAAAGGCAGCTTTTCCATCGGATTTTTCGCCGCATGCGCAGCATATACCATCAGCACCAGCGCTGCCGCGCACGTGCACAGCAGCCCCGCCCAGCGGAGCGCCGCTTCCGCCAGACCCTGCGCATACCCATGTGTGAGCGTGGCGAATAGGGCGGGCGTGAGACAGATTGCCGCTGCGCTGGAGAGCAGCGTATAGGGGATGATGTATGGAAGAGACTTTTTGTGCTTCATGATATCACCGCCTTTTGTTTGTTTTCTGGTAGTCCTAATCCGCCTGCTACCTTGTTTTAGCGAGGTGGTAATGGTGCGATAATCCCCTTTTCGATCCAATCGTGATAGCATTGATTCCATGCCGGGTCTTTAGAGTATTCTTCTAAATCTCTATTCAATAGATCCAAGTTGACAAACTCTATCTGATCCGGATTCTTTTTTGGAGAACATCCCGGAACTTTTTTGATGCTTGTATATGCGAACAAATAGGGTGTCTTGCCGTTATAATTGATATATTGATTTATATTTTGTGCAATTTTATTCTCATAATTTGATCGGGTAAATATCTTGGTATCATCCGCGGTTACAGACACTCCCTGCACAAAAAAATCGACACTTTTTGTGCAGTCCATGCAATCTGCAAAAATATTATCAATTAAGAAAAGAGCAGAAAGTATTTCCATTATATCTTTTGTTTCTCTCTGGAAGATTCGTTTATCGATTCCATCATTTACCCAAACAACTATAATTGCGTTGCTTTGAGAACTGGGGGAAGAAATGAAACATACTAATGCTATATCTCCATCAAAAAATTCTTTTCCTTTTGAATATGACGAAAAATTGCACATCGTAATCATAGAAGAATTATAACTGTCCTGATTTCTATAGTTCTTTTCCTTGTATGATCGTATGATTTCTTTCAATTGTAATTTTTCGTCATAATATAAAAGAGCATATCCATTAATTTTGTAGCCCAAATAGGTTATTATATTTTCTGCTCCTTTTCGCAAATCCGAAAAAAGCCATGAACTTTTATATGATCCTTGCAGAATCATAAATGCTTTGGTCATTTAATTTCCCTCACTTTCGCTTGCTTTAAATATTATCAATTAACCAACACTTTAAAATCCTAAAAAGGAAAAGTTAAAACAATATTAAAAATACCCTTTTATAAATTCTCCATAGAAGTTTACAGCGCCCCCTCTCCAAAAATGAAAGATTTAGTACGTTCCCCATCGATGTACAAAAGAAGTAAATTTAATCCCCGAATTTGCTTGCGTAATTCTCCATAATTTTACATACAATGCATTTGCCTGAGCATTGCTTGCCTGAGAAGGACTGGCATATTCAATTAAATCAACCGTGCCATCCCATCTGATTCCTATAATATCCGGCCGTTGTGTCCCATTTAGACCTGCTGTTGCAACCTGGCGATTTCCATATATCCGTGCATAGTTGCCACTCTGTACCATATCAGCCATTTCGGCATTGATTGCCTGGGCATGTTTAGCTCCCGCGTGGCCTCCCCCTTCAACATATGTAGGTCCTTGAGGTTGAGAGCTGGAAGGAGTGCTTGTGTTGGACATTCCCCCGCTACCGGCATTTGCCGCACTCTGCACCGCCGAATCGAAAGCCTCAACACCATAGATCCCGCTAATATTCAAGCTCTGATCTGCATAAGATAAGCCTCCGTAAGTTGCCCCGCCTACACCGAACCTTGTAATAAGCCCTACGCCCCGGCCCCAATCTTCGCCCGCCACATTCGTAACGGTGTCTTCTACGTAGGAGCCTGCTGCACTGCCAACAGATGCACTGAGATACATTTTTCCAAGCTGCGTCGCAATAGAGCGGAATACTTCCGGAGCACTCGTCATTCCCGCTTTAGCCGCCTTGCCCCAGCCTGTGGAAGAGCCTGTCAAAGCAAAGCCGCTGATATCCAGCACCGTACCGGCTGCATCCCATTTCTTCTGATCGCCGTCGAACAAAAGGTCTCTGCCCGGGTTTA
>CAJUMH010000017.1 GCA_910587145.1 uncultured Ruthenibacterium sp. | reverse complement strand
CACCGCCGCTCGAAATACTGTGGCTACATTCCCCAAGAACGACAGTACCAAGCTGCTGATCGCTCAGGCTGTGGACAGCCTGAACGCCGTCTATGATGCGCTGTATATCTTGCGGGGCGAGATGCTCCGTCTGGCTTCCCTGCTGCCGGAATTCGATATTGTCATGGCTATGCAGGGTGCAGGCGAGGTCACCGGGCCGCAGCTTATGGCGGAGATTGGCGATGTGCGCCGGTTCACCCACAAGGGCGCTCTGGTAGCCTTCGCGGGCATGGACGCGCCGCCTTTCCAGTCCGGCACCTTCGACTCCAAGTCCCGCCGCATCTCCAAGCGCGGTTCCCCCAATCTGCGAAAGACCCTGTTTATGGTCGCCAGCACAATCCTCCAGCACTCTGACCCGGCCAATCCCATATTTCAGTTCATGGATAAAAAGCGAGCCGAGGGCAAGCACTTTTATGTTTACATGGTGGCCGGCGCTGCCAAGTTCCTGCGTGTCTACTATGCCAGGGTAAAAGCGCATCTGGAGGCTGATGCAAATACAGCTGCTTAACTGAAAACAACGATTGCTTTCAGCCGGTTCGCAAAAATTCCCCGCCGACCGGCTTGTTTTGCTATACCCATTTTCATGTCGCAAGAATTATGCTAATTTTTTCATTTTGGGGCTTGACACCTATTTGCAGGTTTGCCACTTTGGAAATCCCCTCGTATATCCTGTTCCACTGACTATACACTACTGGAACAGCTCTTCCAGTAAAGTATAAAAATCTTCATCCATAACCCGATAGGCGCTGCCATTGGCACTGTTGGTTACCCGGTCATCAATCAGGTAACATATTCCATCATCCATAAACGCCAGATGTCGGGCCATTTCCGGGTGCATGATCAAATCCTCCTGCACTTTATACTCCACGATGATCTCAAAACCGTCTGTGAAGTCATAATCAGGGATCTGATCCATCGGCACCCGCTCCCCGCTGTCAATGGCGGAAAGAATTTTGAGCATCAGGTCCTCATCGGTGATCTCTGCGACGCCAGCATTCTCGCTGGCGGCAACTTCCGCCGAACCTGTCACATCAACTGCGCCCACATTGGCATTGCCCACGATTTTCACCACGGACAGCCGTTCAGGAAGTTCCACTGTTCCCAGCTCCGCCTGAGCATAGTTGGGCTGGATAAAGAACAGGGTGGGGTTATAGTCCACCACTTGTACCTCGCAGCGGATGTGCTTCCCGCCCAGGACAATACGGGGCTTTGGAGTGCTTTCCACGCTGGTCTGCACGCAGTATAGAGAGCCGCTGTATCCTGTGCGCTCCAAGCGGAGGTTCAGCGTTGTTCCGAACAGGCCGGCATCCGTTCCGAAACTCGTAGAGGGCGACTGACCTCCCGCGGGGACATAGAACAAATAATAGTGTTCTTGACCAGCCCCAAGTTCGTTGGAGTAATCATATCGTAGCGCATAGGCCCGGTCGGAACGAACTTCCAAACTGTCCAGCCATTCATGTACCGCCTCGCGTATCGTCTCCGATTCCTGTTCCTGGTCGTACTCGTCAAAGGTGACCTCTCGCATGGTGCTGGAGCCGGTGACCGATTGGAAAGCGGTGAGGCCAAACACTGCCAACGCAATGAGCGCCACTGGCACAACTATAATGGCAATCAGGATTTTACCCAGCGTCCTGTCCCTCTGTCGCTGGGGCGGAGCAGGAGGTGTCTCCACACCCTCCAGCGGAGCAGCGCACTTAGGGCACACTTTCCAATCCGCTTCCACCGGGAACGAGCAGTTTGGGCAGGCGGGGCGCAGCTTTGCTCCACAGTGAGGGCAGATGACATATTGTTCTGTAACGGGTTCGGCGCACTGGGGGCACTGCAAATCAGGAGAGTTCCCCCGTACCAGCAGGTAGATGATAAACCCGATCAGAGCGGGGGCCACCACAGCAATCAGCGTCCATGCCATAGCGTTCATCCCCCGGCGTTTGGCGTCTCGGTAGACATACACGCCGATCATGATGGGAATGGTCAGCAGCGCGACCAGAACCACCAGACTAAATATTACTGTTCTCATAGACAGGGCCATAACTCGCCCCTCCTTTCTGTGTATAGACGATAGCAATTACACCGCTGCCCATCATAGAGGCCACGGCCAGGCCAATCCCGACTAAAGTCAGCGCGGGAGCGGTGTTCCAGCACAGCAAACCCAACAGAATGAATACCGCCTCAAACAGTGCCCCGGCCACCACCAACAGGACTGTGTGCCGCCGCTCCGCTCTCTTTTCCAACTCCCGTCGCAGGATGCTCTCATTCAAGACGGGCGGGGAAAACCGCTCAAAGTCAAATGTCTGTTTCATCGGCAAGTACCTCCTTCAATATTTTTCGAGCCTTGTTCAGCCGGGATTTTGCTGTCCCCACGGGGATATTCAAAATTCGGGCGGCGGAGGCCAGATCCTCTCCCTGGAAGTAGAACAGTACCACCGCCAGCCGCAGTTTTTCCGGCAGCCTGTCTACCGCTTCGTACAGGGGTGAATAATCCTTTTCCTCTGGGGCAGGAATGGAGGCCAGCAGCCAGTCTTTTTCGTCTCCGTTAGAGAAGTTCAGCAGAGGACTTTTCGCCATACGCCGCAAGGTACTTCGATAGGTGTTCACGCAGATGCGGGTGAGCCACGGTTCAAATTCCCGGCTGGGGTCGTATTGGGAGATATGCTTGACTACCCGCAACCAAGTTTCTTGGTACAAGTCGTCTGCATCGTAGGGGTTGGAGCATAGAGAACGGCACAGACCATAGAGCCGCCTGCCATATTGCTGTATGTACTGGTCAATCAATCGCCTCACCCCTTTCTGCTATGATATACTTCTGCGAGGAGTAAAAGGTTCACTCCATTCAGAAAATTTTTCAAATTTTCGATTTGACATTATTATACTATTGCCAGAAAACAAGGACACGCGGCTTTCAAAAAACAGGTGCATCATAATTGGGATAAAGCATTTATCCCAAACTTAGAGCCGTACCCGCAAAAGAGCAGGTACGGCCCTGGCCTAATCTCAGTCCCATATCAGTTCGTTCAAAATGATTTCTTCTACCTGCGCCTTGCAGGCATTCATTAGACCTGCCCAGCGCAAAGGGTCATGGGCTTTCAGTTCCTTTGTTGCTCCGGCTGCTTTCGCCATCTCCGGCATCATCAGGTCCAAGCGTTTGCGGGCGGTCTGGTCGATTTCCATCAGATGTGCATTCAGTGTCCCAGACAATAGCAGGCTATTGTAAAGCTCCGGCCTATGCACCTGGAGATACCTCTTTCTCATGCGGCCATATTTGCCAAGATTTTCGGTAGCCGCTTCCGATAATACGGTGCTTGCACCAAGGCTGTCCCCACCTATAGCGTAAGTTGAATTTGTGCTGTGGTGTTCCATATATGATGCCTCCGTTTCATGTCAGCTTTGTCGGAGGTAACAGGGATGCTATATCCTGCGTGTAGTGTCGTTCTTTATGAGAGGGTGGCATTGAACAGGTTCTGGATGTCATCCATACTGTCGATGTTTGCCATCTGCAGCAGCTCACGGATTTTTTCCCGACGTGCACTTTCTTCCGGCGTACCGGTTCTTTCTGGCCATATGTAATTCCTCCTGTGTGGTGCTTGTATTCTACACCACACAGGAGGTTTACACAAATTTGGGGATGTTCTCTTTAAATTGCCTATATGCCTTTCTTTACAGCATCCCATATTGCCGCGCCGTTTGCACAATGTGCGCCGCGCAATATTCCAGCTCCGCACGGGTAAGCGCAGTTTCTTTGTGATTGCCCCGCAGCGCCGTGAGCACATCCCTGTAATTGGCTTTGCTGCCCGGCATAAATAAATCGTTGCCCGCCTTCACCGAGGGCGCAGCCTTTGCCATACGGTGCGCGCTGCCCCTGCGGCCGGCGCCGCCCACAACCCAATCGCTCATGATCAGCCCGTTCCAGCCCAGCTCTTCGCGCAAAAAGCCCTTTAAAAGATCCGCGCGTTCGGAGGTATGCGTGCCGTTCAGCAGATTGTAAGAGGTCATCAGCGCGGCAGGGTTCGCCTCGCGGATGCAGATCTCGAACGGCTTTAAGTAAATCTCACGCAGAGCGCGTTCGGAGACGATACTGTTCGATTGAAAGCGGTTTGTCTCCTGATTGTTGGCGCAAAAATGCTTGATCGTAACGCCCTTCCCGGGATGTTTTTGCACGCCCTTTGTGATACCTGCGCCCACAAGACCGGAAAGCAGCGGATCCTCCGAGCAGTATTCAAAATTTCTGCCGCAAAGCGGGCTGCGATGGATGTTGAACGCCGGAGCCAGCCACAGATGCACGCCGAAGCGCTCCATTTCTTCGCCGACGATATCGCCGCAGGCCTCCCACACTGCTTCGTTCCAGCTTTGGGCCAGCGCGGTGCCGGTGGGAATGGCGGTGCAGTACTGATCCCGCACCGTTCCCTTCGGCGTTTTTCCAAAAAGGAGGCGCATCCCCCATTGCGCGATGGGCGGCAAAAGCTCGATCATACCCGCCGGCATCGTATCGCCTATGGGATGAACGCCCTTTTCATCCTTTGTATAGTGCTGCGAAAGCCGCAGCCCGGCAGGGCCGTCGGCCATTACAATTTTCGGTACGCCGGGCACGCCGGCATAGCTCTCCCCTGCGGCTCCCGCCACGCTGCCGGACACCGAGCCAATGACAGATGCGAGCGCGGAGCCTTCGTGCGCGGCGCCGATCACAAGATGCACCAGCTGCTCATCGCTAAGGCCGGATACAAAGCGCATGGTCTTCTCGTCCATCGCGGCCGGCGCGGGCCAGACGATGGCTTTCAATGCGGCGGGGTCGAGCAGCAGGTGCGGGATTTCCGGCAGCGCCTCGTTTTGCCAGGTGTGTTCCGGCTTAAAATCCGCAGGCTGATCCTTGCCGCCGATGTGCCCAAGCTCGCGCAGATACACTGTTTCGGGCAGGGCGAGAACGGCACAGGGCGTATCTCCCAGCCGCAGGATGTAATCGCCCTGTTCCAGCACGGAAGCGCACTTTTTTGCGTCAAAGGACGCAAGCTGTTCCATGCGGAAGACAACCGCCGCTTCGCAGGCCTCACCCGGGGCAAGCTCCCGCGTCTTGGCAAAGCCCGCCAGCCGGCGGTAGGGCTGATCCAACTCGCCCCACGGCGCCGTAACATACAGCTGCAGCACCTCCTTGCCGGGATATCGCCCGCAGTTTTGCACCGTGGCCGAAACGGTGACGGCGGTTCCGCTGAGGGCTGTTTTTACCTTTGATACCGCAAACTCCGTATATCCAAGGCCGTAGCCGAACGGGAACAGCAGCGTTTTGCCTGCGCTGTCGTAATAGCGATAGCCCACGTAGATCCCCTCATGATAGCGGGTATCGTTACAGCCGCCGAATTCCCGGATCGCACCGACATCGTCGGCACAGGCCCACGCTGCGGTGAGCTTGCCGGAAGGGCAGGCTTTGCCCAGCAGCACATCCGCAAAGGCGTCTCCGGTCACTGCGCCCAGCTGGGAAAGCAGCAGAATATTCTCCACCGCCAACACCGGCGTAAGATCTACAGCGCCGCACACGTTTAGTACCAGCAGAAAGCGCCGATACCTCTTTTGGCAGGCAAGAATATCCCGCACTTCTGTTCCGGTAAGGCAGAAGTCGCCCCTTTGCAGCTTGCGGTCGCTTCCCTCGCCTGAAATACGGGAGAGCACATAGACGGCAGTATCTCCCGCTCCCTGCAGCGGCAATTCATAATCCGGCTCCGGCATTGCGGCGCCCATGCCCAGGAACACCGCCTGTGTGCGCTGTTCCTTCGCCTGCCGCCTGATCCCGGCGACAAACGCCTGTCGGCCCTTTTGCCACTCCCGCTCATAGCCTTCCAGCCACGCCTTTGTGGTTACGGTAAAGCCAGCGTTCTCCAGCCCCTTCTCGATGGTGGTGACATACCGGGAGTTTACGTCACCCGAGCCTGTGCCGCCTTTCGCCGTACGCCGTGCGCCGCTGCCGTACAAAGCGATCTTGCCCGGCGTGTTTAACGGAAAATCGCCGTTTTTCTTCAGCAGCACCATGCATTCCGGCGCAAGCGCACGGCAGCGCCGCAGATGCTCTTTTTCGTAATTGAAAAGCTCCATATCGATCCTCCCCATGTTACAGTAGGGTGGGCACCCGGCGCCTTGCCGCATTACTGCGGTAGGTTTCCGAACACCCCCACGCGAACCGGACTTACACCTCTCGGCGTATCCGTCTCTCCCTTTGTCTGTCAGTCTAATTTGCCAGCGTGCAATTTCATGTGGCACATCCGGCACAATGCCATGGTTTTGCGTTTTCGCCCTATCATCACGATTTCCCAACCAGCCTTGCCTTTTAAGTCTTTGATTTTCCGAACATGGTGCATTTCAATGGGGACATTTCCGGCCCCGCACCATTCGCACCTGTTGGCTTTCAGTCGGCTTATCAGACCTGTATGGTTGAGATTTCGATGAACCTGCGGGATTACGTCAATGTCGGGGGTTACGATTGCCCCTTTGTCCTTTTTGAAGCCATCGTCATGCAGACACGCCGTTGCTGCCCCCGTTTTGGTCGGATATTCCACACCAAAGCGCTTATACCCGTACTTCCTTCGGATTCGGCTGATGCGTGTCTTGTATTTGGCGGCGAAGGTTTTGAACAGGCTGTATTTCATAACATAGTAGAAGTCGCCCAAAACACTGACGTTATCCGCTATTCGGTAATAGTTGTAAATGCCCCTGATTTCCGCGTTATACTGGTTCAGGATTTCAAGGTCATCACTGTTGATTAGGTAGGTACGCTCGGTTGGGATAAAGATTTTCCTGCCCTCTTTATAGGTGATTTTCAACGCTGAATAATCAAGCAATTTCTTTTGCCACTTTTCCCTTGGGACGTACAACAGGATATGTCCGCCCACAGACCGCTTTTTGTGGCCGTTTTTATCCGTCATGACATGATTACTATTGCTGACGAACACCTCAAAGCCCAAAAACCGGGCTTTGTCCTTGGCCTGTGTAATCAGTGTCTTTTCGTCAGATAACTCCAAATGCAGTTTATCAGATAGAAATTGCTTATTACTTCGGCAATTAAATAATCGCAATCAATCGAGCTTATATTTTGTCAAAGCGGGATGGTCAAAGTATGCCTTCACATGGTCCGGCTCACCAGATAACCGGCCCATAAAGGCAGAGGTATTATCCTGTAATTCTTGGATGTCCTGGACCATGGCTTGGGTGCCGATCATGGTGATGTGCATCTTTTTAGCCTAAACTTTTACCACGGGTGTTTTCCCCTTCGGAGCATAGCCGCGCGCATAATTTGCCACATTTTGTACTGCGGTCTCATCTCCCCAGAATATCTCAGCGTTTTCTGCCTTAGCCTTACGGTGGATTGCCGGATATTCCTCGTTCAACTACGCTTCCACCTGCTCTGCCTTCTGATTTGCCTCCTGCTTTGCCGGACGCTGGACTGTAAAACCCCATCGACGCAAGTATTTTCCTACCGTCCGATTGGGCATAGTGATCCCGTATTTCTGCTGGATCAGTTCTTTGACGCTGTCCCGTGTCCACATGCAGTCTTTCAGTTTCAACTGAGCCGGGTCATGATCCACCAGCATCGCTATGATTTCTTGTTCTTGCTCCACGCTCAGTGTCCGCTTTTCCCAAACCTTGCGCCCTCGCTTTTTGGGCTTGATTGCGTTGATCCCTCCTACGTCATATGCTTCGAAAGCCATTCGCACTGCCTTTTCGGCCAAGCCTATGATCTCACAGATCTCTTTTACTTCCTTCCCTTTCCGCCGCAGTCGTAATGCTACTTTTTTCAGTTCATACACTGCCTGAGGGTCAACTGTTCGGTAGTCTGTTTCCTTCTTACTCTTCATGCGGTTATTCTACTACTTTCTCCTGCCTTTGACAATCTGATTTGCGATTATTTTGTTGCCAAGTTAATAATGTCTGACTTGATGTTTTCAGCGTCCTCTTTACTGCCGATTATCCCACATATCCAATCATCCGCATATCTGACATATTGCAGGCGCTTATAATCTGTGTCCATGGGATCCATATACTGGCATTTTACGTTTTGGGGCCGTTTTTTCGCTGATTTCTTGCAAAACCGCTTTTCACTCCGATTCATCCATATTTTCCCACATTTCCGGCTTATATTTTCCCTTTTTGAGCCATCGAATTTGCTTATGCAGTTTCCAGTAGGAGGTCATACTTATCCCGTTTTACGCTGTTCTTAAACGATGCCATGTACTGCTCCATATACTTGTCCCATTCGTTTAGATAGATGTTTGATAGAATGGGGCTGATAATAGAACCCTGCGGCGTGCCGGAATAAGTCCTGTGAAAAGTCCAGTCCTCCAGATATCCGGCTTTTAGGAATTTCCATATCAGGGCAATAAAATATTCATCATGGATTCGTCTGCGAAGGATTCCGATAAGTACGGCATGGTCGATGTTATCAAAGAACGACTTAATATCGCCTTCAATAAAGCATCTGGCCCCGCTGAAATTCCGTTGCAACTGCGTGAGCGCTGTGTGACAGCTTCGGTGTGGACGAAAGCCGTGGGAGTAATTGGAGAATGTCGGCTCATAGATAGCTTTCAACAACATCCGCACTATTTTCTGTACCAATTTATCATCAAAGGACGGGATGCCCAGCGGGCGCAATTTCCCATTCTTTTTCTTGATATAGGTGCATCGCGCGGGGTGCGGCTGGTAACTGTGGTCTTTTAGACTTGCAATCAGCTTTTCAATGCGTTCCATACCCATTCCATCAATGGTCTGCCCGTCCGCTCCGGGGGTCATGTTTCCGAGCTTGGCATAGATGTTGTAATACGCCTGCAAAAAGAACTCCGAATTATAGAGGTTACGGTACAGGCGCTCGTAATGATAGGTTGGGATTTTGGCTTTGGATTTCAGACTGTCCAATACGTCGATTGGATTTCTCATGGTGTCTCGCACACCGTTCCTTTCTCAATACTGATAGACAAACTACCCCCTTCGCCATGTGGACGGCTTTCCCGCCCTCGGACTACTATGGGGTTCCGTTACCATGCCGGATTTTCAGCGTCATCTTCCTTGGGGTGTTAATCCTTGGAATTTATCGCCTTGCGGCATTACGCATAGCCCTGACGGGCTCTCCGGTTTAGGTAATCTCCGTTTAGACTGTTAGAAATGGCTTGCCAGTTTGTCGGATATGACGTTCGCCCTTTTCCGCTTGTTGCGGTTGGTCGGCACAAAAGTATCATGGACAATTTCACCCGGACTTTGTGAAATTCCTTGCACCGCCTGACACTTCAGCTATCGTGTGGCAGGGACTCGAGTATGACCCCTCGGGCTGTCCTTTAAGCAGTTTAGCTTTTATCCTCATAACTGACCTTTCATCTTGCAATTCAGTCGCGGCGTAGATAGCTCTGCCGACTTATTGCTTTCCCGATATGCTACACTCCCCGCGCAGTTTCCCTTGCGGATAAGTCGGGAGATGACAACTTGATTTTCTCTTGCTTAGTTTTCAACAATATGCTGCGATTATATTTGGGTAATGAACTGGAATTTGGAGGAGCTATGAATACACCAACATTCTTGACAGAACGGCTATTATTACGGAAATTCTCGAAAGGCGATTTAGTAGCCTTATATGAGATTTATAGTGATATTGAAGTTAATGAATTTCTGCCATGGTTCCCAATGAAAACAATCGAGGATGCGGTGACATTTTATGAAACTAAACTCGAATACGGGTATCATCAGGAAATTGCGTATAACTATGCAATTTGTTTGAAAGAGGATAACCGTCCTATCGGATATGTTAATGTTGGTACTGGAGATAGCTATGATCTTGGCTACGGACTTCGTAAGGAATTTTGGCACAAAGGAATTGTTGCTGAAGCGTGTAAAGTGATTATTGAGCAATTAGAAACCGACGGCATTCCTTACATCACAGCTACCCATGATATTAATAATCCACAAAGCGGCGAGGTAATGAAACGACTAGGAATGTCTTACCAGTATTCATATCAGGAACAATGGCAACCCAAAGATTTTTTAGTTACATTTCGGATGTACCAGTTGAACCTTGATGGGAATGACGGCAGAGTTTATACGAAGTATTGGGATGTTTCTGCCGTTCATTTTGTTGAAACAATTATTTAGTTTCCAGTCCCCATTAGGTGGTCACATTTTTGTGACCGCCTTTTTTGATAATTGAGAAAATCAATGATACTTTTTGTTGCTGCTATGCCAACAGCAGAATTTCTAATAGTCCGCGGGCACCTTCGTATCACACGAAATAAGGTGTCCTTACGAACGCACAGCCGGCCATGACGCAAATCGGGACAGTCTGTATCCGGCGCGGTCTCAAAGCGGACACCTCTTGGACAGCCGGCCGCGTCTGTCCCAGATCGACACCGTTTTTAAAAAGAAACGGTCAGCTGCATTTTAAACCGTTCTTCCCCATACACAGCATGCGGGATCCCTTTCGGCATGATCATTGTTTCGCCCTCATTCACAAAAAACACCTCGCCGCCAACCGTAAAGCGTCCCGTTCCCTCCAATACGGTCACCATCGCGTCCCCGCCGGAAGCGTGTGCAGAGATCTCTTCCCCCTGGTCGAAGGAAAAAAGAGTCATGCTCACCGTATCGTTCTGTACCAGCGTTTTGCTCACAACCTGGCCGGGCTGATAATCGATCTGATTTTTCAGCTGCAGTTTTTTCTGTTTTTCGATATTTTTATACATGCTGCTTCTCCTTTTTTAGAAAGGCCCTCTGCCGAACGATTCTGCCCTGATTTTCGCGGCATGCCCGGGCTGCCTGCCTTTGCGCTTTTTCAGCCGTCTTCGGCTCTTCCATAGCAGAAAGCCCTCTACAGTATAGCACACCCCCTCCGATTTGCCAACCTTCCGGGAAAAACGCGGATCGGATACGCCAAGGCAACGCGCGGATCGGATAAATTCCACTTGCTTTTCCCTGCGGAATCCGGTATCATAATATGTACTGCATGGAATCTCCCGGGCGAGCGGTATCTTTTCGGAATTCCATCATCTATCAACAAAGGAGCGTTTTACTATGGCTGAATTCAAATATGAAATTACCGAGCGCATTGCCGTGCTTTCGCAAAGTGCCAACGGCTGGCAGCGCCAGCTGAACATGGTAAGCTGGAACGACCGCGCCCCCAAATACGATATTCGCGATTGGTCGCCGGACAACACCAAAATGGGCAAGGGCATCAGCCTTTCTGCCGAGGAGCTGCTGCAGCTGAAGGGCATTCTGGAAGAGCTTGAGATCGAATGATGGACTACAAAAACGAATTTATCCGCATTTTCAGCGAAAATGTGGCGCGTCCCGGCGCACAGCAGCTTTTGAAATGGCTGGAAACCACCGATTTTTACACTGCGCCGGCCTCCACACGCTTTCACGGCGCCTGTGAATGCGGCCTTGTGATGCACAGCATCAATGTATACCGCGTGCTGATGGATCGCTTTTACACCGAACAGGAAAGCAAGGAGAGCTTTACCCTTGTCTCTTTGCTGCACGATCTGTGTAAGGCAAATTACTATAAAGCCGGCTTTCGCAATGTAAAGGACGACGCCACCGGAAAATGGGAAAAGGTGCCCACCTATAATGTACAGGACGCCTTTCCCTATGGGCATGGTGAAAAAAGCGTCTATCTGATCGAGCGCTTTATTCGCCTGAAGCCCGCGGAAGCCGTTGCGATCCGCTGGCATATGGGCGGCTTCGACGACGCTGTGCGCGGCGGCAGCTACGCCATCAGCAATGCGTTCGACGAATATCCGCTTGCCGTAAAGCTGCATCTGGCCGATTTGGAAGCCACTTATCTTGTGGAAAAAGGAACCAGCGAGGTCGGCCGCCGTTAGAAAACAGTGGAAAGAGAAACTGGCGAGGTCGGCCGCCGTTAGAAGGCCAACAAAGCCAAAGGCCATTTTCGCATTCGATCGTGTTTTCGCACCGTTTTTACCTCGATTGATCGGGCAAAAGGCCGCACAGCCGCCATTTTCCGGCGTTCTGTGCGGCCTTTTCTTTTGGCGGCTGTCGGGGACGGCTCCGTAAAAAGCAGAACAGCGGCGCCGCCCTTTTCCTCTACAGATCTGTCAGTCCAGCAGCATCAGCAAACGCTCTTTGGGCACAAGGCCGACACTGCGATTTTTCTCCTGCCCGTTTTGGAACAGGATCACCGTCGGAATGCTCATAACGCCAAAACGGCGGGCAAGCTCTGTTTCCTCGTCGATATTCACCTTGCAGACGCGCACATCCGGGCGTTCGGCCTCCAGCTGCTCCAGCACCGGGGCAAGCATTCGGCACGGGCCGCACCATTCCGCCCAAAAATCCACAAGCACAGGGCCGGAAGCCTGCAGCACCTGCAATTCAAAATCCTGTGTTGTCACACGAAGCGCCATATTGTTCATTTCTCCTTTCCAGAAGGCAATTATATTTTTTGATTCAGCGCCGAGATTTTATCCCTGATAGCATTTGCCGGATCAACGCAATTATACCGTTACTCCTGCTTTGGCTTTCCATTGAGCAGCTGATCCAAATGGGCCAGCAGATCATCGGAAAGCGCAGAAGCCTGCCCCTGCGGCGGGAATGCGGCGTATGCAGCGCTTTCTCCGGTTTTTGGCATAGCCGCGGAAGAGCCTTTTGTATGAGACTCCTCGGGCGGTGTTTCCTGCGCTGCATTCTGCGCCGCCTGCTTTGGAATCGGCATGGAATAGGGAATGATCACTGGTTCGGCGGAACGAACCGCTTCCGACTGTACCTGCGGCATTCCGGCCAGCACCATTGCGGACGGCTGTACATACGGCTCCGACAGCGGAACGCTGGGAGCAATGGGCGTAGGCTGCGGCACATACGGACGCCGTGCCTCTGTGCCGCGCGGCGGAGGCGGGGGCGGCGTATTCAAAATGCGCGCGGCTTCCGCCTCCGGCTCGATATAGGGAGCGGTGTGCGGCAGATACGGTTCAAACGGTGCAAACGGCATTGCACGCGGCGCATGCGGCTTGCCGAAGGTTACCTGCGCCTCGGAATCCGGCTGCTTTGCAGGGGGCACCTGCGGAATTTCTACCTTTTGTACCACCGGCCGCGGCGGCATTTCGGGCACCTCAGGATATGCACTGTGCATTCCGACACGGTTTTCATACTGTGCCGCATCATACTGCTCCCGCGGGATCGCCGGAGACCGGTTCCCCTCGGCCCGCATGGCACGCTGCGGCAGCGGCTGGCCGTTTGTCTCGCGATACCGCGGGCGCGCCGTCTCCCGTTCGGCATTTGGCGCCCGCGGTTCTTTGGGCAGCAACGGCTGCGCGGCCTCCTGCTTTCGCAGCTCCGTCTGTTTTTCCCGAGGTTTCGCGTCCTCGTTTTGCGCCGCGGCATCCGCACGGGCCCGGCGCAGCTCTTCCTCATAAATGCTCCGGCGCAAAGCGTCTTCATACTGCACCCGGCGCAGCGCATGGTAGTAAGCTTCCTCCTCGCGCTGAAGGTTCTCGTAAAAGCCGGGCTGCTGTGCCGGTGCGGGCGAAGGGCCGGCTGTCGGCCGCACCGGTGTCTCCGGCTGCGGCCGAGCTGCCGGCGCGGCCGCCGGAGCGGTTTTTGTCTGCACATTCCATGCCGAAAGGCTTTGATCCGTATCATTCAGCGCAGCGGCAATTCCGTCTGTCGCCTTTTGCAGATCGCTTGTTGCGGCAAGAATCTTTGCATCCACCTCTGCAAGCTGCGCCTTCAGCACCGCGATACTGGCCGCAATCCCCTCGGCGGATTCTCCCGGGTCTGCGCGCGCCGCGCTGCTTTGCCGCCGCGCTTTTGCAACGATCTCGGCGGCATCCTGCTTTGCCCGCTCGATGTGCGCCTGCGCTTTCGCATCCGCCGCGCGCAAAATTCCGCGCGCCTTCAATTGCGCCTGCTGCAGCAGCCGTTTCCCGCTTTCTTCCTCCACAGGCCGGGCGTTTTCCACTCTCCACTCCGGCTGCGTCACACCACGCTGCTCCAAAGCGCGTGTCAGATCAGCCACCGTTTCGTTCAAATGGGTATTGTCGTTTCGTAGCGTCTCGTTTTCCTGCTCTTGGGCAAACAAACGGCTGCGCACAGCCGCGATCTCATCATTGGCCTTATCCATCTCCGTGCGCAGTGCGTCTGCCTCTGCAACGGCGTCTTCGGCGCGTTTTTTCTGGAATTCCAGCTCGCTGAACACCTGGTTCGCCTTTTGCTCCAGCACGCTGCCCTGCCGGTGCGCACCTGTTAAATCGTGCTGCAGCGCGGCGATGGTTTCTTCCAGGGCGCGCGCCTTTTCTGCATTCGCGGCGGAAATGCGCTCAATGTAGGAAAGCACCTCTACACGGTCGAAGCCGAACAGCTCTGTATGAAACCGCAGATCCGGATCAAACCGGAACGAAGTTTCTTCGCTTTCTGCCAAAAAGTCACGATTCTTCTGTGTCTGCATGCGCGCACCTCCTTTCGCTTTGCCGAGCTTTTACAACTATTTTGTCCAAAAAAGCGGGGTTTTCACCCCGCTTTTCTCTTTATCTGCAGCTGCCTGCGGGCATATCTGCCATTACTTTGCTGAATGCAGGATGGAAAAGCCGGTTCAGACGTCTCCGCGATTGCTGTTATTCAGCAGATCCAGAAGTACATCGATGTCTTTTCTGTAGTCCTCATCCGGTGCGGGAGGCGCCGGTGCCGGATCTGCTGTCGGCGCGGGCGCGGCTATGGGCTGCGCATAACTCACCGGCGGCTGCACGGCGCCGGTATTGCCGGAAAACACGGCCTGTCCGTTAAAGCTGGCCGCGGCATTCGGCGGCGCCGCATCGTATTCGGGCATGCCCGCATCAAAGCCCGTGGCAATTACGGTAATGCACATTTCGTCCTTCATGTTCTCATCGAACGAAGCGCCCCAAATGATATTGGCCTCGGGGTGTGCGGAACTTGTGATCAGCTCGGCAGCCTTGTCCACATCGTCCAAACCGATATCCGGCGACGAGATGATGCTGATGATGACACCGCGCGCACCCGCAATGCTTGTTTCAAGCAGCGGGCTGGAGATGGCGGCATGGGCCGCTTCTTCCGCTTTATTCACACCCTTTCCGGAACCGACGCCCATGTGCGCATAGCCAGCATCCTTCATGACACTGCGCACGTCCGCAAAATCAAGATTGATAAACGCCGGCTTATTTACAAGGGCGGAAACGCTCTCTACACCCTGCCGCAGTACATTATCCGCAGCCTCGAACGCATTGAGCAATGTAATTTTTTCTTTGCTGATCAGCTTCAGCCTCTCGTTCGGGATTACGATTAGGGAATCGACACGCTCCAAAAGGCCGGACACGCCGATCTCGGCCAGTTCCATCTTGCGCCGGCCCTCAAAAGCAAACGGCTTTGTTACAATGCCAACCGTAAGAATGCCCTGTTCTTTGGCCACCTCGGCCACCACGGGCGCGGCGCCTGTACCCGTGCCGCCGCCCATGCCGGCCGTAATAAACGCCATCTGCGCGCCGCGCAGAGCATTGGCGATCTCATCGCGGCTCTCTTCGGCGCTGCGCTGCCCAATTTCGGGGTCGGCACCTGCGCCGCGCCCCTTTGTCAGCTTTACGCCAAGCTGCACCTTCTGCGTTGCCCTGGAATCCATCAGAACCTGCTGGTCGGTATTCATGCTGATGAATTCCACGCCCTTCAGGCCGCTTTTCATCATGCGATTCACGGCGTTTCCACCACCGCCGCCTACGCCGATTACTTTAATATTTGTTATATTTTGCAACTCTTCGTCGAGGATAAAAGCCACTCAAAACTCCCCCTATGACAGAATAAACACTATAATATTATAAGAATACCAGATTTCCGAAATGATTTCAATAGCCATTCTACGGAATATTTATAAAATAGAAGATTTATTTATAATAATAAAAGACTTTTCGCGCCTCTTTTACGCCAATGATATATATTTTCCGGAAAAGAAACTGCTGTTTTATGGTTGAAAAACCTTTTTATTATATTCCCCTTCTGTTTTTGCCGTTACAATATACCCGCACGCCAGCGCGCCCGGCCAAGGCCGTCCTCCCCGCGCGCGCTTACATCCAGCGTTCCGCGGTCGCTCTCGTTCAGGCTGTCGCTTGTTTCGCCCGGTGTTACCATGCGCCACGCCCATTTCAGCTTATAATCCAAATCGTTCGACGTGCCCAGCACAATGCGGATACGTCCCTGATACAAAAAGCTGATCTCCAGCGTATTGGAAAGGTCGATCTCGTTGATGGGCACAAGGCCCTGCGCGGCCGTTTTTTCCAAAAGCGTCTGCAGCAGGGGCAGCTTGTCCTCCTCCGTGAGCTTCAGCGGCTGGCCGGGCGCAGGCGCCTCGGCCTGTACACCGTTGATGCGCACCAGTTCCTCGGGCGGCCCGGCCTCCAGACGCAGCACCTTATAGCTTTGGCTCAGCACCGCCCACCCCAAAGCGCTTTCTACCACGCTCGCCTCCACGGCGGGGGTAACGGTGATAATAACAGTATCCGGCAACTGGCGGCGGATGCGGACGTCTTCCAGATACGGCAGCGCGGCGGCGATATTCTGTTGCGTCTCCTTTCCGCGGAAGCCGAACAGGTTTTCTCCCTGCACATGGCCGAAGGCCGCCGTAATCTGGCTTGTATCATATCTCACCTCGCCCTCCGGTGTTTCCACAACGATCTCGGAAATTTTAAACAGTACCTTCGCCGAGGCCCAAAGCCCGATCCCAAGCAATATCACAGCCAGCAGGCCCGCCAGTGCTGCACGCCGTATCCGGCGGCGGCGCAGCTCCCGCGGGGTGAGCGGGCGCGGCGGCTGTTTGGGCGGACGCCTTTTTTTCGTTTTTTTACGCTGCCCGGCCTGTGGGGGACGCGGCGGCCGTTTTCCCCCGGGCGCCGTATGCCCCTGCGGCGGGCGGTTCGGCGGTGCCGGCCTGGGGATTTCCAAGGGCGGCAGCGCCTCTGTGCGCCGCGATGCTGTCGGCCGTTCTGCCGGCTTTCTTCCGGCCTGCGGCGGCGCGGCGCGGAACAGTTCCCCCGGCGGCGCCTCCCGCCGTTCCCGTTCGGGCCGTCCCGCTCCCGCGGCAAGGCCGTTTTGCACAGACGGGGTGTCCTCTGGCACGGGCGGCGCAAGATTTACAAATGGGGCGGCGGTTTGCCCCGTTTGCGTATGCGCCGCCATGCGCGCCATTTCTTTATCATAATCAAAAATCAGGCGTTTTTCCGCCGGGCGGCGCGGCGCACGCTGCGCCCC
The DNA here is from genome assembly GCA_910587145.1 of uncultured Ruthenibacterium sp. Taxonomy (GTDB): domain Bacteria; phylum Bacillota; class Clostridia; order Oscillospirales; family Ruminococcaceae; genus Ruthenibacterium. Next base: position 45,182 of record CAJUMH010000017.1, on the reverse strand, counting down.
GGCACCGGGCGGGTAAACCGGACGCGCCGGTTTTGGGCGGCGCGGCGGCTCCTGTTTGGGATAAACGGGCTTTTTTGGCGGCGTTTTGCTTGCCACGCCCTCCACTTCCTTCTTTTATGTATTTTCAACGCTTTTGCCGGCCTGTCAATGCAGGCCGAAAAGCAGCTTTTTAAACGGTGCCCGCTTGATACCGTTGCGGGTTCAAAAAGCACCGGATCAGGCACAGGCAATGCTTGCCCCAAGCGGTGCAAACAGCGCCGCAATGTCCTCGTAGCCCCGGCCGATGTGCTCGGCGCCCGTGATCCGGCTTTCTCCTTCGGCCTGCATGGCCGCGATCACCAGGGCAGCCCCGCCGCGCAGGTCGGGCGCGTGCAGGCCGGCAGCGCCCCGCAGCCGCTCTACGCCGCGCACGCGCAGCGCGCTTCCCTGCACGCAAACTCTGGCGCCCAAGGCCGCAAAGCCCTGTGAACAGGCAAAGCGATTTTCAAAAATCGTATCCGTTACAAGGCTCTCTCCCCGCGCACGCAGCAGCGCCGCCGCAAGGAGCGGCGCTGCATCCGTGGGAAATCCCGGATACACACCGGTTTGCAGGTCTTCGATGGCATGCAGCGCGCCGTCGCTTGCAAGCGCAACGGAATCTTCGCCGGAAGCAGAGATCATGCACCCGGCATCGCGCAGCACCTGCAGTACCCGCGCAAGATGCGCACTGTGAATGTGGGTGAGCAGCACCTCTCCGCCACAACCCGCAACGGCACACAATACGGTGGCAGCGGTAATGCGGTCCGGGCACACCTCGTAGCGCGCCCCCATCAGGCAGTCGCTGCCCCGCACGCGCAGCGTGCGCGTGCCCACGCCGGCAATGGCCGCGCCGGCGCTTTGCAAAAAGCGGGCAAGATCCGTTACTTCGGGTTCCGTAGCCGCGCCGCGCAGAATCGTTTCGCCGCGTGCGGACGAAGCCGCCATCAAAAGCGTCTCGGTTGCGCCCACGCTGGGAAAGCGCAGCGTGATATCCGCGCCCGAAAGGCCGTCCGGCGCAAGCAGCGTCAACGCGCCGTTCGGCTGTTCCTCAACCCGCGCACCCATCTGCGCAAGGCCGGAGAGATGCAAATCGATGGGACGCGCTCCCAAACGGCAGCCGCCCGGCATCCAAATCTGTGCGCGGCCCGTGCGCACCAAAAGCGGCGCAAGATAAAATACCGAGGAACGCATCGTTCGCATCAGCTCGCCGGAAATCGCGCTGCCGGGCATTTCCGGCGGCATAACGGAAACGCAGCCGTTTTTGTGCGTCGCCTTACATCCGATGCTTTGCAGGATGCGCACCGAGACGGCCACGTCCGACAGAGCGGGCACATTCGTCAGCGTTACAACATCATGACAAAGCACCGAAGCCGCCAGCATCGGCAGCACACTGTTTTTTGCTCCCGGTATCCGCACACTGCCAAATAATCCGCGTGTGCCGCAAACGGTTAAAGCCTTCATTTCGCGCACCCCGTTCCCCATTGGTTGGTTGTGCACCATCCTATGCAAAACGGGGCTTTTGTGTTCAAAAAACGATTTTACGGCGTATTTTCCAGCAGTTTATCCAGCTGAGCGCATATTTTCTGCAGTGAATCCGGCTGCGCAAGCGCCCGGGCCTTCATGCCCATTTCCATCAAACCGGCGGCGTCCCTGGTAAGGCGATCTACAATTTCAATCAGCCCCTCACCCGTCAGATCCTTTTCTTCCACAACCACGGCCGCACCCAGCTTTTGCAGCTGCAGCGCGTTGTGATACTGATGATTTTCCGCCACGTTGGGCGACGGGATCAGAACCGAGGCACGCCCTACCGCAGCGATCTCCGCAAGGGTTAGCGCGCCCGCACGGCTGATAACGAGATCTGCCGCCGCCAACAGCTGCGGCATATTATCGATGTACTCGCGAATGACAAACCTGGGGCTGCCGTCGATGCCGAGCCGCGCCGCCAGTGCCGCGAAATCCACCTTTTCGATGCTGCCGGTCGCGTGAATATGAAGAAAATCCCGGTTTGCAAGCTCCCACACGGCAAGCTCTGCCACACGCTCCCCCAACACCTGCGCGCCAAGGCTGCCGCCAAACGAAATAATCACGATCTGCCCGTCCCGAACCCCCAGCGCACGGCGCGCGGCCGGCCGGTTCTGGCAGAACATCTCCTCCCGCACGGGATTGCCGGTAACGGTGGTTTTTTCCGGAACACCAAGGCGCGGCACGGCGTCCGGCATCGCGGCAAACACCAGATCGGCATGCTTTGCAAGCAGCTTATTCGTTACACCCGGGAACGCGTTCTGCTCGTGGATTGCCGTGCGAATGCCCTTTTGAGCCGCGGCGCGCACCACCGGGCCGCTGACATAGCCGCCTGCGCCAATTACAAGCTCGGGCTGCACCTCTTTTAAAATGGCGTTCGCGCGTGGGGCGCTGAGCGCAAGGTGATACAGCGCCACTGCGTTGCGCACCATGTTTTTCGGTGTCAGCCGCCGCTGAATGCCGTTCACCTCAATGGGATGAAACGCATATCCGGCCTTTGCAACAAGCCCGTACTCCATTCCGCCGCGCCGGCCTGCAAAGTGGATCTCTGCGCCGGGATGGCGTTTTTGCATCGCGCCCGCGATGGCGAGCGCCGGATTGATATGTCCGGCGGTGCCGCCGGCAGCGATCAGAATACGCATGTGCTTCTCCTTTTTTTCGAAACCTCTGGAAATCGCGGCCGCAAAAGCCTGTTTTCCCGGCGCTAAGCCCGTTCCTCGCTGCCCTGTCTGGAGACGGACAGTACCACCCCCACCTCGCCAAGCAGCATCAGCAGCGAAGTGCCTCCATAGGAAAAGAATGGCAGACTAATGCCCGTATTCGGGATCGTCTTTGTTACAACGGCAATGTTCAGCACCGCCTGAAGCGTTACCTGAACGATCACGCCCACAACAAGCATCGAACCGAACTTGTCCTTGGCATGCCATGCCACATAAATGCCGCGCAAAAGCAGCGCCGCAAACAGAAAAATTACCAAAAGCGCCCCGATAAAGCCCAGCTCCTCGCAGACGACAGAAAAAATAAAGTCGTTCTGCGGCTCGGGCAGATACAGGTGCTTTTGTTTGGAATTTCCGATGCCAAGCCCCGTCAGGCCGCCCGAGCCGATGGCATACAGGCTCTGGATGATCTGATGGCCGTCGCCCAGCGCATCCGCCCACGGGTTCTGCCAGCTTTCAATGCGGCTCATGGCGTAGGGCACCAGATCGGGAAACAGCACCACCGCGCCGCCCACAGCGGCTATAACGCCCACGATTGCAAGGCCGAACCAGATAAGGCCCGTGCCGCCAACAAACATCATCAGGCCGCCGATGCCAAGGATCAGGATCGTGCCGGAAAGATGCGGCTCCAGGATCATCAGCCCCGCAATGACGGCAAGGATCACAAGAAACGGAAGCACGCCGTAGGAAAAGGTCTTCATTTTTTTGTGATTCACCGAAATGATATGCGCAAACAGCACGATCACGGCGAACTTTGCCACCTCGGAGGGCTGCAGATTGCCGCCTACCGGCAGGATAATCCAGCGTTTTGCGTGGTTCAGCTCCGGCATAAACAGCACGATGATCAGCAAGACGATCGTCAGTGCCATCAGCGGCCACGCCAGCCGGTGAAAAATATGGTAGTCCACACGGGAGGCAATATACATCACGATCAAGCCCGCAAACGCAAAAACCGCCTGCTGCCGAATAAAGCGAAAGCTGTCCCCCTTGAAGCGGTAATACGCCGTGGCATAGCTGGCGCTGAACAGCATCACAAGGCCAAAAAACACCAGCGTTACCACAAAGATAGCCAGCGGCCAATCCATCTGCGGCTGGCTGCGCAGCCACAGCAGCCAGTCTGCACGCTGCCTGTTCCCCTTTGCTTTTACCGCTCCCGGCATAAAACCCCTCCCCCATCATAAATTATATTTCTGCCTTGTGCGCACCCGTAAAAGGTGCCGGGCTGCGGCCTTTTCAGGTAAGATAGACGAAAACGCCGCCCAGCACCACGCCGGCCAACGCAGCAAAACTGAACACACAGTCGATTTTGATCTCGCTCCAGCCGCACATCTCAAAATGATGGTGGATGGGGCTCATTTTAAAGATCCGCTTGCCATGCGTCAGCTTAAAATAGCCCACCTGCAGCATCACGCTGACCGCTTCGATCAAATAGAGCGCGCCCAGAAAGATCAGCAGCTCCGGCCGGCCGAGCCCATACCCCACCGTCACCACGGCTCCGCCGAGGAACATCGAGCCCGTATCGCCCATAAAGGTTTTCGCGGGGTAAAAATTCCACGCAAGAAAACCGGCGCAGCCGCCCGCAACTGCCGCAGCAAACAGCGCCATGGTAGTGTTGCCCAAAAGGCTGGCGATAAACAAAAAGCCCATCATCACCACAAACGTAACGCAGGACGCAAGGCCGTCGATGCCATCCGTCAGGTTCACGGCGTTCACCATTCCGATGATGAGCAAAAACGACAGCACATAAAACGCCCAGCCCAGATCCACACGGCCGAACAGCGGCAGCGTTACCGCTGTGGAAAGCGTTCCGTTGAGCTGCAGCGCCGAAAGATATCCCCCGGTGATCAGCGTTTGCAGAATAATCTTATACCGTGCCTTCAGGCCAAGATTGCGTTTTTTTACCACCTTGATATAATCGTCCGCAAAGCCAACAAGGCCGAACAGATAGGATGTCAGCATCGCAAGCAGCATCGAAATACTGCTTGCGGAAAGCCAGCCTCCCAGCAGGCCAGGCACGCTGACGGCCAGCATGCCATAGCCCAACACTGCCCCGAACAGCACCCCCAGATAGAAGGTAAGCCCCCCCATCGTTGGCGTGCCGTTTTTTCCCTTATGCCAGGTGGGGCCGATCTCCTTGATTGTCTGGCCGAAATGCAGGCGGCGCAGCGCGGGAACGATGAACAGCCCGGACGCCGCCGTGATCACCAGTGCGCCGAAAGCAGCCGCCATCAGGGCATATTTTTCCATGCTTTCACTCTCCCAGCAAGGCCGGACGCGTGCTTTCGTTCCGGCGTTCTTTTTGTGTTGCGGCGCGCGGGGCGCGGCAACACAGTCTTTGGCGTCGCGGCGCGCGGGGCGCGACGACGGCCCTGCACCCTATTTTACACCATCGGCAGGTTTTTGTATAGCTTAAAATCGCAGAGCGGCAGTTTTCCGCAAAAAACACACCGTTAAACGGAAAAAGCGCTGTAAAAGCCCTCTAAGATTTTTTCAAACGCCATGCCGTGGCTGGCTTTTACAAGCACAACATCCCCTGCGCGGCAGCGCTCTGTCAAAAGCCGAAGCGCCGTTTCGCGGTCTTCACAGTGCAGCGCCTGCACGCCCTTTGCCAAAGCGCTTTCGTGCGCTGCGCACATTGCCTCGCCCACCGTCAGCAGCAGATCGACGCCGCAGTTTGCCGCAAGCGTTCCCACATCCGCGTGCGCCTGTTCGGTGATCGCGCCCAGCTCAAACATATCCCCCAGCACCGCAATGCGTTTGCCCTGCGTGGGATAATCCCGCAGCGTCAAAAGCGCGGCGCGCATGCTGTCCGGGTTTGCATTGTAGCAATCCTCGATCACCGTTACGCCCTTATGCTCCACCACATGCTGGCGGTGCCCCGTTGTGTGGTAATCGGCCAGCGCCGCTGCCGCCCTTTCGGCGGAAAGGCCGAGGCGCGTGGCCAGCGTGTAGGCCGAAAGCGCGTTGCGCACATTGTGCAGCCCCATCGCCGGAATGAACGCGGGCAAAATACCGTGCAGCGCATCCTCGATGACAAAATGCGTGCCGCAGGGCCGGGATACGATCCTTTGCGCCCGCACCTCCGCCTTTGGGTCGTTGATGGCGAACACCACCCTGCGCAGGCCGGGCCGGAGCACCGCGCCCGGCAGATAGTCGTCGTCGCCATTCATCACAAGCGGCGCACCGTCCGGCAAGCCCTCGCAGATTTCCAGCTTTGCGCGCAGAATATTTTCGCGCGTGCCCAGCTGCTCCAGATGCGAATGGCCGATGCAGGTGATGATCGCGCCGTCCGGCCTTGCGGCGCGCGTCAGCTTTTCGATCTCGCCCAGGCCCTGCATGCCCATTTCGATCACGGCATACTGCGTATCTGCGTCTAGGCGGAACAGCGTGTTCGGCATTCCGATCTCGTTGTTCTGGTTGCCCTCTGTCTTGAGGGTTTTGCCGAACGCGGAAAAAACCGCATGGCAAAATTCCTTTGTCGTCGTCTTGCCCACGCTGCCCGTTACACCAACCAGCAGCGGGTGGAATCCGGCGCGGTAATTGGCGCCCATCGCAATCATCGCATCCAGCGGATCGTTCACAAGCACACAGTGATGCGGATCGATCCCCGGTATGGGGTGCTGTGCCACAATGCCCGCCGCCCCGGCCTCCAGCGCCTTTGCGGCAAACGCGTGGCCGTCCGCACGCTCTCCCCGAATGCACACAAACAGGCTGCCCGGGCGAACCGCGCGGCTGTCTGTTGCAACGGCAAGGATATTGGGGTCTCCCGGCAGGCTGCCCAGTCCCTGCAGCAAAACGCTCGATAAGATCGGCTGCATGTATCTTCTCTCCTTTTATTACAGGCGGTCTCGCAAGAAAGTAAAGCGGCGGCACATCCGTCACGCCAGCTCTTTTTGCGCCAGCCAGTCGCGCACAATGCGGTGTTCATCCAGATAGATCGTCACGCCGTCGATCACCTGATAATCCTCATGCCCCTTGCCGCACAGGACAAGCACATCGCCCGGCTGCAGCATTTCCAACGCCTTTTGCACTGCCGTGCGGCGCTCTACCTCCACAAGGTACGGCTTGCCTGATTGGGCCAGCACCGGTTCAGCATCGCGCAGGATCGCATAAGGATCCTCTTTGCGGGGATTGTCGGAGGTGAGAACAGCAAAATCGGCATATTTGGCCACCGCGGCGCTCATCAGCGGGCGCTTTTGCGCATCGCGCTCGCCCGCGCAGCCGTACAGCACCACCAAACGCCCCTCGGCAAACGGGGCGATGCCGGACAGCACCTTTTCGATCGCATCCCCGGTATGGGCATAATCACACAGGATCGTAAAGGCCCCGTGATACAACACCTCGCAGCGGCCCCGCACCCCGCGCGAAGCGGCAAGCGCTTCGGCGGCCGTTTTGGCCGGAATGCCAAGCGCAACGGCGGCTGCCGCGGCGGCAAGGGCATTTTCGGCAGAATAACCGCCCGGCATCGGGAAGCGCACACGCCGAATAAACCCGCGCCCCACCAGCTCGAACTGCACGCCGGACGCGGAGAGCCGAATATCGCGCGCGGTATAATCCGCCGCATCGTCCTGCGTGGAAAAAGTCAGGCGCTGCGGGCCGGGCACTTCCTGCAGCAGGCGCCGACCGTAGGCGTCGTCCAGATTCACCACCATATGATCCACCTGCGCAAACAGGCTCTTTTTGGCGGCAAAATAGTTTTCAAAGGTCTTGTGATAATCCAAATGATCCTGTGTCAGATTCATAAAAACGCCAACCTCAAAGCGCAGCCCCCAAAGGCGAAGCTGGTCGAGCGCCTGGCTGCTGGCCTCCATCACCGCAAAGGCGCACCCCGCGCGCACCATGCGGCTGAACAGCGCGTTCAGATCCCACGGCTCTGGCGTAGTAAATTTTGCAGGCGCCTCCATCGTATCGATCTCGGTGTGGATCGTTCCGATCAGCCCCGCCTTATAGCCCGCCTGCTCCAGAATCTGCTTAATGAGCGTTGTTACCGTGGTTTTTCCGTTTGTACCCGTTACAGCAACCAGGCGCAGGCTGTCGGCAGGCCGCCCAAAATAGTTCTGGCAAAGCTGCGCATAGGCCTTGCGCCCGTTTTCCACACACACCTCTCCCGCAAGGCCCAGCGGATGCTCGGCAACGACGCACACCGCGCCCGCCCGCAGCGCGGCGCGCGCAAAATCGTGCCCGTCCGAGGTAAGGCCCTTTGTGCACACGAACACTGCGCCCGGGCACACCCTGCGGGAATCCTGTGTAACGAGCGACGCCTCCCCAGCCGGCAATTCGCCGGTAAAGGCTACATCGCGGAACAATGTTTTCAGCTCCAAATCGGGCCACTCCCCTCTTGTGCATATGTTTTGCCAAGCTGCGCCCAAAAAGCCCTTCTCAAGGTTTCCCGGGGCGCATCGTATAAGCAGAGCGGCGGTTCAATCCAGCATCTGCGTATTGTGGAAGGTCACTTCAACGATCGTGCCCATTTCCACCTGTGTATCCGCCGGGATGCTTTGTTCCACCGCAATGATGTTTTTGCCGCCGCCGATCACACCTCTCTCGCGGATATTCAGGCCCTGGCTGCGCAGCGTGGAGCAGACGGAATCGTATCCAAGATCCGCAAGATCCGGCACGGTGACAAGGTCTCCCCCTCCATCGGTGCGATCTTCGGAATAGAGAATGACGGTGGATTGGCGCGGCACGGAGGTGCCCGCCGCCGGGTACTGATACAGCACCGTATCACCCGTTACACGGCTGATATCCACATTCAGGCCCGCCTCGCGAAGCTTTCCCGAAGCTGTATTTACAGGCTGGCCCGCCGTCTGCCCGTTTGTTACCACGTCCGGCACGGTAATCTCCGCCAGCGCAAGCTCGCTTTCGCTGTACTGCTTGGGAATGCCGAGGGTCTGCAGCGCCTCGTCCAGCACATTCTGCACCACGGGCGCGGCCAAGCGTCCGCCGTAGTAGGTGCCGCGCTCATCGTGCGGCGTATCCAGCATCACCAAAACGGCAATCTTCGGGTCGTCTCCCGGCGCGAAGCCCCAATAGGAGGAATAGTAGGTTTGTTCCTCGTCGCCGCGGGATTGATGCCGCTGGCTGGTGCCGGATTTTCCACCCGCGCTGTAGCCGGGTACGCGGCCCGTAGCATTGCCGCCAATAAATTGGCCTTTTTCATTCGTCAGGTTCACACTGCGCACCAGCAACTCGCGCATGGTCTCGCTCGTTTCGGACGAGATCACCTGCCGTTTCACCTCCGGCTCCATATTCCGGATGAGGTTCCCGTCCGCGTCCAGAATCTGTTTGAGTACGTGCGGCTGCACCAGATACCCGCCGTTGATCGCGGCGCTTGCCGCCGTGATCATCTGGAGCGGCGTGGTGGAAGTCGTTTGCCCGAACGAACAGGAGGCCAGCTCCACCGGGCCCATGCGTTCGAGCGGGACATACTGTGTTGTCCCCTCGTCGTCCATATCGATGCCTGTTTTTTCGTAAAAGCCGAACGCCTGCATATAGTCGCAGAAGGTCTGTGCGCCCATGCGCTGCCCGAGTGTGACAAAATACGGGTTGCACGAGCCGTCCAGCCCGCCGAAGAAATCCAGCGTGCCGTGGTTTGTGTGCGCGCAGCGCATACGGATGCCCGCCACCTCAATCGAGCCGTGGCAGGTATGGCTTGTGGCGAGCGTGGCAGCGCCGGAATCCAATGCCGCGGAGGCCGTAATGGTCTTGAATACAGAGCCCGGATAATACAGATCCGATACAGCCTTATTGCGCCATTGGGCCCACTGTGCGGTATAGCGCGCGTTCGCGCGGGCTTCGTCGTCTTCAATGGCGTCGATCTGTGCCGCCAGCTCCGCGTTCGAGATCGTATACGGATCCTGCAGATTGTAATCCGGCATCGTGGCCATTGCGTAAATGGCACCCGTATTCACGTCCATTACGATGCCGACCGCACGGTTTTCCACATGATACTGGTCTACCGCGTTCTGCAGATATTTTTCGAGCGTGCTCTGAATACTGGTGTTCAGCGTCAGCACCAGGCCGTAGCCGTCCTGCGCGTCGTAGGCCGCCTCATAGGAGGCGTTCGGCAGATCGTAGCCCCATGCGTTTTTCATGCCCACTACGCGTCCCGCCGTGCCCTTTAGCAGATCGTTGTAATAGTGCTCCAGCCCCAGCACACCATCTCCGTCTGCGTTCACAAACCCAATCACTGTAGAAGCCAGCGTCTGATACGGATAATAGCGCTTCGCGTCCTGCTCCAGCGTAATGCCGACGATGGGATTATCCTTTCCCTTGTCTGTTTCGTTATACTCCGTAATCCATGCGGTTATGGCATCCGCCACCGGTTTTTCCACCCGGCGCTTCAGACGCTGATAATTGCTGTCTGTTTTTTGCAGACGCTCCAAAATATCCTGCTTTTCCATCTCCAGCAGCACCGCCAGCTGCTCGGCCACCATGTTGATATCCGTTTCGCTTTTTGCCATATCGCGCGGCGAAGCCACCACTGTCCACACACGGTTGCTGCGCGCAAGCACCTTCATATCGCTGTCATAGATCACACCGCGGTTCGGCACGATCATCTCGTCCGCAAGCTGCTGGTTTTCCGCACGGGTCGCCAGCTCTTCGTGCTGTACGATCTGCAGCTGGTACAAATTATAAATTACGGCGCCAAACCCCACAAAGACAAAAAGCCCCGCCATCAGCGCGGCGCGCACGCGCATGCTGCGCGTGACCGCGCTTTTCGGTGCGGCGGAGGGCTGCTGCCGCGCATCTTCTTTTTTGGCCTGTGTCCCTTTTTTCATTGCAGCCTCCCAAGGCCCTCCCGTTTTGTGTTTCTCCGCATCGTGTCTGCCAACCAAAAGCCGAAGCAGAGCCGGCAGGGCGGAGTATTGCCAAAAAGCAATTATCACCGGCCGTTCCGCGCAAAGCAAATGCATCTTTCTGAAAAACGCGCGAAAAGGGCGGTGATAAATTGTATGATTTACGGCTCAAGGTATTCCACAAAGCTTGCCATGGTATGTGTCAGGTTGTCTGTCAGCCGCTCAAGCCCCCCGCCGGAGCGCTCTACGCTGTTCTCCTGCGCGGCTGTAACGTAAGTGATCTGTGAGCGGTCCATCTTGATCATTTTCAAAACATTTGCGGCATACTCCTGCACGGCGGAAAGGTTTGTGCGCATCTCCATTTCGTTGGTGAGATAAGTATATTCGCTTTGCAGATCTTCAAGATGATCCTGCTCACGGCGCATCTGTGCGGAAAGCTCGGTGGACTGCACCTGCGAATACAGAACGCTTACCACCAGCGCAAGAAACAGGGCTGCGAACGCCACGACCCTTGCCCAGCGGAAGCCTGCCTTTATTTTTTGCCTCCCGGTTCGTCTTTCCACACGCAGCTGCGGCTTTTTTTTCTGCTGTTCAAACAGAGAAAAATCATATGCAGTATTGGTCTGCATGGCGTTGCCCTCCCTTCGTGATTCAAAATTGGATGCCCGGCCGTTCTTTTTTCTTTGCGCAGGCCCTTATCCGGCTTTGCAAAAGCCACAGGGCCGCCGGAGCGCAGAAAATTTTCAAAGCCTGTTCACGGCTCCTCCAGTTTTTCGATCACACGCAGCTTTGCACTGCGTGCACGGCGATTTTCCGCCTTTTCCCGCTCGTCTGCCTCCAGCGGCTTTTTATACACAAGCTTTGCGCGTGCTCTGCCGCCGCACACGCATACGGGCAGCTCCGGCGGGCAGGTGCATGCCGTTGCCCAGCGGCGAAAGCGCTGCTTTACCAGCCTGTCCTCCAGTGAATGGAACGTGATCACGCACATCCGTCCGCCCGGCTTCAGCGCTTCGAACAAAACCTCCAGCCCCTCGTCCAGCGCCTCCATCTCGCCGTTGACGGCGATGCGGAGCGCCTGAAAGGTGCGGCGCGCGGGGTTTTTTTCTTTGCGCCGCACCGCCGGCGGCACCGAGGATGCAACAATCTGTGCCAGCCTTGCGGTCGTCTCGACAGGCGCCGTTTCGCGCGCCGCTGCCAGCTTGCCCGCGATCTGCCACGCATACGGCTCCTCGCCGTATTCCCGCAGGATGCGGCACAGCTCCTCGCGGGAAGCCGTGTTTACAAGCTGCGCGGCGGTAGGGCCGCTTTGGCTCATGCGCATATCGAGCGGCGCATCGTCCAGGTATGAAAAACCGCGCGAGCGCTCGTCCAGTTGGTGGGAAGAAACGCCCAGATCCAGCAGTACGCCGTCCAGCCCGTCCACATTCAGCCGCAGCAGCACGTCCTTCGCATTGCGAAAATTGCTCTGCACCACCGTAGCGGGGCAGCCCGCCAGCCGCTCGCGAGCGGCTGCTACGGCATCCGGATCCTGATCGAGCGCGATCAGGCGTCCGGTGGTAAGGCGCGCGGCAATCTCTTTGGAATGGCCCGCGCCGCCTGCTGTACCGTCCAGATAAATGCCGTCCGGGCGGATGGCAAGGCCTTCAAGACATTGCGGCAGCAACACGGGGATATGCGAAAAACTCATGGCCTAAAACTCCAGTTCTTCCATGATCGCGGCGATCGGGCCGCCGCGCAGGCTTTCGTTCTTTTCCTGCCATGCGCGCGCATCCCATATTTCTGCATGGTTGCCCACGCCGATAACGGCAACGTCCTTTTCCAGGCCCGCGTGCCGGCGCAGATTCGCAGGAAGCAGGATCCGGCCCTGCCTGTCCGGCACAGCCTGCGTTGCCCCGGAATAGAGAAAGCGCTGAACGTCGCGGGATCTTACCATGCTTTTTTCCGATAAAAGCGCGGAGATGCGTTCCCACTCGCCGGAGGAAAACGCAATAAGGCAATCATCCAGCCAGCGTGTTACAATAAAGCTGCCGCCCATCTCCTCGCGGAATTTCGGCGGAAAGCCGAGCCGCCCCTTCTCGTCGATGGCATAGCTGTATTCGCCCATCAGCATACAGCATTCCACCCTCCCGGAAAAAGCCGCCCACTTTTCCCCACTTCTTCCCACTTGATGTTTATTATAAAGGCAGCAGCGTGAAAAATCAACCCTTTTCTGAGAAAGTTTTCCATTTTGTAACGAAAATGCCGCGGCGGGACACGGGCGGTTTCGCAAGACGGCACAGTCAAGCCCGACAGGCTGTCTCTTCAGTAAAGTATGACTATCATTCGGCCTAACCGGGTGCCGGCGGACAGAAAAATGCGGCTGAACGGCCCGGCGGCCCGGGTCGGTATCTCCAACGCCAATCTCTCCTATCTGAAAACAGGAAAAGTAAGGGCGGTTCGGTTCAGCACGTTAGATACGATCTGCGGGGCCTTGAAGTGCCGGTCGGGAGATCTTCTTGAATATGTGGAAGCAGAGCAAAGCGGCGACGGCCCCAAATCTTCCGGGTAAGGCACCGTTCCTGCCGGCGCGCCCTCCAAACGCCTCTCCGAAGCGCGGAGAAACCACACCAAAACCTAAGCGAGGCAAAAAGCAGCCCCAAATGCCTCCTTGAACCGCAGGGAAAGCGCAGACATTCGTACCTCCGAAGAAAAGCCGACGAAAATCGCCCGGCAGACAGCCCTTGCGAGAATACGGCATCGCAGGCGCGGAACGGGGCAAGTATTGCAATTTGGGCAAAGAGATGGTATCATAGCCGCAAAGCGGCTATGATACCATCTCTTTTTTATGGCGTTTGCCCCGTCTGCTTTTCCGGCAGCCGGCAAAGCAGACCGTACCGCCATTCGCGCACTGTGCGCATGGTGGTCTGAACAGGCTGCGGCGCAGGGCCGTAATCCGCCGGAGGCATAGCACGCCAAAATACATTTTTTGTTTTGGGGAGGGCGCATCGTTGTCCACTTTATTTGTCACCGATCTTGACGGCACGCTGCTGGATGCAAACGCGCGGCTCTCTGCGCAGAGCATCCGGCTGCTGCGTCCGCTTCTGGACAAGGGGCTGCTGCTTACCGCCGCAACCGCACGTTCTCCCGCCACGGCGGTACAGCTGCTGCGTCCGCTTTCCCTTTCTGCGCCGGCGGTGCTGATGACAGGCACCATGCTGTACGAGCTTGCTGCATCGCGCTGCCTTGCCACGACGCCCCTTTCGCCGCAGACCGTGGATGCTCTGTGCGAGCTGCTGGAGTGCACCGGGCAGGAGGCCCTTGCCTACTGCGCAAAGGACGGGCTTTTGACCGTTTACTATAAAGAGATCGCGTGCGAATTTGAGCGCACATTTATCTCGCGCCGCACGGGTACGGTTTACAAAAATTTTGTGCAGACAGATTCTTATTCGCGCGCGCTTTCGGGCTGTGATGTGCTTCTGTTGATGTTCGCGCTGCCGGCAAAGGAGCAGGCAGAAGCCCTTTGCGCCATGCTCTCGAAGATCCCCGGGATCTATTGCCACTATTACGCCGACGAATACGGCAGCGGAGGCTATCTTCTGGAACTGTTCCCCGCGGGCTGCACCAAAGCGAGCGCGCTCACGCGCGTGATGGAGCTTACCGGGGCGCAGCGCATCGTCAGCTTTGGAGATAATATCAACGATATTCCGATGTTTCGCATGTCGGCCCACAGCTGCGCCGTTGCCAACGCGGTACCGCAGGCACGTGAGGCCGCAAAAGAAGTGATCGGCGCAAATACGCAGGACGGCGTTGCCCGCTGGCTGGCCGCCCACTGGAGGGAATGGTTATGACGCTGCCTGATATTGCGCCGCCGCTCTTGGATTGGTATGGGCAAAACAAACGCGTACTTCCGTTTCGCACGGTCTCTACGCCTTACCGTGTATGGGTAAGCGAAATTATGTTGCAGCAAACGCGCGTGAGCGCCGCGCTGCCCTATTTTGAACGTTTTATGGAGGCTCTGCCCACCGTAGCCGACCTCGCTGCATGCGAGCCGGAAAAGCTGCATAAATTGTGGGAAGGGCTTGGCTACTATAGCCGGGTACGCAATTTGCAAAAAGCCGCGCAAATTGTAATGGAACAATACGGTGGGCGCCTGCCGGCCAACTTTGAGGCGCTGCAAAAGCTGCCTGGCATCGGCGCGTATACGGCGGGCGCGATCGCCTCCATTTGCTTTGGTCTGCCCGTACCTGCTGTGGACGGCAATGTTCTGCGGGTATTTGCCCGCCTGCTGAACGACGCGCGCGACATAACAGATCCGGAAGTGAAAAAAGAGCTGACGGCACAGGTGCTCGCTTTGCAGCCGCCGGAATGCCCCGGCGATTACAATCAGGCGCTGATGGAGCTTGGCGCCCTTGTTTGCGTGCCAAACGGCGCGCCACAGTGCGAAGCCTGCCCTCTGCGTGCCCTTTGCATGGCGCAAAAGCTTGGAACCGCAGAAAGCCTGCCGCACAAATCACCGCCTGCAGAAAAGAAGCTCTTACACTATACCGTGGCGCTGGTGCTGGACGGAAACGGCCGCGTACTGCTGCAGCGGCGCGCCCCCGCCGGGCTTTTGGCAGGGCTTTGGCAGCCTGTTCTTTTGGAAGGCGCCCTGTCTGCCGCGCAGCTGCCTCCGGCACTGGCCGAACTGGGGATCACCTGCGAGAGCATTCACGCTCTGCCAAACGCAAAGCATGTTTTTACACATCTTGTGTGGCAGATGAATGGCTTCGCGGTGTATACCACACCATGCCCCGCGCCGAACAGCTGCGTATGGGCCGCGCGCGCGGAGCTGGAGCAAACGTACACGCTGCCAAACGCCTTCAAAGTTTATCGCACCGTCCTGAAAAATCTCTTGTAAATCGGGGTGAAAGCGGATATAATAAAGATATTCAATTCGATCCGTCACCTCTCAGACGGAAAACATGCCCGGAGGGAATTCAAATGGGAGTCTTTTTTGTTCCAAAGCTTGCAAAGCTTGCTTTGGTCTCTGCGTCCGCCGCGCGGATCGCCGCAAAGGCATACCACGCCGGCAAACAAATTGAAAAGCGGATCACAGAGTTTCTGTATCCGCAGGAGGAGGATGTTATCGTTATGAAAAAATCCACATTTGCCGCCATTCTGGTCTTTTTTGCCGCCGTTGCCGGTGCGCTCGCCGCTGTTTACTTCTATCTGCGCCGCCGTGAATCGGAGCTGGATGAATACGAGCAGCTGCTGTTCAGCGAGGATTTCAGCCATGAGGAAGACAGCAATGTTTCCGACGAAGTAGACGCCGCGCTTGCCGATACGGAAATTGGAACCTCCGAAGCCAAGGCGGCAGCCGAACAGCCCGAGCCTGTGAAGGAAGAAGCCGAAGAGGCCGAATAAAAAGACGGTGGGATAAGAAAATAAAGCGTCCTGAGAGCTGCTTTGCAGCGTGGGTTCGCTGGACGGGTGTGCCTGCTGGGAGGAAAAGCGCCGCACTCCTTGGCGGAATGCAGGCTTTGATGGCGCGGCAGACACACCTGCCCGGCAGAATCCTGCGGCTTTTTTTCTAATGGAACCGCCCATAACTCTGCCGATCTTTTTTCTTTTCTTTTTGCTTGCAGCAAAAATACAGCAACAAAAAGCTTTCCGATGCAGCTTACAAACGGCTGTGCAAGAAAACAAAGCGGCGGCGCAAGGCCTTTGGGCCCGTTTTGTCTTTTTTTCTTGCCGTCTTTTACCCGGAAGGCTTTTTGCTGCTGTTCTTTTACCGCGCCGCGTCTACAGGCACGCTTGGAAGCCGGCCTCAGCGGAGCGGCGGGCATGGAAGGCCTGTATTTCTCTCTTTGCCGCGCCGCGTTGCCGGCCCTGCGCGACAGCCTTTTAAATCGTTCCCGTAAACGGGATGAAACCAGTGTCTGCCAAAATCAGAAAGAGCGAAAGGCCCAGGATGGCAAACGCCAAAACCGCGCCGAATAAAATCAGCCCTGCGCGCGCCATGCTGCGGCGGCTTTCGTTGCCCTGCGGCGCATATGCCCATACCAGCATCAAAATAAGGTTGAGCACCGGAACGCAGAACGCGAGCAAAATGCCAACGCACTGCGCGGTCGTCAGGGGCACCAGCGCCTGCGGCGCGAGCGGCATCTCTGCTTTTTTCGCCGCGGGCCGCTTTTTTACAGGGAACCCGCACTTTTCGCAATACAGGGCGTCTGCGGCAAGGACGCTTTTACATTTTTTACAAACCATTGCAGGCTTCTCCTTTTGTTGGGGCAGCTAACAAAATCGCCCCTTAAAAAACATGGGACGAAGCCGCCGCCTGAAAAATACGGGGCTTTATTTGTCGGCAGTCCCCTGTTATGGTAAGATCAATTTTGCTGCAGCTCCCACGACGATCGCCTGTCCACCGGCTCGGAGAGGATAATCTGCGTGCTCGTTTGCCCCAGCTTTTGAAACCGGTTGATAAGATACTCCAGCTCATGGATATCCGCGCATCGCACCTTTACAATAAAGCTATGGCTGCCTGTCACATGAAAGCACTGGATAACGCCTTGCTGATTTTCGGCCATTGTGATAAAATACTGCCGGTCTGCCGGCGCAACAGAAATGCTGATGAGTGCATCGACATAGTTTTTTCGTTCGGCGTCTCCCAAAACAACCGTATAGCCAGCGATGACGCCACTTTTTTCCATTCGATGGATCCTCTCACTGACAGCCGGGCTGGTGAGCGATACCTTATGCGCAATTTCCTTCACGGTCATACGGCCGTCCGCATGCAGCAAACGCAGGATTTTTTGATCCAGTTCGTCCATTTCAGATCATTCCTTCTCCGCACAAAAATCTTAATGTTTTAAAGCACTTTTTTAGAAAAAAACAACAAATTTAATTTATGCGATTTGATTCTGATCTTTTCTTAATTATACACGAGAAAAAGCGGGTTGTAAACTTTTTTTTTAAACTTTTTTGTGCCAATTCCTTTTGACAAATGAAGTAAAAGGTGTATAATAAAAACACTGAGATTGATTACGTCAAACTTCTTTATACTTTCCCACCCCTCTATGCAAAAAGCGCTGCCGAAAAGCAGCGCTTTTTGCTTTGCGAAAAAAACAGAGGGCAGAAAACCGCGCTTTTTGCTTTGCGGAAAAGCAGGAGGCTGAAAGCGGCGCTTTTTGCTTTGCAGAAAAAGCAGAAAGCTAAAAGCAGAGAGTGGAAAACCGCGTTTTTGCTTTGCGGAAAAGCAGGAGGCTGAAAGCGGCGCTTTTCGCTTTGCGGAAAAGCAAAAAGCAGGAAATCGCCTGTTCAAGCAGAATCTGCGCTTAATACGGGCCCGGCCAAAAAAGGCGGCCATACAGCGCCGCTGCAGCTGATATTGAGCAGACGATCCCTCCGCCGGCACGTGCCAACGCTCAGCTTCTGCCGTATGCTAAATCAAATAGGGTGTAAAGCGGTGCAGATCGGCCGTTTTTACAATGCCCTCCACATAAACGCCATCGGCACGGTATTCCTCGGCCAGCACCGAGCCGCTTTCGCGCAAAAAGGCCGCTTCCCCCAGCTTATCGTAGGGCAGCAAAACTTTTACCTGCCGAACGCGCACTGCCAGCGCCTGATCCAGACGTGCAAGAAGCGTATGCATGCCCTCTCCTGTTACGGCGCTGGTACGCACGGCGGACGTATCGAACAGCGCCGCATTTTGCACGCGGTCGCATTTATTGTACAGCACAATCTGCGGGATCTCGGCGCAGCCGAGGCTTTCCAGCACTTCGTCCGTTACCGCAAGCTGTGCCGCGGCCTGTGGATCGGATGCATCGCATACCTTTAAAATCACGTCCGCAAACGCAGCCTCCTCCAGCGTGCTGCGGAATGCCTGCACCAGATTGTGCGGAAGCCGGCTGACAAAACCGACCGTATCCACCGCCACACACTGCAGGCCGGACGGCAGCGTCAACCGGCGCGCCGTAGGGTCGAGCGTGGCAAACAGCATATCCGCCTCCTCCACCTGTGCACCGCACAGACGGTTCAATAAGCTGGATTTTCCCACATTGGTATAGCCGACCAGCGCTATGATGGGAACGGCGCTTTTTTTGCGGCTTCTGCGTGTTTCGGCGCGGCGGCGCTCCAAATCGTTCAGCCGCTCGCGCAGCGCATCAATCCGGCGGCGCACATGCCGCCGGTCGTATTCCAGCTTGCTTTCGCCCGCGCCGCGCCGTGCGCCTGCTCCGCCCGTTCCGCCGCCGCCCTGACGGGAAAGGCTTTCGCCCAGCCCGGAAAGGCGCGGCAGGCGATATTGCAGCGTTGCAAGCTCCGTTTGCAGCTTGCCCTCATTGGTTATCGCACGGCTTGCGAAGATTTCCAGAATCAGCATCGTGCGGTCGATCACGCGCACCTCTAACAATCGTTCCAGGTTGCGGATCTGGCTGCCGGATAATTCCGCGTCGAAAACGGCGCATTCCGCGCCCAGATTGATGCACAGCATACGGCCTTCGGCCAGACGCCCCTCGCCCAAAAATGTGGCCGCTTCAGGCGTATCGCGCTTTTGCACCACCTCGCCTACGGCCTGCATGCCGTTTGCCTCGGCCAGCGCCGCCAATTCTTCCATGCTGCGTTCTACGTCGTATTCTCCGCAATCCGCGGCAAATAAAATCACTTTGATCAGATGTTCCGTCATAATTCTCCTTCGTGCAAAGTACAGCTTTGCATCCTTTTGTGTATGATCGACGGCATCTGGAAACGCCGTCCCGGTCAGGCTGCTGTTCTAATACGCATTACGCTCGCCTCCCTTCCTGCTGCGATCGGTTTTGGCGGGATCCACAGCAAGCGGCCGAAAGCGCTCGCTGCCGATTTTGTTTTTTCGGCAGACAAATCAATCCAGCCGAAAAATTTGTTCCAGCTTTGGCTGGGCGCCGGTTTCGGGATCCATCTCCAATTCCAGAATATCGCGCATATACTCGTTCCAGCGGTCCACAACCGGGCTTTCCGCCTGCACCTTTTCGGCATATGCAACGCCCTTTTCGCATTCATAATATCCAAACAGTTCATTGTTTACAAAAAAGATGCTGTAATTGCAGATCCCCGCCGCCTTAAGCACCTGCACCATCTCCGGCCAGATCTCGGCGTGACGGCGCTTGTACTCCTCTTTGCAGCCGGGCTTGATGCGGCCCTTCCATGCCATATGCTCCATTATGATTTGCAGCTCCCTTGTACAGATTGTGCGATCCATCTTTCAGATATTCCCGTTGAAGCCGGTGCGTTTCGCCCAAAGTCCCGCTCGCGCCGGGGCGGGATCGCCGCCAAAGCAGGGCGCCCCGTGGCAAACGGCGGCGCAATGAGCGGCGTTCTCCCAACTATTGCAAATTCCGCAGCCCCTTGGGATAACGATTTTTTACTGCCCCGCCGCTTGTTTTGCCAAACCCGAGGGGAAAACCGTCCACCAGCACCGCCGTCCAGCCGGAAGCGGCAGTTTGTGCAGGGATCGTTTCGCCCCTGAGCCATGCGGCTGTGCGCGCGTCGCTGAGCGACAGACGTTCGGCGTTCGCGCACAGCGCGCCATATGCACAAAACAGCTGATGCGCGGGCTCGAAGCGCCCTTTTTCCGCACTGCCCACCCAAACGCCGCTCCGCACGATGCGCAGCTTCTGCGGCAGCGGCAAAGCGACGGAAAAATATGCGTCCCTTCCCCGTACCTCCAGAGGGAAATCGGCAATTGCGGGAAAATACTGCTGCAGGAACGCAGCGGCTGCGGCGCGGACATCGGCAGTCGCTTTCCCGCCGTTTTCTGTGCCGGTTGCTTTTTTGCGGCCCTCTCTGCGCGCCTGCGCGGCAAAGGGGCTGTACTCGGGCGGCAGAGCCGTTTTTTGCAGCAGCGCCATAAAATGTCCCTCGCCGCCATGGCAGGGATAGACCCGGCGTGTGTATTCTGCCGGATAGTCATACCCGCACGCACGGGCAGTCTCTCCGGGTGAACCGGCCTGCGCTTCGATCGGCAGCAGCGAAAACTCGGGGTGGCGCACTAAAAATGCGCCGATCTGTGTTTCGTCCTCCTCGGGCGCAAACGTGCACGTAGAAAAGCACAGCAGCCCGCCCAAACGCAGAAGCGCGGCGGCATCGTCCAAAATGCTTGCGCCCATCGCCGCGCACTGTGCAATCAGAGCCGCCGAATGCTGCTGCAGCGCCTGCGGCTCCTTACGGAACATCCCCTCGCCCGAACAGGGCACATCCACCAGCACTTTATCAAAAAAGGCAGGCAGCGCCGCTGCAAGCTGCCCGGTGCTTTCGTTTAATATTACCGCATTCGTTACGCCCATTCGCTCCAAATTGCCGCGCAGGATGGCGGCGCGCGGCGCGGCATATTCATTTGAAACCAGCAGCCCCTTCCCCTGCAGCGCCGCCGCAAGCTGGCTGCTTTTGCCGCCCGGCGCCGCGCACAGATCCAGCACCCGTTCCCCCGGCCGGATCCTCAGCAGACCCGCCGGCATTGCGGCCGAAGGCTCCTGCACATAGAACACGCCCGCATGATGGTATGCGTGCCGTCCGGGGCGCTGGCCGGGATCTGCAAGCAAAAAAGACTGCGCGCAAAAGGGAGAAGGTTCAAGCGAAAGCCCCGCCTGCTGCGCAAAACGCTCGGGCGGGCAGCGCAGCCCGTTTACCGTAACGCCCCGATACTGCGGCGCGGCCGCAGTATACAAGCTTTCGTACCGGCTGCCAAGCAGGGCCTGCTCCCGCGCAATAAAAAATTCTCCGGCCATCCGCCCTCCCCCGTTTCTTCTTCGTATAATTCCGGTTCATGCCGCGCATACTACCATTGTTCGATAAGTGCTGAACAAAACGCCGCACTTATCCCGAAGGAGGTGAAACGGCATGGATCAGAAGAATACGGGCAATAAGTCCTCGAACACCACGAACAAATCTTCGAACAGCAGCAACAAGTCTGGCAATAAGACATCCTCTCAGAGCAGCAACGCGAAGAGCAGCACGCAGTGCAAATAAGCACATTCCCATTTTTTGAGCAGGCTCTGCCCTTGCGGCCGGCTCTGTTCCGGCGATAGAGCACGGCAGGGCTTTGCAAAGCCACGGCATGGATTCTGAAAACGCGGTTTTCGGAACCCGCGCCGTGGTTTTTTATGCCATGCCAACAGCCGCCGCACGTTGTCGCGGCCGTTTACATAGCGTTGCATCTGTAATCTCGGCAATGCTGCGGTTGCGGGCACGGCGAAGTTACGGCTGCCGGTGCGGCGGCGCGGCGGCCGGCGCGGCATCCGATTTCGCCGGTTTGCTTTTTTTCGCCAGCGCATCGCCCAAAGAGGGCGATAAGCTTTCCCACACAAGCTCAAACAGCTCTTCTACCCTCTGCTTTTGATTCCGGAGATACAGCCAGCCAAACAGCGCCTCCAACGCGGTGGAAGCGCGGTATTCGCGCGGCGTGGCATGCTTTGCCACAGCGGCCTTGGTGGCATTTTTTCCGCGGCGCACCACATTTTGTTCTTCCTGCGTCAGCAGCGGCTCCAGATGTTCCAGCGCGATACATTGGCTTTTGGCACAGACGAAATGCACCGCGGCCGCATGCAAACGGCTTGGCGCCAGACGTGTGCGTTCCACCAGACGGGTGCGCACAAGCGCCTCCAGGATGCCGTCGCCCACAAACGCCAACGCAACGGGCGATTGCTCCCGCAGATCAATTTCCGGTTTTGCTTCCCAAAGCAACCGGCCGTCCCCCCTTTTTTATAAAATTTTGAATTTGAAGCCGCAGCGCCCGGCAAAATGCGCCGCACGCCTGTTTTGCATTCAAAATTCAGCGCTTCGCTTTAACATTCAGGGCTTTGCATCGCAAAAACATCCCGCCAAAAACAGGCGCCGATCACGGACGGCTTCATCAGAATACATAATCAAATTCAAATTCACCGATGCGGATGGTATCATTCTCCTGCACGCCCAGCTCCACGAGCCGCGCGATCACACCGCCGTCCGCCAGCTGGCGCTGGAAATATTGCAGACTCTCGTAATCGGAAACATCCGAGCCCTCCAAAATGCGCTCCAGCCATGGTGCATCCACCTCCCATGCGCCGTCTTCGGCACGGGTGACGGTAAAGGCGCGGGGATCCTGCAGCGCCGGGTTGGGCCGAACGTATTCCGGCTCGTACACGGCAACGGGCGGCAACAGGCGCAGCTGCTCGTACACGGTGCCGGGCAGCGCGTCCACCCCTTGCCGGGTAGCGGCCGAAACAGGCAGAAACCGCAGCCCTTTTTCCTCGACAAACGCACGAAAATCTGCAATTTGTTCGGGCGAGGCAATATCGCATTTATTGCCGATCACCATCTGCGGGCGCTGTGCCAGCGTTGCGGAAAACTGCTCCAGCTCTTTGTTGATCTTTTCAAAATCCTCTTTTGGATCGCGCCCCTCGCTGCCGGAAACATCCACCACATGCAGCAGCAGGCGGCAGCGGTCCACATGGCGCAGAAAATCATGGCCAAGGCCAACACCCTCGGCCGCGCCCTCGATCAGGCCCGGAATGTCGGCGGCGACAAAGCTTGCCTCTGGCCCCACGCGCACCACACCCAATACCGGTGACAGCGTTGTAAAATGGTAGTTCGCAATTTTAGGCTTCGCGGCGCTGATGGTGGAGATCAATGTGCTTTTGCCCACATTCGGGAAGCCCACCAGCCCTACATCGGCAATTAGCTTTAGCTCCAGGCGTACCTCCAGCTCTTCGCCCTTTCCGCCGGGCTTTGCGAATTTGGGGATCTGGCGCGTTGGCGTGGCAAAATGCACGTTGCCCCAGCCGCCGCGGCCGCCGCGCGCCACAACAACCGGCGCGTCGCCCGAAATATCGGCAATCACCAAACCGCTTTCCGCATCGCGGATTACCGTCCCGCGCGGTACGCGGATCACAAGATCGGGCGCGTTTTTGCCGCTGCACCGTCCGCCGCGCCCGTCCTCGCCGTTTTGCGCCGCGTACTTGCGCCGATAACGAAAATCCATCAGCGTGGAAAGATTGGAATCGGCAGCGAATACAATATTGCCGCCGCGGCCGCCGTCTCCGCCGTCCGGCCCGCCCGCTGCGACATATTTTTCCCGATGGAAAGACACCGCGCCGTTGCCGCCGTTGCCCGCCGCGATATGAATGGTTGCGGTATCAATAAACATGCGTACCTCCTGTGCCAATCCCGTTTGGCAAAACACCGCCGTTTTTTTTTGCGAACCGCCAAAAAAACGGCGAAAATAAAAATCAAAAGTACCGCGCCTGAAAAAACAGTGTGCCCGCGCCATATGGCTTTCGCACTGCGTATGAGCCGGCATTTTTATTGTACCCGGCTCTTCGGGAGTTCATCAGATCCATGAAAAAGGCCGAGCCAAATTCGGCCCGGCCTTTTGATTGCAGAACGATTACCGCACACTGACCTTTTTGCGGTCGCGGCCTACGCGCTCGAAGCTGACGCGGCCGTCAGCAAGAGCAAACAGCGTATCATCGCTGCCGCGGCCGACATTCTCGCCCGGGTGAATATGCGTACCGCGCTGACGCACGAGGATATTACCGGCCAGAACAAACTGACCGTCCGCGCGCTTAACGCCGAGACGCTTGGACTCGGAATCGCGGCCGTTTTTTGTAGAGCCTACGCCTTTTTTATGTGCCATTGTTCAATACCCTCCCCAATTAACCAACGATCTCGGTAATTTCAACCTTCGTATACGGCTGACGGTGCCCCATCCGGCGCGCACTGCCCTTCTTGGGACGATAGGTGATAATGTTCAGCTTTTTGCCCTTGCCGTTCTTCACGACCTTGCCCGTTACCTTCGCGCCCTCAACAGCGGGAGCACCAACCTTCACAGCGCCCTCTTCCCCCACTGCAAGCACGGTATCGAAGGTGTATTCACTTTCGGGCTCGGCATTCAGCTTTTCCACAAAAATGACATCGCCCTTTTCCACGCGGTACTGTTTCCCGCCGGTTACGATTACTGCGTACATAATTTACCCTCTTTTTACAAGTCTCGCTGGACAATCAGGCGAGCGCAAACGCGCTGCTTTTAAAAGCCCACACCAAGCGGCCTATCTACTATACCATAAAATTTTGCGGCGCGCAAGTGGTTTTTCAATAAAATCTGCACAGGCGGACAAAAAACACAGAGGAACCGTCCCTTCCCCGTTATTCGTGGTCGCCGCTCCATTCGGGCGTTGAATCCGGCGCTGCGGGCGGCGGGGTTGGATCCGGCGTGGGCGCCGGCGTCGGTGCGGGCGTTGGCGCAGCTGTGCTTGGCCGCTGCGTGGCAGCCGGCTGGCGTGCCGCCGGCTTTTGGCCGGTGGAAAGGGCGTTTTGCTCTTTGTCAAACAATGCAAGCGATTGCTGCCGCTGCTCCTCTTTAGCGGCGGCGCGCTGCTGCGAAAGCGCGCGCCACGCATCCGATTCTGCCTCGGTAGCGTCGTTTTGCTTCAATGCCTCCACCGAGGCCGCCGTGTTCCAGCGCACGCCATCGAACCATTCCATTTGGCCGTCCCGCACACGCAGCTGCACGGCGTCCGTACCGGGCTGCGGCTGTGCCGGCGCTGCCTGCACCGGGGCCGTGTCGTCCGGCTGCGCAAAAAGCTGCACCGCATAGGTGCCGCCCCAGCCGGCGGCGGCTCCGGCAACGGTGAGTAAAAAATAAGAGATTATCTTTACTGCTGTTTTTTTCATCCCCACAAGGCTCCTCCGTCTATATCCGTTCCGTCCCCGCTCGGCTCTGGCGTCGGGGTCGGCGGCGGCGTCGGCGGTGTTGGCGTCGGCGCCGGGGCTGCCGCCGGCGGTGTTGCTGTGGTTGTTGCGGGCCGTCTTGACGGCGTTGTCTGCGCTGCCGGCTTTTGGCCGGTGGAAAGCGCGTTTGCCTCCCGGCTCAGCTGTGTCAGCGCACTTTGGCGCTGCTGTTGCTTTGCGGCGGCGCGCTGCTGCGCCAGCAGCTGCCAGGTTTCGGAGCGCGCGGCGGTTGGATCTTCCTGCTCCAGCTGTTCCACCGCACCCGCTGCGTTCCAGCGCACGCCATCGAACCATTCGGCCACGCCGCCGCGCACGCGCACCTGCATCCCTTCTGCCTGTACCTGCGCGGCGTTTTGCGCAAAAGCAGGCGCGGCGGGCTGCGCCGCATCGCGCCACACCGAACAGCCTCCCACGCCAACCGCAGCGCTAATCAGAAACGCAGCGGCGTACCGCAGCCGCTGCACCTGTTTTTTCTTCATGCCGTTTCCTCCTGTACGATTTCGGAATGCATTACCAGATCTCTGCCGCAGGCAGGCCGATGGCCGTGTTGTCCATGCGAAAATCCTCCTCTGTCGCACCCTCCAGATATAAATACTTATTGCCACCGTTCTGGTAGGCGTACACGACACCGTTTGCATTCGTCTGCTGTTTTTCGGTTGATTTTCCGTTTTCGTCCAGCGTGCCGGTATAGGTATCCCCGTCATAAGTAACCGTCAATTCGCCTACGCACACATTGCCCTGCAGCGTTGCGGCATACTCTTTATACAGCTCGTTCTGCGCGTCGAACCAGCACACGGAGGCCGCGCCCTCAAAGGCGCTCTGTGTGTACTGCGCAGAGGCGATCAGCGCGCCGGCCTCGTTTATACGACCGTACAGATAGCCTCCCTCGCCGTCCAGCAGGCAAACCGTCGTTTCAAAATCGTCCGATACGATCTGTGCCGTCAGCGCTGCATCCCGATACCGCGTGCGTGTGGCGTACATTTCCGGCGCTTCCTGCAGAAGGCTGCGCCAATCGCCGGACGCGACCAACAGCCGCAGGGCGGAAGCATTTCGCTCCTGCAGGGCCTGTTTCAGGCTGTTGATCAGCGCGGCGGTCTCCTCGGAGGAAGCGTCACGCTCTACGATCAGCCGTTCCAGCCGTTCGGCGTAGGCATCGCTCGGGTACAGGTGCAGCATCTGCCACAGCATCCGGCGCTGCGCGGCCGAATCGCCCGCATCCTCATACAGCTGCGCAAGATTGAGATAATCCTGTTCGGTAAACAGATCGCGTGCCAGCAGTTCCTCGTAGTACTGCTGCCGTTCGGCGGCACTCAGCGTGCCGTCCGCAAGGCCGGCGCGCAGCGCGTCTGTCTCCATCTGCGCCGGGGATACCGGGCCGGAAGACGCGCCGTTTTCCTCTGTTACGGCACAGGCGGCAAGCAGTGCCGGCAGCAATGCCGCCAGCACAATCGCCAAAATTCTTTTTTTCATTACGGTTTCCCTTTCCTTTTGACGTTTTGGCGCTTTTGGCCGCAATATCCGGCCAAAGGCAGATTGAATTGCATAATATTCCATTTTTACAAGTCTATCATACTATAAAGCCCTTGCCGAACGCAACCTCTTTTTATATAAACGCAGGTCTCTGCAAAAAAATTGCATTTGAGGGTTTCCAAATCGTCTCTCCGCCTCATCTCGGCGGCATATTCCGCATCTGCGTGTTCCCGCAGGGGTGCCGCAGCATTTCGGGCTGTTCCTGCCGCGGCGCTATTCCGCATCCGCGTGTTCCCGCAGGGGTGCCGGCCGCAGGTTCCCTTGCCTTTTGAAGCAAAAAAGCAGCAGAGCCCGAAAGCCCCGCTGCTTCTGTTTTATTTTTCGATCGCGCTTTTCAACGGCTTATTTCGCCATGCTGGCAACCTCGGCCGCAAAATCGTCCACGCGCTTCTCCAAGCCTTCGCCCTTCTCAAAGCGCGCAAACTTCAGCACCTTGATGCCGGCACCCAGCTCCTTGGCGGTATTCTCGACATACTTGCCGACAGAAATATCCGGGTCTTTTACAAAAGCCTGCTCCACAAGGCAGTTTTCCTTGTAGAACTTGCCGATGCGGCCCTCCACCATCTTCACCTTCACGGGCTCGGGCTTGCCCGCCAGCTTTTCGTCGTTGCTGATCTGCGCCAGAAGGATCTCCTTCTCTTTCTCGATTACCGAAGCGGGCACGGAAGCCTCGTCCAGATAGCTCGGGTTCGCAGCCGCCACCTGCATGGCGACATCCTTGCCAAACGCAGCAAATTCCGGCTTTGCCGCCGTTGCATCGTCGGTATCGAACGCAACCAGCACGCCGTGCGAACCACCGCCGTGCACATACGCGGCGCACACTCCCTCGAAGCGGACAAAACGGCGGATCTTGATATTCTCGCCGATGACAAGGATCTTATCCTTCAGGGCCGCCTCCACGGTAGTGCCATTCATCGCGCAGGCCAACAGCGCGTCCACGTCGGCGGGGTTCTGCGTTTTGACAACCTCGGCCACGTCCTTCACAAATGTCTGGAACATCTCGTTTTTCGCGACGAAGTCGGTCTCGGCGTTTACCTCCACCACAACGCCCACCTTCGCGGCGGTATCCGCAACGGCGTATACCATGCCCTCGGCGGCGATGCGGCCGGCCTTTTTCGCGGCGGCGGCAAGGCCCTTCTCGCGCAGAAGCTCGATGGCCTTATCAAAATTGCCGTCTGCCTCCGTCAAAGCCTTTTTGCAGTCCATCATGCCGCAGCCTGTTGTCTCGCGCAGCTTTTTTACGTCCTGTGCAGTAAATGCCATTTTTATTTCCCCCCTGCTGTTTTTCGCTTTTTACTCAGCCTCGGCCGGCTCTTCGGCCTCAGGCTCCTCCATCTGCTCGCCCTGACGCCCTTCCATCACGGCGTCGGCCATCGCACCCGCGATCAGCTTTACGGCACGGATGGCATCGTCATTGCCCGGGATCACATAATCAATCTCGTCCGGGTCGCAGTTGGTATCGACAATCGCGACGATGGGAATATTCAGCTTGCGCGCTTCGGCAACGGCAATGCGTTCCTTGCGCGGGTCTACGATAAACATCGCGGCAGGCAGACGATCCATCGCCTTCACACCGCCAAGGAACTTCTCCAGTTTTTCCAGCTCCAGCTCCAGCTTGGCAACTTCCTTCTTGGGCAGCATATCAAACGTGCCGTCCTCGCGCATTTTGTTGATCTGTTCCATGCGGTCGATGCGGCGGCGAATGGTGCGGAAGTTTGTGAGCATGCCGCCCAGCCAGCGCGCGTTGACATAGTGCATTCCGCAGCGCGTCGCTTCCTCGCGCACAGAATCCTGCGCCTGCTTTTTGGTGCCGACAAACAGGATGCTGCCGCCGGCGGTGGTAGTATCGCGCACAAAGCCGTAGGCCTCGTCCAGCTTTTTCACGGTCTTCTGCAGATCGATGATATAAATGCCGTTGCGCTCGGTGAAGATATACTTCGCCATTTTGGGGTTCCACCGGCGGGTCTGATGACCGAAATGCACGCCGGCTTCAAGAAGCTGCTTCATAGATACGACTGCCATAATTGTTTCCTCCTGATCTTGTTTTTCCTCCGCATATCCTGCATGATACGCCACCCGCAGCGGTTTTCCGCACGGGCACAGGCAGATCAAAGATATACGTGCGTATTGCCGAATAAGTATAGCATATCCTTTTGCGAAAAGCAAGCTTTTTCGCCGTTAAAAGCGGCAAAATTTATTTTGCGGGGGCGGCAAAACGGCACGGCTCTGCCTTCGCGAAGCAGGAAGCCTGCGGCGGTCTCACCACAGCGCACCCGCTCCGCCTTTACACACCCGCGGGCACGCCGGCCGGGCACGGTTCGGACGGACCAAACCGGCCGTCCTTATGCGTCCGAAGGAACGTAGCTTTCCAGATACGGCTCGCCGAACATTAGGTCGTACTGCAGCAGCCAGTGATCCTCATAGCATTTGCGCTGCACGTCCGTCATTTCGGCGCTGTCGGTACCGTCCGGCTGCACGGTAGTGCCGCGCGTGCGCGCACGCATCACCGAAAGGCTGTCTGTTAAAAATTCAAACAGCACGGGTTTTTCCAGCCCGTACAGCTCCATCATCACAGGCGAAATATCATAAGCCGCGATCGTGCCCAAGTCGATACCGGCGCTGCTGTAATTGCTCCAGATCAAAAGATCGGTACGGCGCAGATCGGGCGTAACGCCTGCTCCCCGCTCCAGATAGCCTGTTTTTTCAAACAGCTCGTAGCCCTCGCCCAGAGGGTTGAAATGGTCGCCCCAGAATACCAGGATCGTCGGCTCGTCCACTGTGCGCAGGTATTCCACCAATTCGCCCAGCGCGGCGTCCGCCTCGTAAACGCCCGTGGCAAAATCTTCAAGCTGCGAGATCGTTTTTTGCGAAAGGCCGGGATGCTGTGTAACCCGCACCAGCTCCTCCCTCGGGTAACGGCTGGCATCGTAGGTGGTATGGTTCTGCATTGTCACCGCATGCACAAACACCGGCCCGTTTTTGGCGCGCGCGGCATACTCCCGGATCACACGCTGCGTCATGGCGGCATCGGAGATAAAGCCCCGGCGCAGCTGCGGCGCGTGAAAATCCTCGGCCGCCACAAACGTATTGAAGCCCAAATTGGGATATGCGGTATCACGGCTCCAGAACCGGCGATAATAACCGTGCACGGCCACGGTATCGTAGCCCTGCGCGCGTAGGTACTGCGGCAGCGAGAACATCTCCCGCGTAACATGCTGCTGATAGGGCTTGCTGCCCGCCGGCAGATGCTCGACGGAAAAGCCCGTCAGCGCCTCGAATTCCACATCGCAGGTACCGCCTCCGAACGACGGAGAAAAACAGTAGCCATGGGCGGCTTCCTGCTTCAGCGCCGTCAGGTTGGGCGTCAGCTCTCTGTCGTACGCAATGCCCTCCAAACGCGTAAGATCCCAGAACGATTCGTTCATTACAAAGATGATATTGGGCGTCCGCACAGGCGAGGCGGCGCAAAGCTCCGGCCAGAGAGGCGTATCCGGGCCGGCGGATCGCCCGATCTGCTCTGTCACCGCCCGTACCGCGTCCTCGCTGTAATCTTTCGGTTTTTCTATGTCCAGCACCTGCAAATTTGTGAGAAAGCCCGTGATGACGCCGTAATTTTTGTAGTATCGATCCTGCATCCACATATCCGGAACGATGCCCAGCGCAAGCGTCATACCGGGGCTCTGGCACGTGCCCGCCAGTACAAGGCAGAACAGTGCGCCCGATACCGCCGAAACCGCGCCGCGCCGGCGCCAGCCCGCAGCATGGGGATACGGCAGACGCAAAAAGCAGCTGCCTGCCAGCATCACGGCGAAGATGACAGCAGAAAGTACCATCGGGAGCGTCGGCGAAAGCGTTACGCGGCCAGCCACGCCCGCAAAATCGCCGATCTGCGTAAGATCCCACGGCAGAAACGGCTCGCCCCGCATTTCCAGCTTCAGGCGCGTGATCACGCCCGGAAGATTGCTGATCACGCCTGTGACGAGCGTTGCCAGCCAGTGCAGCCCGAAAAGGCGGCTGAGCAGCACATACAGCAATACAAGCAGTACCCAGCCCAGCAAAAAGCCCCTGAAATGCGGCAAAAAGCGATTCTGCCAAAAATCGGCATCCAGCGCATCGCGGTGGATCCATTCCGTTGTGGCAAAAAACACGGTCGGCGTCAGCACCGACCAGACGATATTCAGCCAGAAAGAGGCGCGCAGCCTTGCAACGGCAGCAGGCAGCGCGCGCTGCTCCCTTTTTTTCATCTCGTTAACATCCCCTGTTTTTCATTTCCGGGCGCCGGCCGCCGAAAAAGCTTCCCCTATCGGGCCCCTGCCGGCGCACCGCTTTCCTGGGGCGCGGCTTTGTATAGCGCCTGTGCCAGAAATATAACGCCAAAGAGCGGCTTTTTATTTCATCCAAAACCATTTTTTTGCGTTTCTTTTTACCTCGGGCCCGGCGCGCACCAGCAGCACATCCTCACCGATCTTTTCAATTTCCTTCCATGGGATCGTAATATCCTCGTCTCTGCCCAGCAGGCCGAACAGCTTCAGACGACCGTATAAAACCACGCCCATGATCCCGGCCGTCTGGGGATCGAACGAGATATCGTCCACCTTGCCCAGATTCTGCCCGTTGGTAATATTGACGACATCGCGCTCGCACAGCTCGTATACCGTCATGCAAAATCCCCCTTTCCGCGGGTTTTTCCCGTATCCGGCCAAAAAGCGCCGCCGGATCGCATCAGATTTTAATATCTATTCCGTACAAAGGGGTTTCTATACCGCGAAAAATGTTGTATAATAGAATATCATCCGATTTTTTTGCAGGGAATGCATGGGATCCCCCGAATATACCGAAGGACAGGTGAACATTTTATATGTATAAGAATATCATTTTTGATTTGGGTGGCGTTGTGGTGGATTTTAATCCGCGCGAATTTTTAGTGGATCATTTTATGAACGAGAAGCTGGAGGACGCGCTGTATGCCATCACCTTCGGCAGCGAGGAATGGCTCGAGATCGACGCGGGGCTGCTCTCCCGCGAGGAGGGCGAACGCATTATGCGCCAGAAAGGCGCGGAGCTGCACCGCGCCTTTGAGGTGGATGTGATTCTGGACGACTGGTATGATATGCTGCGCACGCAAAATGAGGTGCTGCAGCTGATCAAGCGTTTGAAGCAGCGCGGATACAGCATTTACTATCTCTCCAACATTTCACATGATGTGTTGGCCATGCTGCGCCAGCGCAAATTCTGGAAGCTGTTCGACGGCGGCGTCGCCTCCTGCGAGGTGGGTGTCACAAAGCCCGACCCGCGCATCTATCAGGCATTGCTCAAGCGCTACGGTCTTTCGGCTACGGAATCTGTTTTTGTGGACGACAATGAGAGCAATGCCGCCGCAGCGACGCAGGTATCCATTACCGGGATCCCGTTTAAAAATGTGCGCACCCTGCAGCGCGCGCTGATGGGTCTGGGCATCGACTGCGACCGCAAGCCGGGCAAAAACCGCTTTGTTGCCGGGAATCTGGCGGCACGGCGGTGAGGGACGCCCCATTTGCGTGCGGATCGCCCCGGTTGCGTGCGGGACGTCTCGTTTGCGTGCGGATCGCCCCGGTTGCACAAGGGACGGCACGTTTTCAAAAGCCGTATATTTTTGTGGAATTTAATTCGTGAAATTCAAAAAGGCGAACGCCGCTGTGCGCTCGCCTTTTTTACTGTAAAAACAGCATCCGTTTCATTCCGGTTTGACTTCGCCGTCCGCAGGAACTTTCCCAAAGCCGAAAGACCCTTTTTTTCCATGCGCGCCTTGCAAAAACCCGTCAAGGCAGCTTTTCCGTACCGCCCTGCGTCAATCCTCGTTTTCCTCGCTCTCCTCATACGATTCGGTAGGAGACTCCGAATATACCATACCAAAGATCTGCTTGAGGTTGTCCACAATAGAAGTAATGCCATTCGCCATGATCCCGCACGTCCTTTCCCATTCATCCATATCCTTTTCTTTCCCCGGCACAAGCAATTGTGCTTTTCTGTTTAATATACGTTGCAAAGCTCCAAAATATTACAATTATTTCAATTATTTGCATATAAAGCTTTTTCCTTTGACGAGACATTTTTCGCCTGTTTTTCGGGCTGCGCTTCCCGGCCTGGCCGCTGTTTTTCTGCGGATCGCCAGCAGGCCGGGCCCGTGGGCCCGCCGCTCGCAAGCGTCCACAAAAAATTGACAGACAGCCGCCGAGCGGGTATAATATACAGGGAAAATTTTTCTATACCATCCGGCGCTTTCAAAGAGCGTCCAAAACCGGAAAAGAGGTTTTTGTATGGGACAGACCCTTGCACAAAAGATCATTGCCGCGCATCTTGTTGACGGCGAAATGCGCCCCGGCTGTGAGGTGGGCCTGCGTATCGACCAGACCCTGACACAGGACGCCACCGGAACGATGGCATATCTGGAATTTGAGGCGATGGGCCTTGCGCGCGTGCGCACGGAGCTTTCTGTCGCCTATGTCGATCACAACACGCTGCAAAGCGGCTTTATGAATGCGGACGATCACCGTTATCTGCGCACCGTGGCCAAAAAGATCGGCGTGCGGTATTCCCGTCCCGGCAACGGCATCTGCCATCAGGTGCATCTGGAGCGCTTCGCGCGGCCGGGCAAAACGCTTATCGGCTCGGACAGTCATACACCCACTGCGGGCGGTATCGGCTGCCTTGCCATTGGCGCGGGCGGGCTGGACGTTGCCGTGGCCATGGGCGGCGGAGCCTACTACATCCCCTACCCCAAGGCAACGCTCGTGCGCCTTTCGGGCGCGCTGCGCCCGATGGTGAGCGCCAAGGACGTAATCCTTGCCGTGCTGCGCGAAATGAGCGTAAAGGGCGGCGTGGGAAAAATTGTGGAATACGGCGGCGACGGTGTAAAAGCACTGAGCGTTCCCCAGCGCGCCACCATCACCAACATGGGCGCAGAGCTGGGTGCTACCACTTCCATTTTCCCCAGTGACGAAACGACCCGCGCATTTTTAAAGGCGCAGGGCCGCGAAGCGGATTATCTTCCGCTGGCTGCCGACGCCGACGCCGAATACGATGAAGTGATCGAGATCGACCTGAGCGCTTTGGAGCCTTTGGCCGCGTGTCCGCACAGCCCGGACAACGTAAAACCTGTAAAAAGCCTCGCCATGACAAAAGTCGATCAGGT
Source organism: uncultured Ruthenibacterium sp. (assembly GCA_910587145.1). Lineage (GTDB taxonomy): Bacteria > Bacillota > Clostridia > Oscillospirales > Ruminococcaceae > Ruthenibacterium. The sequence goes on along the minus strand of CAJUMH010000017.1, from coordinate 11,229 downwards.
ATGCATCGGCAGCTGCACCAATTCCAGCTATACCGATCTGATGACCGTGGCCGAAATTCTGCGCGGCAAAACCGTGTGCCCCGAGGTGAGCCTTTCCATTGCGCCCGGCAGCCGTCAGGTGCTGTCGATGTTAAGCGCCAACGGCGCGCTCACCGCGCTGATCGACGCCGGCGCGCGCATTCTGGAAAGCGCCTGCGGGCCATGCATCGGCATGGGGCAAAGCCCCAATTCCGCGGGGGTTTCGCTGCGCACGTTCAACCGCAATTTTGAGGGGCGCAGCGGCACACGTGATGCGGGCGTTTACCTCGTAAGCCCCGAAACGGCCGCCGCCAGCTGCCTGACGGGCTATTTGACAGACCCCACCACCCTTCCCGCCATGGCCCCCATCGCCATGCCAGAGGCGTTTCCCATAAACGATAACATGATCGACCTGCCTGCTTCGGAGAGCGAGGCAGGCGCGGTGGAGGTGCTGCGCGGGCCAAATATCAAGCCGCTGCCCACCGCACGTCCTTTGGCAGATACCATGGAACTGCCCTGCCTTTTGAAGGTGGGCGACAACATCACCACCGATCATATCATGCCCGCCGGAAGCAAAATTTTGCCCTATCGCAGCAATATTCCGCATCTGGCAAATTATTGCTTTGAGGTTTGCGACCCCGATTTCCCTCAGCGTGCGCTGGAAGCGAACGGCGGCATCATTGTGGGCGGCGCGAACTACGGGCAGGGCTCCAGCCGCGAGCATGCGGCTCTTGTTCCGCTTTATTTGGGCGTGCGCGCCGTGGTCGCCGTTAGCTTTGCCCGCATCCACAAGGCAAATCTTGTCAATGTGGGGATCCTGCCGCTGGAATTTGTAAATGCGGCGGACATCAAAAAGCTGGCCCTTGGTGATGTTCTGGTTCTTTCGGGCGTGATGGGCGCGCTTTGCGGCAAAACCGTAACGATGACAGACAAGATCACCGGCGCGGCGGTTTCTCTGCGCTGCGATATCAGCGCGCGGCAGGCCAAGATCCTGCGCGCGGGCGGTTTGCTGCAATACACCTGCCATACCGCCTGAGGCGATCCTGCTCAAAGGCTGTTGAACGGCCTAAAAAATTCCTATCGACAGAAAATATCGGCAGAAAAGCTTTAAAAAGCAACAACGGAGGCGTTTTGATTTGGAAACGATTGCATCTGCAAAAGAAAAATTCGGCACGCTGCTTGAAACCCAGCGCAGCCGCGTGGCCGCCATGCGCGCACAGGGAGATTTTATCGATTACGCCTTGCTGCCGCAGATCGTGATCGGCGTATGCGGCGGCGACGGCATCGGCCCAACGATCACGCAGGAGGCAGAGCGCGTACTGCGCTTTCTTTTAAAAGACGAGACGGCGAGCGAAAAAGTGGCCTTTAAGGAGATCGACGGCCTTACCATTGAGAACCGCGCCGCACACGGCAAGGCCATTCCGGATGACGTGCTGGCCGAGCTGAAGGCATGCCACGTGATCTTAAAGGGGCCCACCACTACGCCGCGCGCGGGCGACGAATGGCCCAACATCGAAAGCGCAAACGTCGCCATGCGCAAGGAGCTGGATTTGTTTGCAAATGTGCGCCCCGTGAAGGTGCCCGAAGAAGGCATCGACTGGACATTTTTCCGCGAAAATACCGAGGGCGCATATACGCTTGGCAGCTGCGGCTTTGAGACGGAGGACGGCATCTCGGTAGACTTCACCGTCACCACCACCGACGGCACACGGCGCATTGCGGAGCTTGCCTACGATTATGCCCAAAAGAACCACAAAACGCGGGTTTCCATCGTTACGAAGGCAAACATCATTAAGGCCACCGACGGCAAGTTTTTGCGGCTGTGCCAGGAGGTGGGCAAACGGTATCCCGGCATCGTCACGGACGACTGGTATATCGATATCATGACGGCAAAATTGGTGGACCGAAAGCGCCGTTCTGATTTTCAGGTATTTGTGCTGCCGAACCTGTATGGCGATATCATTACGGATGAGGCGGCCGAATTCCAGGGCGGCGTCGGAACTGCGGGCAGCGGCAATATCGGCAAGCGCTACGCGATGTTTGAGGCCATTCACGGCTCGGCGCCGCGCATGGTGAAGGAAGGGCGCGCCCGGTATGCCGACCCATGCAGCATGCTGCGCGCCGCCGTGATGCTGCTGTCGCACATCGGCTATCAGGAAAAGGCAGATCTGCTCGCGGCAGCGCTGGACAAATGCATGTTTACGGAAAAGGCGCTTTGTGTTACCGGGCGAGACACCGGCTGCACCTGCACGGAATTCGGCGATTACGTGATGCGCACCGTCGAGACGCTTTGATCCTTTGGTCTTCCGCCCTGCCAGCGGCGGGGCAGAACGATTTTTTGAAGGGCGCAGCGCCCGGGGCTTGCAAAGGGTCTTCCCTGCGGGCTCATTCATCTATAGAAAAAGGAATCGGTGAAAAAAGACATGGCAGAGCAAACTCCCAACGGCAATAAGGTTTCCCTTCCTGTGATCAAGCGGCTTCCCAAGTATTACCGCTATATTTTGGATATGTACAGCAATGGTGTGGTAAAGGTATCCTCCAGCGAGCTGGCGCGGATGATGGGCACCACCGCATCGCAGGTGCGGCAGGATTTCAACTGCTTCGGCGGCTTTGGGCAGCAGGGCATCGGCTATCATGTAGATGTGCTGCTGGACGAGATCGCGAAGCTTTTGTTCAGCGCAAACAGCCTGAACGCGGTGCTGATTGGCACAGGGCGTTTGGGACGGGCGATTTCCGGATATCTGTCTTCCGAAGCGCGCGGCTATCATTTGATGGCGGCGTTCGATAAAAGCCCGGACGAGATCGGCAAAAAGCTGCAGTGCGGCGTTGTGGTGCAGAACGTTTCCAACCTCTCGGATTTCTGCGTGCAGAATCATCCGGACGTTGCGGTTCTGTGCATCCCCCGTTCGGCGGCCCAGGCGGTTGCCCCTGTTCTGGTGGAGGCCGGTGTGAAGGGGTACTGGAATTTCAGCCATTACGACCTCTCAGTGGATTACGAGGGGGTCACGGTAGAAAACGTGCATCTGGGCGACAGCCTAATGAGCCTTGGGTACCGGGTGCGCAATTTGTAAGGAACCCACAATAATAACGCGGGACGGGAACAGATATGGCAAAGTTGTATTTTCGATACGGCGCAATGAACTGCGGCAAAAGCACCGCGCTGATGCAGGTGGCGTACAATTACGAGGAACGCGGCATGCGGGTGCTGATCCTGAAGCCTTCCATCGACACCAAGGGCGGCGAAAAGCTTGTTTCGCGCCTTGGCGTGGAACGTCCGGTGGATGTTGCCGTCCGGCCGGAGATGGATCCGTTCGAGCTGGTGCGCGCGGATATTGCCGCACACGGGCCGCTTGCCTGCGTGCTGACGGATGAAAGCCAGTTTTTTACCGCATGGCAGGCCGAACGCCTGTTTATGGTGACGGTGGAATGCGGGGTGCCTGTGATCTGTTATGGCCTGCGCACGGATTTTTCGCTGCAGGGCTTTCCCGGTTCCACGCGCCTTCTGGAGCTGGCGCATAACATTGAAGAGATGAAAACCATCTGCCACTGCGGGCGCAAAGCCATGTGCAACGGGCGCAGGGTGGGCGGAAAATTTGTATTTGAGGGCGCACAGGTCGCCATTGATACAGAAAACGACGTTACCTACGAATCGCTGTGCCCTCAGTGCTACTTTGCGGAGCGGGGAAAATTTTTTGCCGAAAAGGCCGGGCGGAATGTCATTCAGGAAAGCTGACAAAGCATTGCCGATAGGTCTGTCCGGCAAAACCGATGTGGGTTCGGTTCCCTTCTACGACAGCCTTTTCCAATAGCGGTCCGCTGCTGTCCGCAGCATCTATGGAAACGTCGTCTCCATACAAGGGAGATTTGTAAAAAGCAAATGCTTTCAGCGGTGCTGCCCCGCCGAAAGCCCTCTTTTTTTATACCCATTTTGCGATTTTATTTTTAACCAAGGCCGCAGCCTCTACAGCAAAAATTCCCCATTACCGGGGAATTTTTGCTGAAAAGACATCGCCCTTATGCGGCGGAAGGGCCGTAATACGCCACCAGCAGATCCACCACCGCGCCATAGCTTCTGGAGCCCAGCTCCTGATCGTAGCTTTGCAGAAAGCCCGAATAAGCACTGTCCGCCGCCTCGGAAACCGGGGAATCAAACTGCCGCCAATAGGCGTTGTTCACACGCAGGTCTTCGTTTGCCGTCTCGCACAGGCCCTGCGCCACTGCCAGCCAGCGCTCATACGATGCGCCGTACAGCGCGTTGGAAAGATGAATGTAACCCAGTAAATAGCCCGAGTAGGCATACAGCGCGTCGCCACAGGTATCGCAGGCAAGGATTGCGACAAAATTTGCCGTCTGCTCTGGCGCGACACCGCGCACATGCGCCAGCTCGTGCGCAATGGTGGCCGGCAGCAGGCATTCGGGCGAATCCACATTCAAATTTGCCTCTCCGGTAAAGGGAAAGAAAAAGCCTGTAAAATTGATCCAGCTCATCACGCGCGAAAAGGCCATTTGTTTTGGGCGGACGGCGGAGCTGTCCAAAAAGGGATAGCTTTGCTCCAGCGCATCATAGAGCGGGTCGGCCGCATCAAAAATCGCATTCGTATCCCCCGTCAGCACGCCGGGCGCGACATGCGCCACAAGCGGTGCGGTTTGGTTGATCCGGTCGCGAAAAAAACGCATTGTATCTTCGAGCTCGTTCACAGAAACGGGGCGCGCCGCAATGCCGGCCTGCTGCTCAAAGGATGGGCCGTAATACACAAGCCCCCACAAAACCGTATAGCCGGTGTAGACAGCAAGCGCTGTTAGAATGCCGCCCAAAGTGCGCCGCCAGAGCACCGCGCCGCGCGAACGGCGGGGTGCCGCCTGGCCGTTTTCCCGCTCTGCGGCGCCCTCCGGCAGCGGCCGGCCGTTTTCCCGCTCTGCGGCGCCCTCCGGCAGCGGCCGGCCGTTTTCCCGCTCTGCGGCACTTTTTTTCAGCATCTTGCTGCTTTGCGTTTTCGCGGGCTTTTCCGGCGGAGGACAAAAGAGAAAGAAAACCGTGCGTCCTGCATACCAGAGGCAAAACGCGATCAGTGCCGCCCAGCAGAGCTCTGCGGCAGAGAAGGGCAAAAACGAACACAGCCAACCCATGGCCCGATGATAGGGCCGCACCAGATACCGCACGGCAAAATGCGCTGCCGCAGGCCAATGCATCACCCCGCGCAGGATAAACTGCGCCAGCACCAGCGCCGCCAAGGCAAAATACAATCCCCGGTCGCGCCGCCACCACCGGATCGCTGCGGCCCGGATCTGATCCTTCTGCGGCATCGGTCAACGCCCCAGCTTATCCAGCAGCGCGAGAATTTCCTGCATATGCTTCTCGCGCTGTCTGTCATCTCCGCTTTCGAACGCCTCCTGCACACAGCCGCAGATATGAGCCTTCAGGATCTCGCGGTTTGCCTTTGTTAAAATGGATAGCGTCGCCATCAGCTGGTTGGAAATATCCACGCAGTAGCGGTCTTCCTCGATCATTTTTAAGATCCCGTCGATCTGTCCGCGCGCGGTTTTCAGCAGCCGGGCAATCGCTTTTCTGTCCGCCCGCATCCTTATTCCACCGAAGCGACAGTATAGCCGGCCTCTTCCACAGCGGCCTTCAGTGCCTCAATGCTCACAGTATCGGCCACGGTGCACACGGCACGCTTTTCTTCCAGGCTCACCTCTGCGCTCACATCGGCCAGGCTGTTCAGCGCCTTATCCACATGCTTGCGGCAGTTCTGGCACATCATGCCCTCAATTTGCAGTGTAACGGTTTTCATTGTTTTTTCCTCCTTATGATCTTCTTTTATCTCGATCCGTTCAACATGCGGCGCGGCGGACGGATCCGCCTGCGCTGCAAAATTGCCCGGATGCGCGCGAAAATGTTTGAGCCGCAGCGCATTGGATACCACGCACACGCTGGAAAGGCTCATGGCAGCCGCCCCGATCATCGGGTTCAGCTTCAGATGGAACGGCAGATACAAAAGGCCCGCCGCAATGGGGATGCCCACCGAATTGTAAAAGAACGCCCAGAACAGATTTTGTTTGATGTTGCGGATCACGGCCTTGGAAAGGCGGATCGCTGTAACCACATCCATGAGATCGCTTTTCATCAGCACCACGTCGGCGCTTTCGATGGCAACGTCGGTACCCGCGCCAATGGCGATGCCCACATCCGCGCGCGCCAGCGCCGGAGCGTCGTTGATGCCGTCGCCTACCATTGCAACCTTCTTCCCCTGCTGCTGCAAAGAGGCCACATGCCGCTCCTTTTCCTGCGGCAGTACCTCAGCGATTACATGCGGGATCTCCAGCCTGCGGCGGATCGCCTCTGCCGTGCGCCGGTTATCGCCTGTCAGCATCGTTACGTCGATGCCCATTCGCTCCAGCTCGGCAATGGCGGCAGCGCTGGACGGCTTGACGGTATCCGCCACGGCGATTACGCCGAGCACGGTTTTTTCCCTGCAAAAGATCAGCGGCGTTTTTCCGTCGCCCGCAAGCGCGGAAAGCGCATCGCGCACTGCATTGGGAATTTTTACCGCGCGCTCGGCCAGCATGGCCTCGTTGCCGGCAAAATACAACGTGTTTTCCCGCCGCGCCTGAACGCCCCGTCCAAAGATCGCCTCAAAATCCGTCATCTCTGCGGCGCGGATCCCACGCGCTTCGGAATATTCCACCACAGCGCGCGCCAGCGGGTGCTCGCTTGGATGTTCCAGCCCGGCAGCCAGCGCCAGCAATTCTTCCTCCGGCAGGCCGCCCGCCGGCAGGATATCCGTAACTGCGGGACGTCCCTCGGTGATGGTTCCCGTCTTATCCAACACGATGGCGTCGATGTCGTGCGCCGTCTCCAGCGCCTCGCCGGATTTGATCAGGATGCCGTTCTCCGCCCCCTTGCCCGTGCCGACCATGATCGCGACCGGCGTAGCCAAACCCAGCGCACAGGGACAGGAGATTACCAAAACCGATATGCCGATAGAGATCGCGAATTCCGCCGTCTGCCCGGCAAACAGCCAGGCGGCTGTCGCAATGGCAGCAATGCCGATTACCACCGGCACGAACACGCCCGAGATGCGGTCGGCCAGCTTTGCGATGGGCGCTTTGCTGGAGCCCGCCTCTTCCACCAGACGAATGATCTGCGCCAAGGTGGTATCCGCGCCCACACGCGTTGCGCGGAATTTGAAAAAGCCCGCCTTATTGATCGTCGCGGCAATGACCGCGCTGCCCGTCTGCTTTTCCACAGGAATGCTCTCGCCCGTAATGGCCGCCTCGTCAATGCTTGTGGTGCCCTCCACGATCACGCCGTCCACCGGAATGCTCTGCCCCGGACGCACCACCACGATCTCCCCGGCGGCCACTTCCTCCACGGGAATGATCTGCTCCTGCCCGCCGCGCTCCACGGTTGCCGTCTTGGGCGCAAGATCGATCAGTTTGGTAATTGCTTCGCTTGTTTTGCCCTTACTCTTTGTCTCCAGATATTTGCCCAGTGTAATAAGGGCAAGAATCGTTGCGGCCGATTCAAAATAAAGATCCATGTGGTAGCGCTCCACAAGCGCGTGGTCGCCCACCCCAAGGCCATAGCCGATGCGATAAATTGCAAATATGCCATATGCCAGCGCCGCCGTCGAGCCGATCGCGATCAGACTGTCCATATTCGGGCTGCCGCGCAGCAGCGTTCGGAAGCCGACCTCGTAATATTTTCGGTTGATATAGGCGACGGGAAGCGTGAGCAGAAATTGCGTGAATGCAAATGCTACGGCATTTTCGTGCCCGGTTAAAAAGCCGGGCAGCGGCAGGCCGAGCATACTGCCCATGGAAACATACATTAAAGGCACCAAAAACACAAAGGATACAATCAGCCGTGTTTTCATGCCGTCGAGCTGTTTTTGCATCATTGTGCGCGCGTCCATCGCGCCCTGTTTTGCCGTTCCGGCCTTTCCGGCGGCATTCGGCGCGCCCGCCAAAGACGCGCCGTATCCGGCCTGCTCCACAGCTTTTTCAATGATACCGGGGGCAAGCGGCGTCTGGCTTTCCACCGTCATACTGTTTGTCAAAAGATTTACTGTCACCTCGTCTACGCCCGGAACGGCACGCACCGCTTTTTCCACATGGGCGCTGCAGGCCGAGCACGTCATACCGGTGACATTATATCGCTGCTTTTCCATAGTTCTCCCCTTCTCCTGTTTGATCCGCCGTCCGGCTTTCGGCCGATCTCATCTGCCAAAACCCGTGCTCAAGACACAAAATCCGTGCAATCACCCTCCCCGGGTGTGGGTGTACCTTCAGTATAATCGGTTTTGCTGTTATTGTCAACAGAGAAAAGCAAAAAAATACAGCCCTTCGTTTTTGAAGGGCTGTATCCAGGATGGATCCGACAAAATTTCGGGGCCATTGACCGTTTTCGCGCGATTATTGTCCAAACACCTCGGCCCGCAGCGCGGCATCGTCCGGCAGACGCAGAAAATCCTGAAAACGCTGGTTGAAAAAGCGTTCCATCTTGGGGGTATAGCCCAGCACGGTACGCGGCATATCGCGCGCGATCGTATCCAGCACCTCGCGGGCAGCCGCCTCGTTCTTCATCGAGATCTCGTACTTTTTACGGTCGCGGGTGCGCAGGATCACGCCAAATGTTTTGCCGGTAGGGATGCCGTTGGTGGTGTGATTTACGGTATGCATATACGCCCAAACCGCATTGTTGGTATCTAAAAGGATATCCTGTCCCTTTGATTCAAACAGGATCCATTTTCCAACGCGCACGCCGCAAACGGGCGTGGTATCCTGATAAAACTGCTCCAGATCTTCCATCACGGCCTCGGGCGCCTCGCTGTTTTTGCAATAGGCCCGAATGCTTCTCTGATACCGGCCCGAAAAAACGGCAAACAGGGCCCAGAGCATATAGAGAAATGCGCCTGCGGCGATCACCGTCATTGTCCATGTCAGGCCCTCAGGCGTCCGGCCCAGGCAGTTGGCCTTCAGCACCAGCGGCTGGCACATGGCACGCTCCGCATTTGACATACCGTTGTAGCCAAGCACCTGATGATAAAAATCCAGCGTCTCGGCATCCATTTTTTGGATCGTTCCCGTCACGGTGATGCTACGCGTCAGCTCGGAGAGCTCGCCGTAATAGTAGTCTTCCGAATCCTCCAGCACGTCGTCGGCGTCCCGAATCATCGAGCTGGGCACGGCAATGCCAAGCACTGCGTCTTCCGTTAAAATAATGTACTCTTTTTCCGTTACCGTAGAACGGTTGGTAGAGCTGTTTGTGCTTTCGGTATAGGCATACCAATCGTGAATATAGTTGATCTCGGCGGTAACGTATTTGCCCTGCAGCTCGTCGGCGCGCAGGGAATACAGATCTCTCGGCCCGCCAATCGCTTTGAACGCGCCAAAATCGGTACCCACGATCATGCCCACCGCCACCGCCAGTGCGATTAGGATCCGGGCAAGATTCTTTTTGAGGCTTTTCATCTTCAACTCTTTCAGCATGGTTTTCGCTCCTCACTGTTCGGACGCCCTCGACCCGGCCGATTTCCCGCAGCCGAGTTCCGGCTTGCCGTCTCTGCTTTCGGCTGCATCAGAAGATCTGTCCGTTATTGGCGGGCGCCGTGCAGAACAGCAGCCCAAAGAACGCGTCCTTTCCTTTTGCTCTGCCTCATTTTTCACAGACGCGCCTTACCTATAACTATATCGAAAACCGCGAAAAAAGTCAACATCGTTTGGACGCTCCGTTGGCGGTTTGTCTGCTCCGTTGGCGGTTTGTCTGCTCCGTTGGCGGTTTGGCCGTTCCGTTGGCGGTTTAGCCGTTCCGTTGGCGGTTTGGCCGTTCCGTTGGCATTCCATATTGGCAGGTATCAAACCCGTTTGAAAAAACGCCCCCTGTTTTGAAGGCGGTGATTTGGTCTTTCAGTCCATTGAGGCCGTAAGCGGGTTGGCTGTCAGCAGGTTTTTGCTGCCCTGTGTTGCCGTTTCCACGTTTTAAAATCTTTTTGCCGGATAACTGCCTGCTTCTCTTTGATTTTTATCATCGAGCCGTGCCGCGGCGGGCTAATGGATCACCAGCGCGCGGCTTCCCATCTGCACAAAGCAATCGATGAACGCCTGCTGATCCACAGTGCGACAGCCCCGCAAAGGGTCCATGATCTCGCAAACACCGCGTCCCCAGCCGGTGAGCACCACGCAGTGCAGATTGACATAGGGGATATATTCCTCGCCGGTTTCCCGCAGCGTCCAGGAAAAGCTGCCTGTGCGCGGCGCGGAAAGGTCGAGCGTCACCCATACCGCCACAGGTTCGCCCGCGTGCAGGTACTGCTTTAGGCCCTCGACGGTAACGCCCGTTATATCCACGGCTTGAAGCGAAGACCCCTGCTCCTGTAAATAGCGGTTTGCCCCCTGTGCAAGAGGCGCAGCAAAGCAATAAAAGCCGCGTCCTGTGGCCGGGTCTCCCGCATAGGCGTGCTCCGGGCTGGGGCCAAGGCGCCCGTCGGAGCTTTCTGTAAAATCTTCGCGCGGAATATACGCATAGGCAAGATCCAGCTTGTTCGCCGCAAAACCCTTGTATTGCAGCAGCGTTGCAAGGCTGGTTGCCTCACAGCCGTTTGGCAATTCGGGATCCTGCAAAACGGCCTGCACGGACAGGTGCACGTCGAAGTGGCGGCAAATGCGGCCATATAGCCTGAACCCGCCCAGCAGCGCCACGCACAGGGCAGCCATAGCTGTCAGCCGCACAAGCGCTTCTTGTTTTCTATGCCGGACACGGCGGGCAGCCGTCTGCTCTTGAAAAGCGGGCTGCCTTACCATTCCATGGCGCGGCAAGACCGTTTTGGCTGAAATTCTTCTCATAAAAAGCGCCTCCCTGCTTATCCCAGAGGGTGGAGCATGCGTCCAATGCCGCCCTCTTTAACAGACAGTATAGCATGGCCGGTTATCCTCTTTGTCGCGCTTTTGTATTAAAGTTGTATCGCGATTTAATTTTCTGATATCGCAGATGTACGATTTTGCATCGCTGCAGACAGAGCTGCATTGCAGGCATTGCCACGTTCGTTTTATATTTACTGTCCGGCCCATCCGTGTGCTGTCTTTCCTACGCACGATCCATGATTTTCTGTTCATCGGTAGTTCAAATTGCTCTGCTTCTCATAATTTGTTAAAAAACATTAAATAGTGTTTACACGAGCGATATGGTATAATGGGAGCAAGAGATCCGAA
>CAJUMH010000016.1 GCA_910587145.1 uncultured Ruthenibacterium sp. | reverse complement strand
TAAAGTGACGCAGAGCATCACTTTACTGGGCCAAGGGTTTCACCCTCTGGACACCTGAGCAGGCGTTGTCACCCTGCACCCGCCCCAAAGGGCTTTGCCCTCTGGACACCCAGCAGGCGCTGCCGCCCTGCACCCGGCCCTCGTCGTCGCAAGCTCCGTATCCCTCGCTTCCGCCTACGGCGAAAGCTCGCTCACTCCGCTGCTCATCCTCTCCCCACCGAAACCGCTGCGCTGGGTTTCGGCGGGGACCCCAGCGTCCACCTCTGGACACTGACCAGACGCTCGCCGCTCTGGACTCGGCGCAAAGGGCCTGCCGCCCTCTGCACTCCCGCCATTCTCCCCGAAACCCGTTCCTGCCCCTGTTCTCTCAGCGGCGTTTCGTTCCCTTTGATACGCTTCATGCGATACTTCACCAGAGAACATATCTGTTTCGGACGGTCATTCTTTTTTCAAGCTGCAATGCTGTGTGACACAAACATCGTAGCAGAAAAAAGGCCACTCTCCCGTATATCCAAGAGGTAGGAAATCCGGCCTGAAAACCGGATATTTCCACGCTCTCGGAAATGTGGTAGAATGGCAGTAAAATCAGATGGAGGGCAGCGATATGTCTTTGACGATACAGGAACGGATAAAAGATTTGCGGGTGGAGCGCAAGCTGACGTTGAAAGAGCTTGCGGAGCAAACGGGGCTGTCCTCGTCCGCACTGGGCAGCTACGAGGCGGACGATACCAAGGACATCAGCCACTATGCCCTCATCAAGCTGGCGAAGTTTTACGGCGTGACTGCTGACTATCTTCTGGGCCTGACAGAAACAAAGCGCCACCCAAACGCTGATCTGGCAGACCTGCGTTTGAGTGACGCTATGATTGATGTATTGAAAGCGGGGCGAGTGGATACTGCGTTGCTGGGAGAATTGGTGGCGCACCCGGATTTTGTAAAGCTGTTGGCCGATATTCAGATTTATGTGGAAGGTATCGCCGCCATGCAGATACAAAATCTGAACGCATGGGTAGATGTGGCACGGGCTGAAATCGTGGAGAAGTATCAGCCGGGAGAGAACGACAGAATGATCTATCTTCTGCAATCGGCCCATGTGGATGAGGGAGAATATTTCACCAGTCGGGTGCATCGTGACATTGACGCAATCATGGAGGATATGCGGACAGCGCACCTAGGCCGGAGCGACAGCGCACCGAAAAACTTTGCCGCAGAAGAATTGAAACAGGACTTGGAGGAGGTTGCCTGTTTCAACGGCAGTAAGCTGGAACAGCTTATCATGCTGTTCTGCAAGCAGACAAAGCTCCGCTACAACAAATTGACCGAGGAAGAAAAACAGTGGCTGGCACGAATTGCCCAGAAGTCGGAACTGCTAAAAAGCTCTGTTCCGCAGAGGGGGAAGAAACGGAAATAGGGATTTTTGCTCCGCAAATATGAACAGCTCTACGGGTCCTGCCTCCGCAGACCTGTAGAGCTGTTATTCATCGGGGACATACTCGGCGATGTCCTCCAGGCGGCAATCTAGTGCCGAACATAATTTGTTCAGTGTCTTTGTTTCCATGTTGTCATTGGCCTGCAAACGCCGGACGGTCTTGCTGTCAATGCCGCACTTTTCTCGGAGTTGGTAGGTGGAGACGCCTTTTTCCTTCATCACATCCCACAGCTTATCAAAAATAATCACGACATCACCCTCCCTGATTGACACCAATCAGTATGGGGGTTATAATCTCCAGTGTTAAGGGGATATAACCCCCATAATCAAATTAAAGTCAGGAGAGAGTTGTGATGATTGAAAACCGCTGTGCGTTCACGGGTCACCGCCCAAAAAAGTTTCCATGGGGCTATAATGAGGCAGACGCTCGTTGCGTCGCACTGAAAAAGGCACTTGCCGCAGAGATTGCCAAGTTGGTGGACACTGGATGTACGGACTTCTACTCTGGTATGGCAGAGGGAGCAGATACCTGGGCAGCTATAGCTGTTCTGGCCTTGAAAAAAGAAAATCACGCGCTGAAGCTCCACTGTGTCCTGCCCTACGAGGAACAGGCGGACGGGTGGTCAGCTTCAGCGCGGGAATTATATTTTTCTATTCTGGAGCAGGCGGATGAGGTTGTATATGTGAGCCGGGAGCACCGTGAGGGCTGTATGCTAAAACGGAATCGCTATCTGGTCAATCATGCTGCCTGTCTGCTGGCTGTCTACAACGGAGAGTGGCGGGGAGGAACGGCGATGACAGTAAGGTATGCACAAAAGTTAGGACGAAAAATTATTGTGCTTGATCCGACTTAAAGAGCCATAGTGAAAGTTGGAGTATGGTGTATTGTTTTTTGCCCCTTGATGTGGTATCATTATTTCATGTATATGTGCGACAAATTTTGTAGACGAGGGTATTCCCATGAACTCAGATATTATCTCAAAACTTAAAACTGGTCCTGAACAACAGCTCGTTATTGGCCCATTAGTCCAAAGATTGTTGGACAAGGGGTGGAGACTAGGACAAATGATGTTTGGGCGCACAGAGTGGCGAGTTCCTAAAACTCCTTCAGAGGCATCTAAACGCGAGAGCGGTTCATCATATGACGGTTTCCCTGTCGATATTGCGGTTTTTGAAAGTGAACAGACCTGCGGAGATTATCGGCATCTGTTGTTTATTATTGAGGGAAAACAGCCAACTATTGACGTTGGCTTACAACAGTTGGAAATCTATTTGTCGTTGGAACCACATGTGAAATTGGGAATATGGGCCAACAATGCAGATCCATCGGCATTAAGCCTTACTGTTTATAAAAATATGAAGGGACTAACGGTCCCTAAACAAACCTGTGTATCTGACTTCCCTTCTATTGGAGCCGAACTTTCACCTACCGCAACCGCGCTCAAATTTTCTAATTTGATTCCACTCACAAATGACACTCTTCGGAAAGCTTTTAGCGATTTGCTCGACAAGGTCGTTGCTCAAGACAGCCGTGTAACTCGTCGCGAAGAACAGCTTGACCAGTTATGTAATTTATTATTGTTGAAATTGGACAGTGATAAAAAGGCAAAAATGGCATCGTCTTCTGAAGTGGCATTTAGAGTCTGTGCGACAGCAAGCGCAACAGGAGCTTATATTAGGGAGAGATTTGAGGAATTTCATGATGTATACCCTGACATTTTTGTAACGGAATCTGAAAAGGAGATCAGATTTAGCGATACCACAATTTATGATTGCGTAGAAAGGCTTGCTCCACTAAAAGTGCTTGATGCAGGGGTCGAATCTGTTTCGGTTGCGTTTCAAGTATTGCGGAGTGCAGCACTTAAGCAAGAAGAGGGGCAGTATTTTACACCTTCACCAGTAATTGAAGCGGCTATAAAACTAATGCCAATAACATTAGAAGATATTATAATCGATCCTGCTTGTGGGACGGGCGGTTTCTTAGTTCAATGTCTTATTGACATTAAGAATCGATATCCGGGCGATGAGAAAGAGGTTTCAAAGTGGGCGCAGCTTCATCTTTTTGGTATTGATAAGGATGCTATTGGTATTAAATTAACCAAAGCTATAATGCAGATATTGGATGATGGATCAGCTCATTGCGTAAGAGGTGACAGTGTGTTGACACACACTTGGGAAACGCAATACCCTCACCTTAAGTCAAATCAGTTTAACAATGGACGTTTCAGCAAGGTTTTTACTAATCCACCTTTTGGCGCTCCCTTGAAAGTCAAATATTCAGATGCAAAGAAAGCTGGCTTAAGTATTGTGACCTACATTGAAACGGGCAAGGATATTGAACTTGGACTAGCAATGTTTAACCGATGCCATGACCTGCTTAAGGTGGGCGGCATGATGTGCATTGTATTGCCAGAAACATATTTTTTCTCACCATCATATGCGTATGTTCGGGAGTGGGCTAAGACACGGTTGAAGCCTATATGTGTTGCCAATGTACCGATGGAGGCGTTTCAAGGATTTTGTCGGGCAAAGACTAACTTATATATATTCCAAAAGATTGCTCCAGACTCTACTTTCGGTGATGATGAAGTAGTCGATTTTATTAATCCGCAAACTTGTGGTATCTATAAAAATGGTAGCCAGCGATTTAAGGTCGATGTAACAGGTAGTCGAACCAGCGTAATTGATAACGAATTGCTGGATATGGCAAAAGAATATTCTGAGGGGCATAGCCAATTTGCAGTACCGCTTACTTCGATTTATCAGAAAGATGTGTTAGTTCCGCAATACTACGATATGTCATATAGAACAGGCTTTGAACAACTAAAAGCAAAATGGGGCTTTTGTGAAATCTCATTAGGCGACTTGATAGAGCGTGGTATTATCGAAATACAAGGCGGTCATGGAAGTCCAAGCAATGACCTACGAAACGGGACAATCCCTTATGTTAAAGTCTCCGATATTCGCAATTTAAGAATTAATGTTAATCCAACAAACCTGATTCCAATTGAGTTGGCAATGCGATTTTGGAAAACGAATGACGGACGTAGCAATTTGAAAGGTTGGGATTTAATATCTCCCAGTCGGGCAAGCAGCAATATTGGAGAGTTCTCAATTTTAGTTCCTGGCGAAGAGCAAATTGTATTGACCAAGGAAGTGTTTGTTCTGAGGGTACAACCAAACGATTTGGGTATTGATCCCTTTTACATGTTGTGGGCATTGGCGCTTAGGGAAGTTAGAGATCAGTGGCGAAGAGTTACTTTGATGCAGACAAATAGAGAGGATGTTGGGAAAAGATTCTGTGAGGTTTGTATTCCTATGCCGTTGTCTCCCAAATGGGCAAAAGAAGTATCATGCTCATTTAGAAAATATTTTGAAAACATTGCAAAGTCGAAAGAAACTTTTGTTAAGGAAACTCAAGAAGATCGTTTTGACTATATTGCATCGGTAAGTGCGTTTTCTGATAAAATCTCAGATTAAGGAGCGACTTTTTTGCTGTTCACTCGTATTGATGAACAGAGGGACGAAGCTACGGTAATGGCTTGAGGTTTTGTAGGCAAGCTGAACCGACTTGTATGGCCTGGTTAATGAAAATGTACCAGATACTGTCGAAATCAGGATAAAGAAAGCGTGGGGTAAGTATAATGCTGGATAAAGGGTTGCTGGATGAATTTAGCAATCAACACCTAAAGATAATTATTAATAACAGATTACAAGGGTTGAATCCACAGTACGCAGAGGTTTTTCTTCGCAAACTGGAGACTGTATATCACACATATCTTTCTGTGTTTCCAACGCAGTGTGCGCAATTGGATTTGTTATGGGATTTACGAAAAGCAGGTGCAATTACGTTTGAAAATACAATACGTGCAATGGATGTTTTGGTAGGCGATATGAGTAAACGTTTTGACAAAGCGTACAAGCCGCCCAAGCTTTTTATAAGTCATGCCCAAGCTGATAGTATAATTGTAAAAAAATTTGTTTCATTACTTGAGAGAATCGGCATAAAATCTGAACACCTTTTTTGTAGTTCCATAGATGGATACGATGTTCCCCAAGGAGCTGGAGACATTTACGATTACTTGCGAAATGAGATGACTAATGATCGTCTCTTTGTAATTATGATGCTATCGAAGAATTATTATGCAAGTAAAGTGTGTCTGAATGAAATGGGTGCCTCTTGGGTTAAGCAAGCAGCCTATCAAGTTATTTTGTTACCAGGGTTTGATTATTCTAAAATTAAGGGTGTAATTAGACCGACTGAAATGTGCTTTAGGTTAGATGATTCTGTTCACAGAGCATATGATATGAATGAATTGAAGGAGAGAATCTTGAAGCATTTAGGTTTACCTACAATTGATTCTACACAATGGGAGCGGAAACGAGATGAATTCTTTTCTGAGATTGATTCGCAACCTAAAGTATAATATTAAGCGATGAGCGATTCGATCAAATCAGTTTATAGAATTCAGGGGAGGAAACAGGATGGCAAAAAATGTGACTCAATATGATTTGCTTATTTCTTGTCCTGGTGATGTTCAGTCAGAAGTTGAAATTATCAAACAGATTGTAGATGATTTCAATGAAAGATATTCTGATACATTGGGTATTTCTTTAAGGGCAAGGCACTGGAAAAAGAGTTCCTATGCTCAGTCTGGGGGAAAGCCGCAAGCTCTATTGAATGAGCAATTTGTTAAGCAGTGTGATGCAGCTGTAGCCGTGTTTTGGACACGCTTTGGAACGCCTACTGACGAATATGGATCAGGTGCAGAAGAAGAAATTGAACTTATGCTTGGGGCGGATAAACAGGTTTTTATGTATTTTTCAGACAAACCCATTCCGCTATCAGCACACAATCCAGCTGAGTATGAACGAATAAGTGCTTTTCGTGAAAAATACAAAGACAGAGGAATCTATTTTACCTATACGTCTGATGAAGAGTTTACCAAATTGTTTACCGCACATTTGGCGCAACATTTTCTTAGCATTCAAAAGGTAAATGAGATAAAAGATTTGCGCACACCTCGACTGCTTCTTAGAGGGATAAATGAAAACGGGATGTTGTGTAATAGCGTTCCCGTTCATAGTTTTACACTCAATTTTGAAAGAAACGCTAACAATTACCTCGAAGCAATCAAGCAAATGTACCAAGACATTGCTGCACTCCAAGTAGGTTCATATTCTACACAGCCAGTAAAATCAAATTCTCCTGCTGAACGCTATTTGGAGTCTTTTTATCCCCCTATAACAATAAAAGATGAGCGCAAAGAGTTTTTGACCAAAATGGCCTCTGCTTTTAATTTGTCTTTACCTGATGATTTTTTTGAACTTGGCAATTTATCAAAAGATAGCTTAGGGAGCCTTGCGATTGGGGGGCAATATAACTTGAGGGGGACAGAAACTGAAAAGAGAAAATATGAATTAATTCAATCGCTCTACGACTCTATAATTGAATTTTCTAAGCAGAGTCGTATCGAAGATACCTTTTCCAATATAAAATGCTTAAAGCTTGCTATTGAAAATGATGGAACGGCCGTAGATGAGGATATAGAGATAACAATTACGCTATCCATACATGATCTGTTGCCCATTGACGAATTTCCAGTATTGGACAATTCATCAAAAAGCTATTTACTAAATGAAGTTGATATGGATGAACTATTTTGTATCCCAAGCACTGCGCAATATATGGAGTATGAATCTAGCATGAAACCGCTAGTCGGCGGGAAATATGCTCAGCCTACAAGTATAAATACCTTCCCATTCATAGGTGGAGAAGCAGATCATTCAGAAGATTATGAAGATGAGTTATTCCGTATTTTCCCCTACGATATTTATCCTAGCGGGAAAGATTACATCTGCAAGTTAAAAATCGATTATATTAAACACCACACAGTAGTGGCTTTCCCAACGCCACTTCCGTTAAAAGGTATTCCGGCAGAGATACCATATACCATTACTTCAAAAAATGCTGCTGAAATAATTCAAGGCACTATAAAAGTATCAGCTAACATAGGCGGAGAGTAAACAAGCGCGGCAGATCATGGGAATCTGCCGCGCTTTTGTTAGTCCAAAGGGGAGTAATCTGTCACATTTTTCAGATACTCTTCCGGGTTACCATTGAGAATCAAATCAGCATAACCAATTGGATCATTATAAATCAGATAATCCAGATCTGACTGCTGATACATATTTTTAGCGACCTCGTTCTCCACAGCTATGCAGTCAATAGAGATTATGCTACCATCGGCGAATGTCAGCTCTACGCAAACAGTGTCCATGTTGAACTCGCAGGAAAGTAATGATGCCATTAAATAGGAACCTCCTCTTTAATCATCCTGAGCAAATTATTGGTGTTCTGCACTACGGACTGCCAACTGATGATGTTAAGTTGAGATTAGTTCCTTATCACTATAAAAGCAATGTTCTCTTGGTTTTGCATACCCGGTGGTTTGTATACCGGGCAGATCCGATGAAAAACCGATAAAAAAGGAACAACGTCTTTAAAAGCGGTGTAGACTCGGCTTTCTTCCGGTACGGATCCGGCGGTCTTGTACGATCCCAAAGCTCACTGCGAAAGAAAGATCACCTGATACCGGCCGGCATCCTGTGCCGTCAGCTGAAAGCTGCTTTGCAGCGCCCCGGAGACATAAAGATGATATGCGTTGTCCAAAAGAATTCCTTCGCCGCCGTTTGCAAAGTATTCCAGGGCTTTTTCTTTTCCCTGCACAAACAGAGCGGTAGACCAGAAATCTGCTTCGGCGCCGTTCTCGCTCAAGACGCCGACGGAAAGAATATCCGTTTGAACAGGATATCCCGTAGCGGGATCCAGAATATGATGATACCGCACGCCGTTTTCTTCAAAATACCGTTCATATCCGCCCGAGGTGCAGAACACGGCATCCCGAACCTCAAAGGATGCAAGCGCAGAGGCGGCGTCTCCAGAGGGATCCCGAAAGCCGAGGCGCCAGCCTGTGCCGTCCGACTTTTCTCCGCGCACGTAAATACTGCTGCCGCCCACCCAGCACAGCGCGCTGCGGATCCCGTAAGCATCATATACCTCTTTTACCGCATCACACGCGGCGCCCTTGGCAATGCCGCCAAGATCGACGGCCTGCCCTGCCTGCCGCAAGCAGGCGGTGCCGTCCTGTAAGATCAAATCGTCATCATTCACAAGCGCAAGCAGGCGGTCGATCTCCTGCTGCGGCGGAACGCGCGGCGCATCTGTTGCAATGCCCCAGGCCAAAGACAGCGGAGCGAGCGTTAGACAAAATGCTCCGTCCGTTTGTCCGCACAGCGCCTTTGCCTGCTGCAGCAGCGCGTAGGTGCGCGCGTCCACACAAACAGCCTCCTTGCTGCCCGCAGATGCGGTAAGGCGCGCAATATCGCTTTCCGGCCGGTAGAGCGAGAACAGCGCTTCCATCTCGCGCAGTGCCTGCTCCGCAGCTGCAACGGCTTTTTGTCCGTTTGCCCCATACACCCGCTGGCTGATCGCCGCATCCATCGCAAAAATTGTAGAAGCAGCCTGCCTGCTGCGCCTGGATATGTGCGCGGCAAAAAGGCCTGCCGCCGCCAAAAAAACGGCCGCCAAAAGTACCGTCGCCGGTTTTTTCCATTGCTTCATCTGTTTTTCTCCATTTTCTGCAGAGGATCGCCCAAAGACGGCAATACAGCAGCCTGCGAATGATTTTTAATCGTTTTCGGACGAGCCGACAGCCGCCTGAGGATCAATCCCCCGCTCTTTTCGATTGTAAAAAAGATTTTCGCTTCTGTCAAGTGTGTGAATGCGCAAAAAGGGCGGTGAAATAAGAAAACAAAGCGTCTTGAGACTTGCTTTGCAGCGTGGGTTCGCCGGGCGGGTGTGGCTGCAGGGAAAAAAGCGCCGCACTCCTTTTTGGAATGCAGGCTTTGATAACGCGGCGGACGCACCTGCCCGGCAGAACCCTGCGGCTTTATTTTCTCATGGAACTGCCCGTAGTAAGCACAGCGCCTTTTTTGTATAAATTGCAAAGATTCCGTGTACACTCTCAAAAGAGTCTTGAAACACCCTCCGTTTCGTGGTACAATAATACCGATCTTTGGAAAAGAAAGGGATATGACATATGAAGCGTTCGATTGCAATTTTTTTGGCAGCGTGCCTTTTTGCCGCTCTGCTGCTGACAGGCTGCGGCGATAACAACAGCGCAAATATCAATGTAAACGATGTTGCCGATGCCGTAAAGGCCGTGGCAAAGGTGGAAAATCCGCTGGATATTACAGAGGACGATCTGGTTTATGAATTCGGTGTGGAGCTGGACAAGGTTGCCGAATTCTCCGGCCAGAAAACGGGCGTTGCCAATACCGCTGGCCTTGTGCTGGTCATCAAGGCAAACTCCGGCAGCGCGCAGGATGTAAAAGACGCTCTGGAAGCCTATCAAAACGGGCTTGTGGCCGTGAGCGAAAATTACCGGAGTGATTTTCCCGAGGCTTACCAGCAGGTTTCCGACGGGCGTGTTGTGATGAAGGGCGACTGTGTGGTGCTTGCCATTGCGGCGGCCGGTGTGGAATATTCCGAGGTGGATGCCGCGATCGACGAAGCGCTGAAGTAAGCTTTTTTGTAAAAGAGCGCTTGAAGAGCGCTATGAGAGAGCGATGCGGTTTGCTTTGGTGCGCCGGCCAGTACGGCAGGCGCAGCGCGGCGGTTTCCTCTCTTAACCATTGTCGATTTATTCCCTCAACAGGTAAAGTCTTTCTCACGATCAGAAAAATTTGTGAGCATCCCGGGGTTCGCCGGTACCGGCAGGTACCGGCGAACCTTTTGCAAGGAGGAAAAGCATGGTTTTCAGCACGGTGCTGTTTTTGTTCCGGTTTCTGCCCATAACACTGGCGCTGTATTATCTTGCGCCCGCACGGTGGAAAAACACAGTCCTGTTTTTATGCAGCCTTGTCTTTTATTCCTGGGGTGAGGTGCGGCTGTTCCCTGTGATGGCCGCCGCCATCCTGATCAACTACATTGCCGGCATCGGCATCGAGCGTTTTGCGGCAAAGCCTGCCCTGCGCCAGACATTTCTGCTTTTCAGCATTATCGGCAGCCTCGGTATGCTGATGTTCTTTAAATATACAGATTTCTTTTTGCGCAATATCAATGCGGTTGCGGGCACGTCTTTCCCTCTGCTGCGCCTGACGCTGCCGCTGGGCATCAGCTTTTACACCTTCCAAACCATGAGCTATTCCATCGACGTCTACCGCGGCAATGTAAAGGCCGAGTACAATATCATCAATTTCGGTGCGTATGTGGTAATGTTCCCGCAGCTCATTGCAGGTCCGATCGTTAAATATAGCGATATTGCCGAACGTCTGCATGTTTTAAAAGGGCGCGTAACGCTGGACCGCATTGACGAAAGCATTTCTCTTTTTATTTTCGGCCTTGCCAAAAAAGTGCTTTTGGCAGACGGCATCAGCGCGCTCTGGTACGATGTGATTGGGCGCGAGGCAAACGGCGTGTGGGACGCCGGGATCGGCCTTGCCAATGCCTCTACGCCCCTTGTATGGCTGGGCATCCTTGCTTATACGCTGCAGATCTATTTCGATTTTTCCGGCTATTCCATGATGGGCATCGGCATGGGAAAAATGCTCGGCTTCGATTTTCCCGATAACTTCGATCTTCCTTACATTTCCCGCAGCATCACCGAATTTTGGCGGCGCTGGCATATGACGCTGTCCGGCTGGTTCAAAGAATACGTCTATATCCCGCTGGGCGGCAACCGGCGCGGCCTGCCCCGGCAGCTGTTCAATATTGCCGTAGTATGGCTGCTCACCGGCTTCTGGCACGGCGCAAACTGGAATTTTATTCTTTGGGGGCTTTACTACTGTATCCTGCTGATGATTGAAAAAATCTGGCTTTTGCCGTACCTGAAAAAGGGAAAGATCTGGCCGCATTTTTATACAATGCTGCTTGTGATCGTGGGATGGGCGCTCTTTGTCGGCAGCGACCGAGGCGTTTCTCTCGGCCTTTTGCTCCAAAAGCTGTTTGTTCCCTCTCAAGGTGTTTCTGCACTGTACTTTTTGCGCAATTATGGGGTGCTTGTGCTGGTTGGCATTCTGTGCGCAACGCCTCTTCCCAAAAAGATCTACGAAAGGCTGAAGACCGCCACGCTGGCGCGGGGACTTGTTCTTTTGCTGATCTTTCTTTTGACGATCGCCTATATGGTAGACGCAACCAACAGTCCGTTCCTGTATTTCCGTTTTTGAGGGGGTGTCGGAATGTTCCAAAAACAATGGCAAGGGCTGAAACGGTTCCCCATCGTACCGCTGTTTTTTCTCTTTCTGTTCGGCTTTTCGCTTCTGGATATGCTCTGGCCCAAACGGGAATTTTCGGAGCTTGAAAACCGCAAGCTGGCACAGGAGCCGGCATTTTCCCTTGCGGGCATCGCCGCAAAAGACGATCCATGGATGGAGAAATATGCCGAATATGTAAAGGATCAGTTTGCCTTTCGGGATCGGTGGATCGATTTAAAAAGTCGGGCGGAGGCCGTTTTGCTCAAGACAGAAAACAACGGTGTCTGGCTGGGCAAAGATCACTACCTGTTTGCAAAATACCTTTCGATCGGCAGCCGGTTCGAGATGAATCTGGGCGCGGTGGAGCGCATGGCAGAGCGCCATCCCGGGAAAGTGAGTGTAATGATCGTACCGTCCGCAAGCCTGATTCTTTCGGAGAAGCTTCCCTGGCAGACGCCTGCGGCCGATGAGGACGCGGCGCTCGACACTATTTTGCAGCGTTGCTCGGGCAAGGCGGCCAACGTATACGATCTGCGCGAAGCCTTGCGCGCGCACAAAGAAGAATATATCTTTTACCGCACCGATCACCATTGGACGAGCGACGGCGCCTATCTTGCTTATGAACAGTTCGCACAGGCACACCCGGAAAACTTCCCCCTGTTTGACCGTGCTGCCGCCAATGAAAAGCAGGTTTTGGATTTTTACGGAACCAATTATTCCAAGGCGCGCAATTATAACGTTGTGCCGGACGTGATCACCTACTACGATCTGCCCAATGTGCTAACCGTTTACACGGCCGAAGCGGACGGAACGGAGCGCGCAGAGCCCGGCCCGCTGTACAATTATTCTGATTTTGAAACGCGCGATAAGTATAAAGCATTTTTGCGCGGCAATAACGGTTATTCCGTGCTGGAGGGGAACGGCACAGGCAGCATTCTTGTGATCAAAGACAGCTATGCCAATGCCTTTTTACCCTATCTTACCGCAGATTATGCCACCATCGGCATTGTGGACTATCGCTATTTGAACGAACGGGTCGATTCGCTGATCGAGCGCGGCGGATACGATGAGATCCTCGTGCTGTACAGCTTTCAGGGCTTTATGAACGATCTTACCCTCGCCGCAAAAATCGCCACTGCCTGAGGCTTTTTTCGGGATCGATCCTCTTGGGCAGGGGCAGGATCGGAACAAGCCTGCCGCAAAATAGCCTCTTAGGAAAAGCGCGCAAAAACCGGCGTTCTTTCTGGAAATTTGTTCCAAAAAGAACGCCGGTCTGCTGTTTTGCAGCAAATTTTTTGTGCAGATCACAGTTACATTTTTATTTTGCGGCAGGTGCCTTTTTATTTTGATACAGACCTCGCCTTATTTTGCAACAGGAGCCTTTTGATCAGGCTTTTTTGGCTGCTTCAGAGCAGAAACGATCATCTCCCGCAAAAGCGTGGGGTTCCCCTTCCCCTTGCTGGCCTTCATGCACTGGCCAACCAGAAACCCGATCGCATTTGTTTTGCCGCATTGATAATCGGCAACGGCCTTGCTGTTTTGCGACAATACCCCGTTCACGATTTTTAAAAGGGTTTCGGGATCGCTGATTTGCGCAAGGCCCATTTCCTCTACCAGCTTCTTTGGGGCGACATCCCGTTCCATGATGCTCTCCAGCACGCCTTTTGCCGCTGTGCCGGAAAGGCGCCCGCACTCGATCAAAGCGATCATCTCCGTCAGATTTTCACTCGTGAGGGCGGTATCCGTAATTTCCATGCGCCGCTCGTTCAAAATTTTGGCGATATCGCCAAGCATCCAATGGACGATCGATATCGGATCGCACCGCTTGTGCTCGGCGCAGGAATCAAAAAACGCCGAGCGCTCTTTGCCGGAAGCCAAAAGCAGCGCATCTGCCGCGCAAAGCCCATATTCCCGAATGTAGCGCAGCGCCTTTGCCACCGGAAGTTCGGGGATCGTATGCTTCAGCGCCTGCACGTGCGCCTTGCTTACTTCCAAGGCCGGCAGATCGGGGTCTGGGAAAAAGCGGTAATCCTGCGCATCCTCTTTGGTACGCATCACACAGCTTTTTCCTTTTGCGTCGTTCCAGCGGCGTGTTTGCTGCTCTATCACACCGCCCCCGCGCACCACGGCCATCTGCCGCCGCGCCTCGTACTCGATGGCGCGGTAAACCGCGCCGAAGCTGCCGATGTTTTTCATCTCGGTGCGCGTGCCGAGTTCCTGCCCACCGCACGGCCGGATCGAGACGTTCACATCCGCGCGGATGCTTCCCTCCTGCATTTTTGCATCGGAGATGCCAAGCGTCAGCAAGATGCCCGTGATTGTTTCCAAAAAGATTTTCGCCTCTTTGGCACTGCGCAGATCCGGTTCGGAGACGATCTCGATCAACGGTACGCCGCAGCGGTTATAATCCGCAAGGATCCCGTCCGCAGAATCGTCGTACATCAGCTTGCCTGCGTCCTCTTCCAGCTGGATGCGCGTGATCCCGATGCGCCGCACTACGCCGTCCACCAGAATCTGCACAGATCCGTGCTCGCACAGGGGCACATCCCGCTGTGTGATCTGGTACGCCTTGGGCAGATCGGGATAAAAATAGTTTTTGCGGTCGAGCCTGCTTACGCGGTTGATCGAGCAGCATAGCGCATGCCCCATCCGAATGGCATCATCTACCGCCTGCCGGTTCAGCACCGGAAGCGCGCCGGGCAGCCCCATGCAAACCGGGCAGCACAGCGTATTGGGCTGGGCGCCAAAGGCGTTTTGGCAGCCGCAGAAGATCTTTGTTTTTGTACACAGCTCGGCATGAACCTCCAGGCCGACGGCAGTTTCATAATCCAGACCCATCTTCTTACAGTTCCTTTACCGCAAATCCGCCAATCGCCGTTTCGTAGCTTTTGGCTGCGCCAAGCAGCGTGGCCTCGCTGAATTTTGGCCCGATCATCTGCAGGCCGATGGGCAGCCCGCTGTGGTCGAAGCCGCAGGGCACGCTCACGCCAGGCAAGCCGGCAAGGCTTGCCGCGACTGTGCATAAATCGGAAGCCTGCATCCCCGCGGGATCGTTCTTTCTCTCCCTCAGCAAAAGCGCTGTGGCAGGCGTTGTGGGGGTCGCGATCACATCGCATGTACAAAACACCGCCGCAAATTCCTGCGCGATTTTGCGCCGCATACCTTGCGCCCGCCGCAAGTATTTCTGCATCTCGCCGCCGGAAAGCGCAAGAGTTCCAAGCAGGATGCGACGCTGGACCTCGGGGCCAAAGCCATCGCTGCGGGCAGAACTGTACAGCTCGTCCATTGTTCCCGCAGCTCTGCCCGGATGACCGTACCGGATCCCGTCAAAGCGCGCCAGATTGGACGAAGCCTCCGCCGATGAGATGATTTTATACACAGGCAGCGCATATTTTGTGGACGGGAGCGAAACCTCCAGCAAAACGGCGCCCAGCGCTTCGAGCTGCTTTACTGCCTTCCACACAGCGGTCTGGATCTCCGCATCAATCCCGGAGCAAAAATATTCTCTTGGAACCCCAATGCGCAGACCCTTGGCCCGCTGCAGGAGCCCCGGAAAATGATAATCCCTGCCTGTGGCATCATGTGCAAAATCGGCGCCGCAGATCGCGCCGAACAAAAGCGCGGTATCCTCTACCGTGCGGCCGAACGTGCCGATCTGATCAAGCGAGGATGCGAACGCCACCAATCCGAACCGGGATACCGCGCCATAAGTGGGCTTCAGGCCCACAACGCCGCACAGGGCCGCCGGGCAGCGCACCGAACCGCCGGTATCGGAGCCGAGGGCCAGCGGCATCTCGCATGCGGCGACAGCGGCCGCACTGCCGCCCGAGGAGCCGCCGGGCACACGGGCAGGATCCCATGGGTTTTTTGTCGGCTTGAAATACGAGCTTTCACACGAGCTGCCCATCGCAAATTCGTCCAGGTTCAGCTTTCCGGGGATCACCGCGTCCGCCGCGTCCAGCTTTTCCACCGCGGTGGCACTGTACGGCGGCACAAAGTTTTCCAGCATTTTTGAAGCACAGGTCGTTTTTAGGCCCTTGGTACAGATATTATCCTTGATGCCCACAGGGATGCCGGCCAGAGGCCCAACGGGCTGAGCCCTTGCGAGCTTTTCGTCCACTGCACGCGCCTTTGCGTATGCCGTGTCCGTCGTTACAGACAAAAACGCATCGATCTGCGGCTCCACCGCCGCAATGCGGGCAAAGAGATCGTCGAGGATCTCGCACGCGGTGATTTCTTTTTTTCTCAGTAGGCCCGAAAGCTCCGCCGCTGTTTTTGAATATAGCTTCATCTCGCTGCCACACCCGTTTCATCCGTTTTAAATGCTTTTGACGCTGCAATGCAGCCCGCAGACGTTTGGGGCGCATTTTGCAGCATCGCCTCGCGCGGATAGGACAGCACGATCGCATCTTCCCGCAGCAACATCATTTCCTCCGGCGCGAAGCACTTATCCGCCTCTTCGGGCTCCGGCAGGCACTGTGCCATCTCTATAAATGCAGCAAATTCCCGTTCCAGCGCTTCTGCCTGTTCTTCCGGCAACTCCAGCATCGCCTGTTCTGCGATGCGTCTTACATCAATTTTCATCCGTTGCTTCCCCATTTTCCGGTAATATCTCCCGGCCCAGCAAGGCAAAAAAGGTGTTCTCATCGATTACGGGTACCCCCAGCGCCTGAGCCTTTGTCAGCTTAGAGCCGGCCGCTTCGCCGGCAAGCACATAACTTGTCCTTTTAGAGACAGAGGAGGCCGCCCTGCCCCCATTCTTTGTGATAAGCGCTTCTGCCTGCGTGCGGGAAAGCGTAGGCAGTGTACCGGTTACCACGATGGTTTTTCCGGCCAGCGTGTCTGTCTTTTCCGGCCCGTTGTACCTCATATTTACCCCCGCCTCGCGCAGCCGGCGCAATAGGTCCTGCGTGCCTTCCTTTGCAAAAAAATCCAGCACACTTTCTGCCATCACGCCGCCGAAGCCGTCAATTTCGTTCAGCGCCTCCGGAGAGGCGGCTGCGACGGCCTCCATCGTGCCGAAGCGCTCTGCCAGGAGTGCGGCGGCCTTACTGCCGATATTTCGAATGCCCAGTGCAAATAGCAGACGATCGAGCCCGTTTTCCTTGGACGCGGCAATCGCGGCCAGCAGGTTCGCGGCAGATCTCTCCTTGAATTTTTCCAAGGTGAGCAGCTGCTCCTGCGTAAGATCGTAAAGATCCGCCGCCGTGCGCACAAAGCCGCGTTCGGCAAGCTGCTTTGCCACAGCGGGGCCGAGGCCGTCAATATCCATTGCGGCGCGCGACGCAAAATGAATGAGATTGCGCAGCGCCTG
Source organism: uncultured Ruthenibacterium sp. (assembly GCA_910587145.1). Classification (GTDB taxonomy): domain Bacteria; phylum Bacillota; class Clostridia; order Oscillospirales; family Ruminococcaceae; genus Ruthenibacterium. Next base: position 45,733 of record CAJUMH010000016.1, on the reverse strand, counting down.
CGCCGGACATTCCGGATTGCTACAGCGCAGCGCGGCTTCCCCGGCAAGGCGCTGCACGGGCGCGCCGCAGGAGGGGCAGGTTTTCGGCATTTCGAAAACAGAAGCCCCCGGCGCGTGCTTTACAACCGCCACCACCTCGGGAATGATGTCCCCCGCTTTTCGCACACGGATGGTATCGCCAACGCCCACGCCAAGCTGACGGATAAAATCCTCGTTGTGCAAAATGGCGCGGGACACCGTTGTTCCCGCAAGCAAAATCGGTTCAAAAACAGCTGTGGGCGTCAATACGCCGGTACGGCCGACAGAGACCTCCACCGCAAGCAAATGCGATTCCTTTTCCTCGGGCGGATACTTAAAGGCGACTGCCCAGCGCGGATACTTGCTGGTGCTTCCCATCGCCTCCCGCTGCATAAAGCTATCCACCTTTACAACAGCTCCGTCGATATCGTAGGCCAGAGTTCCACGCAAAGCGCCGATGGCTTCGATCTCCGCGATCACGTTCTCGATATCGTCAAAGCATGTGTGACGCGGCGATACCGGAAAGCCGAGCGCGGCCAAATATTCGAGGCTTTGCCGGTGCCCTTCCAGCGTTGCTCCCTCAATGCGCTGCAGATTGAAAATAAAAATCGAAAGCCCGCGCCCCGCCGTAATGCCGCTGTCCTTCTGGCGCAGCGAACCGGCAGCCGCGTTGCGGGGGTTTTTAAAGGGCTGTTTGTCATTCAGCTCCTGCTCCTCCGTCAGCTTGATAAATGCCTCGTGCGGCATATATACCTCGCCGCGCACCTCCAAAAACGGCGGCGCCCCCGCGGGCAGATGCTTTGGAATATCCCGAATGGCCGCCAGATTTTGCGTGACATCCTCGCCGACGGCACCGTCTCCGCGCGTGGAACCGCGTACAAACACCCCGTCCCGGTATTCGAGGCTAACGGATAATCCGTCGATCTTTGCTTCCACCACATATTGCGGCACAATGCCGGCATCGCGCACGCGGGCATCAAACTCCCGCACTTCTTCCAGAGAAAAAACGTCCTGCAGGCTTTCCATCCGAACCGTGTGTGTCACCTTTTCAAAGCGGCCGGCGGCCGCGCCGCCGATGCGCTGTGTGGGAGAATCGACAGAAACAAGGTTTGGAAAAGCCGCTTCTATTGCCTTCAGCTCCCGCGTCAGGGCGTCATAGGCAAAATCGTCCAGCTCGGGCCGGTCGAGATCATAGTACAAATGATTGTGATATTCGATCTGCTTTGTCAGCGCCGCATGGCGCTCCTGTGCCTGTTTGCTGTCCAAGTTATCACTCCTGTTGCAATTTGCGTATCATTCAGGCGCTGAACGAATCTTTTGGCCTTCGGCAAGGCCGATCCTTAATTTTCGACGGCAATATCAGTATAGCATAAAAAGGTGTTTTCGCATACCGGAAAACATAAAAAACCGACAAAAATGTTTACCGCGCTCAATGGCCGGATGCATAAACCTGCGGTACCTTTCCCACGATCAGCGTCTGCGCAACGCACACCTCGTTTTCGACGGTTACATCGGTGGAATAGCCCGGCAGGATCGCGCTCATCTCCACGGTAAAACGGATCAGGACGCGGTGCTGCGTTTGATTGATGCCGGCGGTTTCCAGAGAATCGACAATGGCGCTTTGCACAAACGAGGTGGGCACCACCTGCAGCGGGATATCCGGCCCGCGGCCCGCCATGATCTGCCAGCCCAGCAAGGTGCCCAGCGGAATGCTGACATCCTGCTTGGGAATACTGAGCAGTCGGTTTGCAACGGCGTTTGTCAGCCTTGTTTTCAGCCGGTTCATTTCCACGGAATCAATCTCGATGGCAGATACCGTTCCGTCCGGCGCTTTTTCAACCGTTACAAGCGAGCGCTCCGATTCCGGAATGCTGCCGAGTTCCTCCATCACCGCCTCATTGATGGCCAGCACAGATACTACGCGGCATTGATACTGCGCCATGGTGGTGACCACCGGGCGCAGCCGATTATCCAGCACTGCAAACGCCGCAAACAGCGCGGCGAATACCAGAAACAGCCGAATCAGAACGACACGTTTTTTGGGCGTGGCGGCAGGCCTGCGAATGTGCCGCATGCTCTCATCTCTCCCCTTTTTTATGAATATTCTGCTTTATCCATCGTAGAAGGGCGTCGAACCCACATCGCTTTTCAGCGGATTCGGTCCTCTTCTACTATATTCAAGGAGAAGAAAAAAGGTGCCTTTGCGGCTGTTTTTGACAAAAGCAAAAACAGCGTCTTTTGCTGCTTTTGCCTCACCCGCTGCGCCGTCCGGCATTTGTTATGCCGGAAAACACAAGGACGCCGCAGCAGCAGCGTCCTTGTAATATATTTGCCGGCAAGAGGATCCGTTCAAATCGAGATTGTCGATCCGATCTCGAGCATCGTGGTATCGATGGTTTTGTACATGGACAGCGCCACAGAAATATCGTAATCGACAATGGATTCCGCCTTGGTGGCCACAACACGGTTGAAAATGCCCTTGCGCAGCAGCTCCACCGCGTGGTAGCCCATACGGCTTGCCGTAACACGGTCGCGTAGGGTGGGCGAACCGCCGCGCTGCACATGGCCCAGCACCGTAGCGCGGGAATCGATCCCCGTGCTGGACTGGATCTGATCGGCCAAGTCGTGCGCACGCCCCACACCCTCGGCAATAATAATGATGAAGTGCTGCTTGCCGGTTTTCTGTGTCGCCTTCATTTTGGCGATGATATCGCGTTCCAGATCGTAAGGCACCTCGGGGATCAGCGTTGCAAGAGCGCCCACGGCGATGCCCGTATTCAGCGCAATATAGCCGGCATTGCGGCCCATTACCTCCACTACGCTGCAGCGATCGTGGCTTTGGGTGGTATCGCGCAGCTTATCGATCATTTCAACGGCGGTGTTCATTGCCGTATCGTAGCCAATGGTGTAATCGCTGCACGCGATGTCGTTATCGATCGTGCCCGGAATGCCGATGCACGGAATGCCCTGCGCAGCCATGGCGTTGCATCCACGGAACGAGCCGTCGCCGCCGATCACCACCAGCGCGTCGATGCCGTGATCCCGGCAGGCCTTAGCCGCGCGCTGCTGCCCTTCCAGCGTTTTGAATTCGAGGCAGCGCGCCGTATATAAGATCGTACCGCCGCGGTGAATAATCTCAGAAACGCTGCGCAGGCTCATATCTATGATATCCTCCGTCAACAGGCCGTTATAGCCGTGACGAATGCCTTTTACCTGATATCCCCGCATGATCGCCGTGCGCACAACGGCGCGAATCGCCGCGTTCATGCCCGGAGCATCGCCGCCGCTCGTTAATACGCCGATCGTTTTGATCTCGGTCGCCATGAAAAAACCCCCTTCAAAATTTCAAACGCCGAGCGTTTTACTCTAAAATTCATTATAAACAAATGCGCCCGCAAATTCAAGACACTTTGTTAAAAAACAGACAGAAAATGCGTTTTATTTGATCACGACGCTTCCCTTGCCGAGAATGCGCTCCAGCTCAGAGAACAAAAGATCGTTTTGCAGGCACCAGAGACTTTTGGGTGCGCGCATTTTCTGCCGGGTGTCCTCGAAGTACATATAAACCGGGAAGCTGCCCTCAAAGATCCTCAGCAGATTTTTGGTATCCTCAAATGCCTCGCTGTTCATGGACGGCACGCGCAGCCAAAGCCCTTCACCTTTTTTATTCTGCGCCGCGCGCAGCTTTTCCGGCTGATAGCGCTCGATATCCGTGATCGAATCGGCAATGATCTTGCAGGACTCATCCTCTTTGTAAGAAACGCGGCCCTGCACCACAACAACGGCATTGTCGTGCACCGCCTCGGCGCTTTCCAGCAGCACCTTGGGAAACGCAAGCACCTCCATCGAGCCGCTCAGATCTTCTACGCTGATAAATGCCATCAGGCCGCCCGCCTTGGTGTTGATGGTTTTTACGCGCACCACGGTACACACCAGCGCAACGTTTTTTCCGTCGTAGGAGTGCGCGTCTTCTCCTGTAAGCGCGTTGACACGGCAATTGGAGATCTGTTCGATCAGATCCCGGTAATGATCGAGCGGATGGCCCGAAAGATACAGCCCGCTCACCTCTTTTTCCATTTGGAGCATGATGTCGTATGGATACTCCGCGCCTGTGTCCGGCAGCCGGTAAACATCCTGCCCGTTTTCCGCCGTGCCGCCCAGCGCACCGAAGAAATCGATTTGTCCGTCCAAATTCCGCCGCGCCTCGTTTTCCACGCTTTTCAAAATGCCCTCAATGCCGTCGATCATTGAGCGGCGCTTTGCCTCCAGCCGATCGAACGCGCCGCTTTTGATCATGCTTTCCACCGCGCGGCGATTGATCTCTCCGCCATGCATCCGCTTGCAGAAATGATACAGGCTGCGGTAGGGGCCGTTCTGACGCTCTCGCACAACGGCCGCAATGAGATTGCGGCCAACGTTTTTCAGCGCCAAAAGCCCAAAGCGAATGTTCTCGCCCTCCACCGTAAAGCCCGCCTCGCTGGCGTTGATATCCGGCGGCAAAACGCGGATCCCCATCCGCTGGCATTCGGCGGTATATTCAATCACCTTGTCGGTATTCTCCAAAACACTGGTGAGCAGCGCGGCCATAAACTCGCGCTTATAGTGCTTTTTCAGATAGGCTGTCTGATAAGCCACCACGGCATAGCAGGCGGCGTGCGCCTTATTGAACGCATAAGAAGCAAAGCTGGACATTTCGTCAAAAATGGCGTTTGCCACCTGCTCGGGAATGCCGTTTTTCACACATCCGGGGCACTCCTGCCCCGGCTCGGTATTGCCGTAAATAAAATGCTGACGCTCTTTTTCCATTACGTCGTGCTTTTTTTTGCTCATGGCGCGGCGCACCAGATCCGCCTGCCCGTAAGAAAAGCCCGCAAGCTCGCGGCAGATCTGCATCACCTGCTCCTGATAGACGATGCATCCGTTGGTAACATCGAGGATATGCTCAAGCTGCGGTGTTTTATACCGGACATTGCCCGGCGTATGCCGGTTTGCAATATAGGTGGGAATGGATTCCATCGGCCCGGGGCGGTACAGCGCGATCACCGCGATGATATCCTCGATGCTTTTGGACTGCAGCCCCACAACCACCTGCGTCATGCCGCTGGATTCCATCTGAAATACGCCGCAGGTATCGCCCGCGTTCAGCATTGCATAAACACTCTGATCGTCGTAGGGGATGCGGTCCATCGAAAAATCCGGTTCCCGGCTGCGGATCATTTTTTCCGCGTCGTTGATCACCGTAAGCGTGCGCAGGCCCAAAAAATCCATTTTGAGCAGGCCCAGCTCCTCGATGGTGGTCATGGTGAACTGTGTAACGGGGTTTCCGTCGTTGGTAGACAGCGGAACATATGCATCCACCGCCTCCCGCGTGATAACGACACCCGCCGCATGCGTAGAGGCATGGCGCGGCATTCCCTCCAGCTTCAGCGATGTCTCGATCAGCTCTTTTATCTGCGGGTCGGTATCGCACCGCTCCCGCAGCTCTTTGGAAACAGACAGCGCCTTCGTCAGCGTCATTTTGGGCTCCATGGGCACAAGCTTTGCAATGGTGTCCACCGTGCCGTAGGGAATGTCCATTACGCGCCCCACATCGCGGATGACGCCGCGCGCGGCAAGCGTGCCGAAGGTGACGATCTGCGCCACGTGGTCGGCGCCGTATTTGCCGATTACGTAGTCGATTACCTCCTGCCGCCGCTCATAGCAAAAATCGATATCAAAATCCGGCATGGAAACACGCTCCGGATTCAGAAAGCGTTCAAACAGCAGGTTATACTGGATGGGATCGATATTGGTAATGCCCATGCAGTACGCGGCAAGGCTGCCCGCGCCGGAGCCGCGCCCGGGCCCTACGGGGATCCCTCTGCTTTTTGCGTAATTGATAAAGTCGTATACGATTAGGTAATAGTTGATATACCCCATCCGGTCGATGACGGAGATTTCGTAATCAAGCCGTTCGGTGAGCTCTGCTGATGGCTCTGTGCCGTAGCGCCGCGCAAGGCCGTCGCGGCACAGCCGGTTAAAATAGTCGCGGTTGTCCATGCCGTCCGGCGCTTCAAAATACGGCAGCTTTGTTACACCAAATTCAAAATCGAAATTGCATTGCCCGGCGATGCGGTTTGTGTTTTCGCATGCCTCGGGCCACGCGCGGAACAGCTCGCACATCTCTTCGGTGCTTTTTACATAAAATTCCTCGGTGCCGAATTCCAGCACATTTTCGTCGTGCACCGTTTTATTCGTCTGGATACAGATCAGGATATGCTGCGTCTGCGCATCCTCTTTTGTTAAATAATGCGCGTCGTTTGTTGCCACAAGCGGAACGCCTGTTTCATGTGAAAGCCGGATGAGCAGCGGCAGCACCGTGCGCTGTTCGTCAATGCCGTGATCCTGAATTTCGATGTAAAAATTCCCCTTGCCAAACAGCTCCTCATAATAGAGCGCAAGGTTTTTTGCTTTTTCGTAGTCGCCCGCAAGCAGCGCCTGCGGAATTTCGCCCGCAAGGCACGCCGAAAGGCAGATGAGCCCCTCATGATATTGCTCAAGCAGCGCGTGATCGATTCGAGGCTTGTTGTAAAAGCCCTCGGTAAAGCCAAGCGATACCATGCGGATAAGGTTCCGGTAGCCTGTCTCGTTTTTACACAAAAGCACAAGATGGTTCGATCCGTCGATGCGGCTCACTTTGTCAAAGCGCGTTCTGGTGGCAACGTAGACCTCGCAGCCGATGATGGGCTTGATCCCCTCTTTTTTGGCCGCCTTATAAAAATCCACACAGCCGTACATCACGCCGTGATCCGTAATGGCAACGGCCGTCTGCCCCAGTGCTTTTACGCGCTTCATCAGCCCCTCAATCCGGCAGGCGCCGTCCAAAAGGCTGTATTCCGTATGCAAATGCAAATGTGTAAAGTTTTTTACCTGTTCACTCATGCTTTGCCCTTTCCCGCAGCTGTTGTGCGGTTTGTTCCAGCTTTTTCATGCGATGGGAAAGACCGGATTTGCTGATCGGCGGGTGAAAGCGTTCCGCCAGCTCTTTTAAAGAAAGATCGGGATATGCCTCACGCCGCTGCGCGGTGTCCCGCAGCGGCTCCGGCAAGGTTTCGAAGGCATTATGCTGTTTGAGGTATCGGATCGCGGCCAGCGTCTGGCCGCTGGCCGAAACCGTTTTATCGATATTTGCCGTTTCGCAGTTGGTGATGCGGTTTGCCTTGTTGCGCAGATCCCTGTACACCTTCAGGTTCATAATTTCAAGCGCCGCGCCGGAGGCGCCCATAAAGGTGAGCATATCTTCAATTTGTTCGCTCGCCTTAAAATACAGCACGTTCAGGCCCTTGCGGCGGATATGCTTCGGCGCGAAACCGCGGCCCATTAAAAGCGCCTCCAGATCGTGGATGAGATGGTATCGCGGCGAGATAAATTCTAAATTGTATTCCCTTTGCGGGTTGGTGATGGTACCGCTGCAGAGAAACGCAGCGGCGGCAAAAGCGCTGACACCGCGTTCGGAGGAAAGATTCCGGTCGTTGAGGCGCAGGTTCGGTTCGTCGCCCGTATGGCCGAACAGCGTCAGCATACGGCGCACTTCCTCCGGCTCGCGCACCGAAAACTCCCACACGCCTTTCTCTGTATCGCTTTTGGGCCGGATCTTCCCGATTACACCCGCGCGCGCAAACACCTTTTGGGCATATCGCGCCACGGCGGGCAGCTCGGTATAAAACACGGCGCCCTGCGCGCCGAACAGCTTTCCAAAGCACGCAAAACCATAGGCGGCAGCCGCGCAGCAGTCGCCGTCCAGCTCGCGCGCAAGGATCTCTTTTTTTACATTCTGAGAAAAGCTCACGGCGGTTTCCTTTCTTTTTGCGCTTGTTGTTGATCCATTGGGAAGGGATTGCGCCGCACGGCGCTTTCGGCCTGCGGCAAGGCCCGCCTTTTTCAAATATAGGTGCGCTGAACGTCCCGATGCTCCACCACGGGGTGATATCCCAGGCCTGCGGCATACTCCGCCAGCTTCTCGGCAAAGGTGATCGATCGGTGTTTGCCGCCGGTGCAGCCCACCGCAACCGTCAACTGGCTTTTTCCCTCTTTCACATACAGCGGCAGCGAATATCGCAGCAGCTCTTCCATGCGGAAAAGCAGGCCGCGCGCTTCCTCAAATTGCAGCACATAATCCGAAACCTCCCTGTCAAGGCCCGTCTTATGCTTCAATTCCGGAACATAAAACGGGTTTGGCAGGCAGCGAACGTCAAAGACGATATCCGCCTCTTTGGGCTGTCCGTATTTGAAACCGAAAGAAAGAATGGTAAGCCCCATCGCATCCGACGTTTTATCCACAAACAGCGATACAACCCGATCCTTCAGCTGCGCAGTGGAAAGCAGCGAGGTATCGATCTGATAATCCGCAGCACCGTACAGCGGCGCTAAAATAGCGCGCTCGCGCAGGATCGCCTCGCCCGTAGAGACATTTGACGCAAGGCAGATGGGATGGCGGCGGCGTGTCTCCCGATAGCGCCGCTCCAGCACGTCGTCACACGCATCCAAAAACAGGATCTTATACGCCACTTGCAGCTTTTGCAGCTGCGTAAGCGCTCCCAGGATGTCTTCGGCGGAGCGGCCGCCGCGGATATCCAAAACCACCGCCATGCGCTCCAGCGGGTTTTCACTTTGCTGCGCAAACTCCATCAGCTTTGCAAAAATGCCTGCCGGAATATTGTCGATGCAAAAAAAGCCGATGTCCTCCAGCGCATGCATCGCAAGCGATTTTCCCGCCCCGGATAATCCGGTCACGATCAAAAGGTTCATAACGCTCTCCCCGGTTTTTTACAGTCTTGTGCCGCCTGTTTTTCATTCCCCTGCACGGGCGCGCCCTGTAAAGGCATACCCCCTTGCATTGGTGCTTTGGCTGCATTTTGCACGTGCTTCACCGTACCACACGGATCTCCTTTTCCAGCACAAAGCCTGTCTGCTCCGTTACGATCTTGCAAACAACGTCCGCAAGGCTCAATACGTCCTCGCAGGATGCGTTTCCGGTATTGACAATAAAACCGCAATGCTTTTCGCTGATCTGCGCGCCGCCGATCGTGCAGCCGCGCAGGCCGCACTGCTCGATCAGCGCCCCCGCGAACGCCCCCTTCGGACGTTTGAAGGTGCTGCCCGCACTGGGCATTTCAAGCGGCTGCTTTTCGGTGCGGCGGCGGCCGTACTCTGCCATGCGCATCCGGATATCGTTGCTGTTGTCCTCGCGCAGCAAAAAGCTTGCGGATAAAATGCACCACGGCTGATGTTCAAAAATCGAGGTGCGATATCCCAGATGCAGTTCCTGTGCGGAAAGCACCCGTTCCTCGCCCGTCTCGTCCAGAAAGGATGCCGAAACCAAAATATCCTTAATCTCACCGCCGTAGGCGCCCGCATTCATATATACCGCGCCGCCCACGCAGCCAGGAATACCAAACGCAAATTCCATGCCGGAAAGACCCTCGTTCGCCGCCACAACGCAAACGCGGGACAGCGGCGCGCCTGCTTCGGCTGTCAGGATACGGCCGTTGCGAACGATCCCCCCCATTGCCCCGCCAATGCGGATGATCACACCGTCAAAGCCCTCGTCAGCAAAGAGAACGTTGGTTCCGTTTCCCAGCAGATAATACCGCACGCCGTGTGTACGGCAAATTGCAAGGGCCCCCGCAAGCTGCCGTTTGTTCTGCGGCTCACAGAACAGGCGCGCCGGCCCGCCGATCTGGAAGCTGGTATGATGCGCCAGCCGCTCCTGCACGGCGCAAGGGATCGCCCCCCGCCGAAAATCGGATGCGATCTCATTCCAATGCACCATAATAGCCTCCCCGTTTTGTTCTTTCTGCCAAAAGCCGCTTGCCGGCTTTCTGCGTCGATGCGCCTTATGCGCCGCTTGCCGCCGCGTGTTACAGGTACTGCGCGGCAAGGCCCGCGGCGCCAATGATCCCCGCGTCATTGCGCAGCTGTGCGATCACAATGCGCGTGCGGTGCATGCTGTCGCGCGCATAATCCTCCCTGTCCACAATCGCACGGATGCGCTCCAAAAGCGGTTCTCCCTCCTTGGAGACGCCGCCGCCGATGCAGATGATCTCCGGCTGGAAAATGTTGATCACGTTTATCAGGCCGCAGGCGAGCGATTCAATGTATTCCTCCACCAGCTGTGTGCCGAGCGCATCGCCTGCCCGCATTGCATCAAATGCTGTTTTTGCATTCACACGCTGCAAATCGCCCTCCACGCTTTGCCACATCATGTTCTCCGGGCTGCGGCGCATGGCGGCGCGCGTATCCTCTGTCAGGGCACGTGCGGAGGCGTATTTTTCCCAGCAGCCGCGCCGCCCGCACATGCAGGGCCGCCCGTCTCTTTCGATAACCGTATGGCCCAGCTCCGCGCCCGCGGAATTGAAGCCGGAAAATATTTTTCCGTCGATGATGATCCCCCCGCCGATGCCCGTTCCAAGCGTGATGGCAACGGCATACCGCGCGCCGCGCGCCGCGCCCGCGATATATTCGCCAAGGGCAGCCGCATTGGCGTCGTTTTCGATATAAACGCGGCAGGGCAAACGTGCTTCCATCGCCTGCGCCAGATGCCAATTGCGATAGTTAAAGTTGGCATTGAACTCTACGATGCCGGTTTTGGAATTTACGCTGCCGGGCGTTCCAATGCCGACAGAGCTGATATCCTCGGAGAGCGAAAGATCCGCTCTCCGGCACAGCTCCTCGCAAAGCCCGGCGATCTTCTGTTCTATTTCTTCCTGCGGGCGCGGCAAATTGGTTTTGCAGTAAAGGCTGTCTGCGATGTGATGATCCGCGTCTACCAGACCGGCCTTAATATTGGTACCTCCCAAATCGACGCCAATGGCATATGGTTTCATTTTACGATCCTTTCTTCCATCCGGTACGCAACCGGTTTTTGATGTTCCCGCAGCGCGGCGATCAAATTTTCTTTGCTTGCATTCACGATCAATTCCATAGGGAAATCAATTTCCTCCAGCATGGGCAAAACAGAATCGAAGCAGCCCAAACGATAAATGGAGTGCGCGTCGGAATTGACAGCGATGCTGGTACCGTTGCGTTTGCAGGCCAGTGCCAGCGCGCGCAGGTTTTCTTCATTGCCGGGCCGCGCAACGGCAGAATTTCCGTTCATCTCCACAATTTTGTGCTTTTGCGCAAACACCTTTGTCACCGTATCGTAATCATAGCAAAACGCGCGGCTTTCCGAATGGCCAATACAGTCTACGTAAGAATTTTCTGCAATATTCAGCCAAAGCCGCGTGGCGTCATCCTCGGTGAGCGAACGGCAGAACGCATCGCTGTGGATGGAGGCGATCACCCAGTCCAGCTGCATTCTTTCAAAATCTGCCGGCGTAAAATCCAGCTCTCCCTGTAAGCTGAGCACATTGGCCTCCACACCCTTCAAAAGCCAGATGCCTTCAATGCGATCGGGGAGCCTTTTCAGGCTGGAAAAGTACCATGGGTGCGGCGAATCGGGCAGACGCGGCGCGTGATCGGTGACAGCGGCGGCAAAAAAGCCCAGCTCCTGTGCGCGGCGCGCCATTTCGGTAACGGTGTTGAACGCGTGATTCGAGGCCACCGTGTGCAGATGCAGATCGGCGATCATTTTCATGAAAAAAACAGGGTTCCTTTCTCGTTCTATTCTTACAAAGCTTCCTTCCGCCCCTGCGGGATCTTCCAACCGGCGCATCCATGGCATACCGCAGTGTCGCCGGATGCCTCTTTTGGCAAAAAACTGCCGCGTATTTAAAGCGCCTCCCGGCATTGCGGACACTTTCGGCACAGCCCGCAAAACGTTCTGCCGCTTGCCGCTTCAGCGCAGAGTCGGGTCGTCGTCCTCATCCAGGCCCAATCGGTCCAGCAGTTCCCGCGCGGCGTTATAGCCCATCTTTTTCTGGCGGTTGTTGATGGCGGCCGCCTCTAAAATAACAGCAAGGTTGCGTCCGGGCATCACGGGAATGACAGTACACGGCAGCTGGATGCCCATGATATCTGTCACATCGGTCTCGAGCCCCGTGCGGCTGTAATGCTTTGTTTTATCCCACGGCTCCAGTTCCACAACCAGATCGATCTTCTCGCTCATTTTCACCGCGCCGTCGCCAAACACGCGCGCCACGTTGATGATGCCGACGCCGCGCAGCTCGATAAAATGGCGGATATTTTCCGGTGCGCGGCCCACGATCGTTCTGTCGGATACCCGACGCAGCTCCACCGCGTCGTCCGCAATCAGGCGATGGCCGCGCTTGACAAGTTCGACAGCCGTTTCGCTTTTGCCAACGCCGCTTTCGCCCAGGATCAGGATGCCCTCGCCGTACACCTCGATGAAAACACCGTGACGTGTAATGCGCGGCGCTACCTCGACACTGAGGTTTGAGATGAGCAAGCTCATCAGGCTGGAGGTATTTTCCGGCGAACGCAGCACCGGAACCCCGTACTGCGAGGCGAATTCCAGCACTTCGTCAAAGACGGCAAGATTGCGCGAGATGATCAGCGCCGGAGGCTTGGCCGCAAACAGCGTATGAATATGGCTGCGCCGCTCGCTTTCGTTGAGCGTGGAAAGGTAGCCCACCTCGGCATTGCCAAAGATCTGAATACGCATGGGATCGAAATACTCGTCGTAGCCTGTCAGCAGCAGGCCCGGCCGGTTTACGTCCGCTGTGTAGATGGGGATATTTTTCAGCTCCGTAGGCGTATAAACAACCTCTAACTGCAGCTTTTTAACTACCTTATCCAAAGAAACACTGAACTGCTGCATAAAAACATCCTTTCTGATTCCAATCTGTGCGGTCACTGTTTCTATTATATACGATAATGTGCGGAATGGCAATTTGGATTTCTATATTTTTTTGTTTTTATGCTGCTATGCAAAAAACGCGGCTGGGCAAAAGGGCGGTGAGAGCGGAAAACGAAGCGTCTTAAAACCTGCTTTGCAGCGCGGGCGGCCGCCGCAGGCCCGGCATACACCCCAGGATCTTGAATGGGCTCTAAAAGATCCCTGCGGTTTTGAGCCTTCGACCGTCAATGATCTGCACTTTGATCCGACGAGCCGACCGGATCAGTGCTTCTCTTATTACGATTGAAAAAATTCATATTATCCACTTTTTTTTTGCCGCCGTATTTGCTATACTGTCTCAAAGGGATCTGTGCCGAAAGGAGCTGTGCATCTTATGAAAATCGCCATTTTTACAGAGACGTACTTTCCCTTTATCAGCGGTGTCGTTACCCATATCGAAACGCTGAAAAACTGTCTCGAACGCGAGGGCCACGAGGTGATGATCGTCACCTCGAACCACAAGGCCATATGCCATTATGTCAAGGATGGGGTACTGTACTGCCCCGCCATTCCGCTCAAGCGCATTTACGGATACGGGTTTTCCAACCCGCTCAACATTCAGCGTTTGCGCATTATCCGTAATTTTGATCCGGACATCATCCACATCCACACAGAATTCAGCATGGGTATTTTTGCTCAGTTTGCCGCGCGTAAGCTGAAGCGGCCGATCGTATATACCCTGCACACAATGTATGATGATTATATGTTTTATGTTGCGCCGGAGCGTTTTCAGAACATGGTAAAACCGGCCGCGCATGTCTATTTTCGCAGTGTGGCCAATCGGGCTACCGAGATCATCGGGCCCTCCGAAAAGGTCGTGGAATTTCTGCACCGCTGCGGAGTGGAACGCCATATCAATATCATTCCCAATATTGTGGATCTCTCCGACTTTATGCCGCAGAATGTAGACGCTCGGGAGGTAGCCCGCATCCGCAAAACGCTTGGCATTCGGGACGGCGATACCGCCGTTTGCTTTGTGGGACGCCTCGGCAAGGAAAAAAGCATCGATGTGCTGATCGATTCTTTTGCCGCTCATTTTCGCGGGGTGGAACGTTTTAAGCTGTTCATTATGGGAGACGGGCCGGAGCGCGGCAATCTGGATGAGCAGATCCGCCGCCTTGACATAGAACGGCAGGTACGGATGCTGGGGCGCATCGAGCACGCGGAGCTGCCGCCGTACTACCATGCGTGCGATCTGTTCGCAACGGCTTCTCTCTCGGAGATGAACTCCATTTCCATGCTGGAGGCGATGGCGAGCGGACTGTATGTTGTGCAGCGGCTGGATATCTACAATCGGAATCAGATCGTTCCCGGTGAAAACGGAAATGTCTTTACGGACGCGGACGGAATGGCGGCCCTTTTGCGCGAGGAAGACGCACTTTCCCCTGCCGAACGCGCTGCACGGCGCAAAACGGTGAGCGCGTTTACGCAGCGCTATAGCGAGAAGGATTTTATTCGGTCCGTTCTGAATGTCTACGACCGCGCCATTGCGAAATATGCGCTGAAGCAAAAGGCGAAAGAAACCGCAAAAAACAGCGCGGACCACTGAAGAGTCCGCGCCGCAGCAAAGCAAAAAAACAAGAAGCCCCGGGGAAAATAATATGCTCCCTCTATAAAAAACAGCGAAAAAGGAAACTGTCATTTATAGAGGGAGCATTGCTGTGTCCAAAAAAGAGCGCCGCCGTGCCGAGAAGAAAACGGAAATTGTTTGAAGGGTTATGAAGGGCGAGATAAGCATCAATGCAGCGGGCCGGGAAGGCGGTTGCCTCAGCCGGGTATATCTGCCGGGCTGTGTAAAATTTTTATATTTTCCTGTTCTCCTGACGGGGGAGCGGTTCAAATGCATTCTTGGGGTTTTGGATTTTATTGCAGGCAAATCCCTCTGCACGCAGTCTGCGCTCGGCAGGAACAGGTAAAACGCTTTCTGCTAAGCCCGAAAGCTCCGGAGCGGGTCTGCCGTTCGCAGAATGCGCATTGGTGCAGAGGAGGGCTGCAGTGCATCCCGGTGTTTGTGCAGAAAGTTTTTGAAGAGAGCCAGCGCCAAAGCGCAGCAGATGATATCGGTAAACGGTGTGGCCCAGACCACGCCGTTTACCGCAAACAGACGGCGAAGCAAAAACATCATCGGGATATCCAGCAGGCCCTTGCGAAAAACGGCAAGCAGAAACGCCCGCATTCCGCAGCCTGTTGCCTGAAAGAACGAAATACAGGCATAAGCGCAGGCCGAAAACGGCGCGCCAACGCACAAAATACGCAGAAAATCCGCTCCATATTGCAAGGAGGGCGAAGCATGCCGGATGAAAATCCCGATCAGCTGCGGGCTGAACAGCAGACAGACGCCCATGCACGCCGCTGCGATCCCAACGGAAAGAAGGGTGGAGAGCGTAACGGCACTGCGCACGCGTTTCCAATCGCCCGCTGCGTAGTTATATCCAATGAGCGGCAAAACGCCCTGTGCAATCCCGCGCACGGTGCAATGCGCTAGCATATTTACCTTCTTAGCGATCCCAAGGCCCGCCTGTACGGCAATTCCCTCCAGGCTCGCCAGATTATCCAGCACGGCATAAGAGATGTTTTCCAGCAGCGTCATCACGCAGGCGGGCAAACCGGTTGCGATCACATCGTGTGGGATTCCGTTTTGCAGCATCGCCCGGTTCGGCCGAAAGGTCAGAACTGTTTTGGCCCGGTTTTTCAGCAGAAGCACCGCAAAATAGCCCAGCGCCGCCGCATTGGAAAGAGTGGTCGCGATGGCCGCGCCCAGCGCCTCCCTGCCGGGCGGCAAAAGAACGAACATGAATAAGGGATCCAAAAAAATATTCAGCACGCCTCCCAGAGCGATCCCGATGCTTGCATGCACCGAATGTCCCTCGGCACGGATCAAATGCGCAAGCAGAACGTTCATCGAGGTAACGATGCCGCCGAGAACAACGGTGCAGAATAAGTACGAGCGGGCAAGCCGGTGCACCGAGCTCTCGTACCCGCCAAGCAGATCGAGGAACCGGTCCATCCCGCGCCATACCGCGGCAGAATAAAGCAGTGTTACGATCATGCAGCCTGTCAGCGCAAACGCACAGGCTCCCCCAGCACGCTCCGGCAGTTTGTTTCCCAGCGAGCGCGAGATTACGCTTGCGCCACCAACGCCAAACAGATTGGCAATTGCGGATAAAAACAGAAAGGCCGGCATGCATACCGTAACGGCTGTAATCATCGCGTCGCTTCCGGTGAGGCCTAAAAAAAAGCTGTCCGCCATATTGTAGATCACCAGAATAATCTGCCCCGCCATCGCGGGGAGCGCCAGCTCCAAAATTGCCTTCGGAATCGGTGTTCGCTCAAAAAGCTCTCTCTTTTCTGCAGTTTCACACATTGCCATGCTCCCCCTTCCCGGCGTTTTCTGCAAATGGGCACGCGGGGCTTTCCGCTTCCTTGCTTTTTTGCCTCCTTGCGCGCCGCTTGTCATTTCTTTATTCTTATGATATGATAAAAACAGATAAAGTCAAATTATGATATCTATGATTTCCATAAAATTTTTTAATAGCGAGGCATCAACATGCTGGAAACCAAACTGCAGACACTGCTTGCCGTGATCGAGCATCAGAACTTTACACATGCCGCCCGGGCGCTCTCGATGACGCAGCCTGCCGTGAGCCATCACATCAAACAGCTGGAGCAGGAGATCGGCGCGCCGATCTTTGTGCGGGGCAAAACCGGCCTGATCCTTACAGATCAAGGGGAGATCGTAGTGAAATATGCGCGGCGGCTGAAGGCGCTGGACGCCAAAATGTATCGCGAACTGCAAAACGCCGAAAAACATCTTACCGCGCTGCGCATTGGCATTACGCATACCTCCGAAAGCAACATGATCCCCACCGTATTGGCAAAATGCTGCCAGCAGCACAGTGGGCTGAATATTACTGTTGTTACGGATACAATAAAAAATCTTTATGAAATGCTGGAAAACTATGAGCTGGATCTGGCAATTGTGGAAGGCTCTGTGAACGTGACGCGCTTTTCCTCCATGATGCTGGACACCGACTATCTGATGTGTGTGATGTCCAATGACAATCCGCTCTCCAAAAACGCCGTGGTAACGCTTGCTCAGCTGAAAAAGGAACCGATGATCCTGCGCCTGCCCACCTCCGCCACGCGGATGCTGTTTGAATCCGCGCTGGAAAGCAGCAACGATTCCATCGCGAACATCAGTGTAACGCTTGAGGTGGATAACATCGCAACGATCAAGGATCTTGTGCGCAAAGACCTGGGCGTTTCCATTTTGCCGCGCAGCGCCTGTTTGGACGAGCTGCGCAGCAAAAAGCTTACCGCGCTGCCGGTAGAAAATTTGAGCATGGCTCGCGAAACGCGCGTCGTATATAACAGAGATTTTTCCCACGTAGATATTTTACAGGAGATCACAATGCTTTACCAAAAAGAGATCCGCCTTTATCATTGAGCGCAGGCTCTGCGGCGTCCCCTCTTTATGGGCTTTATACCGGCTTGAGGTCGCTGATAAACTCGATTTGCGCGGTTTCGTACAGTGTTCCTGCCCGGAGCAGCGCCTCGCAGGATGCGGTATCAAATTGCTTCATCCACCATCCATAGTGGAAAATATCGTTTCCCCGCGCAAAGGTCGCCTCGTTCAGCTCTTTTGCAAGCTCGTTCAGATACAGGTTAATCCGTCCGGCTGCATTCTGCCGCGCTCCCGCCTCTACAGGAACCCCGTCTGCCGTAATATCCTCCACCGCCCCTGTAAGACGGACCGTAAGCTTCGGCACGCCTCCGGCCATAGACGAAACGCGTGTAAGGCAAAGCTGCTGCGCATGAAACGATACTGTTTCCCCGTCGATCTGCGTATAGAGCGTCAGGCGGTTCGACCGTTCGGCCAGCAGCAGAAACAGCTGCATCGGCGCGTCCTCCAGCATCCGGTACGGCGCGCCGTCCTCCATCAAGGCAAGCTGCCGCACGCCGCGAAAATCTTTTTCTTCCTTTGAAAACGAAAAGACCGGAAGATAGCCGCGCATGCCGCTTTCCCCGGAAAGCTCCAGTTCAAAGAGACTCTGGGTGAGCGCGGCTCCCTGTGCGCCACGGCTCATCAGGCGTTCTCCCTCGCGCACAATGTCGCCGATCCCCTCCTCGCATCCGGCAAATTCCTCCAGTGTCAGCGGCGTCAAAAAGGCCGCCAAATTTGGCCGCGCCGCATTTTCGGCCGCAAAATGCCTTAAATACGGCGTTACATCGGCTGCCGCGCCCGGGCCCAGAAGCAAAATCTCGTTTTGCGCATAAAACGGCTTTTTGTTCTGCTGGCGTTCGGCGTGATACAGCGCCTCTTCAATGCTTGCGCCCTGCGCGGTGTAGATTCTGGCTTCCCCTTCCACCGAGGCGGTATCCGAATTCGGCGTACAGGTAAATACCGCAAGCCCCGCCTCAATTTGCCCATTGCTCTCGTCCAGGTACACAATTTTTACAATGGCGCGTTCGCCCAGGCTTCGGCTGCAGCCGCAAAGCGGTAACAGAGCAATCAGAAGCATTGCAAGAAGCTTAACCGTTCTTTTTTGCATAGGAGCCCTCCCGAATGTGTCCGTAAATCGTCATCACCGCCAGCAAAGCAGCAGTTGCGACGGTAAATGCGCAATACAGCGTCTCCTGCCCAAGGCCTATGCAGACAGGGATCAGCAGCGCCAGCATGCCGACGGCGTACCGATCGGCATATTTTTGCAGCCTTTTGGGCAGGATCCGCAATACGGCGCTCTGCACCCCGCAGGCCAGCGCCGAAAGCTTGCAAAGCTCCGCCAGCATCCATGCGGCCGTATGCAGGGCATCCAGCCGCCGAAAAACCGAAAGGCTGCCCAGACGCGAAAGCGTGTGGACCGTCTGCGTCTGCGCCTCGGCCCACGCCCCCAGCACCGCCTGTGCGCAGAAGCTCAACGCGATATAGAACAGGCACAGCATTGCAATCGTGCGATATACCGGCGTTTTCTCCGCAGCGTCAACATACGGACGCAGCAAAAAAAACAGCAGCAGCTCCGGCGGCAGCACAAATCCGTGCACCGCCGTTTGCAGGATCCCGCGCACTTCGAACGGTTCGGCCGCAAGGTTAAAAAGCCGCATCCCGCCGATGTTGGAGAGCAGCATCAGCAGCATCGACGCAAGAAAGATCCCCGTCGCAATGCCCACCGCGCGCACGAGGCTTTCCATGCCGCAGCGCAGTGCATAAAAAGCGGCCGACAAAAAAACGGTATACACCAAAAGATGGGGCATGGGCTCGTCGCATCCGTATCGAAAAAACTCCTCGGCCCGAATGGCTGCCGCCGCGCCGGCAGCGGCAAGAACAAGCGCAGAAAAAAACGAAAGCAGCTTTGTGCCGAGGGCGTCTCCCCGCCAGGCCTCTCCTGTGCCACCGCGCTGCAGCCGCAGCGGAAAAATCAGCAAAAGGCTTGTTGCGGCGGCGTTTAGAATCGCCGCCGGAATTGCCCTCTGCGCGGGCGGCATCCCGCCGGATGTGAACGAGCGCACTGCCATATCCACACAGAGAGATAAAAACAGCAAAATGCAAAGCTGCTTCGCGCTTACGGTTGCTTGTTCGTTCATTCCAATTCCTCCGTTTCCCCGCCCGGCAGCTCCCGAATCGAAAAATTCGCCTGTGCCAGCCTGCGCCAGCTGCGGCGCAGCAGCCCGTCCTGCAAAAAGGCTTTGCTTCCAGGCGCGATCGGCGACATATACGGAATTCCGAATGCATTCATGCCGCACATTCCAAGCAGCATCCAGAAAAACAGCGCTACGATCCCAAGCGGGCCCAGCAGCCCGCCCGCCAAAATAAACAAAATACGCAAAACCGTGATCGGCTCGTACAGCGAGGGCACCACATAGGTGCAAATCGCCGTAAGTGCCGCAACAATGATAATCGGCGTTCCGATGATCCCCGCGCTGACGGCCGCGTCCCCTACGATCAGCGCCGCCACCAGACTGACGGAATGCCCGATCGGCTTGGGCAGGCGCAGGCCCGCTTCCCGCACGACCTCCAGTAGAAAATTTACGAACAGGGCCTCCAAAAACAGCGGCAGCGGCGTTGCAAGCTCTGCAGACGCCACCTTATAAAGCAGCTCCGGCGGGAACAGCTCCGGCGTAAAATTTGCAACGGATACAAACACGCCCGGCAGCATTACGGCGATTAGAAAGGCCGTATATTTCAGCACCCGAATAATGGACGCAAAATACGCTTTTTCGGAATAATCGTCCATGCTTTGAAAATTTTCGCTGAAAAAATAGGGCACGATCATGGCAAACGGGCTGCCGTTTGCCATGATTACGACCTTGCCCTCGCATATTTTTGCGCAGGCTGTGTCCGGGCGCTCGGTATAGCCTACCGATTGAAAAAACGAAAACCGGCTTTTTTGCAAAAATCCGGTCAAATAGCCTGTATCGAACAAAAACGGAAGCTTTGCGGCCTGCAGCCTGCGCTTTACGGCTGTCAAAACCGCAGCCGGGGCCAGTTTTGTATTGTAAAGCAGCGCAACCTCGGTTTGGGTGCGCTCCCCCACCGTCATGGTTTCCACCATCAGTTCCTCTGTGCGGATCAGCCGGCGCACAAGGCTGATGTTTACACGCAGCGGTTCGGTAAAGCTTTCGCGGGAGCCGCGCAGATTTCCCTCTCCGCTCGGTTCCTGGATCGAGCGGTATTGCATGCTCTGAGTGGAAAGCACCAGCCCGCGGGCCACGCCGTCGATCAAAATTACGCTTGTGCCTGCGGTAAGCTGTACCCGCGCATCCTCCAGGCAAACAACGCTTTTGCTTTCCAGCGGAATGGCGGTCTGCTTTAAAATATAGTCGTACAGCTCCTCCGGCGTTTGCGGCTGGGTTTCCGGCTTGCTGAGGATCTCCAGCATCATCACCCAAAGGCGCTCGATGCTGGAGAGGCCCTCCAGCATGCAAATACAACAGGGATATCCCATCAGCGTGATATCTTTGGTGTAAAAATCGATCGCCGTGCCAAACATCCCTTTGACGGCAAGCTTATTTTCCAGCAGGCTGGTGCTCAGGGTTTGCTCCAATCGATCCCCTCCTTTTTTGTTAGTATGGCGGAGCGGGGATAAATTTAGTCAGCGCGGGGCAAGATACTGGGCGGTGAGATAAGAAAACGAAGTTCCGCAAAAGGCCCGCGCGGCGGGGCCGCGCCGCCCAAAGGGTGGCGGCCGCAGGGCCGAAAGCCGCCGCATTCCTTTGTGGAACGCAAGGATTGAGAACGCTGCGGACGCGCCCTTTGGAGCAGGCGCCGCCATTTCGTTTTCTTGTGGAACCGCCCGTTAGGCCCCGTATTTTATTCCGCAAAAAGAGAGGATCCGCCATGGCCATTTTGCTGTTTCGCACCGTGCTGGTTTATATCCTGATCATTCTCGCGATGCGGCTGATGGGTAAAAAGCAGCTCGGAGAGCTTCAGCCCTCCGAGCTTGTTTCCACAATCTTAATTTCCAATCTGGCATCTATTTCGATCGAATCGCCCGATCTGCCGCTGCTGGGCAGCGTACTGCCGGTTTTTGTGATCGTGGCAGGAGAAATTCTGGTTTCCGCGCTTTGTGTGCGCTCCCGGCGCACGGCACAGCTTGTCTCCGGCAGCCCGCGCGTGATTGTTCAAAACGGCGTGATCGATCAGGCAACACTGTTCGACCTTCGGTTCACCGTAGACGACCTTCTGGAAGCGCTGCGCGGCAAGGATATTTTCGAGCTCTCCGATGTTGCACTCGCCCTTGTAGAAACGAACGGAAGCATCAGCGTACAGAAAAAATTTGAACAGGATACGCCCGTCAATAAAGCGCTGCAGATCCTGCCGCCCGCGGCAAGGCTTCCCTCGCTTCCGCTGATTGTGGACGGCAGGCTGGAGGCCGCCAATTTGCGCCTGTATGGGGTGGACGCCGCATGGGTAGACGCACAGTGCCGCGCGGCAGGGCTTGCGCGCAGGGAAGTGCTTTTGTTTTTATGCAACGACGCAAAAGAAGCGCAGATCATTGCAAAAAATAAAAGAGGCGGGTAAAAAATTTTCCGGCAAATCAAAAATCTCAAATCGGCGAAAGTCATTCGACAGCAGCACTTTTGGGACAGTCTGCCGACAAGGATCGGGATCTGTCGATCTCTTCGCCCCGGATGGGAGGCATTTCTGATGCGGAGAGTCCGCATTGCGTGGGCGATTCTCGCCCTTTCCATACTGCTGTGCATGATCAGCCACCTCACGGTACTGCACATTACGCAGTCTGTTCAGCAGCAGCTTTTGCAGGCACGCGCGCTTGCCGAAGCCGGAGCATACAAAAGCTCTGCGCAGCATCTGCAGGCGCTGCTGGAATACTATGATTCGCGCCAGCATTTTTTAGAGCTTTTTTTGCGCCGCGAGACTGTCGCCGCCGCCAGCGTAAACCTGCATGGCCTGCCGGCCTATGCCAAGGACGAAACCGTACGCGATCTGTACAGCGAGATCGACAAGGCAAGCGAGCAGATCGCAGCGATGGAGCATTTATTTTCCAGCGTTTTTTAAGGGGGCATCCTTTGCCGTGCGCAGGCTCAGCATCTCCTTCAGCTCGTCCATAAACGTATCAATATCGCCGAACTGACGGTAAACCGACGCAAAGCGCACATACGCTACTTCGTCGATGGATTTCAGCTCCTGCATGGCAAGCTCGCCCACGGCTTCGGTGGAGATCTCCCGCTCGTAGGAATTGAGCAGCGTCTGCTCGATGTTATCCACGGCCGTTTCCAGCATTTGATAGGAAACCGGCCGCTTTTCGCAGGCGCGCATCATCCCGTTCAGCAGCTTTTGCCGGTTGAACGCCTCCCGCGACCGATCCCGTTTCATCACCATCAGCGGAACCGTCTCCACCACCTCGTAAGTGGTAAAGCGCTTCTGACAAGACAGGCATTCGCGGCGGCGGCGGATCCTTTCCCCATCGTCGGCCGGGCGCGAATCGATCACTTTAGAATCGATCTCTCCACAATATGGGCACTTCATGTGCATTGCTCCTTTCAAACGCCGGAGGCTTTGCCGCTTCCGGCATACATACGCTCCATTTGCGCGGCGGCCTTTTGCAGCTCCTCGAGGGTAGAAAATCCGCCGCGGTACAGTTCGATCATCATTTCCCCGGAAAAGCCGGTTTCCCTCAGCTCCCGGAACAGCGCGCCAAACGGAAAATCCCCTTTTCCGGGTGTTACACAGTCATTTTCCGGCGCAGCGTCGCTTAAATGGACGTGCGCGATCCTTCCGCGCATGGCGTCCATCATCTGCGGCAAAGATACCTTTGCGCGGCGCATCTGTTTAATATCCAGCACAAACGAGACATCGTCCCCCGTATACTCCCGCATTTGAAGAATATACTCCGGGCGGCCGCATTTGCAGCGCACTATGTTTTCCTGACACAGCTCCACGCCGTACTCCCGTGCTGTTTTGCGCAGGAGCAGATAGTTTTCGCAATGCTGCGCAAACGGAAAAGCGGTTTGAACATAGTCGCCGTGAAATACCACGCGCGGAATGTGCAGCGCTCGGCAGATCTCAAAATAGCGGCGGTAGAGCAAAAGGCCGTCCTGCAGGCGGTTTTGATAGCCGGAAGCAAAGAAAAATGTCTCCAGCATGGAAGAAAACGGATGCAGCGCAGCAGCGCGCGTATTTGATTCGGACAGGATTTCCTCCAGCCGGGATACATATTCCGGCCGCAGCTCGGAAAATGTATTGAAAAACACTTCCGTTGTTTTGATGCCGGCGCCGCACAGCAATTCCAGCGCCTGCGCCGTCTCCTTGGGATAAAAGCAAGCGGTAGAGATCCCGCAATGCATGGCAGCGCCTCCTACAGTCAAGCTTATAAAACAGAAAAGAGCCGAATCGCCCAAGGGGAAAAGCGGCAGGCGAGCCTGCCGGAACGCGCGCCGGAGCCCCGTCCCCCTGCCCGCTTGCCCCCAATAAAACGCCTTTTCAGTCTTCCCTTTTGGGGCAGGCGGGCATCAGCTGCAGCTTGTGAAGATTTGCCGCATGCATCCGATCAATCTTCTCCTTCACCTGTGCGTCGCCGCAGACACCGGTTTCGATGTAGGCGTCCAGCACTTCGTAAGAAAAGCCGATGCGTTCCTCATCCGTTTTGCCGCACAGCCCATCCGAGGGCTTTTTCTCCACAAGGTCTGCCGGCAGGCCCATAGCATGGCCGATCTGGCGCACCTCTGTGACGGTATAATGAGACAGCGGCGAAAAATCCCCGGCAGCGTCTCCGTATTTTGTGCTGTACCCGATATAATCCTCGGAGCGGTTGCAGGTATTGGCCACACGCCCGCCGCCAGGAAACGACTGCGCGATCCCGTACAAAACAGCCATCCGGATCCGCGGCGGCAGATTGATCCGAACGTCCTCCGAAGCTTCCCACGGCTGCGCATTCGCAGGCGAACGCACCGCATGCAGAATGCAGTCCATCGTATTTGCCGCCGCCTTTTCGATATTTACAATGGAATACGGAATGCCAAGATGCTGTGCAACACGCTCCGCATCGCACAGATCAGCCTGTTCCCCGTTGGGCATCAGCACGCCGAATACACGCTGTGTCCCCAGCGCCTCACACAAAAGCTTTGCCGCAACCGTGGAATCCTTCCCGCCGGAAATGCCGATCACGGCGGTTGCTGTGCGCCCGTTTGCCTCAAACCATGCGCGGATCCACTCAATCATATGCAGTGCTTCCTGCTTTGCGTCAAATTTCTTCATACTCGTATCCTCCTTATCAGCTTAACACGATCCCCCGTGCTGCATGCGCCAATTGATGCTGCGTGTCAGATATTCCACATATTCCGGATTTTTGCACATTTCCTTTCCGGTCACGTCCGAGATCTTTGCAACATCCTGCCCGTTGCACCGGGTGGTTTTCATCACAATATTCAGCGCGGGCGCCGACGTATCGTTTGAAAGATACGTGCCGATGCCGAACGCCACCTTCGCCCGTTGATGAAAATGCCGGAAGATCTGATCGGCCCGTTCAAAATCCAGACTGTCGGAAAATAGCAGCGTCTTGGTGCCGGCGTCGATCCCCAGCTTTTGATAGTGGGCGATTATTTTTTCGCCCCATTCGATGGGATCGCCGGAATCATGCCGCACCCCGGAAAACAGCGTGGCATATGTAAGCTGGAAATCGCGCAAAAAGCAATCGGTACCGATGGTATCTGTAAGAGCCGTACCGTTCAAAACGCCATATTCCCGCACCCAGGCATCCAGCGCGTACCAGTTGGAGTAGGCCGGATTGTGCTTATGATTGCCCTGTCCCACACACATGATCCACTCATGGGCCATTGTGCCCACCGGCGTTAAGCCAAACTTTTTTGCCAGATACACGTTGGAGGTGCCGATGAATTTGGATGCGCAGCGCATGGTATCGTTCATATGCGAAAACGTCTCAACCGCCAGCTCCTGCGCCTCGGCAGAAAGGCGGCGGCGCAGCCCGAATTCCGAAAACAGGCCGAGATACCATTTCCCGCTCTTCAGCATCTCAAATTTGTTTTGCAGCCGTTCCTTAAAATCGGCAAGCAGCTCGTCGTAGCGGTACCGCATCCGGAAGTACACCTCGTTGACGATGGCTAACGTAGGGATCTCGTACATGCTGGTATTGAGCCATGTGCCATAGGTCTCAATGGATAAGCCGCAGTCGGCGTTCTCCTCGATTTTAAAATCGGCGAAGTTCGGACGCCACAGGCGCAGAAAATCCACATAGCTGCCCTTCATCCAAACGATGTTATCGATGTAGGCAAGCTCCTCTTCGGTAAACCGCAAATCGCAATAGGCCTGGATCTGGGCGCGGATCTCTTCTACCATTTCGTGCGTGAAGTGAACGTCCTTATTGCGGCACTTAAACGTCCATGTGGTTTTGTAGCTGGGAAACTGATGATAAATGGCCTGCCCCATGCTGAGTTTGTAAAGATCGATTTCCAAAAGCGAGGTGATGATTTGCCCGAGCTGCATAATGATCCTCCTACTCTTTTTGTACGGTTTTGAAAAAAGCTGCGCGGAATATGGCGCATACAGCGCCGGCTTTACTCGATAATATCCATTTGCAGCAGGCGCATGGCGCTGATGGCTGTTTCGTGGCATTCGGGAGAAACGCACGCGCAAAGATCCTTTACAATGTGGATCACGGCCTCCGGATCTGCCGCCTTGGCAATTACGGCGTTGCTGATCACGCAAATGCCGGTGCAGACGCCGATGAAATAAATGTTTTCGTAATGCGTTTTTTGAACGATATCGGCAATCGTCAGGCTGCCGAACGCGCCTTTTTCAACGACGGTATCCGCCTCTGTTACAAGCTCCCGAATGCCGGAAACAAGCTCCCAGCCGGCCGTACCCCGAACGGTATGCTTCACCGGCAGGTTTTTGCCCTCCTGCGTGGATAAATAGGCATTGGTATGCGTATCCATGGTGTACACCTTTCGGCCCGAAAAGCTTTTGATGAATTCCGCAACATCGGGAACGATCTTCTGCGCCTCTTTGGTTCCAAGAGAGCCGTTCACAAAATCCTCCTGCATATCCACTACAACAAGCAGATCGCCGGCGCCGGTTTTCAGGTTTTTCACGGTTTATTTCCCCCCTTTAATTTTAATTCATGCAGTAGAGTGCGGCGGCCCTGCGCCCCTTATCCCGGCGGGTTTGGCCAAGAGACGAGGCAATGCCGGTGTTTACATAATTTCGGAAAAACATTTTACGAAAATTGGCAGTATCCATGGAGGTATCCTTGATGGTTTCGAAGATCTGCTTGAGTTCAAAAATGGTAAAGGCCGTTTTGCTTTCCAGCAGCTCGAAGGCGTCCGGCTCATAATCAATGCGGCCGCGCAGGCGCAGGATTGCCGTTTTTATAATCTCGGCATGGTCAAAGGCAAGCTCCTTTTCCGAAAGTGTCAGAGAATCCGATACCAGAGATAATGTTCCGTCCTGAAAATAAATGGCAAAAAGGCGGGCATCCCTTGCGTCATCTCCGGCCCGAAACTGCAGTTTTCCCCGCGGGATGAGGGCAGTATATGCGATGGAGATTACATGCGTTCTGGGGTCGCGATCCGGCCTGCTGAAGGTATACAGCTGCTTCAGATAGGCGTTTTTGATCCCGGTTTCCTCAAACAGCTCGCGTGCCGCCGCCGTATCGGCAGATTCTTTCCCCGCATTCAAAAAGCCGCCGGGCAAAGCCCACCGATCTTTATAGGGATATCCTCCGCGGCGGATGAGCAAAAGGGAAAGCCGTTTTTTTTCATCGACGGTAAAAATGATAATATCGGCTGTAACGGAAGGCCTTTCGTATTTTGATACATCATATTCCTGTAAAAAATCATGTTCTCTGCTTGGTTCATTCACGCGCTGCGGCGCCTCCTTTCCCATAATATGGTGCGATGTACTATTTATTAGCATAGTACATTATACCATATATGTCAACCCCTTTTTTGAGGGAGGTCGCATTTTTATTTTTTCGCAGACATCGTTTGCTTTCTGGCAGGCGGCGTTTGCTTTTTTGGCAGAACGACTCGGATAATCGGCAGCCCGTTTGCTGCGATTTTGCAGGTCGATGCCACACCGGCGCCCAAACGCAAGGCGGATCGGCGGTAAAAAACCGGAACAGGGCCTCC
Organism: uncultured Ruthenibacterium sp.; assembly: GCA_910587145.1. Lineage (GTDB taxonomy): Bacteria > Bacillota > Clostridia > Oscillospirales > Ruminococcaceae > Ruthenibacterium. Next base: position 18,273 of record CAJUMH010000016.1, on the reverse strand, counting down.
CCTGTTCCGGTTTTTCGGATCAATCATTTCAAAAGCTTTTCAAAGCCGCCTGCTCAAAAATCGTTTGTCTGCAGCAGGATCGGTTCTCGATCACTTTTTCTTTTTGTGCAGCTCCCATTCAACCCAAAGCGGCCCCGCAATGCACACCGTGCTGTATACACCGGAGATCATGCCGATGACCAGCGGGAAAGCAAACGTAAAAATACTGTCCAGGCCATAGACCAGAGAAACCACACACACCGTGCCAAGAGCCAGCAGCGTGGTAACGGTGGTTTTGATGCTGCGCATCAGGCTTTGGTTGATGCTGGTATTGACGAGTGTGGCAAAATCCATCGTATTGCCATAAAGGCGGCGGTTCTCGCGCACACGGTCGTAAATTACAACGGTATCGTTGATGGAATAGCCAAGGATTGTCAGCAGCGACGCGATGAAATTGCCGTTGAGCGGAACGCGCATCAGAACAAACACGCCGTATACAACGGTTAGATCGTGAATGAGCGCAACAATTGCCATGCAGCCCGCGGGCCATCCGCCGATATTTTTAAAGCGGACCGCAATATATACAAGAATCAGGATTGATGCCGCCACAACGGCCACGATGCTCTTCGAGAAGAACTCTCCGCCGATGGTGGGATCAACATTGTTCATCGATAGCTGCCGAAAATTCATCTCCGGATAGGCTTCGGTCAGCACCTCGCTCAGTTGCTCCACCTTCGTTGTTTCCACCGTCTGCGTGCCTGGCATGGAAATGGTCAGCGTCTGCGCGCCGGTGGCAATGCTGCTGCCCGTCTGCAACGTAACTCTGCTGCCCAAGGCCGCCTCAATATCGCTCTGAATGGCCGAAAGCGAGGCCTCGCCTTCATAGCCGTAGGTAAGCATTGCGCCGCCCTTGAACTGAATGTCCATCTCCACGCCAAACACAAGGCTGAACAGAAGGATAAATACGATCAGTACCGTGGAAAACAGAAAAAATCTTTTGCGGTTTCCAATAATATCATACTGCTTTTTCATTCTTCACCCCTCCATACAAAACCGGATTGCGCAGGAATTTCAGCTTGGAAATACCCTTCAGCATAATGCGGGTGCAAACCACGCCGAACACGAAGTTCAGGATCACGCCGATCAGCAGCGTATAGCCGAAAGAATAGATGGTGCCCGCCGTAGAAGGGCCAAACGCGAAGAAGATCGGCCGCAGTACCTTTGCGAAAAAGCCGTCTGTCGGGCCAAAGGCGCCCATCAGCATAATAGCAACGATGATGACTGTCACGTTTCCGTCGATCACCGGCGTCAGCCCGCGGTCGAACCCGGCGCGGATCGCGCCGTCGATGCTCTTGCCGGAACGGATCTCTTCTTTGATGCGCTCGGCGGCGATCACGTTCGCATCCACGCCCATGCCGATGGCGAGGATGATACCGGCAATGCCGGGCAGCGTCAGCGTAAAGCTGTTGATGATGGAAAGATAGCCGGATACACAGGCCAGCGTCATCGCGCTCTGTCCCAGCAGAGCGATCGAGGCGATCACGCCCGGCAGACGATAGTTTGCGATCATAAACAGCGCAACCAAAGCAAATGCCACAACGCCGGCGATCACCATGGCCTGCAGGGAGTTCTCGCCCAAGCTCGGGCTGATGGTGCTATAGTTTTCGGCAGCCAGCGCAAACGGAAGCGCACCGGAGTTGATCAGGTTCGCCAGCGAGATCGCCTGATCCCGCGTGGCGTCATCCGAGCCGTTCAGCGTGATCATTGCGTGGCCATCCAGAATTGCGGAATTCACCGTCGGATAGCTGATCATGGTGTCGTCCAGCCAGATGGAGATTACGCCCCTCGATTCAGCCAGCCGGGTCGTCGCCTCGGCAAAGCTTTCTGTTCCGGAATCGTTCAGCTCCAGCGAAACATAGTATTCCCCATAGGTCTGGCTGTCTCTGTTGTTGTCTACGGCGGCAAGGGCGCTTTTCACGTCCATCCCTTCCAGGATAATATTTTCCGCCGTGACGCCGGAGGGCTTGCCCTCGCCGTCCACCTCGCGTCCCTCGCGGAACGTCAGGTGCGCGGTGGCGCCGATCTCCTGAATGGCGGCTTCCGGATTGAACTCCGTTTCGCCCTCTTTCCACGGGAAGCGCACAATAATACGGTCTTTGTTATAATCCATATAGACCTCGCTGTCCGTGATGCTCAGGTTGACAAGGCGCTGCTGGATTACGGATTCGGCCGCCTCCAGTTGCTCGTCCGTGGCGTCGTAGCCGTCGGCCGGCAGAAACGTCACGTCCACACCGCCCCGGATGTCGATGCCGAAGCGGATGTCCTGCGCGCCCTTGATCCAAAGTTTTGTTGTGTCGCCATATTGCGTGCTGATGCCGAAGATCGCCGTAACGGCAACCACGACAATCAAAACCGCAACAACAAAAAATTGCCAGGGCTTTCCTTTTGTCTTCATGGTGTTCCTCCAGAAATAAAATTATGGCGCGCCGCCCGTGCCCATGCGAAAAGCAGCTGCGGCAAAGCGTTCATCCCGCCGCGCCCTGTTTTTCTCATCCGCAAAAGCGGCAAAGCCTCAAAAGCAGATTGTTCGATGCAAAAAAGCGTCTGTCCGCAAAGCCGCCAAATCTGTCGTCAGTTTTTTGCCAGCAGCTTTTCCAGCGTTGCGATCCGCACACACACACACAGCAGGCGGGTCGCCTCCTCCAGCTCGTGCAGCGGCGGGAAGGTGGGGGCAATACGGATATTGCTGTCCTGCGGGTCGATGCCGTAAGGATAAGCCGCGCCCGCGTCTGTGAGCGCGACCCCCACCTCGCGGCAAAGCTGCACCGTGCGCTTCGCGCAGCCGGCCTGCGTATATAAGCTTAGAAAATAGCCGCCGTTTGGGTCTGTCCAGCGCGCAATGGGGCCGCAGCCGCCAAGGCCATCCTGCAGCAGCGAGAGAACCGCCTTGAATTTGGGCTCCAAAATACGCCGGTGCTTTTCCATATGGGCGGCAAGGCCGTCCATATCCTTTAAAAAACGAACATGACGCACTTGGTTCAGCTTATCGTAGCTGATAATCATTGGGAACATGTTCTTCAGGATGTAATCAATGTTTCGGCGGCTGGCGGCCATCGCGGCCACGCTTGCGCCGGGAAACGTCACTTTGCTCAGCGAGCAAAACATCAGCGCCCGATCCTCATGCCCCGCGGCGCGGCATTCCTCCAGAAGATTCAAAACCGTATCCGGGCGATCCTTCAAATGGTGCACCCCGTAGGCGTTGTCCCACATGATCTTAAAATCAGGCGCGGCGGTTTCCATCGCGGCCAGACGCCGCACGGTGTCGTCGCTGCAGCTGTAACCGTCCGGGTTGGAATACAGCGGAACGCACCACATGCCCTTAACGGCTTTGTCGCGCACCAGCTGTTCCACCAGATCCATATCCGGGCCGGTGGGCTGCATGGGCACGGTGACAAGCTCGAAGCCGAAATATTCCGTCACGCGGAAGTGCCGGTCGTAGCCCGGCGCGGGGCACAAAAATTTGGGTTTGCCGTAAGTATTCCATGCGGCCGTGCTGTCCGCAAAGCCCTGTCTCCAGCCAAGATCGATCAGGTAATACATCATGTTCAGGCTGGAATTGCCGCCAACGATCACTTCTTCCGGCTTTGCGCCCAGAAAATCGGCAAAGAAACGGCGCGCCTCCGGCATACCCTCTAAGTTGCCGTAGTTGCGCGAATCGATCCCCGTTTCGCCCCTGTAATCCGTGATCGTCAGCATCTCCATGGACAGATCAAGCTGATCCGGCGAAGGCTTGCCGCGCGACATATCCAAATTCAGGCCCTCGTCCGCAAAGCCCTTGTAAAGCTTTCTCAGCCGCTCCAGCTCCGCTTTTTGCTGCGGGCGGCTCATGGCGAAATAATCTGCCATTTCGCATTCCCCTCTCCTGTTTTTAAAGGCAAACACAGCCCGTCCGCGCCAGACGGACAGGATGTACCGCGCCGCACCTTCCGGCTTTGCCCCGCGGGTCTTTCCCCTCCCCACGGCCATAGCGGCAAAGCCAGCCGACACAACATCTTATTATACTATACGCATCCAAAATGTACAAGCTGAAAACCGCTTTTTTCACGAAATTTTACGATTTTTTGTACAGATGCCGTCCAAAACGCCCCTTTTGCGCATCGAAGCGCCTCCGATTTGCCGCTCCGGGGCGTTTTGCTCCGCTTTCTGCATCCGGTTTTCAGCCAAAAGCCGCCGCGCTCCTTGGCAAGGCCCTTACGTCTGTTCCAGAAAAAAGCTCAGCGAATCCGCAACCTGTGCAAAGATCTCTGCTGCGTCGTCGCTGTCATGGCTGCCGCTGTCCAGTAAAACCACGATCGTATAAACGGGCTCAGCTGCCGGATAAAAACCCGCAAACCACGCATCCATGATCTCTTCGTCCGCTTCGTCGCGGCGGCCGGTTTGGGCCGTGCCGGTTTTTCCGCCCGCGCCGCCCGCGCGCGGGGCGGCCCTGCGGCCAAGCCCCTCCTCTACAACGCCAACAAGCATTTGCCGCACGGTGTGCGCGGTTTGCGGCGAAAACACCTGGCGCTGTACCGGCCGGTACAGGCTCTCCGCGATGGTCTGCTCGTATTCGTTTACAATCCCTTCCACAAACGACGGCTCAAGATATCCGCCGTCGCCCGCAAACAGGTTCATCATGGCAGCCACCTGAACAGGCGTGGCCGTCAGCGCGCCCTGTCCGAAGCTGATCGTCGCAAGCTGCCCGCGGTCGGCAAGCTGTTCGGCGGTTGGAAGATTGCCCGATACCGTGCGCATGCCAGCCACTACCCGCTGGCTCTGCCCAAAGCCGGCGTTTTGTGCGGTATCATGTACCGTCTGCGCCCCCAGCCTGAGGCCGAGCCAGATAAAATAGCAGTTGCAGCTTTGCAAAAGCGCCGTGCGCATATCCACCGTTCCGTGCCCCCTGCCGTATGCGCAGCGGTAAATGTGGCCGCCCACCTCAATGGCGCCGGCGCATTCATAGGTCTCCTCTGCACTGATCCCCTGCTCCAGCGCGGCTGCGGCCAGCAAAGGCTTGAACACGGAACCCACGCTATAGGCATTCACGGCACGGTTCACCAAAGAGGTATCCTGCCGGGTAATACTCGCCGCAACATTTTCCGGGTCGTACAAGGGCAGGCTCACACTGGCGCGAACGCGCCCGGTGGCCGTTTCCAGCACCAGAATGCAGCCCTTGTCCATCCTCTCCGTTCCGATGGCCTCGCAGGTGCGCTGGATGCGGGAATCAATCGTCAGCATCACACCCGCGCCCGTGCCGAAACGCTCCGTCACATGCGGTGCGTCCGATTCGATCCAGCTGCCGCGCGCGTTCATGGAGCACACGATCTGCTTTTGAGTAAAGCCGCCCGAAAGCAGATCATCGCAGGCATATTCCACTCCCGATACGCCGTGGCCCGTATCGTCCAGATAGCCGATGAGGTGCTGTGCGATCGGTATCGGCTGATAGCGCTCCGGAGCGTAAAACAGATATTGGGCGCGGGAGGCGGCCTGGCCCGTAACGGGCATCAAAAACGGCATGCCGCGCTGAATGCTTTCGTAAAAGCTGGCCCGCAGGGAAGCGGGAATCGCCTCGAACAGGGTATGATAGCTTGTGCGCCCCGGCTCGATAAACGCATACTGCCGCATTGCCGTACCGGTAAGCCGGCTGAAATTGCAATCAAAAATATTGCCCCGTCCCTCGCTCAGCACAACGCTTACGCCGCTCTGGCGCGCCGCCGCAAGCGCATAGTCCTGATTGGAAGAAACCAATGCCAGCGACGCCGTAACAAGGGTAAAAGCCAGAATGCAAATACAGGCCAGCGCGATCAACCTGTTTTCCATATGCACACACTCCTTGTGGATCGGATGAAATTAGTGTGTGCGGCTTTTGGGGAAATAAACGCATCCTCCGGAAACGGCCCGCCCGGAGGATGCGTTTTGGGAGGATTCAGCAATATTCGGTGATGATCTCGGTTTCCAAAACCGTTTTTCCCTTTTCCACACGGTATTGGATGGCCGGGATCTCCGTATTGCGGTACAGCACATTGGTGTTTGGGTCTGCCCCTACCATACAGCCCGTTCCGCTGCCGCGCACCGTGCAGCGGCAGCCGGCTCCCCGCACCGAGGCAAGATGCTCCCCTGTTTTTTGCTCAAAATCCGGAGTGAACTTGGGAACGGAAAAGCCGCAGTCGTAAGCCGTGCACGCAGATTCGCTCTCGATCTCGTGGCGGCGCAAATGGCCGGTTTCAGTGGGCGTAATCGTCGTGTGCACACGGATACCCGGGAATGGGCTCCACAGGCTGACGATGCGGTCTTCGAGCACCTCCCATTCCAGGCTGTATTCCCGCACGAACACATAGTCCATACCGTCCGGCACAAATGCCAGCATACTGTCGGGGCTGTTTTCGTGCAGCACGATCTGGCTGCGCGCGCAGGAAAAGCCCAGCCTTGTAGAATAGGCAAATTTTGCGTATTTTTCCGGCACGTGTCCGTGGCCGTACCGCTCGCACACACCCGCCGGATAGGCAACGGTATCGCCCTTTCTGCGCTGGATCAGCATCTCCGCGCGCGGCAGCGGCCGAAGCCCGCTCAAAGCGGGAAGGGGCGCGGCCTGCGCCTGCCAGAACGGATGGTCGTCCGCAAGTGCCAGCAGCAAAAACACCTTCATGCCCCAGTAAGGGCTGCCCGGCGCATTGTAGCGCTCGGCCATAATCAGGTTCGGATACGCATAGCCAACGTTGAGCACGCCGTCCCGGTCGAAGATATCCTGCCGCAGCCAATACTCCAGATGGCGCGCGATCACTCCTTTGAGCACCGGCGCATCAAAGGTCTGTACGCCGGCAAACAGGCAGGCCGGCCAAAACGCCGCCTGCCCAAAGCGATAAGCCAGCGAACGGCCGTAGTGCAGCGCGGCGCCGCCGTTGGCGAACCAGTAGATAAAATCCTCGGCAAACCTTGCCGCCCGCTGCCGATAGCGGGCCGCGCGGGCGGGGTCTTCCCGTTCCATCATGCGCGCGTAGATCAGGCCGTAATAATGCAGCGCGAAGGGCACATAGTAATCCTTCTGGTTGGATGCGCCGTCCCGATACCATCCGTCACCGATAAAGTATGTCTCGACGCGCTCCAGGCTTTCGTTCAGTTTTTCCTCGCTGTAAGGCATCCCGCGGCGCTTCAGCGCCAGATTTACAAGCACACGGAAAAACTGCCAGTTGCAGTCCGGAATGACATAATCGTTGATGGCGTACAGCCAGCGGGCAAGGTTTTTCTTCGCGCACGGTTCAAGCGGCTCCCACAGCACCTCAGGCGTCAGCAGCAGGCCGCACGCGATAGCGGCCATTTCCACAAAGCGCTGATCGTAATCGGCAAAGCCGCCCCAGTATTCCGGATGTTCGGGGTCTGTGCCGCTGGCAAGCCCGCGGCGGTAGATCTCTTCAAACGCTTCGTCGCGGCCGCCGCCCATCCAAAACGGTACAAGCGCCCACAGCGGGCGGGAAAACGCCTCCATTTCAATGGCGCCGTTCGAATAGGTCACCCCCGCGCCGCCGATCCGCAGGCGCGCGCCGCCCGTACTGTACAGGGGCTTCAGCGGGTCGAGCAGCGTGTGCATCAATGTGCGAAAATCCTCTTTTGTATGCAGCTTCACAGTTGCGCCCCCTTTACCAATAAAGCTTCCAATCCTTTAGATAGCGCGTCAGGGCCTCCATGTAGAAATAGTCGCCCCAGGATACGCATTCGTCCACGCCCTCCGGCGTGCAGGTGTTGTACGGGCTTTTTTTGCTGTAAGTCCCGTGCCGCACCAGCCCAACGCCCTCCGGGCCGTTTTGCACGGCGTAGCCGTCCGCGATGCTTTTCAGCATCTGGCCGGCCAGCGTGCGCCACTGTTCCGCTTCCTGCTGCGGCACATATTTTGCCGCCTCCAGCAAACCGCAGGCCACGATGGATGCGCTGGAGGAATCCCGCGGTTCGCCCGCGCCGTTTTCGTCTCCGAAGGTCATATCCCAGTACGGCACCATGTCCGAGGGAAGCCGCTCCAGATAATAGCCCAAAACGCGGCGAAACGCGTTCAGGTATTCCGACTTTTTCGCATAGCGGTAGCTGAGCGCCGTGCCGTATACGCCCCAGGCCTGCCCGCGGGCCCAGCACGAATCGTCCCGGTAGCCCTGGCAGGTTGCGCCGCGCACCGGCCCGCCCGTAACGGGATCCATAAAGAATGTGTGATAGGTGCTGCCGTCGGGCCGGATGGAATGCGCAAGGCATGTGGCCACATGGCGGTGCGCGATATCCGCAAAGCCTTCTTCGCCGGTTTCCTCCGAAGCCCAGTACAGCAGCGGTACATTCAGCAGGCAATCGATGATATAGCGGTAATTGTCCGCAACGCCCATCGCGCCCCATGCCTGAATAAACTGGCCTTTCTCCTGAAAGCGCGTGCAAAGCTGACGCGCCGCCAAAATCGCCGCTCTGCGCCCCGCCTCGCTGCCCGTAAGCTTGTAGGCCGCCACACAGGAGGGCGAGTATAAAAAGCCCATATCGTGATGATCGACCGCTACTTTGTTTTCGATGCGCGCAAGAAAGCTTTCCACCAGCGTAAGCGCGGTGCTGCGGAACGCATCTTCACCGGTGCGCTCGTAGGCGAGCCACACTTCCCCCGGCCAAAAGCCACAGGTCCATTGATCGTTTTCGCAGGCAGGATACACATCGTTCACGCTGGAATGATTCTGGCATCGGTGCGTAAACATCGGCAGATTTTGGCGCACGATGGCGATTGCCGTATCCAGCGCCTTTTCCGCCTCGTTTTCTGTCAGCACGGGCTTTTGAAAGGTCTTCATGCGATTTCCCTCCGAAACAGTTTTTATTTGCCGACCGGCAGCGATTGAAAAAGGGGGACGGGCCTTGCGGACGGCAAAACCCAAAACAGGGCCGCCCGTTTTGCCCGCCCCCGCGGAATACAGATGCAGGGATCCTGTTGAGCAGCGAAGGCTCAGCCCTTCAGGCCCGATGTTGCCACGCCCTGCACGAAGTATTTCTGCAGCGACAAAAACACGATGAGCACCGGAATGAGACTGACGACGCTGGCCGCCATGATCAGATTGTAATCGCTGGAATATTGTGTGATGAACATGCGCAGGCCCAGCTGAATGGTCTTGAGCTTGATGTCGGTCAGATAAATGAGCGGCCCCAGAAAATCGTTCCACGTTGTGACGAACGTGAAGATGATCAGCGTAGACATGGCCGGCTTTGAAAGCGGCAGCATAATGCGCCACCAGATGCCGTATTCCGAAAGGCCATCGATACGGGCGGCTTCACACAGCTCGTCGGGGATCCCCTCATAAAATTGACGCATCAAAAACACGCCAAAGGCGCTGAATGCCTGCAGGCAAATAATCGCAAGATGCGTGTTGTTCAAATGGAACGAGCGCATCATCATGAACTGCGGCACCATATATGCCTGCCAAGGCACGGCGATCGTGCCAATATAGCCCAAAAACAGTGCGTCGCGCCCCTTAAAATGCAGCTTTGCAAACGCATATGCGGCAAAGCTGGAGGTAAACAGCTGCAGCAGCGTTACAATGATCGTAAGCTTGAAGGTGTTGAACGTGAACGTTCCCAGCGGGATCTTTTGCCAGATGGTGGCATAGTTGGCCCACTGCGGGTCGGAAGGGATCCATTGCATCGGGAACGTGAAAACGTCCTTGTTCAGCTTCACAGAGGCCGAAAGCATCCATGCAAACGGTACCAGCATGGTAAATGCAACAACGAACAGTATCAGATAAATGATGATTTTTCCGATGACGGAATCTTTTTTTGCTCCTGCCACGGTGCCGCCCTCCTTAAGAATACTTTTTTTCGCCGCGGAACTGGATCAGCGTGACAATGAGCACCATCAGGAACAGTACCATCGAGATCGCGCTGGCATAGCCATACTCCGGCGTGCCTACAAAGGCTTCGTTGTAGATCTGGTATACAAGCACCAGCGTACTGGTGCCTGGCCCGCCCTGCGTGATCATGTACACCTCATTATACACCTTGAACGACGAGATGACAACCATAATCGTGACAAAGAACGTGGTGGGCGAGATCTGCGGCAACGTAACATTGCGAAACTGTTGCCATTTGTTTGCGCCGTCCAGACTGGCCGCCTCGTACAGCTCCGGGTTCACACCCTGCAGGCCCGCAAGAAAGATCACCATATAATAGCCCATGTTTTTCCATACGCTGAACAGAATTACAGTGAGCATTGCGGTATCCTTGCCGGCCGCCCATTTTGGCAGATTTTCCACGCCAAGAGCGGCGAGGATCTGGTTTACGGGGCCCATCGACGGATTGAACAGAAAATTCCATACGGCGGCCACGGCCACGAGGCTGGCAACATACGGAAAAAAGCTGACAGTGCGAAAGAAGTTTCGGCCAAAGATCTTACTGTTCAGCAGCAGCGCCAGCGCAAGGCTGCATACAATGGTAAGCGGAACGTTGCAAAGCACATACGCAATGGTGTGCCAAAACGCCTGAATAAAGTTTTTGTCTGAGATAAGGCGTGCAAAGTTTTCAAACCAGACGAATTTCATTTCATTTACGCCGTCCCACTGCATAAAAGCAAGCACAAAGGCATAAACGACCGGGATCAGCGTGAATACTGCAAATCCGATGAAGTTCGGGGCGATAAAGCTGTACGCAATCAGCGTTTCACGCGCTTGCTTGCTGAGCAGGCCCTTTTTCGGCTTTGCCGGCGCCGTTTGATTCATAAGCTGCTTCCTCCTTTTTGATGTGCGGTTCTTAGAAAGAAAAAGAGGGACGGGCCCGAAGGCCCGCCCCTCCGATGGGCTTGCAAAAACGATTTTATGGCAAAAGAATCAGCTGTTCAGAACGGATTGAACGCCATCTGTCATATCGGAAAGGCCCTGTTCCAGCGTAACATTCTCCGTCATGATGTTATCATGCGCGTTGTTCAGCTCGGTCTCGATATCAGCGGATTTCTCATGCAGCGGCATCTCAAGATAGGTCTGCACAACGTTCAGCGCTTCCTTGCTGTTCTCATCCTGGGGGAAGCCGTCCAGATTGGCGATCGCGGCCATCGTCTCGCTTGTCTTGATTGCCGGGATCGTGCCGGTGGAAGAAACGACCTTCTGGCCCTCCTCGCCGCAGACAAAGTTGATAAAATCAGCAGCCGCCTGCTTATTGGAGGATTTGGAGTTAATCGCCAGCGTGGTGATCGTACCCAGCGTGGTGCCGGCCGGAACGCCGTCCGGATGCGGATACTTCACAATGCCCCACTCTGTGGCAAGGGATTCGCCGGCCTTCACCTTTTCAATCTGAGTGGCGATAAACCAGCTGCCCATGTTCATCATGGCGACCTGATTGTTGTAGAACACGCCGGAATAATGCGTGCTGGACGTTTTCAGCGTAGCATAATCCATGCAGATGCCATCCTTTTGCTGGGCAAGAATACGCTCGTAGTAAGGCTTCAGGAACTCGTACTCGCCGTCCACGATGGTGTTTTTGCCGTCAAGGATGCCGAACAGCTGCACGGCGCTGCGCCAGGTGTGATAATGGCAGCCGTAAACCTTTTCCGCACCGGAGCCGCTGGTCATCTGGCGCGCCAGCTCATCATACTCGTCCAGCGTCATATCGTTGGTGGGATAATCCACGTTTGCGGCGTCAAACAGCGCCTTGTTGTAGAAAACCACCCAGAAATCGGAGCGGAAAGGCAGCGCATAATATTTGCCGTCCACCGTAATCTGCTCCACCGTGCCGCCATACAGGCTGGTATCCGTGGTGCTGTAATCGTTCAGCGGCTCCAGCATGCCAAGATTTACAAGGTTGGCATAGCCGGGGATATCCTTTACGGTAATAATGTCCAGATCGTCCGCGCCGCCGGAAAGCTGCGTGGCCAGAACCGTCTGGTAATCGGTGGAGCCCAGATCGACCATTTCAATGGTCACATTGGGAGCGACCTCCTGATAGGCATCAAGCAGCGGCTGATAATAAGCCGTCGCGTCGATATCCCACACAGCCCATTTCATGGTAACGGGTTCATCGGCGGGCGTATCATCCGCAGCCGGCGCGCTCTGCGCAGGCGTGCTGTCCGCAGGGGTGCTCTGTGCAGGCGTGCTGGAAGAGGCGCTCGAGCAGCCGGCCAGCAGCGTCAGCGCAAGAGCCAGCGCAAGAGTCAGGCAAAGCAATTTCTTCATCGTTTTTCCTCCTGGATCGTATTTGTATTTTTGAAGGATTACTCCTTCTTTGTACAAATCTATTTTAATGGAGCCGAATATATTTCGGAATGGAATTATTCACGGGAAAACTGCCTTTTTTTATGTTTTGACAGGAAAGGAGCAATCAAAACCTGCAAATTTTCTCCCGAACCTGTATTTTTTCGCCCGATCTGATTCTTTTTCGGGAATTCACTTGAAAACCCCCCTGTATTTCCGATACAATAGAAAAAAGACCGGTCTGCGGCATTTGCCTTTTTACCCATTGCGGAGAGCGCCTGTTCGCAAGGGCGCGGATCCGCCCCGAAAAATTACTACGGGAAGGCGGCGGGTTTGTGCTTTTGCAAAAATCTCGTTCCGGTATTCGTCTGCGCATTACGGGCATTTCGGTTTTATTTACGCTGCTGCTCAGCATCACATTCGCCAGCGCAAGCTTTTTTCTGTTCCGGCATTACGCACGCGAAAGCGTTCTGCGCTCGGCCGAGTTCAATCTGCGGCTCGTCTCAAACCTGATCGAGCAGGATCTGATGGAGCTGAACAGCCTTGTGAATCGGCAGTCTCTTGATTCGGAGACGATCCGATATCTGCAAAGCGACAGCCCCACTGCATGGCAAGCACTTTCCCTTCACAGCAACATGGCGAGAGCGGCGAACGAATGCCGCGCATATTCCTATCTGCAGCGTTTTATTGTAACGGACCCGCACTGCAAAAGGATCGTACACGCTTCAAATCTGACAAACTCGGTTCCGCTTCGTACCTATAATATTCAGCAGCTGCCCGAAATCGGTCGCCGTGAGCGCAGTGTCTGGCAGCTTGCATTTCATGATCCGCTGCTGCCGAACACCGTTCCGGACAGCGTTCTGGTCGCCTATCCGGTATACCGGCCCCGCTCACAGGAACAGCTTGGAGTCGTTTACCTCACCGCTTCCGCGAGGCTGTTTTCCGATCGTCTCTCCGGTTACGCCGGGCTGGCAGACGGCGGTGTCTATCTGCGCACCGGGGCGGGCCTGTGGCAGATCGGCTCCGATCAATTTCTTCCGGCGTCGCTTGAGATCGTCAGCTCCAAAATGGATCCCGTCACAACGCAATCCTGCTCCACTGTCATCCAAAATGTGCGCGTTTCCAGCGGTAAAGCTTATGCACTTGTCACCTGCCCCATCGGCAATTATGGCATTTCTCTCACGCATCAGCTGCCTGCCGCGGCTCTTTTTTCACAGGACACCGCGCTTTGCTTCTTTATTTCCGGCGTTGTGTTTCTGGTTTCCCTGATGGGGATTTTGCTGTTTCTCTATTTAAACCGTCTTATTGTTGCACCTGTGGCAAAGCTGCGCGAACGGATCGGGCGCATTGCGGGCGGCGATTTCACTTCCGATCCCTCCATCGAATGGCCGAATGAATTGGGGGATGTGGGGCGCGGCGTCAATCAGCTTTCGCAGGCTGTGAAGGAGCTGATGGAGCGGCGTGTTGCAGATGAACAGGAACGCCAGAGCCTGGAATACAGGATGCTGCAAAATCAAGTGAATCCGCATTTTATTTATAATACGCTTAATTCCATCAAATGGATGGCTACGCTTCAGGGTGCTTCCGGCATTGCGGAAATGACGACAGCCTTTGCCCGTCTGCTCAAACGCGTTTCCAAGGGAAACCGCCCGCTGCACACCCTGCGCGAGGAATTTGCACTGCTGAGCGATTATTGCACGATCCAGCAGTACCGGTACGGCGGAGCCATAATGATTGAGATTGCCGAAATATCCAACGAGGGACTGTGCGAATGCATGATCCCAAGCTTTTCCCTGCAGCCTCTGGCCGAGAATGCGATTTTCCACGGCATCGAGCCAAAAGGCGGTGTGGGCAGCATCTGGCTGCGCATCTCTCAAACAGAAAACGGCGATGTTCTGATCGCCATGCAGGACGACGGCGTCGGCATGAGCCAAGAAACCATCGACGCCGTTTTCAGCGGCAGCGACGAAGCGCAAACGCCGTATAGCCAAATCGGCGTGCGCAATGTGCATCGCCGCATTCAGTATGCATTCGGCCCGCAATATGGGCTTTCCATCTTCAGCAAACCGGGCGAATATACTCGCGTGGAGCTTCGGATCCCCTACTGCCCTTTCGGCGCAGGGCCCGATGCTGCATGGGAAGAGAAAAAGGAGCCTGAACATGATTAAAATGCTGATCGCCGACGACGAGCCTCTTGTGCTGGTGGGCATGCAGTCGATGCTGGACTGGGCGTCTCTGGGCGTGGAGGTCTGTGCCACTGCGCACAATGGCAGGCAGGCGCTGCAGCTCATCCGCCAGCATCGCCCCGATCTTGTCATCACGGATATCAAGATGCCGCTGATGAGCGGGCTGGAGCTGGCCGCCGCCTGCCACAAGGATGCCGAATCGCTTCCCCTGTTCATCATTCTCACCAGCTACGAAGAATTTGATTTTGTCCGCGAAGCCATGCATGTGGGCGCGATGGAGTACATGGTAAAGCTGGAAATGACGCCGCAGAGCCTGCGCGCCGTTGTGGAACGTGCCATTGAACGGATCGCCAAAACAAAGGAAGTCGTGCCGGCTTCTGCCGTCGGGAGCCCCGGCGGCGTGAATTTGCAGAGCTTTGAGGAAAAATTTTTCGCGCGCCTGTACAACAATCTGTTTGAATCGCCCGAGCAGTTTCGGCTTCAGGCAGAGGATCTGAAGCTCGATTTTTCCGCACCGGCCTACATGGTAGCGGCGTGCGAAATCGTCAGCGGGAGCGAGATGCCCACAGAGCAGCAGATCATGCTGTGTACAAGTACCGTTCAGATGGTGCGCGATACGCTGGAGAAGTTTGGCCCATGCATCGTCACCACACTGGATATGCGCCATTTTCATGTGATGTTTCCCCTGTCCGCAGAGCAGACGGCCGATACAGATTACCTTCCGCGCCTGATGCAGCTGTGTGTAGAGACCGTTCAGCGCTATTTCAGCGCCCGGCTGCGCTGCGGCATCGGTGCGGCGGTTGCAGACCCCTTCCTGCTGGCAGACGCTGCGCACAGCGCGCGCTGCATGCTGACGCTTGCGGAGGACGCTCGCCCGATTGTGGATGCCGCACACTGCCCGGACACTCCGGACACCATGTTTGATGTCTCGCAGTTTCGCCCGGAGCTGGCGCGCGCGTTTGATGAAGTAGACGCCGCCGCACTGCACAGCGTGATCACCGGCATCGTTGAGCGGCTCAAGGGCCATCCCTCCCGCCATGTGCAGGCCAGAGATGCAGCCTCTCTGCTTTTGTATCTAACGCTCACACTGCTGCCGGACGGCGAAAAAACGATGTCGGACATTTTTTTAAATACGCCGGACGGCTATCGCTGCATCTATAAACATACCGGAACGGCCCAGTGCTGCCTTTGGATGGAGCAGCTGCGGGACGGGCTGTGCGAAAAGCTTCGTTCAGAGCATAAAAACTATAAGCATCGCATTGTGGAATCGGTAACGCAGTACATCCGGCAAAATCTCAACCGCCGCCTGAGCCTGAATGAGGTGGCCGCGGCGTTCAGCCTGAGCCCCAATTATTTGAGCCAGCTTTTCGCCAAATATGCTGAACGCGGCTTTGTGGAGACCATTACCAAGGAAAAAATCGCCGCGGCAAAAACCATGCTTGCCGACGGCGAAATGAAAATATACGAAATCGCCGATCGGCTTGGCTACGAAAGCGCTTTCTATTTCAGTAAGGTATTCAAAAAGGAAACCGGGCTAAGCCCGCGCGAATATATGCAACAAATGAGGGGATAAAAATGGTTCAGGAATGTCTTTCGCATTTGCCCGCCGCGCTGCAAACGCTATCCGTCTGTCCTGCGCCGGACGCCTTTGCGGCGCTGCCGGAATTTGTAAAAAGGCGGCGGACAGAATGCGCGCAGATCGCACTGAAGGCCCCGATCCCGATGCTCACAGCATCGGATTGGCTGGTTTTTTTTCGCACCGGAGCGCGCGCGCCGTATGAGGAAAAGTACTTTGCCCGCCGCCGCCGGCTCACCGATCTTGTCTGCGGCGCGCTGGGCGGCGATGCAGCCGTGTATCTGGATGCCATTGTGGATACGATCTGGGCGATCTGCGAGGAAAGCGCGTGGCAGATGCCCGCGCATAACCAGTACATCCGCGATACGCCCCAGCAGACATGGCCGGATCCGGAACGCCCCATCGTCGATCTGTTCGCGGCCGAAACAGGCGCACTTCTCACCTGCGCCTGCGCCGCCCTGCGGCATCTTTTGCCAAAGGCCGTACTTGCGCGCGGGCGCCGCGAGGTGGATCAGCGCGTTTTAGTTCCCTATCAGACAGAGCATTTCTGGTGGATGGGAAGCGGCGACGAGCCCATGAACAACTGGACGCCGTGGTGCACACAGAACGTTTTGCTTTGCGCGTTCGTTTTTCCCTGCGATGAGGCAGTGCGCCGCGCCGTGATCGCAAAAGCGGCATATTCGCTCGATTGCTTTTTAAAGGATTACGGCACAGACGGCTGCTGCAACGAGGGCGCGCAATACTACGGCCATGCAGGGCTGTGCCTGTACTCCTGCCTGGAACTGCTGTGCGAAGCGGCGCCCGGCGCGTTTGACGCGCTTTGGCAGGAAGAAAAGATTTGCAATATCGCCGCAAACATCTATTATCTGCATATCGAGGGCCCGTATTACGTCAATTTTGCCGATTGTTCCCCCAGAGCCGGGCGGCGCGGCGCACGGGAGTACTGCTTTGCCGAGCGCACCCGGAATCCGGCAATGGCGCGCTTTGCAGCGCAGGATTGGCGCGAGAGCTTTGCTGACCCCATTGCGCAGAGCGATATCGCGCGCATCAACCTGTGGTATTTGCTTTTAGAAACACGCGTGGCCGCCAAAATGGCAGGCTGCGAAGCCCCGCGCCCGCAGGATAGGCCCGGCGATATCTTTTATCCCAGTGTGGGCGTGTTCATTGCACGGCGGGGCAGCTGGGTGCTTGCGGCCAAGGCCGGCTGCAACGCCGACAGCCATAATCATAACGATACGGGTAGCGTTACCCTGTACCGCGACGGGAAGCCGTTTCTGATCGATCTGGGCGTGGAAAAATACACGCAAAAAACGTTTTCTCCCCGGCGGTATGAGATTTGGACCATGCAAAGCCAGTGGCACAATCTGCCCACCTTCGACAGCGTACTGCAGCAGGACGGCGCGGCATTTTGCGCCCGTAACGTTCAAACCCGTTTTATGCCGGATTCGGCTCAAATTTCGATGGAGCTGTCCGGCGCATGGCCCAAACAGGCGCATCTGGACAGCCTGACACGCACGGCAGCCCTGACTGCCGACGGTCTGACGCTGACGGATATCGCCCGCGGCAGCTATCAGACAGCATTTCTCAGCCTGATGCTGTGCGAAAAACCGCAGGTGGAGGCCGATCATATTCTGCTCGGCGCTCTGGGCACGATCCGTCTGGAGGGTGCTGCGGGCGCGGTGGAAACAGATGTTCTGCCCATTCAGGACACCCGCCTGCGCACCGCGTGGCCGGATACACTGTACCGGCTGCGCATTCCTTTTGCCGGCTCTCTTACCGTGCGCATTTTTTAGAGTGGAAAGCAGCCCGATCACAGCGCCTTTTGGCGAAAAAATAGGAG
This sequence comes from uncultured Ruthenibacterium sp., assembly GCA_910587145.1. Lineage (GTDB taxonomy): Bacteria > Bacillota > Clostridia > Oscillospirales > Ruminococcaceae > Ruthenibacterium. Next base: position 471 of record CAJUMH010000016.1, on the reverse strand, counting down.
GTTTTCATCCATGCAAAGTATCAAACTGAAAATTCTGGACGCACAGGGGCACACGCTTTTAACCTGCCATGAAGCGGAGGAAGTGAGCCTCGTATATACGCATGAATATTGCCCCGGCGACAAGATTGTTTTGGAATGCGGCGAGCCTGATTGCTTTTGTACGGCACAATTCGAGGATACGCTTGCCCCGGCTTATATCTATGTACCCGCGCGGGTTGCTTTTTACGAGATCCCTTTTGGCGAAAACCGCATCGTCTTTTCGCCGAAGGCCTTTACCGGAAGCCGTCATTTGGTTCGCGCGCGCCTTGCGCGTGCCGGCGAGATCGCCCATCGGCGCAATCTGGCGTTCAACCCATACGATCAGCACGGTGAGAACGGCTTTTTCCCGCATACCTCGGCCAATGTGGAAACGCGCGGCGAAGCGGTATTTGCTTCTTACAATGCCGTGGACGGCATTTATCAAAACGCCTC
>CAJUMH010000015.1 GCA_910587145.1 uncultured Ruthenibacterium sp. | reverse complement strand
GCACCGCCCGGCGCGCAGAGCGCCGCGCCCCGGCATGCGCGGCGCCCCGGCGCAGCGAGCGGCACACGCCCCGCGGCCGGGCCCCTTTTTCGCCGCAAAGCGCCGCCCCGGCACGCGCGGCATTAAACCGCTGTGCGTTTTCACCCCGCCGCCCACAGGCTCCCCCTGCCCCGGCCGGCGCAGGCGGCAATGGCTTTTCCCTGTGGGCATTGGCCGGCAAGGCCCCACGCCTCAAAACGTGTTTTTGGGGCATTTTTTGCGTTTCGGCGCACGAAATCGGAGAAAAAAAGCGTTAAAGAACTGTACAACCGGGCAAATCCAGTGTATAATAATCTATATCCTTTGCCGGAGCCAAAGCGCCCGGCCGGTGCCTTTTCGGAGGACACCCCTGTATTTCAGCGCGAAAAAGGAGTGATCGGCTTGATCAAATTCTATAACCCCCTTGGCAAGGTTTGTATGACGGGCGAATATTTTGCGGGGCTTGTCGGCGCGGCAGTGCAAAGCTGCTACGGCGTATGCGGCATGACGGCAAACGGCACGTCCGACAGCTTGAAGTCCCTTGTACTCGGCGCGAACCATCCCGATCAGGGCGTGCGCGTCACCGAGGAAAACGGGCGTCTTGTGATCGATCTGCACATCAAAATGATGTATGGCCTGAATATCGCGGCCATCGTGCGCAGCATCACCCATAAGGTGAAGTACGCCGTGGAGGACGCCACTACCCTGCGCGTGGCGCGCATCAATGTTTATGTGGATGACATTATCTGATGAATACCCGGATCGGCCTGCAGACGATCCGGCCTGCCGCCCGGTTTGGCGCATCCCCGATCCGGGTCCGGCGAGAGGGCTTTCCGGGCCGCTGCGGCGCAAAGCCCTTTCCCGGGCTTTGTGGGCGGCGTTTTTCGGACAGCCCCGCATGTGCCGAAATATTCTTTGAGGTGAACGACAATGATTACTGGCTTAACTTTAAAAAACAGCTTCATATCCGGTGCAAACAGCCTTGCCAACCGCCGCGCGAAGGTAGATGAACTGAATGTGTTCCCCGTGCCGGACGGCGACACCGGCACCAATATGAGCATGACCATCGGCGCGGCGCGCAGCGAGCTTTTGAATCTGCCGGACGACTGCACCGTGGAAAAGGCGGCGCAGGTGGCTGCCAGCGCCATGCTGCGCGGCGCGCGCGGCAACTCGGGCGTTATTTCCAGCCTGCTGTTCCGCGGTTTTTCCAAGGCGCTGCAGGGCAAGCGCACGGCGGACGCCGCCGATCTTATCAACGCGCTGGAAGTGGGCGTGGAGAGCGCCTACAAGGCCGTGATGAAGCCCACCGAGGGCACGATGCTCACCGTGGCGCGCGTGGCCAGCGAGGAGGCCTCCGCCAGCGGCATTGCCGATGAAGTAGAGCTGTGGCAGCTGGTGTGCGCCGCGGCGCAGCGCGCGCTGGAGCACACGCCCGAACAGCTGCCCGTGCTGAAAAAGGCCGGCGTTGTGGACGCGGGCGGGCAGGGCCTTGTGTATATCTTTGAGGGCATGCTCTCGGTACTGCGCGACGGCGAGGTTGTGGCCGCGAGCGAACCGGTGGAAAAGAGCGCCAAGCTTTCCACCAGCGGCGCGGGAAAGGGTGTTTACACCGATGACCTGATGAAGGTGGAGGATATCAAGAACGGCTATTGCACGCAGTTTTTGGTAAACAAAAACGCCGGCGCCAGCAGCAGCAAGCTGCGCGCCTTTTTGGAGAGCAACGGCGACAGTGTTGTCGTCATTGAGGACGACGAGGTGATCAACTGTCATGTTCACACGGCCGATCCCGGCAGGATCGTCAGCCATGCGCTGCAGTACGGCTATTTGACGAACTTTAAAATCGAGAACATGCACGAGCAGTTTCTTGCGCGGCAGGCGCAGGGCGAGGGCCTGAAAAAGCAGGCCGCGGCCGAGGCCGCGGGCATGGGCGGCGGCTTTACCTACGCCGCCGTCGATAACGACCGCGCCTATGGTTTTGTGGCCGTGGCCGCGGGCGAGGGCCTGAAGGACATCTTCACCGATCTCGGCGCGGACGCCGTCGTCTCGGGCGGGCAGACGATGAACCCCTCCACCGCGGATATTGTCGCCGCGGTGCAGAGCGTTCCCGCAAAAACCGTATTCGTGCTGCCCAACAACAAAAATATCATCATGGCCGCCGAGCAGGCGCAGGGCATTGCCGACCGCACGGTGGTGGTGCTCTCCACGCGCACCATTCCGCAGGGCATTACCGCGCTGCTGAACTTCAACCCGGACGCCTCCGAATACGACAACGCCACCCAAATGATGCAGGCGGCGGATAAGGTGGCCACCGGCCTGGTTACGTTTGCGGCGCGCGACAGCGATTTTGACGGCCGCAAAATTAAAAAGGGCGAAATTCTCGCGCTGGAAAACGGCAAGCTTGTCGCCACCGGCACCGATATCACCAAAGTGACCTATCGCCTTGCACGCAGCATGTGCAAAAAGGATACAAGCTTTATCACGGTGATCTCCGGCTGCGATGTGAGCGAGGCGGACGCCGCCCGTACCGCCGAGCTGGTACAGGCAAAGTGCCCTGCCGGCATCGAGGTTTCGCAGCTGAACGGCGGCCAGCCCGTGTATTACTATATCATCAGCGTGGAATGATAACCGCAGGGCCGCGGCAGATCACAACGGAACGTATATTGAATAAAGAATATTGCAAATTGGAAATTCTGCCGGCGGGCCGTTTGCACACACCGGAACGCCCCGCGGCATAAGATGGCACAGGGCCCCGGCCGAAGGAGGAAGTGCCTTGTCGTTTCTCATTACCGAAAGCCGGGACGCGCTGCCCATGGAGACGCTGCCCGCATGGAAGATCACACACTTTTACGGCGAGCCCGCGCGCGGGTGCGTATACGCATATGTGCGCTGTTATGTGCGCGGCGGCTCCATTCCGTTCAGCGTTACCGTGTTTGACGGCGCGCCCCGCAAAACCGCGCGCATTGGTTTTGCGGTAACGCTGGACGATGCCGTACAAACCTATCTGTTCGTGTCCTGTGCCAAAGGGCAGGGCGGCGCCCTTTGGCTGTACCGGGCCGGCGAAGGCGGCGATACGCCCGTGCGGCAGCTGCAAATGCCCGCCTTGCGGGAACTTTCCGGCAGCGACGAGCAGGGCGTTTACTGGGGCGCCGAGGGCGTGCTGCCCGCCGAAGCCCTGCGGGAGGTTTTTGGGTGCGTACCGAAAGCGGGCGATCTTTTGCCCGCGGGCGCGTTTTTGTACGATACGGCTGAATCGGCCTTCGGCTCGGCCTGCCCTGTACCGCCGGGATGCATGGCGCCCGGCGCGTCCGGCTTTGGCGCGCTGGTGGTGGTGCCGTATTGAACTTTCTTTTTCCGGCTTTTGCCGGCGATCCCCCGCGTCCGTCCGGCTTGCGCAAAAGGATGCGGCGTTGAATATCCCCGGCCCGGTGGGCGGTTTTTGCAAAAAAGCAAAACCGGGCAATTCATTGAAGGAGGCGCAGTGCATCATGTTACAATGGATCTGGAAGCTGGCTGTTGCTTTGGCGGCGATCGTTGCGGCCGTGGCTTGGCTGGATCGTTCCAACACGCAGGAGTACATTGAAATTTATTCGGATGACGACGAGGAAGAGGATGCGTTTTGAATGCCTGTTTCCCGTTTGGGAAAGCTCCCGTTTTTTCGTCTGACGGTGCAGGCAGCGCACAAAACCGCACAGCTCTGTTGAGGATTTAACAGGGTTTTGTACGGTTTTGTTTTTTCCCGGCGGCGAACAGACGTTCCGTCCGATGCCGATTTTGATCCGGCACGGGTTCGGGATCATGGCAGTACTGACAGAAGAGGTGCTTTTGGGTATGGAGAATCAGGTGTTCCTGTTTAAGGACGAAAAATCGTTTGCGGAGGGAACGTTCGACAACGTAACCTGCACAGACGACACGCTTCGGCTGGATCAGGCGTCCGGGCGCTATGTGCAGGCCGGATGCTACACCTCGCCAAAGCTTTCGGCTGCGGCGTTCAGCGCGCTGGTGGCCTCTTGGAATGCCGCCACGCCGAAAGGCACCGCCGTAGAGGTATTTGTGCGGGTGCTGGTATGCAATGCGTGGTCGGCATGGATGTCCTACGGAAAGTGGAGCCCGTTTTTGCAGCGCGCAAGCCTGCCGGCAGAGCGTTCCAAGGGCGCCGGTGCCTGGCTGGATACCGATCAGGTGCGCGTGTGCGCGCCCGAGGGCGGTACGGCTTTTCAGCTGCGCATCAACCTGTATACAAACGATATCGGCGCCACGCCGGCCGTTTTTCTGCTGGCGGCCTCCGTGCGGCCGCTGCGCTGGAAGCGCGAGCCGGGCGAGCCGCTTTACCGCCGCAGCATTCCCGTTCCCGCCTATTCACAGCTTATCCGCGATCCGCGCATGGGCTCTGTCATCTGCAGCCCCACCACCGCTGCCATGCTGATGAACCGCTGGGGCGAGGATCTGCTGCCCGAGGAGGTGGCGCACGCCAACTACGATTATACATACCGCGGCAACGGAAACTGGAGCTTTACCGCCGCCATTGCGGGCAGCTACGGCTACGAGTGCTATGTGGCTTTTTTAGATCTGGCGGAGCTGAAGCAGGAGATCAAGAACGGCTTTGCCTGCGGGGTAAGCGTTCATTACGCCGATACCTCCGCGCACGCCGATGCCCGCAGCCTGCCGCTGCTGGAGGGCACCTTTGGCACGACCGAAGGCCATCTGATGGTGGTGCGCGGCTTTGAAACAGACGCGGACGGCGTGGAATACGTGCTGTGCAACGATCCCTACGCCAAAAGTGATGCCGAGGCCGAGCGCCGCTATCTGCTGGAGCAATTTGCCCGCGCGTGGAACGGCGTGGCCTACGTGATGCACGGAAAAAACAACGCGCATGCCTATGCTGCGCCCACCCGCGTGATGGGCGAGCTGCGCAAAACACCGTTTGCGGGACAATACGCGCTGTATATAAAGGGCGAACGGCACAGCCTGCCCATCGATTTTTGCGGGCGGGACGGCGTTTGCAGAGGCACGGTATGCTACACGGTGCAGGACGGCCACGCCTACGCCACCACAGCGCACAAGCATTTTTACTATACGGACGTCACCCCCACCGGCGACGTTCTGCTGGATGCCGCCATTCCCGCCGGCACCCGCATCACGGTATATCTCATCGGCGAACTGGGCCGCATGATCGCAGCAGACCTGACGGTGTGACAGGCCGTGCCCGAGGCCAGGTGTTTCTCCCCTGCCCTTCGGCAGATCGGTAATGGGCACGTCGCAGACAGCGCCGTAAAAAACAGAGCGCCGCAGCTTTCCTCTTCCCGGAAGCTGCGGCGCTGTATTTTTGCTGCGTTCCCGCCGCAGTCTGTCGCCGCGGGCTTATTTGGGCGGGCCTATTGTGGATCTGTCGCCGCGCGCCCATCTTGGCGGGCTTATTTTGCCCGGCTCACCTTCGGGCCCTGGGGGGTATCCTCCACCGTATAGCCCTGCTCTGCAAGCTCGGCGCGTATGGCGTCGGCGCGGGGCCAATCCTTCGCCTTTTTCGCGGCGGCGCGTTCGGCCACCAGCGCGAGGATCTCGGCCGGGATCTCCTCTTTTTTGCGGTGATACAAAATGCCCAGCACATTCGTCAGCTCGTCAAACGTCTTCGCCGCCGTTTCCAGCGCGGCGCGGCCGCTTTCGGAGGCAAGGGTGTTGATCTCGCGCACAAAATCGAACAGCGCGGCCAAGGCGTCGGGGGTGTTCAGATCGTCGTCCATCGCGGCGCAGAATTTTTCTTTGGCGGCGGCGGCTCTTTCTGCAAGGGAAAGGTCCGCGCCGTGCGCGTTTTCCAGCGCAAAATCGAGGTTTTCGCGGCAGGTGTACAAACGCTCCAAGCTTGCCCGGCACGCGCCGATAAGCTCGGCCGTATAGTTCAGCGGGCCGCGGTACTGGCCCGTCAGCAGAAAATAGCGGATCGGCTCGTAGCCGTAAACCTCGCTCAGCTCGCGCACCGTAAAAAAGTTGTTGGCGCTCTTGCTCATTTTGTGGTTGTCGATGTTCAAAAAGCCGTTGTGCATCCAATAGCGCGCGAACGTGCAGCCGTTGGCGCATTCGGATTGCGCGATCTCGTTTTCGTGGTGCGGAAAGATCAGATCCTCACCGCCCGCGTGAATGTCGATGGTATCGCCGAGGTGCTTGCGCGCCATTGCGCTGCATTCGATGTGCCAGCCCGGGCGCCCCTTGCCGTAGGGGCTTTCCCAATAGGGCTCGCCGGGCTTCGCGGCCTTCCACACGGCAAAATCGGCCGGGTCTTCCTTTAAATCGTCGTCCATTTGGCTGCGCAGCTCGCGGTTGCCGCTCTCCAAATCGTCCAGCACCAGATGCGAGAGCTTGCCGTATTCGCCAAAACTGCGCACCCGGAAATACACGTCGCCGTTTTTGGCCACGTAGCCGTGCCCTTTTTCGATGATATCCGCGACGATGGACAGGATCTCGTCGATGTGCTCCGTTGCGCGCGGGCGCACCGTGGGCGGCAGCGCGTTCAGCCCCGCGCAGTCCTTCAAAAACTCGGCCTCATACCGGCGCGAGATCTCCTGCATCGGCACGCCCTCTTCGTTTGCCTTTGTGATGATCTTATCGTCGATATCCGTAATGTTAGAGACAAACAGCACTTTGTTGCCCTGATATTCGAGATACCGACGCAGCGTATCAAACACCACAACGGGCCGCGCGTTGCCGATGTGCACATAGTTATACACCGTCGGCCCGCACACATAGATGCGGTATTCGCCGGGCACAAGCGGCGTCAGCTGCTCCTTTCGGCGCGTCATTGTATTGAAGATTTTCATAAATATGACCATTCCTTTCCGCCGCGCCCGCAAGGCGCCCAAGAGAATGAAACCGCAGAACCTCGGACGCAGCAGTCAAAAATTTGTTAAAATATGCTTGCGGAAACAGGCATCCTACAGAGCACGGTAAGCTCAACGTTTTCCGTCCGGTTGTTCGGCATGGCTTATCCCTCCCGAAGGCGGCACATCCGCTCGGCCCCAAGCAGCACACCCGCGCGGGCGGCGGCGAAGTTCAGGCCGCCCTGCAGGTACACGGTGTAAGGCGGGCGCACGGGGCCGTCGGCCGAAAGCTCGATGCTGCTGCCCATTGTAAACGCGCCCGCCGCCATGATTACAGGATCCTCGTAGCCGGGCATCTCGCCGGGCTCGGGCGCAGCGAAGCTGTCCACCGGGCTGGCGGCCTGCACGCCGCCGCACAGCGCCCGCATGCCCTCGGGGCTGCCTGTTTCGACGCTGGTGATAATGTCGTTGCGGTCCTGCAAATAGCGCGGCGTTGCGCCGTAGCCCAGCAGCTCAAACAGGCACGCGGCGTACACGCTTGTTTTCAGCGCCTCACAGGCAACGCCCGGCGCGTAGTAAAGCCCCAGATACAGCCCGCGCAGCAGATCGAGCGTACAGCCGATCTCGCCGCCCACGCCCGGCGCCGTCAGGCGGTGGGCGCACAGCTCCACCAGATCGGCGCGCCCGGCAATATAGCCGCCTGTGGGCGCGATGCCGCCGCCCGGATTTTTGATCAGGCTGCCCGCCATCAGATCGGCCCCGCGCTGCGTGGGCTCCTCGGTTTGGGTAAATTCGCCGTAGCAGTTATCCACCATCACAATGATATCCGGCTGCGCCGCCTTGGCCGCCCTGCTGATGGCCTCGATCGCATCCAGCGAGAGCGCCGGGCGCGCGGCATAACCGCGGCTGCGCTGAATGTAGCACATTTTTGCGCCGCGACACCGCTCTGCAATGGCATCCAGATCGGGCGCGCCCGTGGGCAGCAGCGGCGTCTCGTCGTACAAAACGCCGAATTCCATCAGATTGCCGTACCTTGTGCCGTCCAGCCCGATCACGCCCGCGAGCGTATCATACGGGCGGCCCGTGGCGGCCACCATGCGCTCGCCCGGGCGCAGCACACCGAACAGCGCCACAGCCAGCGTGTGCGTGCCGGACATGAAATTGTGCCGGAACAGCGCGGCCTCGCTGCCCGTAAGCGCGGCAAACACCTGCTCTAATTTTTCGCGCCCGGCATCACCCATGCCATAGCCCGTTGTGCCCACAAGATGGCTGCCGCCCACGCGGCAGCCGGTAAATGCCTTCAGCATTTTGAGCTGGTTGTATTCTTTTGTTCTCTCCAGCTGCGCAAAGCGCTCCCGGCACAGCTCCAGCGCCTTTTGGTCGGCCTTCAAAAGCTCCGGCGAAAAATCAAAAAACTGTTCGATCATATTCTCATCCTTTTTATGAAACTTCTTCGATTCGGCAGGTTGATTCGGCAGGCTCCGAAGCGCCGCTTTTCCCGAAAGCGAAGCCGCTTTGGCGCGCTCCGTTTCAGGATAAGCGCCTGATGGGAAAAAACAGGCAGGCTTCCCCCGTCCCCGGACAGACAAACGCCCGAGCCGCACCCGTGGTTTCTATCCTTCCGCTTCCCCGGCTTCTGCTTCCCGCGTACACTGCCAAAGCGTGCCTTCCTGTTTAAAGCCCAGCCGCCCATAAAACGCGATGCGGCCTTTTTCGCAAAGCAGCGATACGCGGCGGCCTTCCCCCGCAAGCCGTGCGGCAAGCGCGCCCACCAGCCAGCTGCCGACACCCCTGCCGCGCAGGGGTTCGGCCGTTTCGACAAAAGCGAGATACGCTGTTTCGGGCGCGAGGGCATACGCCCCCGCCGTCGCGATCATACGGCCGTTCTGCCGCGCGGCCCATACGCACGCCGCGCCGCGCGCCAGCTTTGTACACAGCTCCGAATAAAAATTATCGCGGATCTCCGCGCCCTGCGCGCTCATCAGAAAATCCGCTGTTTCGCCCGGCGGCGGCGCGGAATCCAGCGCCAGCCCCGCGAGGGGCGGAGCGGGCGCCTCGCGGGGCAGAAGATCCGTTCCCGTGGGCGGCAGCTCCTTTCCCTTCCCCGTGCCGGCAAGCGCCATGCAGTACAGATGCCGCCGGCGCGCATAGCCCGCGGGCGGTACGCCGTCCGTCAGCACGCGGTCCACGCCGCACAGCCCCAAAAAGCCGCCGGTTTCTTCCCTGTCATAAGTACCGCACATCAGTGCGCTGCGCCCGCGCACACACAGCGCCGCGCCGGGCGCAGCCGTAAAAAAGCGCGGCACGGGGCCGCCGTGCATCGTGCCGAATACCGCCAGTTCCACAGGCATCACATCGCCGAAATGCGGCCTGCCGCGCACCGCTGCCAAAAACGGCGCGCGGTTCGCTTCTTCCACACGGCGGATCACAGCGCATTCACCAGCTCCTTATAGTGCCGCCCGCGCGCCTCGAAGTTGGGGTAACGGTCAAAACTGGCGCACGCCGGCGAGAGCGATACAATATCGCCGGGCTGCGCGGCTTCGTGCGCAAGGCGCACCGCCTCGGCCATATCGGCGGCGCGCAGGATGCGAAGGCCGCTCGCGGCAAAGCCCGCCTCGGCGCGCACAGCGTCCTCGATCTTCGCGGCCGTCGCGCCCGTTAAGATCAGCGTCTTTACATGCTCGAGCAGCTCCGGCGCAAGCGGCGCAAAGCTGATGCCCTTATCCGAGCCGCCCGCAATGACGATCAGCTTTTGATCGAACGCCCGCAGCCCCGCGATCACCCGCGTGGGACTGGTGGCGATGGAATCGTTGAACCACTGCACGCCGTTCAGCGTGCGCACCGGCTCGATGCGGTGCTCCACGCCCGCAAATGTGCGCGCCACCTGCGCCATCACATCCTCGGGCACCATCCCCCGCACGGCGCAGAATGCCGCCAGCAGATTTTCCAGATTGTGCTCGCCGCGCAGGGCCACCTCGCTTTTGTGCACAATGGGCGTCACCGCACCGTCCGCCGCAAGGCACAGCATGCCGTCCGCGCGCAGAAAGCCGCCGTTTTCCACGGTGCTTTTGCGCGTAAACCATTGGAACGTGCCCCGTACATCGGCCGCCATCGCGCGGGTAATCTCGTTTTCGTACCCCAGCACGGCGCGGCTGCCCGGCTGCTGATAAAGCAGAATGTTGCGCTTTGCGTCGATATATTCCTGCATATCCTTATGATGATCGAGATGGTTCGGCGTAACGTTCGTTACCACCGCAGCATCAGGCGATTGGCGCATGCTGATGAGCTGAAAGCTGGAAAGTTCCACCACCGCAATGTCATCCGGCTCGATGGTATCCACTATGGGCAGCAGCGCGCGGCCCAGGTTGCCGCCCAAATGCACGCGGCGCCCCGCTGTCTCCAGCATTTTGGCAATGAGCGTGGTGGTGGTGGTTTTGCCGTCCGAGCCCGTAACGGCCACCGTTTTGCAGGGGCACAGCCGGAAGAACAGCTCCATCTCGCTGGTACATTCGACGCCCGCCTCGCGCGCCGCCACCAGCTGCGGCGTATAATACTCAAAGCCCGGCGTGCGCATGATCATTTCCTGCCCGGCGAGGCCGTCCAGATACCGCTCGCCCAGCGAATAGCGGATGTTCAGCCCGCGCAGCCGCTCGGCGTAAGGGCCGAACGCCTCCAGATCCGGCTTTTTATCGCACAGCGTGATCTCGGCCCCGCACCGGCTGAACAGCTCGATGCACTGCTGGTTTGTTACGCCCGTGCCAATAAACGCCACACGCCGCCCGCGCAGCGAACGGTAAAACGCCTCGATCATCTCCGTCATCATTCTCCACCCCATCTGTATCTGCGGTATGCGTTTTTTTATACGATTTTTCAGGCAAGCGCTGATGAAATCGGCAGGGCAGACCGGCGAGCGGGCTTTTTGCCCGCTGCAGCTCCAAAATCACAGGAATGCTTTGTGTATTTCAAGATTTTGGGGCAAAACAGGCGGAAAAGATGCCGCCGGGATGCGCCTGACGATTGAATCAGCGGTTCCTTAGAATTCTACGCAACAGCTTCAGTATAGCATATTTTTGCGCGTCTTAAAAGGTTCCCCGCGCATTTTGCCGCAAAATTTATTTTTTGCTTCGGCGCAGGGCGGCCGGACGCACGGCGCGCAGGAAAAAAGCGTCTTTTCCTCTTTTCTCCCCGCGCAAAAGCGCGGATGCCATCGGCTGCGCAGAGCCGCGCCGGATGAAACATTTTTTCATCCGGCCGCGATTTTTTCCGCACCTTTTCGCATTGGGCAATAATTGCAATGCATGCGCAACCTTCGCAATGGACAAACTGCAAAAAAAAAAGCTATAATGCAAATAGAAATTGGTAATTCAGCACATGAGGGCGAAGAATTCGACACGAGGTGTGCTTTTTTCTTTTCACGGCAAGAGGGCAGCAGACATCGCATTGTGAAAAATCGCACCCCACGGCGCGGCTTCTGCCATTTATGGGCTGAAAATAAAGGAGGAATTAACTGAATGGCAAGCGATCTGAAAAACAAGACCAATGGCGTTCCGAAGCTTACCTTAGCGAACATCATTGGCTACGGCTGTGGCGACGCCGGCGGCGTTATCACACTGTATGCGGTTTCCGGCTTTATGACGCGTTACCTGCAGGTGCACCTTGCGGTAAACCCCGTTCTTCTGGCTTCGATCCTGCTCATCTGGAATGCGTGGGACGCCATCAACGATCCGCTGATGGGCACCATTATGGACATGGTCTATACGAAGGCCAAACCCGGCGCGGATAAGTTCCGTCCGTGGATCCTCGCTTCCATCCCCGTGATGGCCGTCGGCCTGATTACGTTCTATGCGGTACCGTCTCACTTGGGCGGCGGCTTCGCCATGATGGCTTCCATCTTCGTGCTGAAGATCATCTACGAGGGCGGCTACACGATGATGAACATCGGCATGGGTTCCCTACTGGGCGCCATGGCCACCAACGACAACGAGCGTGCCACGCTGGCCTCGGCTCGCGGCTTTGGCTCCACCATCGGCGGCATGATCGCCGGCGCCATCATCCCGCAGATTCTTGCCAAATTTGGCGACAACACCACCGGCTTTGCCGTAATGGGCGTTGTGTGCGCCGTGCTGGGCTGCTTTATCGTATTCCTGCACTACGCGCTCACCAAAGAGCGCAATAAAGCCGCTCAGCTGATTGTGGATGAAGAAGATGCCGAAAAGCAGAAATTCAAGATCACCGATATTTGGAACATCATCACCAAAAACCGTGCGTTCCTCGCGCTGGTTCTGCACTCCATCAGCATCTGCGCCGTTCAGGCTCTGGGCCAGGGCGCCGCAACGTACATGGTGGCCGACGTTCTACACGACATCGGCATCCAGAGCGTGGGTTCCATCTTCTCCTCTGTCGCCATGATCGTGATCCTGGCGTCCGCCCCGATCCTGACGAAGAAATGGGATCTGGTTGTCATCATCCGCACCTGCCTTGCGGCCGGCTTTGTTTGCTTCGTTGGCCTGCTGGCATATGTGTTCTTCGCGCCGGGTCTGAGCCCGATGCTGTACATCCTGTGGATGGGTCTTGCTACCGCGTTTGTTACAATGTCCGTTCAGATGCAGTGGGGCCTTGTGGCCGAATCCATTGATTACAACGAGTACATCACCGGCAAGCGCAATGAGGGCACGATCTACGGCTTCTTCAGCCTGTCGCGCCGCATTGGCGGCATGATCGCGAACTCTCTGTCCGTTCTGCTCATCGCCGGCATCGGTTACGATCCTACGCTGACGCAGGCTGGTCTGGAGCAGTCTGCCGGCACCATCGCGGGTATCAAGTGGATGGTTGTAGGCTTCCCGTGCCTCGCCGCTGTCGCCTCGTTCTGCTGCTTCACCTTCATCTGGAACATCAACGGCGATGTGCGCGCCAAGATGGCTGCCTGGAAGGAAGAGCGCGCTGCGAAGATCGCTGCTGCTCAGGCTGCGAAGGCCGGCGAGTAATCGCTGCCTTCCCCCGTGCGGCTGGCCGCACGAATGATGCATCACTGCAAAGGGGCGCCCCAAAAACGGGCGCCCCTTTTTGTATGCACAGGCCCACTCGCCAAGCGAGCACCTGTTATTTTCTGAATCAATCGGCATGTGTCCCCTGTTCTGTAGAGCGAAAGCTCGTTCCCGGTCTGCCGGCACTTCGGCATTCGGCGCTTTATCCGGGACAGCCGCTCCCTACAGACAGGCCGCAACGCAGAAAAGCCGGCTCCCCGGTATTGGGTCGATCAGATTCCCCGCAGGCTCCCGGTTGCTTATGTGTTTTCCCTCCCTCGTATCCCGCGCCATCATTTTCCGAAACAAAAAACCGCGCCGTTTCGGGCTTTTTGCCCATTCGGTGCGGTTTAAAAAATGGTGAGCCATCGGGGATTCGAACCCCGGACACCCTGCTTAAAAGGCAGATGCTCTGCCGACTGAGCTAATGGCTCCTGCTGTGCTTGCTCATGATTTGCAAGGCCGCAACATATGGATATTGCACCCCCTAACCATGCCAAATTATTATAGCAGTTTGGCGCATTTCTGTCAATACTTTCTTGCATGCATTTTTCTTAAATACCGAATTTTTGCAAATTTGATCCGCCGGGGCCGTGCGCGCCCTGGTTTGTCTTGTGCAATCTGTCCTCTTTTGCAGGTTTTGGGGGAAATATCTACCGCTCTATTTACAAAAACGGGAATTTTTGATAAAATAGAAATGTATGAACGGAAGAAATTCCGGCAATACAGTGAGCGTTGGCCGACGGAAAAACGGTTCTTCGTGCGCGGTACGCGGCCCGAATGCGAGGTTGACAAGTATGCCAAAACAACTGTGCGGTGTTCTTGCAATGATCGGCGCGGCATTGCTGTGCCTTTGTGCCTGCGCCGTGCCGGGCAGCGGTGCGCAGGCGTCCTCCGCCGGGCAGCAGCCGTCCGCGTCTGCACCGGGCTTTGCCTCCTCTTCTTCCAAGGCCGGCGGCGAGGCGCGGCCCGCCGGCTCGCAAACGGTTTTGCCGCCCGAGGTCGTCACCGATCCCTCGGCCGATCCTCTTACCGGCCTTCCCCGGCCGGAGGGCGCCCCCGAGGGCACGCGCCCGCTGGCCGTAATGGTAGACAATCTGCAGACGGCTTTACCGCAGCGCGGCCTGCAGGCGGCCGATCTTGTCTGCGAGGCCGTTACCGAGGGCGGCGTTACCCGGCTGATGGCCGTATTCTCCGATTATAGCGCAATGCCGCAAACCGGGCCGGTCTGCTTTGCCCGCAGCGAGCATGTGCGGCTGCTGCTCTCGCTGGACGCGCTGTATCTGTATGTTGGCGCTTCGCCCGATGCCGCGCAGCTGATGGCGCAGTATCTGCCCGATTCCCGCGCGCTGGACGGGCAGGATCGGGCCGAGGCGCTCTCGCTGGACCCACAGCGCGGCCAGGAGACAGATATCGAGCTTTGCTGGTTTACGGATGGCGCGCTCTTTTCTGCGGCGGCGCAGCGGTATGCGCTTGACAGGACGCTTGCCGGCCCTGCGCGCGCCGCGTTCCAGTTCGTTCCTTATGCCGGGGAAAAGCGCCGCCTTGCAGACGGCAGCGCACAGGAGGTGTATCTGCGTTTTTCCAGCTACGCCAACAGCATGTTTTCGTATCACAAGGAAACCGGCCAATATGTAAAATACCGGTTCGGGGCGCCGCATCTGGACGAAAATACCGGCGAGGCCGTTACGTTCGATAATCTGCTGGTGCTGTTTGTAACAGACGGGGAGCTGCAGGCCGATGGAACCGGCGAACAGAGCGGCGCCGGCTGCTATGTGTGCGGCGGGCGGTACGAGCGCATCCGCTGGATGCAGGCCGCGCCGGACGCTCCCCTTTCCATTCTGACGGACGACGAAACGATGACGCTTGCCGCCATCAATCCGGGCCGCAGCTACGTGGCGGTTGTGGAACGGTCGATGCGCCCTTATTTCCGCATCGACGGCAAAAGCGTTTTGTCCGCCGGATAAACCGCGCGCCGGGCGGTTTTGCTTTTTTACGCTTCAATTCCCCGGCTCACGCCCGGCGGCGTGAGGGCGGCGCGGCTGCCCCATACTGCCGCGCCGTGCCGGAGTGATTGAAAATAGAGGATACCTTACAGGAGAAGATCTATGAAAAAACTGTTTGCCGTTTTGATGATCGCAGCCTTTGCGCTGTCCATGCTGACAGCGTGCGGCGACGCGCCCACATCCGCCAGCGAGCCGGCCGCGCCTGCCGCCGCAAATTCCGCCGTACAGCCCGAGTCGGAGCCCGAGCCCCCGTATGAGCCAGCAGTGCTTACCGGCCTGCCCAGGGGGGAGGATTATCCCGAGGGCCAGCGCATTACCGCGGTAATGGTGAATAACATCTCCAATGCCGTTGCAAACGATGCGCGGCCGCAGAACGGCCTGAGCGATGCGGATATCCTGATCGAGATCAAGGTGGAGGGCGGCATTACGCGCTTTTGCGCGCTGTTCACCGATTACAACAAGATCAAATATATTTGCCCTGTGCGCTCTGCGCGCGACCAGTTCTTCCAGCTGTTTTTGCCGTTCCAGCCCATCTTCATCCACATCGGCGAAAGCGTTGTGCAAAAGCAGTATAAGGCCGATTACCAGTACGACGATCTGGACGTCAATTACGATCTGATCGGCTTCAATTACGATACCAGCCGTCAGGCGGCCGGCGTGAGGCAATGGGAAACCGCGTATCTTACGCAGGAGGATATCCAGCGCGGCCTTGAAAAGCTGAACATCGATACTCGCCGCACCTATGGCAGCACGTTCTTTGATTTTGTCAATTACAACGAGCCGAACCGTGTGCTGTCTGGCGACGACGCGGTGGGCATTCGCGTTGTACATTCGCAGAGCTACCGTACCTATTTTGATTGGGACGCCGCCTCCGGCAAATATCTTATGAGCCAATACAGCCTGCGCTACGGCAGCATCAACCCCAGCACGGACGCCAACAACGGCCAGCAGCTGGCGTTTGAGAATATCCTGGTGCTGTTTACACAATTTGATGTCTATCCCGACCCGGGCGGAAGCGGATACGACCTGCAGAAGGTGGATTACACCTTTGGCGGCGTAGGCTATTACTTCAGCGGCGGCAAAGCCGAGCCCATCCGCTGGCAAAAGGGCGCGCCGCTGCAGCCGCTGCGCATTTTGGACGGCGGCGGCCACGAGCAAAGCGTCAAGATCAATCCCGGCAAAACCTACATTGCCGTTGTCGATCTGGAGATGTCGGATCAGTTCCTTTATAACAAAACAGGCACGGCCCAGACGGATACCGCTGAAACAGTGGGCGATGACAGCGAAACCGCCAATTTTGTTGAAATGGATTGACCTTCTTGCCCGGCTGTGATATAGTCGAGAGAGTAATGCTCCTCTTTTTTGCGCATATTGAATAGAGGAACAGATCCCAGAAGAAAGGGGGCGGGGCCTACGAAGCGTTTTATCGCTTTTGCATTGGCTCTTAGCCTAATCGTCTGCCTGAGCGCGTGCCAGGCAGCATCGGAATCGGCCGCATCATCCGGGAGCAGCAGCGTGACGCCGTCCTCGGACACGGCGTCAAACGCCGGCCCGGAGATCCCTATCGGCCCCGCGCCGGAAGTGAACCTCATCACCGGCGCGCCGCTGAGCGAGGGGGTCGCGGGGGGTGACCGCCCTGTGGCCATTCTGGTAAGCAACACCCCGAACACTATGCCGCAGCGCGGCCTTGCCGGCGCCGACGCATTGTTCGAGATGGTGGCGGAGGGCGGCATCACCCGGCTGATGGCCCTGTATGCCGATAAGGACGCCGTGCCGCAAACCGGCCCGGTGCGCTCTGCGCGCGACCAGCATTTGCAGTTTGCCATGCCGATGAACTCGATCATCGTGCATATCGGCACAAGCATCTATGCCGAAAATCTGCTGAACCACTATCACTATGCCACGGTGAACGGCATGTACCTTGGCTCCACCTCGTTCTGGTTCGACGATGCACGCCAGAACGCCGGCTATGGCGAATCGCACTGCTGGTTTACCGACGCGGGGCTGATTGCGGCCGGCATGGAGAAAAACCAGATCCCCGCCACGGGCGCCAGCCAGCAGCTGTTTGATTTTGTTCCGTTCGACAGCGCGCCTGTTGTTCCCGAGGCGGGCGACGCGGCCGAGATCTCCTTCAGCTTTTCGGAGGTGAGCCCCGTATCGCTCTCCTTCGACGCCTCCGCCTCCCGCTATTTAAAAAACGCGTTCGGAGCGCCGCAGATGGATGAGCTGACGGGCACGCAGCTTTCGTTCGACAATGTGCTGATTCTGTTTGCGCCGGTGAAGCTGAAAAACCCGGACGATTTGAACAACCTTGTCACGGATTTTACGCTCGAAAGCGGAACCGGCTATTACTGCTACGGTGGCAAATACTGCGCCGTCCGCTGGGTAAAGGGCGATCCGGAGGATGCGCTGCATATTCTGGACGAGGCGGGCAACACTCTGCCCATCAACGTGGGCAAAAGCTATGTGGCCGTTGTGGGCACCGAATGGGAGAATACACTTACCCTGAACGGGGTCTCCCCTGCCGGCGATGCCGCGAATGCCAATGACGCTGCAGATGCCGCAAACGCCGGTGAGGGCGATGCAGCGCAGGGCGGAGAAGCGTGACAAAAAGCCCCGTACAGCAGAGCGGAGACACATAGCGAAAGCCCTGCCTTCAGGGTGAGCTTCCGTGCTTTTTACACGTATTTCCCTCTATCGCATTTTTGCGATAGCATACTTTCCTTTCAAACCAAACCGCCGCCCGGGAAAAGCCCGGGCGGCGGTTTGGTTTTGTCTGCTGTTTTTTGCCAGGCGGCTGTTTCAGCCCATTCTCTCACATCTTCAGGGCGCCGGCCGCCTCGCTTTCCGCGCGCTTTAAAAATCGCGCAAGCACCAATACAGCGGCAATTGCCATCACAAGCTCCGCCGCCGCCTGCGCGTAGGCGATGCCATACAGCGGGAACAGCCCGTTCAGCAAATACAAAAACGGAATTTCCAGCACGATCTTGCGCAAAAGGGCAAAGATCAACGCCTGCTTGCCCATGCCGACGGCCTGGAACACACCCACCGCGAGAAAATCGACGCCCAGTACCGGAACGGCAAGGCTCATTCCGCGCAAAAAGCGCATCCCGTAAGAGAGCGTCTCGGCGTCCTCGATAAACAGGCGCACAAACACACTCGGGAAGCAGAAGAACAGCGCCGCCATCAGCGTGAGAAAAATAAGGGAAATGCGCGCCGCATAAAACAGCGTATCCTTCATGCGGCGCACGTTGCGGCTGGCGTAATTGTAGCTGATCAGCGGCATCACGCCCTGCGAAATGCCCATGGAGATATACATTGGCACCATCGAAAGGCGCGAGCAGATGCCCATTGCCGCCAGCGCCGCCGCGCCGTAGGGCGCGGCCAGATTGTTCAGAATCGTAGCGCCCGTTACATTCAGCAGATTCTGAATGGCAGCGGGTACGCCCACGGCGAACACCCCGCCCACGATCTCTTTTCGCAGGCTGAACGCCTTCGGCGACACACAAACCAGTGTGGTTTTGCGGTGCGTGGCAAGATATACCAGAAAATAGATGAGTGCACAGCAATTGGAAAGGCAGGTCGCTATTGCTGCGCCCGCCGCGCCCAGATTCAGCCCCCACGGCAAAATAAAGATGGGGTCCAGCGCAATGTTGAGCAGGCAGCCGCTCATGGTTCCGATGCTCGCGTGCAACGCGGCGCCCTCGGAACGGATCATATACGCAATCACCACGTTTAAGATGGCGGGCGTCGCGCCCAGCGATACCGTCCAGTTCAGGTAGCTGTCGGTTGCCGCGCGCGTGATCTCGTCTGCACCCAGCATGCCCAGCAGCGGGCCGCGCAGCACGGTGCACGCCAGCGCAAATACCACGCCGCAAAACAGTGCGCCGTAAAAGCCAAATGCCGAGCTGCGGCGCAGCGTATCAAAATCCTTGCGGCCGTAGGCGCGGCTCATCATGCTGGAGCTGCCCACGCCGAACAAATTGTTTACCGCGTTAAACGCCAGCAGCACCGGCGCGGCCAGCGTAACGGCGGCCGTTTGCACAGGGTTGTTCAGCAGGCCCACAAAATAGGTGTCGGCCAGGCTGTACAGCACCGAAACAAGCGAGCTGAGCACGGTGGGCACCGACAGTGTCACCACAGCGCGCGGGATGGAATACCGTTCAAAAACCGCTTCGCGGCCCTCTCTGGATGCAGACATAGACAGATCCTCTTTTCGTTTCTCATCAAAAGGGGCTTTTACGGCCCCCGCAAAATTGCCGGCGCTCCGGCCGGGCGGTGTGCGCGGAGGTTTCAAAGCGATGCGGTGTTTTGGCGGAGAATGGTTCTCCTTGCATCGGTTTTGCCGGGCAGATCAAACCGGCCCTTTCTTACAATACCTCGTACACATTTGCCTCATAGGGGCGCAGCTGCGCGTCCCCGGCGGCATAATTTCCCGCGCGCAGCGCAAGATTTTTGGCAAGCGGCGCGGGGCGGCG
Source organism: uncultured Ruthenibacterium sp. (assembly GCA_910587145.1). Lineage (GTDB taxonomy): Bacteria > Bacillota > Clostridia > Oscillospirales > Ruminococcaceae > Ruthenibacterium. The sequence goes on along the minus strand of CAJUMH010000015.1, from coordinate 43,627 downwards.
CACCGGTTTTTCGGTAAGGTTGCATTCGATATAGAATTTTTTGCCGTACAGCACGCGGAAATAACAAAAGACATCCTCGTTCACCCGCGTCTTTAAAAACACCGGGCAAAACGCGCCGTAGACGAGCGCCGGGTTTTCGCGGCGCAGGCGGATGAGCGTTTTATAATGATAAAAAACCGAATGTTCATCCTGCAGCGCAGCAGCAGCGTTGCAGCTTTCCCAGCCGCTTGCCATGCGCAGCCACGGCGTACCCGTGGTAAAGCCGCCGTTCGGCCCGGCGTTCCACGGCATCGGCGCGCGGGCATGGTCGCGCGTGCCGGCAAGAATACGCCGCCACGCCTCCTCGGGCGGCATTGTCTCACAAAGCTCGCCGTACAGATTGCGGCTCTCTACGTCGTCGATCTCGTCGATGCTGGCAAAATCCACATTCGTGAGCCCCAGCTCCTGCCCCTGGTAGAGAAACGGCGTGCCGCGCAGTGTGAGCTGCAGCGTTGCCAGCAGCTTTGCCAGCGGCTCGCGCACAGCGGGGTTCGGGTTTACCTTGCTCACCATGCGGGGATTATCGTGATTTTCAAAAAACAGACTGGGCCAGCAGTTTTCTCCATAATGCAGCTGCCAGTCGATGAGATATTTTTTCAGGCAGCGCAGATCGTAGCGGTAATCGTCGAAGCGCTTTTTGCCGGGGTTTTCCAGCGCATCGAAATTGAACACCATGTCCAGTTCACCGCGCTGTTCGGCCGTGAGCATGCGCGAGGCCTGCATGCCAAGCCCAGCCGTCTCTCCCACCGTAACAGCGTCGTACCGGCCAAACGTTTTTTGCCGCATCTCGGCAAGATATTCGTGCAGGCGCGGCCCGTAAAAATAGTGCTCGATGCCGCGCAGGCCGATGGCCTTGCCCAAAACCTCGCTGCCGTCGGCAAGGCTGCCCTTGGAGATCAGGTTGATCACGTCCATCCGGAAGCCGTCCACGCCTTTTTCCAGCCACCAATTGATCATCTCGTACACCTCGCGGCGCACGGCGGGATTTTCCCAGTTCAGATCCATCTGCTTTTTGCTGAACAGATGCAGCGCCCATTCGTCCCGCTCGGGATAGTAATTCCACGCCGGCCCCGAGAAAAAGCTTACCCAGTTGTTGGGCGCGCCGCCCTCCCTGCCTTTTTGCCAGATGTAGTAATCCCGGCAGGGGCCGTCCGGGTTGCGCAGCGCGCTTTGGAACCACGCGTGCTCATCCGAGGTATGGTTTACCACAAGATCCATAATCAGGCGCATGCCGTTTTTGTGCACGGCCGAAAGCAGCGCGTCGAAGTCTTCCATTGTGCCGAATTCGGCCATGATCTTTTTGTAATCGCGGATGTCGTAGCCGTTATCGTCGTTTGGGGAATCGTACACAGGCGATAGCCAGAGCAGATCTACACCCAGCTCCTTCAGATACGGCAGCTTTTGCCGGATGCCGGCAAGGTCGCCTACGCCGTCGCCGTTGGAATCGGCAAAGCTGCGCGGATAAATTTGATAGGCAACGGCCTCCTTCCACCAGCGGCGGGGCGCCGGGCCATCGGCCGCGGGGGGCGCGGCGGCGTCTCCGTTCACCAGCCGCAGCAGCGCATCAATCAGGCCGTCGTCCAGCCTGCCGCGCGCCATCTTCTGCAGGCCCTCCAGCGTCATGCGGCGCGTTACCTGGTTTGTGAGCAGCGTCTCCGGCAGGCCCGTCTGCAAAAGCAGCGTGTGGGCGATATCCTGCCCCATCGGCGTTTGCACGATCTCGGAAAGCCGGCTCTGTTTCGTCAGCATCGTTCGTTCTCCCTGTTTTTTGTATTTTCCTCTTTTCGTAATTGCGGCCGCCCGCGAGGTAGAATTCCGCAATTCATCTTGCAAACGTCATGGCAAGATCCGTCTCCCAGCTTGCGCCCGGTGCAAGGCGGATCGTATCCGGCTTTTCCGTCCAAACGCCGGAGGCAGAGCGCGCGTCCGGCAGGCCGTGCCACGGCTCGATGCAAAGATACCGAATCGCGCCTTTGGCGCTCCACATCAACACGTAAGGATAGCCCTCGATTGCCACCTCCACGCGGCGGCCGGTATCCAGCTCCACGATGGAGAGCGTTTTCGAGCGCAGCTGCGAAAAGCAGACGCTGTCGTGGTCGAACATGCCGTCCCGCAGCGGAATATCCGTCTGCCCCTCAAAATACACGCGCGTTTCGCCCGTAACAAGGCCGTCGTCCTCGCCCGTCTCAATGACGGTGGGCGTTTCCGGCGTATCGAATCGCAGCACATAATCCTCGATTTTATGCGCGCTGTCGAACGGGCACAGAAACGCGGGGTGATAGCCGAAGCCGAACGGCATTTCCTCATCGCCGTCGTTTTCCACACGGACGGAGTGGTGCACCGTCTCGCCCGAAAGGCGGTATGTGGAAAACAGCTTGAACGCAAACGGAAATTTTTCCATTGTGAGCGCGTTGGCCTCCAGGCACAGCGTAACCGTATCCGTGCCCTGTTCCACCGGCGTATGCTCCAAATCGCGCGCAAAGCCATGCTGGCCGCCCTCGTAGGTAACGCCCTTGTGCGTGAACACGCCGCCCCGCAGCCTTCCGCAGTAAGGGAACAGGATGGGCGCATGGCGGTTCCATACGGCCGGGTCGGCCTGCCACAGCAGCTCCTCGCCGGTTTCTTTTTTTACCACGCTGCACATTTCCGCGCCGCGGCTCTGGATGCGCACACGCAGATAATCGTTTTCGATCTGATATTCCATACTTCGTTCCTCCGCACGGTATTCGGAAAGCACTGCTCCGATCTGCAGGCCGAACCGTCGAGCGGATTTTTTCGGCGGCCTGAAAGCCGCCGGGATGCGCCCGACGATCGATGCAGTGAACGATCTATACAGTGGTTCCTTAGAATTCATGGCTTACTTTCAGTATAGCGCAAATATAAAAAAAAGAAAAGCCTTCTGGCTTTATTTTATGCCTGCGAACAGGCTGTCGCGCACCGCTCTTTCGCATATGCCGCTCTTTTGGTGCGCGCCCGGCGCCGCATGCCGTGTCGGCGCAAAAAAGGAAATCAGCAGCGCCGCCCGGCTTGGCGGCGCTGCTGCGCTTGAACATTGTAAAAAGCGTTTACATTGTAAACTGAATTCCGCAGAAAACAATATAAATCGCCAGCAGCGCAATGCCCTGCATACGGCTGAGCTTGCCCTTGATCAGCGGCGGAATCGTCATCAGCAGCATCACGCCCAGCATGACGGGGATCTCCATCACAAGGCTGGCATTCTGGCCGAAGATCACGGCGCTTTGCGGCACGGCAAACGGCGCAATGGTAACCGACAAACCGCTCACAAGCACCAGGTTAAACACGTTCGCGCCGATGACATTGCCCAGCGACAGATCGCTATGGCCCTTTACCAAAGACGTAATGGCCGTAACAAGCTCCGGCAAGGAAGTGCCCAGCGCCACAAAGGTAAGCGCAATCACGGATTCCGGCACGCCCAGACCCTGCGCAATAAGAGTGCCGTTATCCACCAGCAGCTGTGCGCCCACGGCAATCAGCGCCGCGCCGGCCACCAGCAGCACCAGCATCTTTGTCAGCGTCATGGGTTTTTCGTCTTTTTCGTCATTCCCGCTCTCAACCTCAGCGGTGGGATTGTTCTTCATCTGCTTTACGTTTACGATCATGTACGCCACAAACAGGCCCAGCATCAAAATACCCAGCGGACGGGTGAACTGGCCCATCACATACGCCGCCACGCAGTACACGGCAGCCGAAGCAAAGAAAAAACCCACCGGGAAACGCAGTGTTTTGGGGTCTACCGGGCCCGGGCGCACGGCAATGGTGATGGCCGCGATGAGCGCGGTATTGCAGATAATGGAGCCGATGGCGTTGCCGTAGGCGATCTCGCCGTGGCCGGAAAACGCCGACATGGAGGAAACCATCACCTCGGGCAGCGTTGTGCCGATGGACACAACCGTCGCGCCGATGAGCAGCTCCGGCAAATGGAAACGGCGCGCCAGCGCAGTGGAGCCGTCCACGAACCAGTCTCCGCCCTTGATAAGGCAGACGAGCCCGACGGCAAACAGCAGAACAGGAATCAACATAGGCTTTTCTACTCCTTTTCAGGAAGGCACGGCGCAATGCGCTGTGTCCCCCCATTTTTCACATGGCGCTTCTCCCGCTTTGCGCACGGCAAACGCGGCGGCGGCGCCTGCCGCGCCAAATGCACGGCATCCTTTTTTCCATTATATTGCATTTTTTTCCCGGCTTCAACTGTTCCGGCTCATTTTTATGAAAAAACATAGTTTTTGCAATTTGTTTTTATTCATTCTATCTAAAACAGCTGGCCAAAAAGCCCTTCTGCGTGATCCGCACCGTTTTAAAACACATCGTTGCGCAAAGCTTCCCGCGCGCCGTTCGCGGCGTCTTTCCGGCTCAGATCCGACAGCCGGCGGCATCTTTTGCAAAGGAAAGCGCCGCGTCTGCAGCGGAATGAGTGCGTTTGCGCGCGAAGCGGCACCTGCGGCCATGCGAAAAGCAGCGGCTCTGCCTTTTGCGCTGTTTTTCGCTCATGATTTTTTCCGGCGCCGCATATCCTTACAGCACAAGGCAGGTGAACAGCTATGTTTTTGTGCATTCCCAAAAAGACGGCGCACCAGGTGCTGGCGGCCGTACTGTGCTGCGCGGCCGCAGGCAGCGTTCTGCTCGCCGCGCACAGCGGCGAGCTGCCGCGCGACGCGGAGCCGGAGGCCGTTGCCGTAGCGCAATACGAATGGGGGCTCTCGTTTCAGGAGGAAAACACGCCGCCCATCCCGAACCTCTCGGCCGAAGCGCTGCGCCCCTACAATGCGTTCTATTGCGGCGATCCCGGGCAAAAGCGCCTGTATCTGACGTTTGACGCCGGATACGAAAACGGCAATACCGCGCCCATCCTCGACGCGCTGAAAAAGCACAACGCGCCCGGCACATTTTTTGTTGTTGGCAGCTATATTCGGGATCACCCCGAGCTCATCCAGCGCATGGTGGACGAAGGGCACGCGGTGGGCAACCACACCTATCACCACCCCGATATGTCCCAAAAAGGCGAGGCGGAATTTAAAAAGGAGCTAAACGACCTCGCCGCGCTGTTTGAGGCGACAACGGGCACCCAGCTGCCGTTGCTGTACCGTCCGCCCGAGGGAAAGTTCAGCGACAACAACCTGAAATGGGCCCAGGAGCTGGGGTATAAGACGATCTTCTGGAGCCTTGCCTATGTAGATTGGAAGCAGGATGCCCAGCCCTCGCGCGCAGACGCGTTTGACAAGCTGATGCCGCGCACGCATGACGGCGCGATTGTGCTGCTGCACTCCACCAGCGCCACCAACGCGGCCATTCTGGATGAGCTGCTTACAAGATGGGAGGAGCAGGGCTACACCTTCGGCACATTGGCGGAGCTGGGAACATGAGGGCGCGGCGCGGTGTTTATTCCCTGCACAGCACGCGGGCACGCGTGCTGTGCGTTGCGGCGCTGTGCGGTGCGGGGCTCTTGCTTGCGGCCTGCATGCGCGCGGCAGCCCTGGAGCCCGCGGGCTTTTCTGCCGCGCAGCGCGGCCTTGTGCCCGGGCCCGGCGCATCCGAACCGTATGTGGTGGCGCTGGACGCCGGGCACGGCGGATTTGATACGGGTGCGAACGCACTGGTGCAGGAGCTTGGCGTCTGCGAGCAAACGGTCGATGTGCTGTACGCGCTTTTGGAGGCCGACCCCAACTATACCCCGCTGCGCACGCGCCCGAACGGCGAAGACCGCTCTATCAAGGAGCGGGCGCAGGCGGCAGATGACGGCGGTGCGCAGCTGCTGCTGAGCATCCACGCCAACAGCGACGAGAGCACACACCAATCTCATGGGTTCGAGTGCTTTCCCACACCGCCCGGCCGCAGGCATTCGGAGGAGGCCATGCGCTTTGCGCTGTGCATTGCCCAGCGGATGGGCCAGGCCGGGCATCGCCTGCGCGGCGGCAACGGCGTGCGCTTTGCCTATTACAGCGGCAAGCACAAGCAGATCGTAGACAGCACGGAGGATCGGCCGCGCACCCAAAAAAGCTTCGGCATCGTAGAGCGGCCGGATTGCCCTGCGGTTTTGGCGGAGCAGTGCTTTTTGACAAACTACAGCGACGTAGAGCAATGGACGGGCGAAGCCGGCTGTGCCCGCGCGGCCCGCGTTTATTACGATGCGATCTGCGCTTATTTCGGCACGCAGCCGCTCGAAAGCGCATAGGCCGTTCCTTCGGCGCTTTGCAGGAACTTCCGGCGTGCCGCCGAGGTTTTTTTGGGGGCCGGACGGGGGTCACGCTTGCCGCCGGGCCCCGCGCACTGCCGGGGCTCTTTTCGCTCGGCCAAAATTCCCGGCGTTCGTCTTGCATTTTTAAAAGGTTTCTGGTATACTGATAACAGCGCGCCAGTGCGGGTGCATCGGCGCTGCCGGACAGGGCGATGTCTGCACTGTTCGGCATACAGAGGGTGGGCCCCGTGCGATGGGGCCCCATGAACCATGTCAGGCGGGGAACCGAGCAGCATTCAGTGGCCCGCCCTGTGCGCCGCGGGTCTCCTGCCCTCTGTATGCCGAACCGCGCAGGCGGGCGGAAACCGCCGCGGCCCTGTCCTGTTTTTTAGGGCGTGCTTTTTCCAAAGCCAAAGCCGCGCCCGCAGGAAAGCCGGCTCATTGGCCTGCAGGCCGGCAAAACGCAGGGAGGGAATGCGATGTACCGCGCGCTTTATCGCAAGTGGCGGCCCCGAAAATTTGAAGACGTCGTTGGGCAGGCGGACATCGTTACGGCGCTTAAAAATCAGCTGCTGCACGGGCGCGTGGGGCACGCGTATCTTTTTACTGGCACGCGCGGAACAGGCAAAACCAGCTGTGCCAAGATCTTTGCCAAGGCCGTGAACTGCCCCGAACGGGACGGCGCCGAGCCGTGCGGAAGCTGCTCTGTCTGCACGGGCATCGACGGCGGCGGCGTTACCGACGTGGTAGAGATCGACGCGGCCTCCAACAACGGCGTAAACGACATTCGCGATCTGCGCGGCGAAAGCGTATACGCCCCCAGCGTCTGCACCTATAAGGTATATATCATCGACGAGGTGCACATGCTCTCGCGTGAGGCGTTCAACGCCCTGCTGAAGATTATGGAGGAGCCTCCGGCCCATGTGATTTTTATTCTGGCAACTACTGAGGTGCACAAGGTTCCCGCAACGGTCCTTTCGCGCTGCCAGCGCTACGATTTTATGCGCATCCCGCCGGACAAAATTGCGCAGCGGCTGCTGTACGTGGCCAAAGAGGAGCGCATTGCCCTCGCACCCGATGCCGCGCAGCTGATCGCCCGGCTTGCGGACGGCGCGATGCGCGACGCGCTTTCGATTTTGGATACCTGCGCGGGCGTATCCGACGAGGTGGACGAGGCGCTTGTCCGGCGCATGGCGGGCGTTACCGACCGCGGCTATCTGTTCGAGCTCTCGCAGGCTGTTTTCGAACAGAACGCGGAAAAAGCCCTGTGCCTTGTGGCAGAGCTGCGCGAACGCTCGATCGATCTGAAGCGCCTGTGCGACGAAATGATCCTGCATTACCGCAATCTGATGATCGCCGGCATGCCCGGCGGCGCGCGCCTGCTTTCGGGCGTGAGCGCCGAGGAAGAGCGGCGCTATACCGAAGCGGCGTCCGGCCTTTCCCGGCGGGAGGCGGTTCGGGCCGTCAAAGCGCTGTGTGCCGCGTTGGATCAAATGGGCAAAGGCGCGGACGCGCGCATTGAGCTGGAGCTTGCGCTGTTCCGCCTGTGCGAAGACGTGCCCGCCGCCTCCCCCGCCCTTGCGGGCGCCGCATCGGCCGCCGCAAGCTTCACGCAAACGGCAAGCACCGCGCCGCAGCCGTTTGCCGCGGCGCCCGTGCAGGAAGCCGCGCCGCGCTTTGCCGCGCCTGCGGAGCCCGCCGCAGCGCCGAGAGAGGCCGCGTCCGCCGCGCAATCGGGCCCATCGGCAGCGCCGGGCGAAAACGCGTCCGCCGCGCCGGCGGCCCCGCAGGCGCGCAGCCCCCGGCCTGCCGCGCAAACGCCGCCCCAGCCGTTCGCCGCATGGGGCGCCGTAGCAGAGGCAATGGCCCTGCGTGACAAGCTGCTGTACGTTTATTTAAAAGAGGCCAAGGCTTATTGCGACGGCCGGCGCGTTCTCATCGACGGCAGCGATCTGTTTTTGGAATATATGCGCAAGAACGAGTATTCATCGCAGCTGATCAAGCAGGCCATTGCAGAAGTAACGGGCACGCGATATGCCATTGGGCCATATCGGCAGCGCAGCGGCCCGCAGGCCGAAACGCAGAACGCGGAGGAAACGCTGAACCGGCTGGCGCAGCAGGGCGTTGAGGTGGTTTATGAGGACGAAAGCCGGGATCCGGCAGAAACAAAGCGGAACGGAAAAGGGGAAACAGTATGAAAGCAAGATTACCGCAGGGCTATGGCAAGCAGAGCCAGCAGCAGCTGATGCAGCAGGTGCAGCAGATGCAGGAGAATATGCGCAAAAAGCAGGAGGAGCTGGAAAATACCGAGTACAGCGTTACCTCCGGCGGCGGCATGGTCGAGGTGAAAATGACGGGCAGGCACCAGATTACAAAGCTTACGATCCAGCCGGATGTTGTGGAAAAAGACGACGTCGAGATGCTGGAGGATCTGATCGCGGCGGCCGTGAACGAAGCCGTGCGCGCAGTGGACGAGGCCTCGGAGCGGGAGATGGGCGCGCTCACCGGCGGGCTGAATCTGCCGGGCCTGGGCCTTTAAGGGCGGCGGTACATGAGCGGCAACGCTGCGCCGCTGGAGCGGCTGATCGAACAGTTTGCAAAGCTGCCGGGCATTGGGCGCAAGGGCGCAACGCGCCTTGCCTATCAGGTGCTGAGCATGGGCCGGCAGGAGGCGCTGGATTTTGCACGCGCCATTGAAGAGGCCCACACCAAGATCCACCGCTGCACCGTGTGCCAGAATTTTACCGAAGACGCCGTTTGCCCCATCTGCGCGGGCGAAACGCGCAACCGCGGCATTATTTGCGTGGTGGAGAGTCCGCGCGACGTAACGGCATTCGAGCGCACGCGCGAATACCGGGGCCTTTATCATGTGCTGCACGGCCTGATCTCGCCGATGGATGGCGTGGGCGCCGAGCAGCTTTGCATCAAAGAGCTGCTTGCACGCCTGAGCACCGGCGAGGTGCACGAGGTGATCATGGCGACGAACCCCACCGTAGAGGGTGAGGCGACGGCCATGTATCTGGCAAAGCTGATCAAGCCGCTCGGCATAAAAACCACACGTCTTGCCTACGGCCTGCCTGTGGGCGGCAATCTGGAATATGCCGACGAAGTGACGCTGGGCCGCTCGCTGGCAAACCGGGGCGAATTGTAGGGCTGTCTCAAAACAAAGCGAAAAATTTGCCGGGGCTTTTTGCAGCCACAACTTTTTAAACGGTCCGCAACGAGGAAATTGCGCGAATTGCTCTATTTGCCGCACAAATCGCGTCCGTTGGCTTGACATCCGCAAAAAAATCCGGTATTCTTACAAAGCAACGGCAAACAACGCAGCGGCCGGCAGAAAGGCGGTGATCCGATGGCCGGGCAGGAAAGCAGCAAGGTGATCGCGGTGAACCGCAAGGCGCGCCACGACTATTTTGTCATCGAGGCCATGGAAGCGGGCATCGAGCTGATGGGAACCGAAGTAAAAAGCATTCGCACCGGCGCGGTGAACCTGAAGGACGCGTGGGTGGAGGTAGACGGCGGCGAGCTTTATGTGCTGGGCATGCACGTGAGCCCTTACGAAAAGGGCAATATCTTCAACCGGGATCCTGTGCGCCGCCGCAAGCTGCTGGTGCATCGGCGCGAGATCCGCGGCCTGCAGGAGCAGCAAAAGCTGCAGGGATATACGCTCATCCCCTTGCAGCTTTACTTCAAACGTGGTAAAGTAAAGTTGGAGTTGGGCGTATGCAAGGGCAAAAAGCTCTACGATAAGCGCGCAGACCTAGCCGCGCGCGATGCCAGGCGCGAGATCGACCGCGCAATGAAGGAACGGCGCGCATAGCAGCGCCAAAGCGCCGGGCGGCGCCGGTGCACAGTAAAAGGCAGGCGCGCAGTACGGCGCACCGTTTTCTGTTTTCGGCAGGCCGAAGGCTTTGCGCGGCGGTTTGGGCCGCCCGCCGGTTCGCCGGCCTTGCGGATATCATTATGGGGATGTAAAGGTTTCGACGGGGAGAGGAAAGCGAAGGCAGCGGGTCGTGTTTGGGGGACACACGTAAAACGCCTCCAAAAAAATAGCTAACAACAACAAATTAGCTGTCGCAGCCTAACGAATTAGGCTGCTGTCCCGCCCGGCTTACCGCGCGCCGGGGCCGGGGCATCATTTTAGCGGTGCACGTGAGCGGCATCAAGCTTTGTTTGCTGCCATGAACTGATGAAGCTACCGAAGCGGCGGCCCGTTCACCGGCCTGCCGCCGGGGGAATCCTGTAGGCGAACTGCACCCGGAGACACCAGCGTGGCCCTCTTTTCGGACACGGGTTCGATTCCCGTCATCTCCACCAGACAGGCAAAATCCGAACCCGTTGGGTTCGGATTTTGTTCTTTCCGCTCCGCCAAACAGGCATTGGACGGACACTCATTTTTTCAGCGGCGGCTTTGCCGTAAAGTGTTTACTCTGATGCGGACAAAAGCACCGTCTTAGAGAAATTCTGAGACGGTGCTTTTGTCTGTCCGCTTTATTATACCAGAGCATCGCTTAAGTCGGAAGCGCCGCCTTTGCCAACAGCACCATAATAGGAAACATGGCGGCTATTGGGATCGCAGAGGTTTGTCGCGCCGCGCACCGTCAATGCGACAGGCATACTAAATGGGGCCTCATCGCATCGCCAAGGATATTCAGCATTGCTTGATCTACAGCCTGTTGCGATTCCAATTGCGCGGTATCGTGTTGTCTCGGCACGTTACACATGCTGCGGATCAGGGCCCTTGCGCTCTCGGCAAAGTCCTCGATCACGCTTGGCGCAAGCCCCGTCGTACTGCCCAAGGCGAAATACGGGTCCGCAGGCGTTTGCATTGTAAGCTCCGCCGCAGGTCTGTCGGAGCCCAGAACCATCTAAATGTGCCGCTCCCTCCGGGAATTCAGGTTATCCTTGAAGCCCGGGGACGCGGCGGCATGGCGCGGAAGAGCGGCGCGCGCCGGTTTCGGCTTTTACAGCCCCCGGCACAGGCCGATGGCTTTGCCCTCGATGTGCACCTCGTTCATTTCCTCGCGCATTTTGATGATGGATTCATAGGCGGGGTTTTCCGGCCGCAGCTCGATATAGTTCGGATACAGATACACATGCTTCAGCGTTGCCTCGCCGTCGATGCGCACGGCGGCAATCTCTCCGTTTTCCACCATTTCCTGCTTGCGAATGGCCACAAGATCGCCGTTTTGGATGCGCGGCACCATACTGTCACCCTCGCAGATTAGGCAGAAGGACGCACGCCACGCCGCCGGCACGGCGGCCTCGCCCTCAACGTTTTCCTCGGCGGTGATCGGCTCGCCGCAGGCAATGTGGCCCACAATGGGCAAGACCATCATTTCCGGCAGCTCACGGCAGCCCATCGGCACGCCTTCGTCCGACGCATGCAGCGAATTGCGCACATTTGATTTGCCGTACAGATAATTCATATCCACATTGAAAATACCGGCAATCGCCTCCAGCGTTTCAAACCCCGGCTCGCGCTCTCCGCGCTCGTACATATTAACGCTGCTTTTTGAAAGCTCCAACTTGTCGGCCAGCTGCTGCTGTGTGAGCCCTTTCCCCTCCCGCAGGGAACGAAGACGCTCGTTGAATCTTGCCATTCTCTCATCCTTCTTTCTCGTAAGGTGGTTCTGTTCCGGCGGGGTTCTTCTGCCATGGCACCGCCGCGCAGCGGCCTCAACAACACAAGCGAGCGGGGCGAGCGGTGTTGCATGGTTCAATGTTCTCAAAGCAAAGGCGTCAGCCTTGAGCGGGGCGGCAAAGCCCCGCGCTATCGCCAAAGGTGAACGGCTTTGGCGATAAGCTTTGAGGTTATTATACCACAAACAGTGCACTATTTCAAGTGTTATAATACACAAAAAGTGCGCATGGATTTGTACATAAATTGTACGCTGGAAACGCTTGACAAAAAAGCACGAAGAGTGCATAATAAGATCGCAGTTTCCACAGCGCAGAGAACAGAGCGCGTTCCTGCCATCATTTCATCCGGTTCCAAGCGGGCGGCCTGCCTTTTATTTTGCGCAAAGGTGCACTTATAGTACTTTTTGAAGGAGGCATCCAAAAAGCATGGAGATCATTTGTCAGCATTGCAAAAAAAGCTTTTCGCACACCGGCAAGGGCCGGCATCCAAAATATTGTCCAAGCTGTCAGCGGCAGGCATACGGCACCCGGCGCCTGCAGCTGCAAGAGCAGCGCCAGGCTGTGCAGCGCCAACGGTCTGTTTTGAACCCCGGCCCGGCGCACAAGCTCAGTCTGGACGCCGTATTGCAAGAGCTGGCGCAATTCAACGCATTGCGCCGCGCCGAGGGGCGCAGCGTTGTCAGCTACGGGCGCTATATCGCGATGCGCGACCGCCTGCGCTGAAACGGTGCCGCGGCATGAATGAGAAGCAGACGCACCGCAGCCGCTGCGCGCGGTCGCCTGCGCCGAAAGGCCTGCCCTGGCTTTTGAGACAGCCGGAGCCCACCGGCCGGGAGGGAGGAAACGGTTTGATGCGAAAAGAAACACTTTGCGAAACCGAGATGATGCTGCGCCGGTATCCGGCGCTGCAGGATAAACAGAGCCGCATGCTGCGGCGCTGGCGGGAAGCCATTGACGATACTCTGGCAGAATACAGGGAAAACGGCGAACCCGAAAAGCTGGAGCTGCTGTCCCTGCACTATTTTAACGGCTGCTCCGACCCGGAGACGATGCAAAGCCTGCACATCGGCCGCAGAACCTACTACGCCTATAAATACGAGGTTCTGTGCACGGCGGCGTTCTATGCGGCAAAACGGCGAGCGCTGTAGCGCCGCGGGCGGGGAAGAAAAAACGATCGGGCGCGCTTCCCCCATAAAAACGGAGCGGCCGCCCCGGCAGTTTGCGTGCCGCCCCGGCAGTTTGCGTGCCGCCCCGGCAGTTTGCGTGCCCGCCCCGGCAGTTTGCGTGCCCGCCCCGGCAACTTGCGCTGTTTGGATGCGTATGGTATACTTTTCAGGAAATCCTGTTCGTTCCGATCGGCATCGGGAATATACCGAAGGAGGACTTTTTCATGAAAGAAAAAAGTGCGTGCCCCTTAGACTATGAAGAATGGGTGACCCTGAACGGCAGCCGGCAGAACATCCGCGTTCGCTCGTGCAGTGCGCAAAACCCTGTGATCCTGTTTTTGCACGGCGGCCCCGGCGTATGCGACAGGCACTGGGTGATGCATTATCAATCCGCATTGGCCGCCCGATATACCATGGTGCTTTGGGATCAGCGCGGCAGCGGCAAAAGCTATTGCAAAGCGATCAAGGCAAAAACGCCCGATGTGGAAGAATATATTCAGGATGCCAAAGCATTGATCGAATACCTCTGCCAGAAATTCCGGCAGGAAAAAATTATCATCGCCTGCCATTCCTGGGGCACCGTGATCGGCGCGCCTCTGGCCCAGCGTTATCCGGAGCATCTTCTGGCGTATATCGCTCAGGGGCAGGTGGTGAACGGCGCCGAAAACGAGCGCATCTCGTATGAATTCTGCCTGCGGGAGGCAGCCCGGCGGCACGATCAAAAAGCTGTGCAAAAGCTGCGGGGCAACGGGCCGAAGAACGGCGTATACCCCTCGGCAAAGGCCATGCGCACCCAGCGCGATTGCCTTACCCGCTATGGCGGCGCCGATTACAAGGAGCGCGGCGGGCTGGTTTCCTCTTTGCTGATCCCCCTGCTGAAAATGGAGGGCTACCGCCTTACAGATGTGCCCGGCTATATACAGGGCGCGCTGTACCTAAGCGATGTAATGTGGCCTCAGGTGGTGGCGCGGGATTATGACGCCTCCATTCCGGCTCTGGATATGCCCGTTTTGATGACGACCGGCCGCCACGATTACAACACGCCTTTCGAGCTGGCCCGCGGATGGTTTGATAAGCTGCAGTGCCCCTATAAGGAATGGGTTTGGTTTGAGGATTCGGCCCATTCTCCCATCAAAGAAGAGCCCGAAAAGTGGGGAGCCGCCGTAGACGCTTTTTTGCAAAAGGTAATTGCCGAAAACAACGCCTAATGCATTGCTCCTGCCCCACAAAAATATAGCGCAGCCGGGCCAAGGTGCAGAGGCGCCTTGGCCCGGCTGCGCTTTTAGGAAAGCCTTTTTTGCTGCAGCCGCGCTAACCACGCTTTACAGCGGCCTTTAAAGCCTATTTTGCACGGCAGACCGAGCGCGGTAAAGGCCAGCAGCGAACATGCCGCCAGCGGAGCCCATGGCTCGGCGATATCGCCGGTGTCCGGCGCGGCGCCGGGTTGGCGGCCGTCCGGCCCGGCCGGATCACCCTGTGCGTCCGGCCCGCCCGGCGCGTTTGGATCGTTGTTCTCCACGGGGCGGCGGCTGTTGATGAACTCGGCGAGAGATGCCTGCCCGGCCGCAATTTCGCCGCTTACCGTGCCGGAATCGGGCCGGACGATCCATCCGCCGGCGGCCGTCTCGGTGACGGCGTAGCGCGCACCCTCGGGCAGGCCCAGAATGGTGACGGCTTCGTCGTGGTGCAGCAGCAGCGTTTCGCCGCTGCGGATCTGGCCCACCTTATCGTCGCCGTAGAAGGAGTAATAATCGAAGGTCTGGTCGTTGAGCGGCTCGCCGTTCGGGCCAATCAGCTCAATGCGGAACGGGAACAGCTCGGTAAGATCCTCCGCGGCAAGGCCCTCGCCGGCAAGCTGCTTGCGAACGGTGAGCATTCCCCGCCCGGTGGACTGCACGGTGGGATCCGTCACCACAACGATGTTCCGCAGGCTGAACAGATTGGTAAGGTCGGTGTCGCCGAGGTCGTCCTTGTTGGCGTCGGTTTTGGCGTCGATATATTTCGGCACAGAGCCGTCCAGCGCCGGATAGTTTTGCTGGATCTGCGCGCGCACAAAGCCCGTATCGGTGGAGAAAAACGGCTGAAAGAGCGTTCCGCCGTCCACATCGTGCAGGCCGTAATAGCCGTTACCGCTGCTGCCGGCATTCAGGCCGTGGTGCAGATCCATGCTGCGCCGCACGCCCTCGCCCGCGCCCGAAAGACAGGCGTTCTGCCACCCTGTCAGCGAAAAGCCGCCGCTGGGCTGCGTTTGCATATAGGCGATGATGTCGCGCAGCGTGATATCCACCTCGTTGTCGAGCGCGTACTGGATCATGGTCTGCGTAAGGCGGCCCGCCCCGGCCAGCACCCGCACACCGTCGTTCTCGCGGCCCGCGTCGGCATAGATGGAATAATAGCCCACGTAAACAGGGATTACGGTATCGTTGACGGTATGGCCCGCAGGCGCGCCGAGCTCTTTAAGGTAGTACGCGTTGCCGTCGATGGCATTCGCCCATTTCATTTCGGCGTAGCCCGTGCCGTTCGGGCTCGGGCCAAAGATGAGCACGCCGTCCCGGCCCTCCACAGTGGCGGTCGTGCCCTGTGTTACCGCATCGGTGCATTCAGCGTTCCGGTACAGGCCAAAAACCGCGCCGTTCACGCCGCGCCCATCCTGATCCACCTTCCAGATCTGCAGCTCCCGCCGTTCGTTCGGAACATCCACCACCGAGCGGAAGGTGCGGCTAAAACAGTTCGGATCAAGCCGCAAAAAGCCTCCGGGCACACCGGCAAGCGCGGCGAGCGTATCCTGCACAGAGGCGCTTTGCATCGCTGCGCAAAGCGCGGCATAGCGTACGGCAGCGTCTGTGCCCGCGGCGGAGATGCCCAGCCGCGCAAGGGCCTCCTGCGTAAGAACTGCGTAGGCAATGCGCATATCCGCCGTGCTGCCCAGATACCGGCCGGAAAGGCCGGGCATATCGCTGAGCACACCGTTCAGGCGGCTGTTGTCGGCGTCCCAATTAAAATACCAATTGGCGTTGTCCGCCTCCGCCGCCTGCATTAAAACGGCGCGCAGAAGATTGTCGCCCTGCCCCTCGGTCCCCGTGGATTGAAAGCCGCCGAGGTTGCTGCCGTAGAGCGTAATCCAGCTTTGCTCCGATTCTTTATACAGCAGCGGAACCGCCACCACAAGGCCGTTTTTCAATATCTCGTTGATATTTGAGGGCGCGGCGCTGCCCGCCAGATAGCGGACGCCGCCCGTGCTCTGGATATGTGCCATCGAGTTGGCGTGCGCGCCCGTCGTCCAGCGGTTGGCCACCGAGAGGGCGGCACTTTGAGCAGAGTAGTGCAGCACCACATCCACCGGGGGGCTGCGGTAACCCTGGGGCGTTTTAGCCTCTTTTAAAATATAATATCGCTCGCCCAGATCGGGGAAATTGAAGAAGCTGCCGTCCGGTTCTGTAAACTGGGCATAGCCGCCCTCTCCCGTGGAGAGGGCAAGCAGCGGAACCGAGCCGGTTTGTACAACATAAAAGGGCTTTCCGCCATGTGTGGGCTCGTCGGTATAAAGGCATTCAATCGCGCCGGGCGTTCCGGCCGTCACCGGCCCGCCTCCCAGCGTATCCGAGGCCTCGTACAGCTCGAACTCCACGCCCCTGACGGGATCGCCGTTCTGGTCGACCTTGCGCACCATCTCGTAAACCGGCGTTTGCAGGTTAAAGCGCAGCGCAAGGCTGGAATCGTAATTGCCGCGTTCGAGATAAAACATTTTCAGCGTGTGCGAGGTGCCGCTGGAGAACGTTTCGCCCTTCCACTGTGTGCGCCCCGCCTCGCCGGCCTCATCAAACAGACTGCGCAGCGTGGTTTGGGTAACGCAGATGTCCGGGGCGGAGGGAACCTCCGGAATGCCGGGCACGCCGAAGGCACGGCCGACATATACGTTTCCCGTATGGAAATCAATGGTGCCGTACAGCTCGCTGTGGATGCCGCCCAGATCCAGTACCAGCACGCCGTCGATGAAGATCCAGACGTCGTCATCCCCGGAAAATTCAAACGTCATGGGCTTCAGGATGCCGCCCGCTTCGATCTGGCCATTGTTGGGCTGCAGAAAATCCACCTCCACTGTCATGCCGAGGTGATGGTTCATCGCATTGTTCGAGCAGGGAACCGAGCTGCCGAGCTTTCCGTTCGCGCCGACGGAATCGAACACCTCCTCCGCTTTGTTGAAGGGGAAAAAGTTGCCAAGGCCCGCCTTGCCGTCGGTGCGCAGCGCGGCCGGCGCGTCGTACAAAACAAAGCGGTTCTGTACCGGATCGAATTCGGCGAAATTCTCGCGCATGTTGTAGAAATAATAGCCGTCTTCGTCCAGCTGGAACAGGCCGGTAACGTTTTCGTAATCTTCTCGGTTCGGGGTGTTGGCCGCGGGATCGAACAGGTATTGCAGCGATTCAGTGCACGCTTCGATGGGGGTGTCGGGATCGACGCCGTTACCGCTTTTCCACAGGCTGATGAGCGTGTTGCTGAGGTTTTGGATGTCATTGGAGCTGTAGGCAAAGTGGTCAGGGGTGGCCGGGGAATGGGGTTTGCCGTCATGATCGCCTGTGAGCGCGTAATCCTTGATCAAACGATGGTCGCGGCTGTTCGGCTGATCCTGCGGCACATCGTTTAAAATTTTGCGGGCCAGCGCCAGATTGAGGGCGGGGTAGCCGTTTGCGTCCAAAACCGGCTGTACGATCTGCTCCATACCGGCATAGTTTTTGCCGTAGCGGCAGTTTTCGCCCGCGCCCTTATTCCAAAGGCCCGCGTGGATCATGCCGTCGCCAAACAGCAGAAGATGCCCCTGGTTGATGCCCTGATACCACGCGTCCTCATTTGCATAGAGCGATGCGGAATTCGCCAATTGATCGCCGGTACCGTCTAATTCATGATAATGCCAATCGTTTTTGAGGATAAGGTCGCCGCCGGTATCAGCGGCGGGCGTTTTTACGCTTACCCAATAGTCGAACAGATTCACAGTCGCTTTCGGGCTGGCGGGAGCGACGATGTGTTGTTCCATATCCTCCAGGGTGACGGTGAAGCAGAGAAGATCGGGCCGTGTTTGAGTATCCTTATTCCCACCGGGGAGATGGTCTTCCATGCGATTGGAGTTTACATAAAGCGCATAGGTGGTTCCACCCGCATCTGTAGAAGTTGGAACAGAAGCAGTAAAAACAATTTGGTCATTGGGAAAAAAGTGAGTTCTTGTATCTGCGGTGCTCCAATTCACCCCAATGGAGCCCCAAATGACAGCATAACTCGGCTTTGCCCATCCCGATGCGGCACATGCATACGCAGTTTGCGTACACTTGTTATTGATGGAAAAATTCATTCCTCTAAGGATCTCTCCTGTCGTGCCGCCGGAAGAAACCCATCCCCGGATGCCTTTTGGCAGGACGGTTCCCATAATCTGTGAAATCACTTCGTCTCTTGACTTTCCGCCTGCTAAATTCGCAATCGGTACCGTTACGGAATTAGAGGGAAGCGGAACATTATTGGTATTTGCATCGTTAATATCAAGCGTTCCCCATAGCTGCTCCCCATCCTTATCCTGTGCTACGGAATCAACAAACGTCCACTGATTGAGAAACTTCATCTTAGTCGTCCCGGCAAGTGCCTCACCGCCGCCCAGCTCCAGCAGTACTTCCGGCGCAGGAACGCCCGCGGCCAGCCGAAACGCTTCGCTCTGCAGCGTCGCCGTAAGAAGATAATCGCCCTCCGTCATCGTCTCGGGCAGGGCGCTCAGTTCCCAGTGCAGGGGCACGGCGTCCATGCCGTTCTCTGCGGCCGAGGCGGCTGTTCTGACAAAAACGGCCTGCGGCAAACAGCCGGCCAGAGCGTCCCTGCTCAGCGGGCTCGCGGCACTCACGCCGGGAAGGCTGAGCCCCCAGCGCTGCGCGTCGTCGTTCCATACAAGAAAGCCCTCGCTTTCCTGCCATTGCCAGCCTGTAACGCACCGGCTGCACACAAAGCCGCACGGCGCGCCCTCGAGGGGCGCCTCGTAGCCGCAGCTTTCGTCGTGCTGGGTGTGGCCGCAGGGCGTTCCCGGCGAGCCCTGCGCATAGCCGCAGGCGTCATCGTGCACATGGGCGCAGGGCGCACCCCCAGAAGGCGCAAGATAACCGCACGCCTCTGTATGGGCTGTGTGATGCTCGCACCATTCGGGCGCGGGCTGCTCTGCCGGCGGCGCTTCCGCCGGGGGCGCTTCCGCCGGCGGTTCTTCCGCCGGGGGCGCTTCCGCCGGGGGCTCTTCCGCCGGCGGTTCTTCCGTCGGGGGCTCTTCCGTCGGCGGTTCTTCCGTCGGCGGTTCTTCCGCCGGCGGTTCTTCCGTCGGCGGCACTTCGGACATCCTCGCCGCAAAAAGCCCGGCCGCAGGGGCGTTTGCGGCGTCCGCCCCGTTCGACGCGGCATAAATGGGCCCCACGCCACACAGCGGCAACAGCACCGCAAGCGCAAGCAACAACGAAAGTGCCTTTGAAACGGCACTTTTTGCGCCGCGCCGCAGGGACCATCCTTTTTTGCCGGTTCGATTCATCGAACACACCTCTTTTTGTTTGCGTTTATCATAAAAACAAAAGCGGAAAACGTCGCTCCGCCGCCGAAAAAAGAAGGAGCCCCGGCAACCGCAACCTGCCTGCCCTTGCGCCGCGCAAAGCCGTTTAACCGCCACAAAGCCGGTTCCGCCCTTTGTGCGGAACCGGGCAAGCCAATTTCCCACTTATAAATCTACAAAAAATCCCCTCGAATGTCAACAAAAAATCCTGAAAATTCCCGGCGCGCCGGTGTTTTTTGCCATTTGGGGCTCGGGGCGTTCACTAACGTTTCGCGGTCTGTCTGTTTTTCGGCCCTGATCTTCCGTCCTTCGGCATCCGGTCTTCTGTTTTTCGGCCCCCGGTCTTCTGTTTTTCAGCCCCCGGTCTTCCGTTTTTCGGCATCCGGTCTTCTGTTTTTCGGCCCCCGGTCTTCTGTTTTTCGGCATCCGGTCCTCCGTTTTTCGGCCCCCGATCTCATGCATCCCCTAATATGTGTAAGTTTTTTTCGCATAGGGCCCTGTGTATTCGTCTTTTCCTCCTTCAGCAATTTCAAATGCCTCCGGAGGGAAAAGATAAGGATTATCTCGTGGTATTCCACGCCCGCGCGCGGTTCCGTAAATTGCTCCGATCCCCCCCACTGCGAATGTGCGTTGATTTCCGGGTTTTTCCCATCGCTGAATTCCCATCGCCGAATACATCTGCCTCCCCTCGCCCGGCTGCTCGATAATTTTGTTCGTTTTCGATCTTGATGATCTTAAAATCGCTGTGAAAGGTTTCCGGCGGCCAATTCCTTGTCGCATCCATCCATTCCCGTTCGGTGCTGCGGCTCCACCTGCTGCCTTTGCCCATGTTGTTGGTCAGGGCCTGCTGCGCGCTTTGCGCGCGGGGCCGCCGCGTTGATCTCGCCGAGGGCCGGCCTTGCCTTGTTTTTCTTTGTAAAAATCGGACGTTAGCGCAGGGGCTTGTGCATCTGCGGATTGAAATCCTGTTATTTTTTTGTTCCCTTTTCTCCAAACGGTTGCTTCCCTTCTGCCAATATATGGGCAGATATAATATAATTTGCTTTTGCATCTGATACGGCTTCTACAACATAGTAGGTGCCGTTTATTTTTTTGCTGAATTCTACGCATGGCGACGCATGGCGCAAGTTTCCTTCCTCTTTAAAATAACTGGAAATGCAAAAACAGATTCCCGGCTAACACTAAGCCATAGCGGGAATCTGTTTTTACAAAATTATATCTATTGATCTGTATCCTGCTTATGTATTAAATATCAATAGATGTTTATTCTACAATTTCGAACAGTTGCGGAGGATATAAATAATCATCCCCGCTATCGTCCACAATTCGGTACCAGTCTTTTTCTATAGAAAGAACGGTATATATCTTTCCGTGGGTAATTATAAGGGAATCCGTTTGACCAATCCACCGTACTTTCATTCCCGGACGTTTTTCCATAATGCACCTCACTCATCTAACCATTTTTTAATTCGAAACTTATGCTTTCCAACAGTTGATTCTTGAAACCAATGGACCTCTGCATCCCGATCTTCTCCATAAAAATCGATCGTGCCGATTCCTTTACAATGTTGCCACTCTGATGGTGTTCCGCCAATTTGTTCTGATAGCCCATACGCCGTTTCCCTCCTTAATTTCTTAACGCCACCTTTCCCTGCAAAGATTTCAGGATTTTTAACTTTTGTTCCCTCTGAAAACTGAAAGCGTTCATTTGTACGCGGATCAATTACTTCATAGTTTTTCGCCTTTGCCCCAACACTGCGGCCCATTTCGAAACCATCTTCATTGTGCAGGGCATCTTCTGTATTGTTTATTATATCATCGTTCTCTGTTTGTGTCCAGCGCTCTGTTGGGAATGAAAATTGATTTTCCTTTGCAAATTGCCTGTTCTGCTCGGCAATCGCCTCCGGGTTTTGCGCCGTCTGTGGGAGCAGGCCACCGAGATCCCCGTTCTTTATGCCCTCCCATTGCTGAACCGCGTTGCCGCTCCACTTGCTGTTTTCGCCCCACCGGCCGGTCAGCGCCTTGATCGCAGCATTCGCTTCGGCCAGCTGTGCGTCCGAAAGGGTTCCGCCGCGGTTCATCGTATCGAGCGCCGCGTCCACGATGCGCGCATTCTGAAGGTTTGCGTAATTGCCCGGCGCACCCATTCCGAAACTGCTCACACTGCCCAGAAGGCCTTCGTACAATGCTTCCGGAGCACTTTCCACAAGCGTTTGCCAAAAACCGCGCTCGTCTCCGTTCCACATCTTTGCAAGGAAGGGCTGCACAAAACCGCTTACGATCTCTTCTATGCCTTCGCCCGCCGAATCCTTTGCCGCCTTCAATAAGGCACGGCCCACATTTGTTTCGGCAGTGTCTGCCAGTAAATCATCCATCCATCCCCCCTTCATACCTGGAAAGCCGTCGAACATCTTTTCCGTCGCCACTTCCAAAGCGCCCGAAGCCAGCCCGTATCCAAACGACAGATCCTCATTTGCTCCGCCTGCGCGCGCCTCGGCCGCAGCGTTGCCTGCCGCCGAGGAAAAGATATACGGCAGGCCGCCTGTGCCTCCGGTCAATGCGTTGATCCCCATTGTCGGCAGCATTTGTCCCCCGGTGGAAAAGATATCTCCTATCAATTTGATATATCCCCCGGCGTCGTATTCGTCTTCGACCTGCCGCCCATATTCCGCCGCTCTGTGGCTGCGCAAATTCTCCGCTGCCTCCGGCAGGGCTTCCTGTATCGTCTGCGCACAATTCGCAATGAGGTCGGCATTCCGCTGGTAGGGTTCTCCCAGCCATACAAACTGCTGCGCCTGCTGCATCTGCTGCATCAGATCGGCGTTTACTCCGGCCCTTCCCCAATCAATGAAGTTGTTATATGCGCCTTCCACGCCCATTGCCGCTCCGCTCAGGATCTTTTCCAGCCAATAAAGCGGCGCCGATTTCCCCTCTGCGATATGCGTATCGTCCCAGAGCTGTTTCGATGTGCCTGCGACCCGAAGCGTATTCCCGTCCAAACCTGCATAGGCAAGATTTTGCGCCGCCGCCTGCGCCTGCCACTCTGGTGTGGCGCGAATGGGAGCCGTTATTTCCTCTACTTTTTTGGCCGAGGCGGAAAATGCCGTCGCCGTATGCCAGGCCCTGCTGTGCGTTTGCGTCCAGCCCGGCATACGCAAGATCCTGCGCCGCCGCCTGCGTCTGCCATTCGGGCGTGGCATGGATGGGAGACGTTATTTCATCGAGCTTTTGAAACTTTTGGTTGATCTCCTGCATCACACTGGGGAAGTCGTTTCTCCACTGCACACCCCGAATGGCGTTGTCGTCCAAGCCGGCGGCCGCGAGGGCTTGCGGCTGCGGATCCAGCGGCGGCTCGTATTGCGCGGTCATCCGCCCGGCCCCGGCGCCGCCATAGGGCGCGGTTTTCCGATTCCCGGCAGCGGTTTTTTCTGTAAAGCCGCTGCCATACTGCGTCGTTTTGGCATTCTCGGCGGCCTCTTGCGTAAAGCGGCCATACTGCGCCGCTTTTGGGGTTCCCGCAGCCGCCCTGATTTTCGGCGGCGCTGGTGTGGCCGCGGCGCGCTCCTTTGCGTCCTCGCTCAGCATCAGGGCCAGCACTTCTTCGCCCAGCTCGCTGGGCGATTTTTCGTACTTTTCCGTTTGCGGCGCTGCGCTCTGCAAACGTTGCGCGCTTTGCACGCGCGGGGCCGCCGCGTTGATATCGCCGAGGGCCGGCTTTGCCTTGTTCTTTTTTTCTTTGTAAAAAATATTTACCGCCATCTTCATCTTCCGTTTGGTTTCCGGAGCGCCGCCAAAAGGCGGCGCTCCGGAGAATTTACCGTACCGCCATTCTGTAGACGCTGCTTCCCCCGCCGCCTGCCGGTTTGGAGGACACCCCGTTCGAGGCCGCGCCGATGCTGCCGCCCGTTTTTGGCCTGGGCTGCGCCGTTTTTGTAACTGCCGGGGTGTAACTGCCGCCGGTACCGGCGGCGTTTCCGCTGCCATGGCTCCTGCTGTAGCTTTTTTTGCTGCCGCCCGCACTCACCGTCTGCCTGCGGGCGGCCTGCGCCGCCTGCTCCTGCCGCGTTTGCATCAGCGCGTCCTGGTGCGCCGCGCGCAGCTGCGCCAGCTGCTGCTCTTTGTTTTGCTCCAGCTGCGCAAGGCCGCCGGCATACGCGTTGCTGTAGCCCAGCAGCTTTTCCTGCATGGCGTTCGCAAGATCGGCAAGTTTTGTCTGGTAATCGTAATCGTAGCTCGCCTTGGCGTTGTTGTACGTATCCAGATCGCCCGCGTTCCCCGCGGCAAGCTGCGAGGCCAGCGTGCCCAGCTGCGACGTGCGGTTTTGATCGATGGCTCCGCGCGCGTTGCCGTAATGGTTCGCCATGTTCAAAAGCGTTGTTTCGCTCGCTCCCCCGCTGCGCCCCAGCGCCGCCAGCTGCTGACCGATGTTGCGCTTTTGCAGCTCGCTGGAAAGATACGCCTGCTGCATTGCGCGCTCCGAGGCGCCGTTTACGTCTCCAACCGCCTTGTCGTAATTTTGCCGGCGCTGCGAAAGCGCGTTGTCGTAGCGCGCCTTGGCCGCCTCCAAAAGCGAATTGTAGCCCGCCAGGGCGGCCGCCTCCTGCCGGGCGCGCGCCTCCTGCTGCGCCGCCACGCTGCGTTCGTATTGCTGCAGCAGTATTTCTGCCTGCCGCTGCGCGGCCGCCTGCGCAATGCTTTGCTGCTGCGCGTAAAAGCTGTTGATATCCGCTGTTGGGTCGTAATACAAGCCTGCCATTCTGTTTGCTCCTTTCTGTTATATGCCCGCCTGCAAAAGCAGGTACCCCAGCACCGCGCCCACCGCGGTGGTAACGGCGTGCGCCAGCACCTTGCGCCACAGCTCGCCGTCGCGCGCCTCCAACTGTTCCAGCCGCCGGCCCTGATGCAGCTGCTCTTTGAGCATGTTTTCCATGTTTACAGCCAGCCGCTCGATGGAAACGTTCAGCTTTTCCAGCCGGCGCGTGTTTTCTTCCAAAACTGCCAGCCGGTGGTTCTGCCGCTCGTTCTCCTCCGTGATGCGCCGCGCGAATTCCTCGTGCTCGTTGCGCTGGATGGCCGACGTGATGCCCGTTTCCATACTGCCTGTTCCCCCTTTGTCCATTGCCTTACAGCCCGGGGGCATCACTCTGCGCCCCTTCGGGCTGCACACGCTCCACCTCCGGCAGGCCCGCCACGCTGGTAAGCAGGCTCAGCAGGCCCGCCAGCAGCGCGGCGCTGGCCACCATATGCCAATCCACCGCACCCAGCACCGCCGCCGTGCCGATGGTGGCAAGCGCCGTTTGCGCCACGGTTTTCACCGCGCGCACCCCGGCCGCGGCCGCCCAGTTTTTGATGTACTCCGTTTTATTCTTCATCATTTTTACCCCTCCAGCGCGGCCTTTGCCGCGTTTATTTTTTGCAGATATCCTTCCGTTTGTGCTTTTGCCTCACGCATCGTTTGCAAATAGCTTTCCGCCCTGGCCTCTGCCGCCGAAAGCGCTGCCGCGGCCTGCTCGGCCGTTTTTTGCGCGGCGTCGCGCTGGCCCTGCAGCTCCTGCAGCGCGGTCTTCAATGCCGCCAGCTCGGCCTGCAGCTGCTGGGTGCGCGCCGCCTCGCCGCTCGCCTCCGCGCCCGGCTGCGCGCCGCCTGCCGCCTCCGGCTCATACACCCCATAGGCCAGCCCCAGCGCCGCGGCCTTTGTCAGGATCGTCACCTGGTCGCCCGCGCTGGCCGGGCCGATGCGCATGCGGCCGGCCGCGTCCTCGGCGTAGCCGAGGCAAAGGCTTTCCGCCAGCGCCCGCAGGGTGCGCCGGTCTCCGCCGCTGGCCGGGCCGACGCACAGCGTTACCGGCTCTTTGCAAAGCGGCGCGGCGGCCGGAGCGTCGCCGCCCGTTTGCGGCCCGCCCGCGCCCGGCGCTGTGCCGCCCGCCTGCGACGCCGCCGCCTGCTGCTGCCGCCATTCCCGGTTGATGGCGTTCGCCTTGGCCGCAACGTCCGGCAGCCTTGCCAGCAGATACGGCCCCGGGCACGCCGTGGCCGCGTACATACTGTGATACGTGAGGTTTTTGCCCACGCAAAGCTCCCCGAGGCCGTTGCGCCGCGCGATATCCGCCGCAAGCTGCGCCAGCGTTTGCAGCGAGGCATCGCTGACGGGCCACTGCGGCGCGCCGCCGCTGTTGCTCACCTCGATGGTCACCGCACGGCAGTTCGCCGCCCAGTTGCCGTTCGTCCACGCCACATCGCTTTCGGCCACATACTGCCCCACAGCGCCGTCGTGCACGCCGTAATGGCTGGAGCCCCTGCGCCCCACGCGCTGCCACAGCGCGCCCAGCGCTTCCACCGTCATCACGCCCGCGCAGTGGTGCACCGTGATCTCGGCGATGCGCCCGCCCTGCGCCGCGCGGTCTTTTGTGTAGTTGCCCGTATCGGCCGGGATCCATTTTGCCGCAAAAGTACTGTCTGCCATGCTTACACCTCCAGCCCCAGCCTTGCCAGCTGCCGTTCAATGTACGTGGGCCGGCCCAGCTTGAATACCAGCCTGTCCTCGTATACGGCGGCGCTCTCCGGGCTTTCGGGCTGCGTTCGCTCTTTTTCCACGCCGACCTTCAGCTTCATCGTGTAGCCGTCGTAGTAATTGGTGACGGGGATTTCCGCCTCTTCAGGCGCGCCGTCCCGCTCTGTCACCGTTGGGATCGAGCCGTGGAGCTCCAGCGTTTCGGTATTGGCGGCGTCGCTGAGAATCGTGTTCAGCACGTCCACCGAAACAGCGTCCGGCGCGCAGGTAAACGTGAGCGTGCGCCGGCTGCTGCCGCCCCAGTATTCCTCGGTTTCGATGGCGTTTAAATAGGCGAGCTCCGCGCCGTTTTTAAAAATTGCCTTCATTGTTTTTTCTCCTTTATAAATTTACGAAAAATCCAAATAGGTAAAATTGGAATTGCCAAGGTACGTATTTGCGGTATCCGGCCCATTGAATGTTTGCTGCTTGATCCGCCATATGCCGGTGAGCGACGATATATCGTATGTGCCTTTAAGATCCGGCCCTTGCCACGTGTCATAACCCTTAACCCCCACACCTTGGTTCCAATGATAGTTGATTGGATCCGACTGCGGGCAAAAGCCAAAATTCAGCCCTACGCTGCCGCCATTTGATAATCTTACAAATAGGTGGATCGTAACTTTGGTATAGTTTGTTAAATCGATCCACGGGGAAAAATATTCGCCTGATCCGGTATAGTGCCGGTAAAGTCCATTCGCAATACCCGTTCCAAAATTTGCCCACCATCCTGTGTGAGCGGAAGTGTCGTATATTACCTGTGTTTTTTCTGTTGCAAATTGATATAGTAAGCTGTTGGCGCTGCCGTTCGAGTCGTACACCTTGCCGATCTGCGTATTGACGCTGCCGTTATGGTCGTATACCCTGCCGATCTCCCGGTTGGCCGAGCCGTCGCTGTCGTAAATGGGCATGGGGCCTCCTTTCTAATCAATGCTCTCCGTTCTCCATGTTTGCCAAGGCCCGCAGCCGGCGCGGAAAAGCACCCGCGCCGTGCGCCGCCCCCTGCGCCGCTTTATTTGCGGATGAACCAGATGCTGTTCGAGCTGACGGGGCTCCAGCCGGAATCGGTGACAATCGCGTTGCGCAGCCGCCAGGTGGCGGTGTTGGAGCCCGGCGCCGCCACGTGCCCCGTAAATGTGCCGCCCGCATACGGCATGCGCGCATTGGCGGCGGTTTGCGCGGTGTTTGCCGCCGTTTGGGCAACGGCGGCGGCGTTCCGCGCCGTTTGATCGACAGCCGCGCCGGCGCTGGCCGCGTATTTTACCGATTTTTCGCTGTCTGCCGTGTTGTTCACGTTGCCAAGGCCTACCTCGCTTTTTGTGTGCGTGTGCATGGCCGCCGCTTTGCCCGCTATGGCGTCGGCCAGCGCCGCCAGCCGATGCGCGAGCTTGCCGAACAGCACGCCGAGCGATTCGCCGGAGCAAAGCGCCTCGTCCGGCTGCACCGGCATAAAAAGCACCGTTACCTGCGTGCCGTCGCCGCCGCGCGGCAAAAGCGGCACGCCAAGCCCCTCGGGGTCGTAAACGCTTTGGGCCATATCGCCCGCGCCGATCTGCACAATGCGCGCTGCAATAGCGTCGTCTGTCTGCGCGCGTGTATAGGCGTTCAGCTGCGCGGCCGTTACGCCGTGCGGGTTATCGGCGCGGGCGGCGTGCGCCTCTGCGTGATCCGCCAGCCCCTGCAGCACGGCCTGTACGCTTGTCCCCGCGCCGGCGTCTGGCGCGGGGTTTGCCGCAACGCCCGCCGGCGCCTGCGCGCCAAGGCTGGCCGCGGCCCCCGGCGCGGCCAGCGCGTCGCACAGCGCGTTGTGCTGCGTTTTTACCTCGCTGTCCGTGCGCGCGTCGAACTGGGCCTTCAGCCACGCCGCGCGCCCTTCCACTTTATCCGGCAGCGCGGCAATGCCGCTTGCGTATCCGGTAATCTTTTGCGCTTCAAAGCTCATTTTTTTACAAATCCTCCCATTTTGAAATTGATCTGGATCGCCAGCAGCCCGAACGGCTCGTTGAGCCGTTCGTTGCCGACTTTAAGCTGGAATGTCTGGATCTTTTTTGCCTTTTTGCGCATCGGCACCACCACCGGCCCGTCCATCGTCTGGAAGGTAAAGCGGTTAAAATCGATATCGTCCCAATCGAAAATGTCGATGTTGTAGCTGCGCCCCAGCCGTTCGTGATCCCGGTTTGTGATGAACGCGATCTCTCCGCCGCTGCGCGTATAGGGCTTGCCCACGATCCACACGTTGTCTACGGTTTTTACGTTCGACCAGACGCCAAGGTTGAGCAGCGGCGTGCACCAGTGCGCCGCAATGGGCGCGCCGTCGTCGTTGTAATCGCCGGAAGCGTCCCCCGGCAAAAATTCGCGCACGGCGCCGTCTTCGGTGCCAAAGCGCAGCGCCCCGTTTTGCACCCACAGGCACGAGGCGCGAATGCCGGGCCAGTAGTAGCATTCGTACTGGTACGTGGAATACGGGTTTTTGCTTTCGTAGCTTTTTTGCGCGCCGTCCAGCAGGTACAGCGTGCCGCCCGCGCTTAATACATAAAAGCAGCCCCATACCACCGCGCAGGCGTTGGAAAGCGCGGCAATGCGCGTAAGGTGCGAGGCAATATACCAGCTGCGCTCCTGCGCGTACCGCTCGCCCGTTACATCGCCGGGCGTAAGCGCATAGACGCCGCGTGCCGTTAAAAACAGCGGCTCGCTGTTCAGGCTGGCAAAGCACCGCTGCGCCGCCGCACCCTCGCCCTGGATTACATTTGTGATGCGGAACACCGCAAAGCCTTCTTCGTCCAGCTCGCCCCGGCGCACGAACGCGTTGCGTCCGTTTTCTTCGCCCTGCTTGTGTGTTACCAATGCATCGGCCAGCACGCTGTAGCCCATGATGGGGCTGCTCTCCTTTCCCAGCGCGCTGTACGAGACATCGCCAAAATAAGCCGGGTCGCGCCATTCGCTCCAGTAATCGACATTTGGCGCATTGGGGCTGCCCGCAATAAAAATGCGGTCGAGCGCGCCGTTTACACCGTACAAAATGCAAAACCGGCATTGGTTCACCACATCGGCCCGGTTTGCCGTCTCGTAGGTAATCTGCACATTGTCCTCACCGTCCACCGGGCTTTTGCCGGGTGCGGCGGCAAACGTCACGCGGCCCAGCGCACGGTTCACCGTAAAATCCGTGCCCTCCGTTTTTTCTGTCCACTCGCCGTTTGCCCCCAGCACGCGCACCGTTACCGCCGTATCCGTCAGCGCGTTAAAGCTAAGGTAATACGCCGTTTCGGCCTTTGTTTCCTCCGTGCCGCAAAAGCTGTCGGTGCGCCTGCCCGAAAGCAGGTTTACGGGCAAATAGCTTGTGGCGCCGTTTTTGCCGTTCGGCGCTTTGCCGATGGTCACCTTCGGCACGGTGGCGATCTCGCTCACGGGCCGCACGCAGGCGCCGTCGTATACCAAATAGGTTTTTCCGTCCAGCAGCCACAGTTTTTCGCACAGCTGCACGCCCGCGCTGGGCCTGTTTGCCATATCGGTATAAATCGGCGTCGCCGTTTCCTCGCCTGCTTCGTTGGTATCCACGCGGTACAGGTTGGTTCCCGCGTGGACGAGCCGGTGTACGCTGCCGCCCGCCTCTAACCGATACGCCCCGTGCACACAGCCCTGAAGCTGCAGCCGGGTGCGCCAGCCCGGGCGCTTTACCGGGAAACCGTCTGCGCTGGGCATCATGTTCGGCGCGTCGGGACTGCGCTGCACGGCAACATTTGTCACGCTGCTGGAAAGATCCACCCCTTTAAATTTTTCCAGCGCCACGCTGCGCGCAGAGCGCGCCGGCGCGTCGCCTGTTTGGATCCGTCTGGGCATTGCCGCCCTTCACCTCCTTTTGAGCCCTGCGGCTTTGGACTTTTTGGCGTATCCATACGCGTCCTCCGCTTCTTGCCCGGATGCATCCCGGCCTCTGCGGCTTTTTGCTTTTGTTCACACATACGCGTCCTCCACCGGCTCCGGCACGCAGCGCGCCGCTTCTTCCAGGGCGGCAACGTACAAATTGTGAAAAAGGTTTGCCCGGTAATCGTCCTCTGCGTCGCGCTGCAGATCGCCCGCAAGCCCGTAGGGCAGCGCGATGCGCGTGAGCGCATCGTGATAGGGGATCTCCTCCTGCATGGTATCGGCGCTGACAAACGGCGCCGATGCCAGCTCCGGCAGGCCCTCGGCGCGCCGCAGCGCGTTTTCGGCCTCGAAGCTCTCGGCCAGCAGCACGTTCAGCCAGCCGGGCGCAAAGCCCGCCGCATCGTCGCTCTCCTCCACGGTCTGCGATAAGTACCCGCACGCCGTTTTAAAAATATCCGTCGCTGTCAAATGCTTTCGCACCTCCTTCTGTTACAGGATCCTTTGGCCAAAGCCCCGGCTGCCAGCCGGGGCATCCGCCCTTCAAAGGCATGCCCATCCGCCGGCCGGGCCGGCGGCGCAAGTCGTTCGTCCTCGGGCGGCCGGGGATGGGTTCGGCGCCCTGTTCCCGCAAAGCGCCGTCTTTCGGGCTGTTTGCCCCGGGCGCTTTCTCTGCGGCGCCCGGGGCATGCCGCCCTTGCGGTTACGCTGTGGCCGCACCCGCTACCGTAACGGTGACGACCGGCGAGGGGAACGCGCCGGCCTTTTTGCTGTAGGCGCGCACGGTATCGCCCGCCTTTACCTCCGGCGTTGTTCCGCTCTGCGCGCTGGCGCTGTAGCGCGGATCGCTGCCGTCTGTGGTATACCACGCGCTGTCGCCCTCCTCGGGCGTGATCACGCCTGTTTTTGCGTCTACGGCAGGCGCCCTGCACACCGTACCGTGCCCTGCCGCGGCGTTTACCGCCACATAGATGCCGCAGGCGGTGGGCTCGAACACAAAGCAATCATAGCGAAAGCGCCCCTCCATCAGATTGCCGCTGATGCCCGGAGGATCCTTATGCAGCTTCGTCTCGCTGATGGTCTGCGGCGCGCAGGCGGCATCCTTATGCACGATCAGGAAAAATACATTCTCGGGGAAGCGCTTTGCCGACACCTTGATGACGGGCATATTGTCGTATTCGCCCACCTGCCCCTTCAGCACCGCGCGCCTGCCGAGCGTATTGTTATCCACGTACAGCGGGCTGTGCTTTAAAAGCTTGTAGATATCCGGGGTAACATACAGCGTGCGGTTCTGCTCCGGCACCTCGGCGTCGTCCAGCGCCGCCGTGCCGTCGCTGACAAGATCGGCGATGGTGGTTTTGGTGGGCGCGCTTGTAATGGCGACGATGCTGCCGCCCAGCATTGCAAGGCGCTCCATGGTATACTTGTCGCTCTCCGGAATGCAGCGCTGCTGCATCTGCAGC
The DNA here is from genome assembly GCA_910587145.1 of uncultured Ruthenibacterium sp. Lineage (GTDB taxonomy): Bacteria > Bacillota > Clostridia > Oscillospirales > Ruminococcaceae > Ruthenibacterium. The sequence goes on along the minus strand of CAJUMH010000015.1, from coordinate 12,147 downwards.
CTCAGGATGCGCCCGGCGCTTTTCATCATGCCCTGCTCGGTGTTGTTGCCCTTATCGACGGTAAGCGCAAACGAGCGGTCGCGCGAGAGCGTCAGTTCCTGCACGGTATCCTGGATCTCCTGCGGGTCGCCGTAGCGGTTGGTGCCGCTGCGGCGATAATCCGTGAGCGGCACGGTCTGCGGGATGGTGATCTTCACGGTGGCCACCCCCGTGAAGCTGTACCGGTTCGAGAGCCGGCCGGCGATGATGCTGTTTTTGCCGAAAAACTCCGGCAGGCTGTTTGCGAATTTTGCATGCAGATTGATCATGATGGTTCTCCCTTCTGATTCAAAAATGTTCGGTTTGGTTTTGCCGCGACTGGCGGGAGGCAGCGACGGGCAGGCTGCGGCGCTTGGCAGACTGCCGCGCTTGGTGGGCCCCGCTTTGTGCGGGCCCCTTTTGCGGCCTTTTGCGGGGGGCTGCGGGCGGTATTCCGGCGCCGCGTCAATCTGCCGCGAGCAGCGCGTCGAGGAAGGGGTCTTGCTTTGCGTCGGCCGCGCCCGCCGCACTGCCCGGCGTGGTTTGCCGGTTTTTCAGCGCCGCTGCCTGCGCCGAAAGCTGCAGCTCCTGTGCCGAAAGCCTTTCGCGCATCTGCTCCAGCTCCCACGCGCGCATTGCGGCAAGCGGCCGCTCGCCCCTTTGCACGCTTTGCAGCACGCGCTCGGGCAGCTGGGTCACGTTGGGATATTCCCGCGTCATCTCCAGCCACGGTTCTCTTGCCTTTCTGCGCGCTTCCTCCTCATTCAGGCGCTGCAGCAGCGGGGCGAGGGCGCGCCGTTCCATCGCCAGCTTTGTGCGCTCGGCCACCAGCTCCTGCGCCGTTTCCTCGGGAACGCCCTTCTGCGTCAGCTTTTCCACGGCCTGCCTGTGCATGCTCTGCCCGGCAAGCTGCAAATACCGCTGCACCGTCATGCCGTTCGCCGCTGCATACTGCTCTATCAGCTGCGCGGGCATGCTGTTCCGCTCCGGCTCCGGCTGCGCCGCGTTCATCTGCGCGGGCATCTCCTGCTCCCGGCCGGAAGGCTCCCCCTTGTATCCCGGCTCTTCGCCGCTCTGCGGCGCGGCTTCGCTCCCGGCTTCTTTTGCTGTGCTGGCCGCAGCGACTGCTTTTCCCGCTTCGCCCGCTTTGGCTTCCGGCGCGCCCGCCGTGCCGTCCATGCTGTTTGCTCCGTCTGTGCCGTTTGCACCGAAAGAGCCGTTTGCACCGAAAGAGCCGTTTGCACCGAAAGAGCGGTCTGCACCGGAAAGGCGGCCGGCTGCGCCTTTTTCCTGTGCTGCGCCCTGCGCCGGCAGCGCCCCTTCTTCCGCCGCAAAGCCAAGAAGAGAATCGTCGTCTTCGTTTAAATCGGTTTCGTTCTCTTCCAAAAGGCCGTCTTCCAAAAAGCTGTCTTCCCCTTCGGCAAAGCCTTCCATCAGCGCGGTTTGCATCTCGTCCGCCTCTGCGGCTCCGCCCTGCGCGGCGCTTTCTGCCGCGTTGTCACTCGCCCACAAAAAACCGTTATTCGGCTCGTTCGCGGGGGCCTCTCTGGTTTCGTTCATTCTGTTTTCTCCTCTCCTTGTTTGGGTTTGGCCCGTCGGCCTGTTTGTGATTTGCCGGCGTTTTTTACACGCGGCTTCGGGTTTTCAGAAAGCGCCTCACGCGCGATCTTTTACCCCGCGCTTTGCAGCGTCTGGGCATCTGAATCTTCCAAATCGCGCCCTGCGCCGAGCGTCTCTGTGCCGATCTCCTGCAAATAGTGCATGCAGCGCCGGTTCGGGCAAAGATACGTAATCTCCACCCCGCGTGCCGCGTGCTCGTTTACCAGAGCGACACGTCCGTCCGTGCCGCAGTCCGGGCATTGTACCATTTTGATCACCTCCCTCGCCGTATGTTCGCCGCGCCCTGTTCCCTTTTCCGCCGTGCCTTTGGGCGCCGCCGGGCCCCGGGCCGCTGTTTCGTCTTTTTTGCGCTGCCGGCGCGGCAACTTACAAAATCCTGTTTGGCCGCCCTTCTGCGGGCTGCTGCGCAAGGGCCTGCGGCATCGCCTGCTGCCGCTTGCGGATCGCCTCGATCAGCGCCTGACGCCCCGGAATATATCCGCGCGGCATGTTTTCCAGATAGGTCACGGCGTCCGTCAGCACGCCCCGCGCAAAGAGGTTGTCCAGCGTCTGCACCTGCATCAGCTCCGACCAGTACGTTGCCGCGCCCACGTCCACGTTCAGCCGCAGATTCATGGTCTGCAGGGCCGAAAAATCGAACGGCACCGTCTCGTAACAGTCCTCGGCGTCCGCGTCGGGCATGCCCTGCCCCGCAGTCTGCCCCTCGGCAGACTGCTTTGCCGCGCCGGTTTGCACATTTTGTAGTTCTTCCAGGCAGTTTTGCCCCCAACTTGGCACATTTTGTGCACTTACAGGCAAAAAAAGATCCTCATACGGCGTGCTTGCCGCATCCGCGCCGGCAATTCTCGGGCCCGGCATCTGCACGGAATGCGCCTCGGCGTTTTGCGTACTTTTGCGCACCTTCAGGCGCACAGGGCGCACGCCGTAGTTCCGCGCCATCATATCCATCCACACGCGCACACTGTCCTCCACAAAGGTGTAAAAATCCTGCCGCTGCAGCTCCAGCGGCATGCCGGTGGCCTTTTGTACGGCAATGATGGCCGAGGTGTTCTCCGGTGCCACATTGCCCAGCGCCGCGTCGGAAGCGCCCATGGTATCGCGTGTGTACGCGACCGCCTTATCGATCATCACCAGCACCTGGCTCGACATATCCGGCGCGCGCAGCCCCGCGGCCACCGCCAGATTGGGGTCTCCGTTTACGCCGATGGCCTCGCCCACGCGGTTCGACCATTTGCGCCCCGCAAGCAGGTTTCGGTTGTAGACGATCTTGGGAAACGCCATGTGCTTTACATGCTGCATCGCCATGGCAAACAGCTTGTTCACAAAAATCTGGTTGGGGATCATCCCTGTAATGGCCGCCTGCCCGTGGAACTGATCTTTCACCTTTTCCCACGGAAAAAACGCGATGGGGTAACGCGTATAGCCTGTATCGGTGGGCCCGCGCACCATGGCGCCGTCTGTTGCTTCGCAGAACCACACGGTTTTGCGGCCGTCCCGGCCGCGCTGCTTCCAGTAGCGCCGCACCACCGTCACCTTGCCCTCCTCGGGTGCGTCGCCGTGCCGGTATTCGTCCTCGTCCGGCTGCACGGCCTCGGCGTCTCCGCCGTTTTCGCGCGCCATGCGCCGAACATCCTCCGCCAAACGCCGGAAGTGCAGCAGCAGATACGGCTGCCGCTGCAGCTCGCATTGCTGCGGATTGCCGAAATGCACGTTCGTGTTCTCGATGATCTCTGCCTCGATGTGTCCGGGCGTTGCGCAAAAGCCGATGCTTTCCGCGCCGGGCCGCGGCGCGTCGTCCTCCGCCTCGAAATAAAAGTGCAGGCAGCCATCGCCGTCCACCGCCGCGTTGCGGATGGCCTCGCGCGCCTTGCGCCGAAAGCCGCAGCCCTCCATCACGGCGTCGAACTGCGCGCTCAGCATCTCCAGCACCGGCTTGAGCGCCGCATCCTCCTCAAAATCCGTTACCGAAACGCCGATGTCGTCGCTCATCACCGAGGCCACAAGGTACTTTACCACGCGGCTGAGCATATTCATAACCGGCTGGTCCAGATCGGGCGCGTTCACGCCGTGCCACTGATCGCCGATGTAAAAATGCTCGTTTTTTTCCACGGTATCGTACAGGCCGATGGCTTCGTTGAAGCGCTTTGCCCGCACAAATTCGCTCCATACCGTTTGCGGCGTGATCTCGGGGGCGCTCTCTTCGGCTGCGGCTTCGCCCTGTACGGGCCGCCCGCCGGCCGGGCCTTTCTGCGAAAGGCCGCCCTCCCGCAGGCAGCGCCGCGCCGCGGCGTTTGCCGCGGGGTATGCCGCGCTCCGCGCATCATTCCTCCGCATCCGTCTGTCCTCCCGTCTGCGCCGTGCCATCGTAGGCCAGCAGATTTTCAAACTGCACCGCCAGCCTGCGCGCGTCCGCCGCGGCGTCTGTGTTCTGCAGCGCCGTTTTGCTGCGCAGCAGCTCGCTTTGCCGCGCGTTTTCCGCTGCCTCCAGGCGCGCCAGCCGCTCGCACAGGCTTATATATTCCGTTCTTTTGATCCACATTTTTTAAAACTCCTCTCTGCCAAATGCCAAAAATTCTTCCAGCGCCTCGTCCTGCGCGCCGTCCTCGTTCCACCCCGGCGCCCACGCCGCGCGCGCTTCGCAGGCCTGCGGCAAATTGCTTTGCTGCGCGCGGCACGCGTGTGCGATGGCCAGCGCCATAACAAGATCGTCATGCTCGCCGCGCATGGCCTCGGGCCGGCCGCGCTCGTTTTTTACAAATGTCAGCATTTCGCGCAGTGTTTCGGCGTCGCACAGGCCCTCGGGGTGTTCGCGCGCATAGCGCACCAGCTGCGCAATGGCCGCCGGGCGGCTTTTTTGGTCGGTGCGAAAGCCAAATCGCTGCTGCAGGCGCCCGGTGTAGCTGTCCTGCACCTCGCGCTGGTACTGCCGCGGATAGCAAAGCCGCGTGCATTCCTTTACAGGAAAGGTGGAAAAATTCACCTCGATGCCCAGCAGCGCCGTATTGTACCAGTAGCCCAGACACATCATCTGCCGCGCGTATTCATCCTCGTCGAACTGCTGGCGCAGCACCGCCGCCTGCTCGCCCGTAACGTTGTCGAGCACCTGCCCCGTAAACCAATCGCTGCCGTCGCCCGCCGTATCCCCGCCGATCACATACGGCCGGCCCGGCTCCGGCGCGCGGTACACGAGCACCGGGCCGCGGGGGTCGTCCTCTACGCCTGTCAGCGTGAGCATCTCGCCGCGTTCCACATAGCTGAACCGCACCCGCCGCACGGGCGGAGGAGCCGCCGCCAGACGCGCCGTAAGCGCCGTTTTATCGAAGATGCACGAGCCCGTGGAGCAAAACGCCTCCTCCGGACAGCTGGGATACTCCTGATGGAACAGCTCCACATCGCCGCCGCACACATCCCGAATGCAGGCCCGCCGCCATGCCAGCTGCGCGTCGTCCAGCCCATACAGCCCGGCCAGCGCTTCCTCCGCGGCGGTGCGCGCAAAGCCCGGCTCCGGCGCGCGGCGGTATTCCTCCAGCTCCCACCACGCGCAGAACACCGGCACAAAGCCGCTTTTGCCGGCCACGGCGTCGTCCCAGCGCCGCTTGAACGCATCGAACCCGTTTGCCGTGCTCTCGATCACCACCATCGTATCCGGCGCGTCCGGCACGGCGTTCAGCAGGCCCGCCAGCGTTGCCTCCTTGTCGCCCGGCCAGAATGCGTATTCCGAAAGATGCAGGTTCTGGAACGTCTCCGAACGGCCGATCCCCGGGCCGCCCGCCGTCATCACCTTGATGGAGCTGCCCAGCCCCGCGCCGCCCGCCCGGCCGGCGCCGCCGGGCGTATCAAACACCAGCTCCCGCGCGTTGCTTGCCCGGCACTGCGGCTGCAGCGCCGGCGGCAGATTGTCGTAAAACCGCTTCGACATATTGAACAGATTGTTCGAGCTGTCGTCCCGGTGCGCCACAATGCCGCTGCGCACGGCCCGGCGCGTTGCCGTCCGCTTGAAGATCAACGCCTCGGTAAGCGTGGAAAAGCCCATCTGCCGCGCCTTCAGCACAATGGCGCGCAAGGGCTTGCCCGCCCGCGCCTGCGCCGCCAGCGCACGATACAGCTTGTTCTGCGGCGCGTTCAGGCGCAGCGGCACGATCTCGGCGTTTTTTGTGCGGATGCACAAATATTGCTCCAAATACTTTTTGGTGTTCACCGCCATGTCTCTTTTTGTTCACCTCCTTTGGCATGGGCCCGGCTTTGAACATGTGCCGGCAGGCTCGTGCTGTCCTGCACATTTTGCCCAAACATCGGCCGCCCGCAGCCGGGCCCGGCTTGCGCTTGCCGGCGTGCCTGCGCTTTGACCCCTGCTGCCGGCGTGCCTGCGCCGGCCGGCCTCTGTTGCCCGCACGGCTGGCGCGCGCTGCTTGCCGGCGCTACCACTCGTCTCCCTCCACGCATTCGAGCAGCGCCGCTGTGTTTTCGTCGCCATCGCCCACCGCCGCGCCCAGCTCGCCCGCGCCTTTTTCCGAGATGCTCGAAAGCGCCCGCAGCATTGTGCTCAATGCCGCGTCTGAAGGGATGGCGCCGCTGCGCTTTGCCCGTTCGTCGTTCAGCCGTTTTTCCAGCTCCGGCGTCAGCCGCACGCGCTCGCGCGCCTCGTCCACCGCCGTTCCGTCCACCAGCACAAGGCCGTCGCTTTCCTCGCCGCCCAGCAGCATCCGGTCGATCTGCTCGCACCGCGCAAGATTGCGCGCTCCGGCCTCCAGCCGCCGGCACATCAGCTCCGCCGAAAGCCGCGCCCCCTCGGCCGCTTTCACCGTAATGCGCTTTACCTGCTCTTCCCGCGCCTGGGTCCACAGGCTTTTTTCGCCGGCCGCATCCAGGGCCTCCGCCTTCGCCTTCCAAGCACTTAAAGTGCTTTTCGGGATATGGTATCGCCTTGCCACCGCCGAAAGGCTGTTTGCCGAAAGCAACGCGCACAGGCAGGCCGTTTTCACCTCCTCGCTGTATTTTGTTGATTTGCATAGCTTTTCGGGCGCTTCGTCTCTGCAATTTTTTTGCGCCATCGCTCTGTCTCCCTCCTTCCCTCTTATTTTCGCACATTTTTCCCGTTTTGTGAAGTGTGCACTTTTCGTGCTTTCAAAGGTGCCGTTCGGCCCGGAATTTTGGGCTTTTTCGGCTTTGCGAAAATGACAGATCTGTCATTTTCGCAAAATCGGCTCTGTTCAAAAATAGGCGCAAAACGGGGCTTGCTCCAAAGCAGGTGCAAAACGGGGCTTGTCGCAAAAATCGGTTGTTCCCGGCAAAAAATGTGGTATAATAAACACAGAAACGGCGGGAAACCCTGATTTTTCGGGGCTTCCCGCCTTTTTTGTTACTAATTTGTTATTAGTTCAATGTTCAATTTGAGTTCTTCTATATTTTTATGGGTGTAAACCCGTTCCCCCGTTCCTTTCGATTTATGCCCCATAATTCGATCAATACACACCTTGTTTGCCCCGGCAGAATCAAGGCGGCTTCTGAATGTGTGGCGGCACTCATGCGGGGTATGTTGCATTTTCAGCTTCCCCATGATTTCAGCCCACAATGCCCGGTATTGGGTTTGATTCAGCTTCTTCCCGTTGTACTCAAACAAATAGCCGCTTTTGGACTGTTCAACCCGTCTTTGAACAATGTGTTGAATTTTTGAATGAATTGGAACAAGCCTGTTCTTTCCCGCCGCTGTTTTCGTTCCCCCTTGCATTGTACCCACTTCAAAATCAATAGTGGAAACTTTCAATTCAATCATTTCTGAAATTCTGAACCCCGTGTAAAGGAAGAACAGAACTGAATCAACCCACGGGAAATTTTGATTTTCCCACAGCCGGGAAACTTCTTCATCTGTAAAAATTGCCTTGCTTGTTTCCGGTATTGGTTCAGAGGTAAGCAGATCGGAACAGCATTTTGAAATTATATCAAGTTCCATTGCGAAACGGTCAAGATGCCCGAAAAGGTTCTTTATCGCCCCTTGCGTGGAATATCCACAGCCGCAGCTATCAATGCAATCTTGCATTTGGTATGATTTGATTTGCTTATACTTCAATTTTTTCAGCTTGGAACAATGCTTATATGCAGATTTCAGGGAACTTCTGTTTGAATCGCCCAATTTCACAGCCCGCTTTTCAAGCCACAATTCATAGAGTTCTTGAAAAGTGATTTTTTCCGTTTCAATATCCCACGGATCATTGTTGTAATTGGCAAGCATTATCAACCCTTCTTCCCGTGTGGCGGCGTAACCTATGGGCTTTTGCCTTCCTGATACACCTTCCTTCACGATATAGGGCTTTCGCCTGTTCCCTGACAGCTTCGTTACTGTTCCATATCCATTAGGATTTTTCATAACTTCACCGCCTATCTTGAAAAATCAGCCGTGAAGTGATATAATATAGACAGACCGCCTAAATCACTTCATCCTGATTTATGGTCGCTTCCCCCGTTGGTGTTGCAGCACTGACGGGGGATATTTTTTTGTTTAGAAGCAAGCCTGAACGATGGCTTTATATAATTTTTCATCTACTTCCAACAGGCTTTTCTTCCCGTCTTTGAAGATGATTTTCACCTGATAGCCATTTTTAGAAACCGCCCCGGCAACACCGCCCAAAACTTCATAGCTTTCAACGGTGGAACTGTTCAGGCGTAATTGCTTGATGATCCCCAATGAAATCGCAGCATTGGCAGCACCCCCGCCCACAACCTGACTTCCGGCATAATCGCCGTTGATAACCCTGTTCTTTGCACTCATAGCAAAATTCCTTTCTTAATTTGAAATTAACTTTTCAAGGTTCAAGTGGTTCAAGTTCAAGATGCTTTTTTATTTCTTTTATATTTTTCAAAATCAATGCAAAATTGCGTTGAAAAAAATCATATCTACAAAGAAACGCAAAACAACTTGAACTACTTGAACTTTCCCGATATTTCAAGGATTTCATCTTGAACCGGAAACTTGAACCTATCTTGAACTTATCTTGAACTAAAATCCACAAAGATTATATTGCCTTCCCGCTTGATGATTCTTTTTGAATGGAGTATTTTTCATCATTCAGCATTGTTTCCATAGAACCAATGATACGCCCTTGATCCAATGTATCAAGTTGTAGGAAAAGTTTGACCGCTTGAAATGCTTCTTTCCCATAACACCGTTCAAACATTTCACAGGCGGCGGCTTCGTTTTGCAGCTTCCGTTCAAGTTGGGCTAATTCTTCCCTTCCAGCGGGAACATTGTACCCCATAAGCCAAACTTCATTGACATTCAGAGCCAAACCCAGAATAGACAGCTTATCTTGTTTGGGTTCTACTTTCCCGGAAACATACTGACTTAGATCATTTTTCTTTAGCTGAACATGGTATTTTTCGCAGTACGGCTTGCAGGCTTCCAAAATATCAACTTGTTTTAACCCCCTTTCACCCATGATCTGCTTCAATCTATCAGCCGTGGTGAATTTCTTCATGCAATCACTTCCTTTCCTTGTTGGGGTAATTACATTATAACGCACCTTGAAGAAAAGTTCAAGAGGGTTAGGAAAAAAAGTTCAAAAAATTTGAAAAAACCTATTGACAACTTCAAAACCGGGTGCTATAATAAAGACAAGTTCAAGGGAATTGAACCAAACAGCAACAAACAAGCCGCTGCAACGGCAAGCATAGAAAGGATGAAGTGATTATGAAAGAGCGTATTCAGAAGATCAATGAGGTTGCACAGGAAAATTTTGAAAAGGCACGGGGAATGTTGGAAATGCTGAATGAAATTTGCGGTACAAAATTCGGATGGCTTGCAAAGCGGGTTGTGATTTTTGAAAATCCAAACGGTTCAACCGCTGAAAAATACGCACATTGCCACGATGCCGCTTGCTGGATGCAGTAATTAGAAAGGTGGTAGCACAGATGAAAGAAACAAGTTTGAAGCCCGTAATTGAAAAACTTGAAAGTTTATTTTCAAAGTTCAACGAAAAGTTCTATAACAATGAACTTCAAACCCCCGTTATCACGGTAAGCCCGGACACAACAAAGGGTGCTTATGGGTGGTGTACCGCTTGGAAGGCGTGGACGGTTGGCGAACAGAAGAAGGTTGCAGACCTTTCCACACTGACAAAAGAAGATTTGGAAGCTATGAAGAAAGATGATGGCTTCTATGAAATCAATATTTGTGCGGAACACCTTGCAAGACCTTTTGAACAGGTTGCGGAAACCCTTTTACATGAAATGGTTCACCTTTACAATCTGCAAATTGGGGTTCAGGACACAAGCAGGGGCGGCACATACCACAATAAGAAATACAAGGAAGCGGCTGAACAGCACGGCTTGACGGTTGAAAAGGATGCAAAATACGGCTGGACTAAAACAAGCCTGAATGATGAAGCAAAAGCCTTTGTTGACGGTATGCAGGATAAGAAGTTTGAACTTCACAGAAAGAGCCTTCCGAAAATCCCCGGTGCGGCGAAAACCAAACAATCAAGCCGGAAATATGTTTGCCCTATGTGCGGCTGCATTATCCGGGCAACAAAGGAAGTTCATGTTATTTGCGGTGATTGCAATGTAGAGTTCGAGGAAGAAGCCTAAACAGCTTCTTCCCCCCTACAAAATAGAAAGGATGCTAACCGTGGAAGAAATTATTTCCAAAGTTGAACATGAAATTGAATTTCAGAAAAAGCAAGCAAAAGAATATGAAAGCGGCATTTACAAGGATGAAATTCTTTTCGCAAGGTACGATCAAGCCGCAAAAATTCTTGAATGGGTGCTTGAATTATTGAAGAAAGGATGATGAAGATGTTTAGATATTATAGCACTTTAAGACCGATTACACCGGGGGCATATCCTAAACCCGCCGACAATCCGGCAATGCTGATTCACAATTTCGACAACCGGGAATATGTTGGGAAAATCGGGCGTGAAGCGTGGGGATATGTGGAATACAATAACCCCCTGACAAAAGAACAGATTGAAGCCTTTGATTTTGTGGCAGAAAGCGGCGGGGAAGATAAAGAAACCATTTGCAAATTGCTTTGTAAGGTTTTACAGAAAACCCGTGGGGCGGCTGACCTTGTTTCCCTTACCTATGACAGCGAAAGCGAGATTGTAACAGCAGCTTTTGAAGGTGGAACAAAAAAGATAAATGTTTCTATGGATTCAGGTACAGCAATGATCCGGGACATTGTAAATCACTTAGGATGTTAAGAAAGGGGTGAAATCATGGCATACGATTATGCAAAGTTAAACGGAAGGATCGTTGAAAAGTGCGGAACACAAGCGGTATTCGCTGAAAGAATGGGGCTTTCCGAAAGAACTATTTCAATGAAATTGAACAACAAGATTGCTTTTAAGCAGCCGGAAATTCAAAAGGCATTGGAAGTTCTTGATTTGGCAAGTGATGAAATTCAGGCATATTTTTTTACCATGAAAGTTCAAAATGATTGAACCAAACAGAAAGGCGGTGAACAGGATGAAGAAAGTAATTGCAGCGTGTATTGATCGGGTTTTGGAGTTCGACACACAGAATGAAGCGGCAAAGTACCTTGAAACCTTGCGTGATAAGGGCAACGAATTCAGGATTTTGCACCGTGAGGAAATCGGCGGCAAGTACCGGATCAGAATTCAGGAACAGTACAACAAAAGCCCCATGATCGAGGGCTGAACAAAGAAAGGATGAAGTGAACATGACATTTGCAGACAAATTGAAAAACCTTATGAAAGATTTGGACTTGACACAATCCAAACTTTCAGACCTTACCGGGATTGGTAAATCCTCTATCAGTCAATACCTTTCCGGCAAGAATGAGCCTTCCAAAGACCGCAAACAGGAAATTGCCCGTGCGTTGGGGGTTCAGGAAACCTACTTTGAAATGTTTGAACCCGCTGCAACGGTTCAGCATGACGGGGTTGTGAATTTGCCCGTTACCCTTGCGGCAAAGCTGATGAAGAAATCCAAAGAATGGGTAATGCAAGGGTTAAGGGATGGCGTTTTCCCGTGGGGCTATGCGGTGAAGCTGACAAATTGGAGTTACTTTATTTCTTCCGTAAAGTTCACCGAATACACGGGAATTGAAGTTCCCCTGAATGAAATTGCCTGATGGCAGAAAGTGAGGATAAACAAAATGAGTGAAACAGGAGTTGTTAAAGGGTTCAAGGTGTTCAATCCTGATTGGACTTGCAGCCCGAACGGGAACACAAAACAGTACACTTGCCCCGGCAAATTTGAAGAAGATATTAACCCGATCCGGTGCGGGCGTGGGATGCACTTCTGCAAAAAGGCGGCTGATTGCTTCAATTACTACAATTTCAACCCGGAAAATAAGGTTGCAGAAGTGATTGCCTACGGTGACATTGCGGAAGAAGGGGATAAATGTTGTACCAACAAACTTGAAATCGTGCGTGAAATTCCGTGGGCTGAATTGCTTGAAATTGTGAATACGGGAAAGGGTTGCACCGGACTTTGCAACAGCGGCGATTGCAACAGCGGCGATTGGAACAGCGGCAACCGGAACAGCGGCG
>CAJUMH010000014.1:12639-65292 GCA_910587145.1 uncultured Ruthenibacterium sp. | reverse complement strand
GCGCGCCGCGGCGCGCGCCGGCGGCGGCGCTTTTCTGCTGCAGCTCGTCCAGTTGCGCCTCGCACGCCTGCGCCTTTGCGGCAAGCGTTTGCGCCCGCTGCCCGCAGGCCGCGATGGCCTGCCGGTGCGTTTCGGCCTCAGCGGCCTTGGCCTCACGTCCAAGGCCGCTTTGGCTGAGCTCTTCGCGGAGCGCCGCAATGGAGGCGTTGTTATGCTCGATATCGTTGTTCAGCACCGCAAGGCGCGCATCCGCGCCCGAAATGCGCTCTGTAACGGCGCGGATCTCGCTGTTGCAGCGGTCGGCATCGCCGATCAGCCGCCCAATTTCCGCGCGCGCCGCCTCGGTTTCGGCATCGATGGCGTCGATCTCGCTGCCCACACGCTGGTAATCCGCGTTGGCGGTCTCGATTCGGCGCTGCTGCTCGCGCACGGTTTCGCGCGCCTTGTGCACGGTATCCACCCAGAGCGTTACCTCCAGCTCTTTGCGGCGGCCGGCCAGCTCCAAATATTGTTTTGCCTTTTTGCTCTCGCGCTCCAGCGGGCCGACGCGCTCGGTGAGCTCGCCCAGAATATCGCGCAGACGCACCAGGTTTTCTTCGGCGGAGTCGAGGCGCCGTTCGGCCTCGTTTTTGCGGTAACGGTATTTTGCAATGCCGGACGCCTCTTCAAAAATCTCGCGCCGCTCGGCAGATTTCGCGCTCACGATCTCGGCGATCCTGCCCTGCCCGATGACGGAATATCCGTCCCGGCCAAGGCCCGTATCCAAAAACAGCTCGTAAATATCGCGCAGGCGCACATTCTGCCCGTTGATGGAATATTCGCTTTCACCCGAACGGTAGTATTTGCGCCCGATCGTCACCTCGTCGCTGTCCACGTCGATGCGGCGGTCGGTGTTGTCCACCACCAGATTGACGACTGCGTATCCCATTGCGCCGCGCTGCTGCGTGCCGCCGAAAATCACGTTCTCCATTTTTCCGCCGCCGCGCAGCTGCTTGGCGCTCGTCTCTCCCAACACCCAGCGGATTGCGTCGGAGATATTGCTTTTTCCGCTGCCGTTCGGTCCCACCACAGCGGTGATCCCCCGCTCGACGGCGATGCGGATGCGGTCCGGAAACGATTTAAAGCCCTGTATTTCCAGCGCCTTTAAAACCATGTATGTTCTCCTTTATGAAAGACGGTTCGTTTTCTGATCGTTCCGCCCTTTTGCGGCCGGTTCGGTAAGAAAACAAAGCCGCAGGGTTTACCGGCAGGCTGCTTTTACGGCAGCCCCGGTCGCCTGCAGGCGGCTCAGTACCCCATCAGCTCCAACGCCTCGCGGGCCGCCTGCTGCTCGGCCAGCTTTTTGCTGTGCCCCTCGCCGCGCCCCACGCAATTGGAATTCAGGTGCACCTCCACCACGAAGTGCTTATTGTGATCCGGCCCCGATTCGTCCGTTACTACATAGCGCAGCCGTTCCTCGGGGTTTTGCTGCACAATCTCCTGCAGGCGGGTTTTGTAATCCTCCTCGGCGGCGGCGTCCGTGAGTGCACCCGTGACAAACGGCAGGATAAACGCGCGCGCCGCTTCCATGCCGCCGTCCAGATACAACGCCGCGATCACCGCCTCAAACGCGTCGGATACGATGCTGGGCCGGCTGCGCCCGCCGCCGCGTTCCTCGCCTCTGCCCAGCCGCAGATAATCGCCCAGCGAGATCTGCTTTGCAAACTCGAACAGCGCGGCTTCGCACACCAGGCTTGCGCGCATGCGCGTCAAATCGCCCTCCGGCATGTTCTTGTGGGTAAACAGATATTCCGCCACTACGATGGACAGTACCGAATCGCCCAGAAATTCCAGCCGCTCGTTGTGGCGCACGCCCCGGCGCGCCTCGTTGGCGTAGGAGGTGTGCGTCAGTGCCGTCGCCAGCAGCGAAGGATTTTTAAAGGTATGATGCAGCGCCGCTTCCAGCTCCCGCATATCGCGCATGGTCTTTACTCCTTTTTCTCTTTGCACCGTACGGCCGGGCCAGATTGTTCCTGTGCCTGTTCGGCGTCGTCTGCGGCGGCCAGCTTTTCGCGCATGCTCTCCACCGCGCCGCGCTCCACACACAGCTTTGCCTGGCGGATGGCGTTGCAGAACGCCTTCGCATTCGACGATCCGTGCGCCTTGATCACAGGCTTTGAAACGCCCAGCATCAGCGCGCCGCCGTGCTCGTCGGCGTCCAGCTTCTTTTTAAAGCCGCGCAGGCCGTCCTTTACCAGCAAATAGGCAAGCTTGGTTTTGGGGCTGCTCATAAACACGCTTTTCAGCTCACCCATCAGCATTTTGGCAACGCCCTCGGTAAGTTTTAAGATTACGTTGCCCGTAAAGCCGTCGCATACCACTACGTCAGCATTCCCCGCGGGCACGTCGCGCGGCTCGATGTTGCCGGCAAACCGGATATTCCGGTTTGCCCGCAGCAGCCCGTGCGCCTGCACATAGGCGGGCGTTCCCTTTGTCTCCTCCGCGCCGTTGTTTACCAGCGCCACGGCCGGGTTTTTGCGGCCCATCACCTTTTCCATGTACACGCTGCCCATCACGGCAAAGGCGTTCAGCATCTCGGGGCGGCATTCCACATTCGCGCCCGAATCCAGCAGCAGGTACGGCTGCTGCGCGCCGGGGATCACCGTGCCGATGGCCGGGCGCTTTACGCCCTTCAGGCGCTTGACGATCAGTGTGGCGCCCGCAAGCAGCGCGCCCGTAGCCCCGGCCGAGACAAACGCGTCGCCCTCGCCCGCCGCCAGCATCCGCAGGCCCACCACCATGGATGAGTCCTTTTTGCGGCGGATGGCCGCCGTTGGCTCGTCGCACATTTCAATCGTCTCGCTTGCGTTCGCCACCGTGATGCCCGCAAGCTCGATACCGTTCTCCTTCGCGCATTCCTCGATCTGCTCGCGGCGGCCCACCGCGACAATCTGCACGCCGTATTCCCGCACGGCAGCCGCCGCGCCCAGCAGCATTTCCTTTGGGGCATTGTCGCCGCCCATCGCGTCGATGATGATCTTCATAGGCTTATCCCTTTCCGCCGCGCGCATGGCGGCTGTGGTTTTGCGTTTTTCGATTGCTTGCAATGGCCCCGATCTGCGCAAAGGCTTCGATCCGGCCGTTCCGGCGGCCATGTCCTGCAGGCCGCCGCGCCGTCCGGACGATTACATGATCCTGATCGCAGCGCCGTTCAGGCCGTCGCGCCGTTCGGGCTTTTTACATAGCGCTCCATGCTTTCCATAGCCCGCTGCGCCACGGCGGCATAACGCAGGCGCTTATCGCGCATGCGCTGCTCCGGGCTCGGCAAAAGCCCCATGTTCGCACCCATCGGCTGAAAATCCCGCGCGGGCGATGTGATATAGCGCAGCAGCGCGCCGCACATCGTATCTGCCGGCGGCGGCACAAACGCCCGCCCGGCAAGGCGCGCCTCCATACCGCGCGCCGCAAGCAGGCCGCAGGCCGCGCTTTCCATATAGCCTTCAAAGCCCGTGATCTGCCCCGCAAAAAACACGTTGGGCGCCTTGCGCAGCGAAAGATCCGCGTCCAGCAGCGCGGGGCTGTTTAAAAACGTATTGCGGTGCATCACGCCCCAGCGCACAAATTCCGCGCGTTCCAGCCCGGGGATCATGCGGAACACGCGCTTCTGCTCGCCGAATTTCAGGTTTGTCTGAAAGCCGACCAGATTGTACATCGTGCAGGCCGTGTTCTCCGCCCGCAGCTGTACGTTTGCCCACGGGCGGTGCCCGGTGCGCGGGTCGGTAAGGCCCACGGGGCGCAGCGGGCCATAGCGCATGGTGTCTGCGCCGCGCCGCGCCATCACCTCGATGGGCATGCAGCCCTCGTACACGTTCTGCGGCTCGTCAAAGCCGTGCAGCGGCGCGCGCTCGGCCGAGATCAGCGCGGCATGGAACGCCTCGTATCCGGCCCGGTCAAACGGGCAGTTCAGATAATCGGCCGTACCGCGCCCATAGCGGGATGCCGCGAACACCTTTTCCCGGTCAATGCTGTCCGCCGTGACGATCGGCGCGGCGGCATCGTAAAAGGCGAGCGAGCGCTCGCCGGTAAGGCGGGCAATCTCTGCCGCGAGCGCGCCCTCGGTGAGCGGGCCTGTGGCCGTCAGCACCAGCGTATCGGGCGCGGCCTCGTCCAGCGCCGTCACCTCGCCCAAAATCAGCCGAATATGCGCTTGGGCCTTCACAAGCGCCGTTACGCCCGCCGCAAACGCCGCGCGGTCTACCGCAAGCGCGCCGCCTGCCGCAACGCGGCAGCCTTCCGCCACGCCCAGCAGCGACGAGCCCAGCAGGCGCATCTCGGCCTTTAAAAGGCCGGAGGCGGAATCCAGCCGGTCTGCCTTCAGCGAATTGGAGCATACCAGCTCGGCAAGATCCGCGTTTTTGTGCGCGGGAGAAAATCGGTGCGGCTTTTGCTCGCACAGCACAACATCGTATCCGCGCCGCGCGAGGTACAGCGCTGCCTCGCAGCCCGCGAGCCCCGCGCCGATGATGCGTATTTGCATGGCGGCTCCTTTCCTTCCTTGCGGCAAATCCTTCCCGTCGGCGTTCCCGGCGCCGCAGGCCGGGGGTTGTGCGCCAAACCGGTTTGCGGGCTTTTCGGCGGCCTATTCTGCGGGCCGCCTTCGGCCAATGCGCCAAAGCATGGGCCGGGCCCACGCGTCTGCGCCGCTACGCCTCCCCGGCGCTCTTTTTTCCGGCGTCCATCGGGCGGGAATAGCCGCAGCCCTCTTTTTCGCACAGCAGCATTCCGCTGCGGCCGCCCTTTTTAAAAAGCGTTGCGCCGCACTGCGGGCACTTTTCGGCAGTGGGCTCGTTCCACGTCATAAAATCGCAGGCCGGGCTTTTTTCGCACCCATAAAAGATGCGCCCCTTTTTCGATTGCCGCACCAGCATCCGGCCTCCGCATTTTGGGCAGGCGCCGCCCGCATCCTTTACCAGCCGCTTTGTGTTGCGGCACTCGGGGAATCCCGGGCAGGCGAGAAATTTGCCGTAGCGCCCCGTTTTGATTACCATTTTGCGGCCGCACAGCTCGCAGACCTCATCGGTTTCTTCATCCGGCACCCGAATGCGCTTGCCCTCCATCCGCTCCTCGGCGGCCCTCAGCGTTTGATCGAAATCCTTATAAAAACCGTCGATCACAGACTGCCAGTCGGCCTTGCCGTTTTCGATGGTGTCCAGCTCTTCCTCCATCTGGGCAGAAAACTTCACATCCACAATTTTGGGGAACTGCTCGTTCATCAGCTCATTGATGGCGCGGCCCAGTACCGTGGGCACCAGCTTTTTCTGATCGCGCTCCACGTAATTGCGGTCGAGGATCGTTGTAATGGTGGGCGCATAGGTGGAAGGACGGCCGATGCCGTTTTCCTCCAGCGCTTTGATCAGCGTCGCCTCGCTGTAGCGCGCGGGCGGCTGGGTAAATTTTTGCTCGGGCTTTAATTCCCGCAGGCTCAGCGCCATATTTTCCTCCAGCGGAGGAAGCGCCGTCTCCTTTTTTTCCTTTTCTTCGGTGGCCTCCTCGTACAGGGCGGTAAAGCCGTCGAACGTTACCACAAAGCCGCTGGCATGGAACAGATACCCCGCCGCCGTAATATCGGCGGCTACGGTGTCCATCTGACAATCGCTCATCTGGCTGGCAATAAAGCGGCTCCAAATCAGCCGATACAGCTTTGCCGTATCGCCGGAAATGCTCTTTTCCGCCTCGGAGGGCGTGAGCGCGGGATTGGTGGGGCGCACCGCCTCGTGCGCGTCCTGCGCGGCCGTGGCGTTTTTGCTTTTGTACACGCGCTTGCCCTTGTGGGCATACTGCGCGCCATAGGTGCTTGTGATAAAATCGCGTGCGGCCGCCTGCGCCTCGTCGGCAATGCGCAGGCTGTCGGTACGCATATAGGTGATCAGGCCCATCGTGCCCTGCCCGGCGATATCAACGCCCTCGTACAGCGTTTGCGCCGCGCGCATGGTGCGCGTGGCCGAAAAGCCGAAGCGGCGGCTTGCCTCCTGCTGCAGCGTGGAGGTGATGAACGGCGGCGCGGGCGAACGCCTGCGCTTGCCCTTGCCGATAGACGCAACCTTGTATTCCGCGCCGTTCAGCGCCGCGATGATCTGCTCGCTCTGCGCAGCGTTTGTTACGCTGAGCTTTGTGCCGTCGGCCAGCGCCGTTAAGCGCGCAGTAAATTTTCGGGCCGAAGCGGGCGGCGTAAGCACGGCGTCAATGTTCCAGTATTCCTCCGGTTGAAAGGCTTCGATCTCCTTTTCACGGTCCACGATCAGCCGCACGGCCACGCTCTGCACGCGGCCGGCAGAAAGGCCGCGCCGCACCTTCCGCCACAAAAACGGCGAAAGCTTATAGCCCACCAGCCGGTCCAGCACACGGCGCGCCTGCTGGGCATTGAACAGATTGATATCGATCGCGCGCGGCGCGGCCATCCCCTGGGTAACGCCCTTTTTGGTGATCTCGCCAAATGTTACGCGATTGGGCGCACTCACATCCAGCCCCAGCAGATTGGCAAGGTGCCAGCTGATGGCCTCGCCCTCGCGGTCCGGGTCGGTTGCGAGGAACACTTCGTCGCTCTCGCGCGCAAGGTGCTTTAATTCCCGAATGATCTTTTCTTTCCCTTTGATATTGATATATTGCGGCACGTAGCCGTTCTCCACATCAATGCCCAGCTTGCTCTGCGGCAGATCGCGGATGTGGCCCATAGAGGCCGTCACCTCATAGCCGCCGCCCAGATATTTCCGAATAGTTTTGGCTTTCGCCGGAGATTCTACAATCACAAGTTTTGACATGAAGCTACCGTCCTCACCTTCCAGGCCGTATTCAGCCCGCGTTCCGGGAGGGATCGAGCCGCCCCGGGCGCACTGCAAACAGCCGTCCTCTATTTCAGCTGAAACTGCCGCCCGGCCAGCTGCGTAGAAAGGCCGGCGATCTCCAGCTCTGTCAGTGCCGCCATGGCCCGCGACGGCGCAAGGCCCGTTTTTGTGCACAGCGTCTCCAGCGTCTGCGGCGCGGCAGCGCTCAGCGCCTCGCGCATGTGCCTTGCGTTCGGGCTCAGTTCCGTTTCCGGCTGCGCCGCTTTGTCTGCGGGGTGCTCGGGCTGCACGTTCGATGTGAGCCCATACCACAGCAGAATGTCCGTGCCTCCCAAAGCGGGGGCCGCCCCGTCGCGCAGCAGTTGATTGGTTCCCTCGCACAGCGGCGAAAAAATACTGCCCGGTACGCTGAACACATCGCGCCCGGCCTCCAGCGCAGCCGCAACCGTATTCATTGTGCCGGAGCGCTTGCGGGCCTCGGCCACGCACAGCCCGCGCGAAAGCCCGGCGATGAGCCGGTTGCGCTGCAAAAAATGATGCTTGAGCGGCGGCGTTCCCGGCGGGTATTCGCTCAGCACAAGGCCCTGCCGCTCGATCACATCCTTCAGCCTTCGGTTCGAGGCGGGATAACACAGATCGTGCCCGAACGCAATGCACGCCACAGTGGGCGTGCCGGCCTGCACCGCGGCCTTGTGGCTCTCGCTGTCCAGCCCCGTCGCAAGGCCGGAAACCAGCACCACACCGGAGCGCACCAAACTGCCCGCAATAGCGGCCGTTGCCTCTACCCCGTAAGCGGAGGGGCGGCGTGTGCCCACAATGGCAAACAAAAAGCTGCGGTTTGGCAAAGAGGCATCGCCGCGGTAATACAGCACCGGCGGCGGCGTGGAGATCGTCCGCACAAGCGCGGGATAATCGTCGTCCTCCCATGTGAGGATCCCGACCCGGCAGCGCTTGCAGTCGTCCATACGGGCAACATAGTCTTCGGGCCGGGTCGCGCGCAAAGCCTCTAATTGCGCCGGGGTAAAGAGCGCCGAAAGATCCTCGCTGTACAAAGCCTGCAGCAGCTCGCTCACCTGCGGGAACATCCGCAGCACCCGGCCGCTGTTTTCCGCGGCGGGGCCCAGCGCCGCCGCAAGCCACAGCCATTCGGCCCTCTTCCTCTGTGCGTCGTCCATCGCTACACCCCCCGAAAATGCCACAGCAGTACACTGCCCGCCACGGCAGCATTCAGCGATTCCACACCGTTTGCCATCGGGATGCGCACAGCCATATCCGCCGCCGCAACGGTTTGCGGCGCAAGGCCGTTGCCCTCGTTGCCAATCAGCACCGCCACGCCGCCGGGAAGGGCGGCCTGCGCCGTCTCCAGCAAAGCGGAATGTTCCAGCGCCGCCGCGATCACACGGATCCCGCATAAATGAAACGCATCGATTGCCTGTTTTGTTTCATCCGCAAGCATCAGCGTCATCCGTGCGAGCGCCCCCATCGAGGCGCGCGCGGCCTTGGGCGCAAAGGGGTCGGCACAATCGCCGCACAGCACGGCGCCGTGAAAGCCAAATGCCGCCGCGCTGCGCAAAAGCGCGCCCACATTGGCCGGATCCTGCACATGCTCCATGCAAAGGTAGCGCCTGCCGCGGCCAAGGCCGCAGAGCGTCTGCACCCTGCGCGGAAAAATGCAGAACAGCCCCTGCGGCGAACGGGTATCGGAAAGCTTATCCGCCACGGCCTCGCTGATCAGAGCATGCTGCCCGGGCAACTGCGCGATGCCGGGATGCGCCCGCAGGAGGCGCTCGGTATAATATACCTCCTCTGGCGCAAGGCTTTGCGCCAGATCGGTGCAAAGGCGCAGCCCCTCAGCAAAAAACAGCCCCTCGGCACGGCGGCGCGCAGCGCTTTCGCGCAGCGCGCAGGCATGCTTGACGCGCTCGTTTTCGCGGCTTTGTATGGTTTTTTGCATTGGTGCACCTCCCCTTTCCGTTCCCGGCCGCTTTCAACACCAGGGCACGCCAAGGCCATTGCGCACGCCGCCTGTACGCGCCGCAAACCCGCTTTTCCCCGTGATACAAAGCAACGCCCGTGCACGCTGTGCCCGGGCGGTTCGCTGTGCTTATTTCGCGGCCTTCTTCGCGGTTTCGACAAGGGCAGAAAAGCTTTTCGGGTCATGGATGGCCATCTCGGACAGCATCTTGCGGTTCAGCTCGATGCCGCTCTTTTTCAGGCCGTTCATAAAGGTGGAATAGTTCACGCCCTGCGCGCGGCAGGCCGCGTTGATACGGGTGATCCACAGCTGGCGAAAATCGCGTTTTTTCTGCTTGCGGCCTGCAAATGCATAGTTGCCGCTCTTCATCACCTGCTCTTTGGCCATTTTAAAATGCCGGGATTTGCTGCCCCAATAGCCCTTCGCAAGCTTCAGGGTCTTTTTCCGTCTTTTCCGCGTCATCATCGCGCCTTTGATCCGTGCCATATTTTACAATCTCCTTTACCTGTCAGATGGTGTACGACCCGTGCTCCGGGCGCTTACGCATAGGGCAGCATCCGCTTGACAGCCGCCGCGTTTGTATGATCGGCATACGTGGCCTTGCGGTACGCGCGTTTGAGCTTGCGCGTTTTGCCGTGGCCGTTCAGCAAATGGCTGCGATACGCATGGCCGCGCTTGACCTTGCCGTTTTTCGTCAGCTTGAAGCGTTTCTTCGCACCGGAATGTGTTTTGATCTTGGGCATTTTATATTCCTCCTTAATTCTGCTTTGCGGGAGCTGGGGCAAGGAACATCTGCATGCTCCGGCCCTCAAGCTTGGGCTGCTTTTCCACAACGGCCTCCGGCAGGGCGGCGGCAAATCGCTTCTGGACATCGAGGCCCAGATCGGTATGCGCCATTTCGCGCCCGCGGAAGCGAATGGACACCTTCACCTTATCGCCCTTTGCCAAAAACTTTCTGGCCTGACCGACCTTGGTGTTGAAGTCGTTCGTATCAATGTTGAGGGAAAGGCGGATCTCCTTGATCTCGACGATCTTCTGGTTTTTCTTCGCTTCCTTATCGCGCTTTTGCATCTCGAAGCGATACTTGCCGTAATCAAGAAATTTGCACACCGGCGGCTGCGCCTGCGGGGCGATCTTAACAAGATCGAGATTTTTTTCCGCCGCTTTTGCCAGCGCCTCCCGCGTGGGCATAATGCCAAGCTGGCTGCCGTCCGCGTCGATCACACGCACCTCTCTGTCCCGAATGGCTTCATTGATCTCCATTTCTTTTTTTCCGCTAATGATAAAGCACCTCCCAATCTACCGGATACCGGCGGCAGCGAAGCACCGCTACGCAAAAAGAGCGGCCCCACCGATGGCAGGCCGCTCGCACAGACAAAACAAGACGCGCAAAAATACGCGTTTTTTTGTATGAACCCGGCACCAAAGGCACACAAGGTGAGCGCGGCACTGCCACTGCTGCTTTGTTTCCAAGCAATAGTATAGCGCTTTGCCACAGAGAAGTCAAGCTTTTTTTCTTTTCGCCTTTGTCTCTTGCCCCGGTCTTTCGGCTTTTTGCGCCCGCAGCGCGCAAAAAGCCGTTTTTATTCCGTATGCGCCTGCCGCTCCAGCAAAACGAGCCATTCCGTTGTGCCCTCTTCCAGCTTTCGGGTATTGATGGGGAAAAAGCCGTGCCGCCGATAAAACCGGATGGCGGCCGTGTTTTTTTCCAATGCCCACAGATGCCGGCACAAGAACCGCTCTTTGGCAAATTCGATGAGCTGCGCGCCGATGCCCTGCCCCTGAAAAAAGTGATCGACATACAGCTCCCGGATCTCCTCGCCTTCGATGTGAATGAGCCCCTTTACAATGCCGTCGTCGTACACCCACAGCCGGCCCAGAATTTCCGGGGCAGCGTATTGGCGCGCCACATTCAGCACCTGCAGCTCGCCGAAGGAATACGCGTCGTTTTGAAAAATGGGCCGATAATTGATCCGCTTGACAAACACCAGGATCTCGGCGATGCGGGAAAGATCCCGCGTCTCGGCCTTTCGTATCTGCATTTTTCTCCTCCTTACAAATGGCAGCCGCCCCAAGCGGCAGCGTGCTATGACAGGAGCGCGAAACGGATTTACAGCGCCGCCGGCGGCACATCAATCTCCTGTTCCAGCGCGAACGAATAGAGGGTGCAGCGCGTGACGGGTACGCAAAGGCGCTTTTCCACAGCGGTTCTGTACAGCAAAAGCTGCCTGGCGTAGGCATCCAGCAACTCGCGGGGCGATTTGCCCCGATCCGTTTTATAATCGACGATCTCCGCCCCGCTTTCGCTCAGCAGCACCGCGTCCGCAATGCCCTGCACCAGCACCGGCTGATGGGCAAAGCGCTCGGGCAGCGTATCGTCCACATATTTTGCGGATACGGCCGTGATAAAATCGTATTCCCGCAAAAGCGTTTTTGCCGCGCGCATCCGGGCGGCCAGAGGGCTGTTCAAAAACGCCGTCAGCTTCAGGCGTTCCAGCTTTTCGGCCAGCGCCGCGTCCAGCCATCCGCCCCGTATCAGCCGTTCCAGCTCGGCGCAAAGATCCTTTTGCGCCGCGGCCAGATCGATAAACTGCAGCACCGTATGCAGCGCCGTGCCGCGCTCCGCAGCCGTCAGGCCCTCCTCGTACAAAAACGCAGGGCGCGTCAGAACCGGCTGTGCGTTCGCGTGCGTGAGGTCGGAGACGCTCAGCTTTGCGGGCAGCGTGCACAGCGGCGTGTTTTCGTATGCGGCGGCAAAGCCGCGCGCCAGCTGTCCGGCCAGCGCGGCGTCCGGCTGCGCGGTGCGCACAAAGGGCGGCGGCGCGCCGGCCTGCACAGCCTCGGGCGCGGCAGCGATGGCCGCGTGCAGCTGCCCGCGCGCCGGCAAAAGCGGCAGCGCCGGCGCGCCGGCAAGCCGGCGCAGCTCCTCGCAGTCCGGGTGCAGCAGAGCCGCCGTACACAGCCAATCCGAAAGCGAGGATGCGCGCCCCAGCAGATAGGGATCCGCGCCGTTCGTTCCTTGCAGGGCAACCGCCAGGGCGCAGAGCTTTTTTTCGGGCTTTGCCATTGGCACGGTGACAATCAGCTTGTCCCGCGCGCGGGTAAGCGCCACATACAGCACACGCATTTCCTCGCTGACGGCCTCCGCGCGCTGCGCCGTGCGAATGGCCCTGTGCGGCGCGGTGGAAAAAAGCCCTCCCTCGCCGGCGCGCAGATTCATCCCCATCCCCAGCGCGGGGTGAAACAGCACCGGGTCGCTCGTATCGCGCAGATTAAAGCGCCTGTCGGTATCCGCAAGGATCACCACCGGGAATTCCAGCCCCTTGGAGCGGTGGATCGTCATGATTGAAACGGCTCCCTTCGGCAGCACGGGCGCTGCGGCGCCGTGTACGGCGCCGCTCTCGACGGCGCTGTCCACCACGCGCAAAAACGCGGCAAGGCCGCCTGCCGTGCCCTGCATCTGCGCCGCCCACGCAGTAAACGCGCGCAGTGTTTCGCGGCGGGCCGCGCCGTTTTCCATCGCGCCCACCGCCGCAAAATAGTGTGTGCGGGCAAAGATCTCGTCGCACAGCTCCGCAACGGAAGCGGCGGCCGCCATTCGCCGCAGCGCCGCAAGCGTTTGCAAAAACGCCTGCGCCTTCGGCTCCTCGCTTTGCAGCAGCGCCGCATACAGGCTGCCGCGCGGCGCACCTACGCGCAGGCGCGTTAGATCGTCCGGCGTAAACGCAAACATCACCGACAGCAGCGCCGCCGCAAGGTGCACATCCTGCCCGGGGTTATCGATCACGCGCAGCAGCGAAAGCAGCGGCGATACCTCGCTTGCGGTGAGGGGGCTTTCGCCCGTATCGGCAAACGCGGGGATGCCGCGCCGCGCAAGCTCGGCCTCGTACCGGGCAAAATTTGCCCGGCTGCGCAGCAGCACGCAGCAGTCGCCATAGCCGCACGGGCGCGTGCCGCCGCCCTTTTCGCGCACGGGGAACGCTCCGTTCACCAGCCGCGCGATCGCATCCGCCACCGCGCCGGCATCGCCGCGCGCGGCGTTCTCGGCGCTCTCGTCCACGATCACAAGCTCCATCGGCCCGCCGTCATACGCGTCGGCCGTGCCGCGCACAAGCCATTCCTCCCGCGTGTAATCCACATCGCCCACGGCGCGGCTCATCAGGCATGAAAACACGTCGTTGATCTGATCGATCACATTGCCCGCGCTGCGAAAGTTGTGTCCCAGCGTCAGCACGGCCGGATGCGGCCCGCCGGGCGCATAGGGCGCGTAGCCCCTCCGCTTGCCGATAAAGATCTCCGGGCTTGCCAGCCGGAAGCGGTAAATGCTTTGCTTTACGTCGCCGACGAAAAACAGGTTCGAGCCATCGTCGTTTGCAAGGCAGCGGTACAAAAGCGCCTGCAGCTCGTTCGTATCCTGATATTCGTCCACCAGCACCGCGTCGAACCCGCGCGAGACGGCGCGCGCCGTATCGGTTTTTTCGCCGTGCGCATCGCACAAAAGGCGCAGCGCCAGATGCTCAAAATCGCTGTATTCCAGCGCCTTTTCCGAAAGTTTATCGGCAAACAGCCTTTCGGCAAACAGGCGCGCGCCGCGCACGAGCGCCCTTGCCAGCGGCAGAATGCGGGCGCGGTCGGCGTCAAACTCCGCCTGCGTGCACAAAAGCACATCCTTTTTCAGCCGTTCGATCGTTTCCTTCACGGCCTCGCGCAGCGCTTTTACGGTTTCCTTGCCGGGCAGCTCTCCGCGCACGGGCTTCAGCGGGGCCGGTCGGTATCCGGCCGCAGCGGCCGCAGCGTCGTCCCAGCGCTTTGCACAAATAAATCCGTACAAAGCGTCCAAAAAGGCTTTGTCCTCCTCCAGCGCGGGCAGATAGCCCTCAAGCCCGGGCGTCCGGCGCGCAGCGCCGCACGCCGCGCCCGCCAGGCGCAGCGCGCTTTGCACCGCCTGCCCGGCGCTCGCAAGGAGGCGTTCTCCCCATGCCGTTTCGCACAGCGGCAGAGCGTTCTCATACGCCGCGCAGATCCCGTCCAGCACAGCGTCCGGATGCGGCAGCGTGCGGGAAAAATCGTACAGCGCGAGCACGGCCTGTGCCGCCCCAGCGTCGCTGCGCGCACGGCCGTACAGCGAGGCAAACGCGCAAAAATCCGCATCCTCGTACAGCTCCTCCAGCACCGCCGAAAGCGCGTTCTGGCGCATTGCATAGGCTTTGGCATCGTCTGCAAGCGTAAAATCGGGCGGCAGCTCCAGCTCGGCAAACCAGCGCTTCAGCAGCTGCATGCAGAACGCGTCCACCGTGCAGATATTGGCGCGCCCCAGCAAAAGGCGCTGGCGGCGCAGATATGCGCTTTCGGGATGCGCGGCGGCCTCGGCCGTAAGGCGCACCGCAATGCGCGCGCGCAGCTCTTCGGCGGCGGCGCGTGTGAACGTTACGATCAGCAGCCGGTCTGCCGCCACAGGCGTTGTTTCATCCATGATCAGGCGCACGGCGCGTTCCACCAGCACCGCCGTTTTGCCGCTTCCCGCCGCAGCCGATACCAGCAGCGTGCCGCCCCGGTCCTCGATGGCGGCCAGCTGGGCAGGCGTCCATTGTACAGCGCTCATTTTTCCGCTTCCCCCTCCCCGGACGTGTCCGGTGCGCCGGCGCACGGCTCAAATACGTTTTTGGGCGCGGACACAAGCGTTTCCCCGCGCCCGTCCTCGTGCAGGCAAACGGGGCGGTACTCGCACGCATCGCACGGGCAGTGCGCCTTTGTGCGCAGCGGAGCGGCTTCGATCTCGCCCGCATACAGCCCGCGCGCCATCTCCAGCACCAGCCCGTCGATATGCTGCTTGATCGCGCCAAGCTTTTCCAGGCTGGCCAGCTTTGCGCTCGCGCGCGGCTGGCCGTTTTTGGTAAAGGTAAACGGCACAAACAGGCCGGTGGCATCGCGGTCCATCCCGCGTACAACGGCAGCGTCGTCCAGCACGATGCCGTCCATATGATAGACGGGCGGCCGGGCAGCCTCCTCCCGGCTTGCCGTTTGCGGCGCGGGGTCGCCCGCAAGGTACAAAACTCCCGCTGGGGCGAGTTCTCCGTGCTCCGGCGGCGTATGGCCGCACAGCGTAAACAGATACAGCAGCATCTGCGTATTCAGCCCGCAGTACACCTCGTCCAGGCTGAACGCCTTGGTGCCCGTCTTGTAATCGATCACGCGCAGATAACGCCGGCCGTCCCGCTCCATCACATCCACACGGTCGATCTTGCCCTGCACGCGCACCGTGCGGCCGTCCGGCGTGCGCAGTACCAGCGGGGGCAGCGCGTTTTCGCCGTAGCCGATCTCCTGCTCAAACGCGGCGGGACGGAACTGGCTTTGTGCCTGTTCGGCCTGTAAAAACGTAAGCAGACGCACAACGCCCTGCTTGACACGTTCGACAAGATAGCCAAAACGCCGCCCCGCCGCGGGCATAAACTGCGCCACATATTCGTCTGCCGCCGCATGGGCCAGCTGCGTGAGCTGCCCGGCGGAAAGCTCGGGAAACGAAGCGCCCGCCGCGCGCAGCACATGCTCTAAAATATAGTGGATAAAGCTGCCGCTCTCCATGGGAGAGAGCTCGGCGCGCCGGCGCGGGCGAATGCGCAGCACATACTGCAGAAAATAGGAAAACCGGCAGCGGTAATACTGCTCCACGCGCGTGGGAGAAAGCGTGAGCCGCTCGCCGAGCAGCGTGGCCAGCGTTTGCGTCTCCCGCGCGCGGAACATGGATGCGCCGGACGCGCGCGCCATGGCCGCCAAGCTTTCGCCGGACGAGCCCTCCTTGCGCAGCGCCGCCTCCAGCGCGGCCACGGCGGGCGTATCCTCGCGGTAGGAGGCGCCCAGAAGATCCAGCGCGGCGGCGGGCGTGGGCGCATACTGCGCCGGCTGCAGCACGTCGGGCTGCGGCGCGAACGCCCGCATCAGCGGCTCCATCGCCGCGCTCAGCGGCGCGCCGCCCGCCGCGGGAGAAACATAGCTGAGATAGAGCGCGCGGGACGGCGCCGTAAGCGCGCGGTAAAAAAACATCTGCTCCAGCAGCGTGCGGTTTTCGTAGCTGCCCGGCATCTCCAGCCCGTTTTTTACAAGCAGCTCACGGTCGGCGTGCGAAAGCAGGCCGCTCGCGCCCAGAAGACGCGGAAAATGCCCCTCGCCGACGCCCACCACAAAGCAAACCGCCGGGCGGTCGAGCCGCATGCGGTCGGCGGTGGTAACAAGCACTGCATCCTGTGTTTCGGGCACGCGGCCCAGCCGCGTGGCGTGCAGCAGCAGCGCAAAGAGCTCGGTGTATTCCTGGGCCGAAACGGCGTCCTCGCCCAGAAGCTGCGCCATCTGATCCAGCAGTTCCATCACGTGCTCCCACGCCGCATATACCGCGCGGGCGCGCAGCGGCTCTCCCGACGCCTCAAACGCCTCGGCTGCGGCCTGCGTGTGTTCGCCGCCGCCGAAGGACTCCAGCAGATAATACAGCTGCGCCGAAATGCCCGCCGCCGTTTTGCCGCGCGCGGCCGCTAAAAAGCGCTCCACGCGCGGCATCAGCCGGGCGCGCAGCTCTTCCACACGGGCAAGCTCCGCAGTTGTTTCTTCTGTTGCCGCCGCGCCGAAGCCGTTCGGGTCCCTGGTAAACGGCGCGCGCCATTCCGCCGCGCCAAGCCGCCAGGTATAGGCGTAGTTTTCCAGCGCAGCGATCTCCTGCGCGGTAAATCCGCAAAGATCCGTTTTCAGCAGGGCCAGCAGCGCCTCGGTGGAAACGCCGCGGCTCAGCAGCTCCAATGCGGCCGTAAAAAACGCGGCGGGCGCGGTGTGCTCGGGGCTTACGTTTTCGTCGCTGAAAAACGGTACACCAGCCAGCGCAAATTCGTACCGCAGCGGCGCGGCGTAATCGTCCAGCGCGCGGCAGATTACGGCAATTTCGCCATAGCGCAGGCTCTGCTCGCGCACCAGCGCGGCAATGCGGCAGGCCACCGCCTTGCACTCGGCATAAACACCCGCCGCGGGCGTGACAAAAAAGCCGGCGGCGTCTTCTGCGCCAGGGGGCGCCTCGTCCGCCTTTGCCGCGCCAAACGCAAGGCACCGGTTCACGGCGGCAAGCACCGGCGCCTGCCGATGCCGGTGATCCTCCTGCATGCAGTGCGGCGCGCCAACGCCGACGCCCTGTTCCCGCGCGATGCGCACCAGCCGGCGCGCCGTCTTTTTTACCGGGCTGAACAGCCCCAGCCCTTCTTCCGGGTCGGCAAGCGCATCGCAGCACAGCGCAACGGTGCATTCCTCGGCGAAAAGCAGCGTTTCCAGCATGCGGTATTCCGGCGCGGTAAAGCCGTCAAAGCCGTCGATAAAAACGGCCTTGTCCGCCAGATATTCCGGCTGCAGCCGCTGCGCGGCGGCGGTGATGCGGTCGGCCGGGTCCATCGCGGAGCCCTCGATGAGCGCCTCATAGGCGGCGAAGATCAGGCCCAGCTCGCGCAGCCGGGCGCCTTCCGCGCCCGCCGCGTCCGCCGCGTCCAGCAGCATGCGCGCATCCGCGCCCGCCGTCTTCAGTTCCTCGATCGCATCGGCGCACAGACTGCAAAAGCCTGTGCTGCGCCGGTGGCGGCGGTATGTTGTCAGCGCATCGCCCAACGTATCCATGGCACGGCGCACGGCCACCACGCGCGCGGCCTCTGTAAGCGTTTTTGCCGCCACGCCGCCGTATTCCTTCAGCACACGCTCGGCAAAGCTGGTAAAGCTGTATACGGCGACATAAGCGCCCAATTCATCGCCCAGCGTGCGGTAGGCCATAGTCTCGGCCGAAGAGGAAAACTGCTCCGGCGCCAAAAGAATGCTGCGCCGGTGCGCCGCCGCACGCGCCTTCAGCTCGGCCAGCACGCGCCCCGTTTTGCCCGTGCCGGAAATGCCAAGGATCAATTGAAGCATACGCGCCGTTCTCCCTTTTGTTTTTATTTGCAGCGTTCCGATTGGATCGGCAGGCCAAAGCGGCGGAGGGGTTTTGCAAAGCCGCTCTGAAAGCTCTTTTGAACAGAGCATTTTTCTGTCTCATCGCATCTCGCTGTCTAATAGTATCTCACCGTTTGGTCACATCTCATTGCTTGATCGCATCTCAAATTTTTGTAAAAAAGGCCCGTCTGCCGCCGGCGCAGTTTTCTGCCGCAAAATCAAAAAGCTCCGGATGGCTCCGCGGGGGGATGCGCCCGCAAAGCGAACCGGAGATTGATAAGGATCATCTCTCGCCGAGGCTGCCGGATTTTACACGCAGACGATTCACCGCCCGCGCGAGCGACGCCTGCGCAAGCTGATATTCCTGACGGCTTTTTTGCTGCAGCAGCGCTTCGCGCGCCTCGTCGGCCTCTCGCCTTGCGCGCGCCTCGTCGATCTCCTCGGGGTATTCGGCCGAATCAAGCAGCATCAGCACCTCGCCGTTTTCCACCTTCAGCATGCCCGGCGATACAGCGGCAACGCGCATGGGCTCGCCCGGCGCACGGTATCGCAGGACACCCGGAGACACCGCCGCGATCATATCGCTGTGATGCGCCAGAATGCCCTGTTCGCCGTCGCTTGTAGAGATGGTAAGGCTTTCGCACAAGCCGTCGTAAAAAGTTCTGTCGGCCGCAAGGATCCGTACCGGAAAGGCTTCCATTATATCCCCTCCGCCGCAAGCTTTTCTGCCTTGGCAACAACGTCCCGCCAGCCGCCCACGTTATAAAACGCCGCCTCCGGGTATGCATCCAGCTCGCCGTCCACCAGCTTGCCAAAGCTTTCGAGCGTATCGCGCAGCGGCACATAAACGCCCGGAACGCCCGTAAATTTTTCTGCCACATGCATGGGCTGGGCGAAAAAGCGCTGAATGCGACGCGCCCGGGCCACGATGCGGCGGTCGTCCTCGCTCAGCTCCTCCATGCCCAAAATCGCGATAATATCCTGCAATTCGTTGTATTTTTCCAGAATCTCCTGCACTTTGCGCGCAATGCGGTAGTGCTCGTTGCCCACAATGCTCGCCTCCAAAATGCGCGAGGAGGAGGCCAGCGGATCCACCGCCGGATAGATGCCCTGCTCGGACACACGGCGGCTTAAAACGGTGGTGGCGTCAAGGTGGGCAAACGTTGTGGCCGTGGCCGGGTCGGTCAGATCGTCGGCGGGAACATACACGGCCTGCACAGACGTAACAGAGCCGTTTTTGGTAGAGGTGATGCGCTCCTGCAGCTGCCCCATCTCGCTTGCAAGCGTCGGCTGATAGCCCACTGCGGAGGGCATGCGCCCGAGCAGTGTGGAGACCTCGCTGCCGGCCTGAACAAAGCGGAAAATGTTATCAATAAACAGCAATACGTCTTTATGCTCTTTGTCGCGGAAATGCTCGGCCATCGTCAGCCCCGAAAGCGCCACACGCATCCGAACGCCCGGCGATTCGTTCATCTGGCCGAAAACAAGCGCCGTCTTGCCGCGCACACCGCTCTCGCCCATCTCGCGCCAAAGGTCGTTGCCCTCGCGGCTGCGCTCGCCAACGCCCGTAAAGATCGAATAGCCGCCGTGCTCCATCGCAACGTTGTGGATCAGCTCCTGGATCAGTACGGTTTTTCCCACGCCGGCGCCGCCGAACAGGCCGATCTTGCCGCCGCGCGCATACGGCTCCAGCAGATCGATCACCTTGATGCCCGTCTCCAGCAGCTGCACGGCGGGGCTTTGCTCGTTGAATGCCGGCGGCTGGCGGTAAATGCTCTGCAGGGGCGTACCCTCCGGCAGCGGGCCCTCGCCGTCGATGGGCTGTCCCAATACGTTGAACATCCGGCCCAGCGTCGCCTCTCCCACCGGCACCCGGATGGTGTGGCCGGGAATCTCCACCGCGTAGCCGCGCGCCAGCCCCTCGCTTGGCGAAAGCATAATGCAGCGCACCAGATCGCGCCCCAGATGCTGCGCGACCTCCATCACGCGGAAAACGCCGTCCTTTTCCACGTACAGTTCCTCCCGCAGCTTCGGCAGCGGGCCGTTTTCGATTTGTACATCCACAACAGGGCCGGAGATCTGTGTGATGATCCCTCTCTCCAAATCGCTCACCTTTCCTTCTTATGCTTTTGTCTTTGGGCCTTTGCTCCGGCGCTTACCTCTGTGATTTCCTGCGTGATGGCGGTCTGCCGCACGCGGTTGTAGCGAAGCGAAAACTCAGAGAGCAGCTTTTCGGCGTTGCGGTCGGCGCTGTCCATCGCCGTCATGCGGGCGCTCTGCTCGCAGCAAAAGCTGTCGATCAGCGCGCTGTAAATAAAGCCGGAAACATAGATCGGCACGATGTTATCCAGTACCGCACGGGCGTTTGGCACAAACTCAAAGTGCGGCCCGCCGCCCGCCTGCAGGGATTCCTCGCCCGTGGAGGAAAAAAAGGTGCGGTGAAACGGCAGGATGCGCGTGGTATGCGCCTCGTACACAGACCCTTTTTCCATATCGGTATAAACCACAAAGATCTTTTGCAATTCGCCCTTATCGTAGCCCTCCAGCAGCCGGGCGCTGATCTCTCTCGCACGCGCCATGGTGGGGTTTTGCGCCGTATACAAAAAGCTGTGCTCAATGGAAATGCCCTGCCGATCGAAAAAGCGGCGTCCGTACTCGCCCACGACAAAAAGCTTTGTATCGGGATGCTGCTCCAAAAGCTGCAGCGCCTGCCGGATGGCGTTCTGATTGTACGCGCCCGCAAGCCCCTTGTCGGCGGTAATGACAAGGCAGCCGTATGTGCCCGTCAGCGGCGGCTCTCCGCTGTCCGGATAAAAATAGCGGCTGTCAACATCGGCGACCATGCGGAAAATGCGCTTGATCTCGCCCTTCAGCGCCTCAAAATACGGGCGCGTGTTGTTCAGCTCCTGCCGCGCGTGCCGAAGCTTCGTGGAAGCGATCAGGTACATGGCATTTGTAATTTTTCGGGTCTCCTGCACGCTCTCGATGCGTGCCTTAATCTCTTTTGCTCCCGCCATCGTCATGCACCGCTCGCTTGGCCCGCCGAAAACTCCTCCCGAAGCTTTCTGGCAAAATCAACGATCGTCTCCCGCGCCTCGGCGCTCAGCGTGCCGCTTCGGTCGATGCCGGCGCACACATCCGGTATGCGCGTTTCGGCCTGCTCCAGCAGGAACGCGCAAAAGCGATCGATCTCGTTGGGCGCAAGCGGCCCAAACACGTGCGCAAGCGCCGCGCAGAGCAGCACCACCTGCCGGTGCTGGCACAGCGGCGCATACTGCGGCTGGCGCAGCAGACGCAAAAGCCCCTCGCCATAGGCAAGCTGACGGCGCGTCGTCTCGTCCAGATCGCTGGAAAACTGCGTAAACACGGCCATCTCGCGATACTGGGCAAGATCCAGGCGGATTGTGCCCGCAGCGGCCTTCATGGCCTTTGTCTGGGCATCGCCGCCCACGCGGGAAACGCTCAGCCCAACATTCACGGCCGGCCGCTGGCCGGAGAAAAACAGCTCGCTCTCCAAAAAGATCTGGCCGTCGGTAATGGAAATGATATTCGTGGGGATATAAGCGGAAACGTCTCCCGCCTGCGTTTCAACGATGGGCAGCGCCGTCATGCTGCCGCCGCCCAGCTCTTCGGAAAGATGGGCCGAGCGCTCCAACAGACGCGAATGCAGGTAAAACACATCGCCGGGAAACGCCTCCCGGCCCGGAGAGCGTTCCAGCAGCAGGCTGAGCGCGCGGTAGGCAATGGCGTGCTTGCTCAGATCGTCATAAACGATCAGCACGTCCCTCCCACGATACATGAAGTACTCGCCCAAAGCGCACCCGGCATAGGGGGCGATGTACTGCATGGCGGCGGGCGCGCCTGCCGGCGCGTTGATCACAACGGTATACTCCATGGCCCCGCGCCGCTTCAGATTTTCCACAATCTGCGCGACAGAGCTGTTTTTCTGGCCGATCGCCACATAGATGCAGACAACGTCCTTGCCCTTCTGGTTCAGGATGGTATCGATGGCGATGGCGGTTTTGCCCGTCTGCCGGTCGCCGATGATGAGCTCGCGCTGTCCTCGGCCAATGGGGAACATGGCGTCAATGGCAAGCAGACCCGTTTCCATCGGGGCGTTGACGGGCTGCCGATCCAAAATACCCGGTGCGGGCGTCTCCATAGGACGATAGTTCTCCGGCAGGATGGCGCCCTTTCCGTCGATGGGCGTACCGAGCGCGTCCAAAACGCGCCCCAGATATTCCTCACTCACGGGCATGGCGGCCGTTTTCAAGGTGCGGCGCACCATACTGCCCGCCATGATCTCCTCGCTGTCGCCAAAGAGAATGCAGCTCAGTTCATTGCGGCGCAGATCCTGCACCATGCCCTTGATGCCGCTCTCGAACAGAAGGATCTCGCCGTATTGGGCATGCACAAGGCCTCCGACAACGGCGATCTCGCCGTCTACCGTCAGCACCTCGCCGATTTCCTCCGGGATGGCGTCCAGCGCCCAATCCTCCACGGCACGGCGCATCAGCGGCAGGATCTCATCCTGGCCCGGCTCGATGCGGCGCAGATAATCCTGAAACTGGCGCACGCGGCCGTCAACGGTCCAATCATAAACGTCGGAGCCGGCCTGAAGGCGAAAGCCCCTGCGCATGGTCTTGTCCCGCTCCCAGCGCAGCGGCACATCGCGGCGGTAGGTGCGTTTTAAAAAGCGCTCGAACCGCGCTTTTTGCTCCGGGCTGGGCTGCCGATCGCTGCGCAGCACCGCAGTAAGGACGCTTCGTTCAGCTCTCACGCTTCATGCCTCCCTCCGCGGCGTCCAAAAACAGATCGAACGGATCGGCCTCCGTCTCGAAGACAAGCTTCTGCGCCGCGGCGGCGGCAAGCTCCCGCAGCTCGTGCTGCGCCTCCAGCCGCACATGCTCGCGGCTGCTTTCCGCCTCTGTCAGAGCGTGGGCAACAATCTGCTTTGCCTTGGCCTCGGCCTCGGCGCGCTGCGCCTGGGCCGCCTCCTGCGCCGATTGCTGCGCCTTCGCGCGGATCTCGCGGGCCTGCTCCTCGGCGGCATCCAGCTTTTGCCGGTACTGCTCAAAAAGCTCCTGCGCCTCGCGCATTTTGCCCTGCGCCTGTTCCTCCACAGCGCTGTAATGCGCTTCGCGCTCGTCCATAAACTTTTTCACGGGCTTGTACAGCAGAAAATACAGCCCGCCTGTCAAAATTGCAAGATTCATCCAATGCAGCAGGATCTGCTGCCAATCAATATTCAATGGCATAACGGCACCGCCTTACAGTACAAAGATGATCAAAATCACTACCAGCAGCGCGTAGATGATTGCCGTTTCGATGAAAACAAGGCCCAGCATCATGGTGGAACGGATCTTGCCCTCGGCCTCCGGCTGGCGGGAAATGCTCTCTGATGCCCGCGCCGTGGCCATTCCCATGGCAATGGCGCCGCCCGCCGCGGCAATGCCGATGGCAAGGCCCGCCGCAAGCGCCTTCGCGCCGGTATCGCTTGAAGCCGCTTCCTCACCGGCGGGAACCGCTGCGTCCCCCGCGGGCTCGGCGCCCTCGGCGTAAGCAGGAGCCGCCGCGAATACGGCAAGCAGAAGGGCAAGCGCCAGCACCGTTAAGAGCATCAGACCACGCACGCTACGCCGATTGCCGCAAAACATTTTTTCCATGATAAAAACCTCCCAAATCTGTTTGCCTCCCTTTTCCGGGCAGGCGTTTTCTTCATTTTTTTACTTTTATTCGAGCGGATAAACGTCTGTAACGATTCCGTCCCTGGCAAAAACGGCCATGCGGCCTATTTTTTTGCCTGTTCTGCGCGTTCCGATACCTCACCGTAGTACATTGATGTGAGCATCGTGAGCACGTAGGCCTGAATGAGCGCGTGCAGCAGCGTAAACATCACGCCCACCGCCACAGGGAGCACAAAACTCAGCGCTACAAAATAGTAGACAAGCTCTGTTACGAGCAAACCGCTGAGCAGCGCGCCGAACAGACGAAAGCTCATCGAGATGGGCAGCGAAAACTCCTTCAGCGCCTTGCCGATGCCCTTGACGCCGTTTCCTGCGACGGCCCCGGAAACGATGACGAAATACGAGAGCGTGCCAAGGGCAATTGCGGCGTTTACATCCGAAAGCGGAGCCGGCAGTGTGATGGCGCGGCCTTCGGCAGTGACCGCCTGCAGGCCCAGCAGCTCGAACAGCGTTCCGAAAAAGATGTAAGCGCCCGCCGCAAAGATATACGCGCCCAAAAAGCCGCAGCGGTGCGGGCTTGCGCTCTTTGCCATGTTGTCGAACATGCCAACGGCCTGCTCCAAAAGCAGCTGCAGCCTGCCGGGCTGCAGTTTGAACCGGGGGATCACGAAAATGCGCAAAAGCGCGGCGGCGGCGAGCAGTACCCCCGTAACGACGATGGCCGAAATAAAGCCGGGATTTACCGTCTTGCCGCCCAAAAAGCCGATCCGGTTCACATTGTGCAGCACCGCGTCCCGCATGGTTTGCCGGATGCCCTCCGCGCGGGGCTGTTCTCCCACGGCCAACGCGCCGATCAGCAGCGCCGCAACGGCAGCCAGCCAGACGATCAATGCCTTTTTGTGCTGTTTCATCGAATGTCCCTTCTTCTATACAGCTATACAGTATACAGCCGAATTTCCGCCCCGGATCCTGCGGCGGCACATACACCGCAAAACTCAGGGCCGGAGCATACCGCCCCTTTATGATACTACTTTTGACGAAAAACGCAATTCCAAAAGCGAAATTTCGTCATTTTGTACAGATTTTTACAGAAAAAGCATGGACGGAGTTCCCGCCTTGGCCGCGCAGGCGCCGGGAGCCCTCCGGTGCGGCAAGCAATGTGCCGGTTCTTGGCAAGGTTCCGCCGGGCCATAAAAAGCAAATGCCCCGCCCCGCAGAACGCCTTGCGGCCTGCACTGCGGGGACGGGGCGTATTCTGTCTGTTTTTTGTGTGATTATGCGTTTTCCTTTATCCTATCGGGGCGGTAGCTCCAAACGGCAAAGCCGTCCTCCTGCACGTCATACGCATCAAACTCGGCCTTCATGCTTTCCGAAAACGCAGTACCTGTCATCTCGTTTTGCAAAAGCTCGTAATAGTTTTCAGTAAAATCGGCGTCGTCCTCATAGTTGGCGATCTTCTGATAAACGACGGGCTGGCTGACGCCCTCGGCGGCGGCGTTGTTCTGATAAACGCCCGCGTCGCCCTCGGCGGCCGCCATCACGGCGGGCACAAAATCCTCTTCAAAGCCCGTAGTCTCTTCGGAAATAAAGAACGCGCCCAGATCGGAAGAGAGCGAATCCTCGGAATACTCGCGGCCGCAGAGCTCATACGCCTGCTTCAGGGTTTCTTCAGCCACCTCGTCCAGCTTGGCGCCCTCGTTCAGGCGTTCCACCAGATCGTTTGCCAGCGCGTCCAGCTCGGCCTGCTTTTCCGGCGTGAGCGCGGCGGAATCCGCATCTGTGGCGGGCAGAATGAGCCGGCGGATCCGGGAATAGGTCTCCTGCATATACGCCTTCGCCTGATTCTCCGAGATCTGGCCGTCCGGCCCCGCGCGGTACGCCTCCAGCAGCTTTGTATATTTTTCGCTGTTCAGATATACCAGACGGTAGCTCTGCCGCCCAATGCCGTTTTCTTCCATCAGCGCGCCGCTATAGGACCACATGGTATCGAGCCACTGCTCGGCGGCGTCCAGCTCCTCCTGCGTAAAAGAAAGGCCGGCGGCCTCGAAGGCCTGCTCCACCCAGATATACTGCCGGATATTGTCCACCGTTTCGGTATGGATCCAGTCGGAGGCCTTCATTCCCTCGATGCTGCTTTTCAGCACCGCGGTCTTAGCGTCCTCACGCAGGCTCTGCGCGCTGTAGTATGCCTGGCGCTGATACGCAAGGTACACCCCTGCCGGGATCTCCACACCGTTCACCGTCATTACAACGGCAGGCGCCGAAAATTTGCAGGCCGTTAAGGAGAACGCCAGCACGGCGCACAGCGCAAATGCGATCCAACGTTTCATTTTCACAGTCGTTTCCCTCCGCGCGGGCGGCCTTTTTTGGCCCTCGCCCGCAAGTCTTTTGCCGCGCTGCGCCCCATATTGTGTTTTACGCGCAGGCGGCGTGTGCAAGAGTTGATCATTGCGCGGCCGCAAGGCCGCGGCCACGAGGTTATTATACCGCGCCTCTTGCCCGTTGGCAAGTGCGGCGGCGCGGAATTTCACAGAATTCACGAGAATTTCGCGAATTCGCACAAAAAAGCCGGACGAGGCCCGCCCGCAAAGCGCGGTTTCACGCAGAGGGCTGTCCGTCCTGCTGCGCCGGCTCCAGCGCCGCCATTTTCCTGAACACGGCATTCATCACGTCCAGCGGCTTTTCGCCGGGCAGGATGCGCACCGAGAGATACGGCTTGCCCGAAGCGTTCACCAGCAGCCTGCGGCCCATATCCCGCAGCAGCGGCTTCAGACCCGCCAGCTCCAGCCTGTCGGAATATAAGATCAGTGTATCGCGGTTCTGCGTGATCTCGTAAACGCCCAGCCGCGCGGCCACCACACGCACCAGGCTGATATCGATCAGGCCCTGCACGCTTTGCGGCGGCGCGCCGTAGCGGTCGGCCAGCTCGTCCAGCACATCGTCGGCATCGGCGCGGGTATTGATGGCGGCAATGCGCTTGTATGCCTCAATGCGCCCGGCCGGGTTTGGGATATATTTTTCGGGAATATATGCGTCCACCGTGATGTCAATGAGGCAATCGCTCTTATCGGCCTGCACGGCCTCGCCCTTTTCGGCGGCGATGGCCTGATTCAGCAGCTTTACATACATCTCGTAACCGACAGCCTCCATGTGCCCATGCTGGCTCTGCCCCAGCAGATTGCCCGCGCCGCGGATCTGCAGATCGCGCATCGCGATGCGAAAGCCCGAGCCGAAGCTGGTAAACTCCCGAATGGCGGACAGCCGCTTTGCGGCAACGTCCGTGAGCACCTTATCGCGCCGGAACGTAAAATAGGCATACGCCTTGCGGCCCGAACGCCCCACGCGCCCGCGGATCTGGTACAGCTGCGCAAGCCCCATGCGGTCGGCGTCCTCGATGATCAGCGTGTTGCAGTTGCGCACATCCACGCCCGTTTCAATGAGCGTGGTGCAGACAAGGATGTCGATCTCGCCGTCCAGCAGCTTTTGCCACACGTTGGAGAGCGCCGCCTCGTCCATGCGCCCGTGCGCGGCGGCGATGCGCGCTCCGGGCACAAGTTCGGCCAGCCGCGCGGCGCAGCGCTCAATGGAATCGATCCGGTTGTGCAGATAATACGCCTGGCCGCCGCGGTCCAGCTCGCGGCGCAGCGCCTCGGCCACAACGCCCGCATCGTACTCCATCACATAGGTCTCGATGGGGCGGCGCTCAACGGGCGGTTCCTCAATGCTGCTCATATCGCGCAGGCCGCTCATGGCCATGTTCAGCGTGCGCGGAATGGGCGTGGCCGAAAGCGTGAGCATATCCACGCCGATAAAATTCTCCTTCAGCTTTTCCTTGTGCTTCACGCCAAAGCGCTGTTCCTCGTCCACGATTACAAGGCCCAGATCGCGGAATTTTATGTCCTTCTGCAGCAGGCGGTGCGTTCCCACCACAATATCCACCGTGCCGGCGGCAAGGCCCCGGACGGTCTCTTTCTGCTCGCGCGGCGTTGCAAAGCGCGAGAGCAGCCCGATCTTGACGGGAAACGCCTCCATGCGCGAAAGCATGGTGGTGTAGTGCTGCCAGGCAAGGATCGTGGTGGGCACAAGGATCGCCGCCTGCTTGCCGCCCATCACGCATTTGAACACGGCGCGCAGCGCCACCTCCGTCTTGCCAACGCCCACATCGCCGCACAAAAGGCGGTCCATCGGATGGGGCTTTTCCATATCCCGCTTGATCTCGGCCGCGCTCGTGAGCTGATCGGCCGTTTCATCATATTCAAAGCGGGTCTCGAAATCGCGCTGCCAATCCCCGTCGGCGGGAAAGGCGAACCCCTCGGCCTGCTGGCGTTTGGCGTACAGCGCGATCAGCTCCTTCGCCATTTCCTGCGTGGCGGCGCGCACGCGTTTTTTGGTTTTTACCCACGCGTCGCCGCCCAGTTTGGAAAGCTTCACGCGCTCGCCGTCGCCGGGCGCAGTATAACGGCTGATCAGATCCAGCTGCGTTACCGGCACATACAGCGTATCGGCCTTGTCGTAGCTGATCTTGATATAATCCTTCACAACGCCCTGCAGATCCAGCCGCTGGATACCCGCATACACGCCGATGCCGTGGTTCTGATGCACGACGTAATCGCCGGGCGTAATATCGGAAAGGCTGGAAAGGCCCTTGTTTTTTGCCTTTGCGCGCTGCGGTGTGCCGGTGTTGTGGCGGCGGCCGGTAAAGACGGCAAATTTGGCAAACGGATAATCCGCGCCCGCGTTCAAATGCCCCTCAAATACGCCCACCGTGCCCGGCGCAAGGCGCTGCGGCTCCTGCGTAAAGGACATGGCCGAAAAGCCCGCGGCGGCAAGGTCCCGCGCCAGCGCCTCTGCGGCGCGGCGTGTGCCGGCCAGCACGGCGACGGCATATTTCTGCGCGAGCAGCGCGCGCACATCGTCGGCAAGGGCGCTCACCTCGCCGCCCCATGGCGGCAGGCTGTGCGTCTGCGCGCTGACGGTATCGGCAAGGTGCAGATCCGAAACGGTGCGCGCGAAGTTTTCGCACACAATGGCGGCGCGCCGCTCTGTCTGCTGCAGCAGCCAGGCGGTATCCTCGTAAAACCGGTCGAGGCCGGGCGCGAGCACCCCTTCCTCCAAAAGGCCCCGGATCATCTCCCCCGCGCGGAATTCCACACCGCGCGCGGCCTCGCGCACGGCGCTGGGCTCGTTCCAAAACAAAATGGGGTCGTCCAGATATTCCAGCAGCGTGCCGGGCGTTTTGTAGCGCAGCGCCAGATATTTATCCATTGCGGCGGGCATCGTGCCGGCATCCAGATCCTTTAAATCGCTTTCCATCGCGCGCCGCAGCGCTTTGGCGCAGGCGGGCTTTGCGCCGGAAAGCGCCGCGCGCAGCAGCTGCGCGGCGCTTTCGGTATCGCCGAACAGCACCTCACGCGCGGGCGAGATATGGATCTTTTTCACCGCGCCCTCGCGCCGCTGCGAAACAAGGTCAAACGCGTGGATGCTGTCCACCTCGTCGCCCCAGAATTCCAGACGGTGCGGTTTTTCCATATCGGGCGCATACAGGTCGACAATGCCGCCCCGCACCGAAAACTGGCCCGGCCCTTCCACCTGAAAGCGGCGCAGATAGCCCGCGCCGTACAGCCGTTCGATCAGCTCGTGCATTGGGATGGACGCGCCCTGCCGCAGCGTGAGCGTATTGCCGCAGAATTCGGCCTTGGGCGCCGTATACTGCAGCATGGCCTCCACCGAGGCGCACGCCACCTGCACCCGAGCGCCCACAAGGTCTCCCAGAACGGCAAGGCGGCGGTATTCATATTCACGGTTTTGCCCCTCCACGGCGCGCAGCACATAATCGCGCGCGGGGTACACGCCCGCCCTTTGCCCAAACAAGGCGATATCCTCGGCAAAGCGGGTGGCCTCTGCCTCCCCCGCGCAAAGCACCAGCGCGGGGCGGCCGGTTTCTTCGCACAGGGCGGCCAGCATTTGGGCGCGCGCGGTGGGCGGCATACCGAACAGCGCCGTTACGGCGGGCTTTTTGCCCGTTACGCCGGCCAGCAGACGTTTGTATTCGTTGGTTTGCTTCAGTGGATTTGTCAGCATAAAAAGCCCTTCCGATTTCTGTTCAGGATCGGACAAGCCCGCGGCCGGGCCGCTCCCGCCGGCCGGCCGCGCCCTGTCCCCGCAGCGTATCCGCTTGTTCGTTTTCGCTGCCGCTTTACCCGTTGTATTTCGACATCGCCGCGTCCAGCCGGCCGCAGACGATCATTTCCACGGCGCCGCGCACATCGTCCATGCGCGCGGCGATGGCCTTGCGGTCGGCCTCGGAGGGCCGGCCCAGCACCCAATCGGCCAGATCGTATTCGGGGTGCGGCTTTTCGCCCACGCCGATCTTCACGCGCGGGAAATCCTGCCCGATGGCGGCGATGATGCTTTTGATGCCGTTGTGCCCGCCCGCCGAACCGGAACGGCGCACCCGCAGCCGGCCCGGCGCAAGCGAAACATCGTCGAAAATTACGATCACCTGCTCGGGGGCAAGCTTGTAAAACGCCGCCGCCGCGCCCACGGCCGCGCCCGAATCGTTCATAAAGGTCTGCGGCTTCATCAGCAGCACCTTGCTTTCGCCGAGCACGCCCGCGCCCGTCAGCGCGCTGAACCTTGCGCGCGCCACACGCACGCCCCACGCCTGCGCCGCCGCGTCCAGCGCGGCAAATCCCGCGTTGTGGCGCGTGTTCTCGTATTGCGTGCCGGGGTTGCCCAGCCCCACAATCAGATAATCGATCCCCGTTTGCTGCCTGTGAAAAAGCATGCCGTTTCCTCCTCAGCCGCCCGCTCCCGGGCATCGTCCCTGTTCCGAAGGCCGCAGCGCGCACAAATCGCGCCGAAAAATCTGCGCATCCGGCCGCAGCGCCCGCTTTTGGCGCCGCCCCCTGCCGCCGGCGGGCCCGGGCGTTTCCCCGGCGCCGGCCCGGTGTCTCTTTCTATTTTACGAATTTATCCGCAATTTGCAAGTATGTCGTCAAAATTGCACCAAAAAATCAAAAATCCGTGCGAAATAATTCCAAAATCAGGGAAAATAACAGTAGCATTCCGCCGCAGCTTTTGCTATAATTAAATTTGCATGAACGGACAAACCTTTTGTCCGTTTGTTCACCGGCGAATGCTCTGCACGTTCCGGCGGCACGCTCTCCGGTGGGAAAACAAATTGGAGGTAGAGAAATTTGAGCGA
This sequence comes from uncultured Ruthenibacterium sp., assembly GCA_910587145.1. Lineage (GTDB taxonomy): Bacteria > Bacillota > Clostridia > Oscillospirales > Ruminococcaceae > Ruthenibacterium. Next base: position 34,656 of record CAJUMH010000014.1, on the reverse strand, counting down.
GAACAAGAAGTATGTGTACCTGTTCAGCGAAGGGAACAAGGACATGCGTGAGCTGCTCGGCGGCAAGGGCGCTAACCTTGCCGAGATGACGCACATCGGCCTGCCCGTTCCCCAGGGCTTTACCATTTCTACGGAGGCCTGCACCCAATATTACGAAGACGGCCGCAAGATCAACGACAGCATTATGGCCGAGGTCATGGAATATGTTGCGAAAATGGAAGAGATCAACGGCAAGAAATTCGGCGATAAGGCAAACCCGCTGCTGGTTTCTGTCCGCTCGGGCGCAAGAGCCTCCATGCCCGGCATGATGGATACCATCCTGAACCTCGGCCTGAACGACGACGTGGCCGCCGCAATGATCGCGGGCAACCCCGACCCGAAATTTGAGCGCTTTGTATACGATTCTTACCGCCGTTTCATCCAGATGTTCTCGGACGTTGTAATGGGCGTGGGCAAGAAGTATTTTGAGCAGCTGATCGATAAGATGAAGGAAGAAAAGGGCGTACAGTTCGACGTAGACCTGACTGCCGCCGATTTAAAGAACCTGGCCGAGCAGTTCAAGGGCGAATATAAGAAGCAGCTGGGCGAGGATTTCCCGGCCGAGCCCATCGAGCAGCTGAAGCTGGCCATCGAAGCCGTGTTCCGTTCCTGGGATAACCCCCGTGCGAACGTTTACCGCCGCGACAACGACATCCCCTATTCCTGGGGCACGGCCGTGAACGTGATGCCGATGGTGTTCGGCAACCTGAACGACGAATCCGGCACAGGCGTTGCCTTTACGCGCGATCCGGCCACCGGCGAGAAAAAGCTGATGGGCGAATTCCTCAAGAACGCGCAGGGCGAGGACGTTGTGGCCGGCGTGCGCACCCCGATGCCCATTTCTCAGATGGAGGCCGAATTCCCCGAGGCGTATGCGGAATTTATCAAGGTGTGCAACACGCTGGAGGATCACTACCACGACATGCAGGATATGGAGTTTACCGTCGAAAATAAAAAGCTCTATATGCTGCAGTGCCGCAGCGGCAAGCGCACCGCGCCCGCCGCGCTGAAGATCGCCGTCGATCTTGTAAAGGAAGGCATGAAAACCGAGAAGGAAGCCGTGGCGATGATCGACCCGCGCAATCTGGATACGCTGCTGCACCCGCAGTTCGACGCCAAGGCGCTGAAGGCCGCCACGCCCATCGGCAAGGGTCTGGGCGCTTCTCCGGGCGCTGCCTGCGGCAAGGTGGTGTTCACGGCCGAGGATGCCGAGGCCTGGAACGACCGCGGCGAAAAGGTGATTCTGGTGCGTCTGGAGACAAGCCCCGAGGACATCACCGGCATGAAGGCCGCTCAGGGCATTCTCACCGTGCGCGGCGGCATGACCAGCCACGCCGCCGTTGTGGCGCGCGGCATGGGCAAATGCTGCGTATCCGGCTGCACCGAGATCGCGATGGACGAAGAGGCCAAAAAGTTCACCCTCGCCGGCAAGACGTTTGCCGAGGGCGATTTTATCTCGATTGACGGCTCCACCGGCAACATTTACGACGGCGTTATCCCCACTGTGGACGCCACCATCGCCGGCGATTTTGACGTGATCATGGGCTGGGCGGACAAATACCGCAAGCTTTCAGTGCGCACCAACGCCGACACCCCCGCCGACGCCAAAAAGGCGCGTGAGCTGGGCGCCGAGGGCATTGGCCTGTGCCGCACCGAGCATATGTTCTTCGCCGAGGACCGCATTGCCGCGTTCCGCGAGATGATCTGCGCCGATACCCTGGAGGAGCGCGAAAAGGCGCTGGATAAGATCCTGCCCTATCAGCAGGGCGACTTTGAGGCCCTGTATGAAGCGATGGAGGGCGACCCCGTCACCATCCGCTTCCTCGACCCGCCGCTGCATGAGTTTGTGCCCACCGAAGAGGCCGACATTCAAAAGCTGGCCAACGCGCAGGGCAAGAGCGTAGAGACGATCAAAAACATTATCGCCTCCCTGCACGAGTTTAACCCGATGATGGGCCACCGCGGCTGCCGTCTGGCCGTCACGTATCCGGAGATTGCAAAAATGCAGACGCGCGCCGTTATCCGCGCCGCCGTCAATGTGAAGAAAGCGCATCCGGATTGGAACATCGTGCCCGAGATCATGATCCCGCTGGTGGGCGAAGTGAAAGAGCTGAAGTACGTGAAGGACGTTGTCGTGGCCGTGGCCGATGAAGAGATTGCAAATGCCGGCAGCGATTTGAAGTACGAGGTCGGCACCATGATCGAGATCCCGCGCGCCGCGCTGACGGCCGACGAGATCGCGAAGGAAGCCGAGTTCTTCTGCTTCGGCACAAACGATCTGACGCAGATGACGTACGGCTTCTCGCGCGATGACGCAGGCAAGTTCCTGAACGCCTACTATGATGCCAAGATCTTCGAGAACGATCCGTTCGCGAAGCTGGATCAGACGGGCGTTGGCAAGCTGATGGAAATGTCCATCAAGCTGGGCAAAACCACCCGTCCGAACATCCACTGCGGCATCTGCGGCGAGCACGGCGGCGACCCGACAAGCGTTGAGTTCTGCCACCAGATCGGTCTGGATTATGTATCCTGCTCGCCGTTCCGTGTGCCCATCGCGCGCCTTGCCGCCGCGCAGGCTGCCATCAAAGAGGGCTGAGCAAAAACCCACTGTCCGTACCGACGGATTGTGTTTGCGCAAATGCGGCTTTTTGAGACATTCCAAAAGCACAGGGCCGGGGGAAATCGCTCCCCCGGCCCTGTTTTATTGTATGAATCGTCCCCCGGCAAAACCAAAAACGAGAGGACGCTCCCCGTTCACGTATGTGGGCGGGGAGCGTCCTTTTGCGGCGGAAAACACGTTTTTGCGGCCGTATTCCTTGTCGGTTTCGCTTGGTTTATGTTATGGCCGCCGCCTGCGGGCGGCTTGTAATCATAGCCTTATAAGCGAAGCGGGCAGAGAAATGGCATGGAAAAGCCTGCGCATAAAAGCAGCAAAGCAGGAGCAAGCGCGGGCGGGTGCGGCCGCACACAGCAGCCGGCCGTTTTAGGGCCGGCCGCTTTTATGCAAGGCGGCAGCGCTCGCTTAAAAGCGCGACGGTGTATTCCATTCCGTAGGCCAGGGCGTCCTCGTCCAGCCGGTAGCGGGCGTTGTGGTGGGGCGCGTCGCTCCCCTTTTCCGGGTTGGCGGCGCCCAGTTCCAGAAAGAAGCCCGGGCAAACCTGATCATAATAGCAGAAATCGTCGCCCGGCGCAATGGGCGAAAGCTCGCACACCGCTTTGCTTCCAAATGTGCGCGCAATCAGCCCGCGTGCCCAGTCTGTCAGCGCCGGATCGTTGTGGATGGAATCGTAGCCTCGGATATAGTTTACCTGCGCCTGCGCGCCCGCGGCTGCGGCGACGCCGGCGCAGATCTCGCGAATACGGCGCTCGGCCGTTTTTCGCACACGCTCGTCGTAACTGCGCACAGAACCGATCAGCTGCATATCGCCCGGGATGATGTTATAGGCCGAACCGGCATGCGCCTCGCACACCGACAGCACCGCCGCATCGCTGGGACACAGCGAGCGGGAAAGCACCGTCTGCAGCGCAAGGATGATCTGCGCGCCCGTGACAATGGGATCCACGCATTCCTGCGGCATACTGGAATGCCCGCCTTTGCCGCTGACGCCGATCTCGAAGCGATCCGTCGCGGAGGTAAGCACGCCGCCGCGCACGCCGAAGCGGCCGGTGGGAAGCGTGCTCGTCAGGTGCAGGCCGAATACCTCGTCCACATTGTCCAGCACGCCGGCGCGGATCACCTCGACGGCGCCGCCCGGCGGCGTTTCCTCGGCGTGCTGAAAGATAAACCGCAGTTCGCCGCAAAGCGCCGGGCGCCGCGCCGCCAGCAGCCGCACGGCATTCAGCAAAATGGCGGCGTGCCCGTCGTGCCCGCAGGCGTGCATCACGCCCGCATGGCACGAACGAAATTCCAGCTCGTTTTCCTCCTGGATTGGCAGCGCGTCGATATCCGCGCGGATGGCAAGGCGCCGGCCGGAGCGTTCCGTGCGCAGCACGGCCATCACGCTGGTGGGCGTGGGGCGGCTGAGCGTTAGCCCCTCTATTGCGCGCAGCGCGCGTTCAATATAATCCGAAGTCTCCCGTTCCTCAAACGAAAGCTCCGCATGCCGGTGCAGCCAGCGGCGGTCTGTAATACACTGCGGCAGCTGTGCCAGCACCTGTTGGTGCAGCTCGTTCACGCGGCTCCCCCCCCCCCGATTTCTTAAAAAATAAAATACAGTACCATCAGAACGCCGAGCAGCCATGCGGGCCACTGCGGGATCTGCTTTGCATCCCGATTGACGGCGGCGCGGATCACGCTGACCACCAGATAGGTGAACATGCCCAGCGCAATGCCCGCCACATAGTCGCCCTTGTAGGCCGTCACCAGCAGCATCACCGCCACAGGCAAAAACTCGGCGCCGTTGAAATCCACGTCGCGCAGGGTTTCCAGCATCGAAATGCCCACAACAATCAGCGCGCTGCCCGTGGCGGCGCCGGGGATCATCAGGAACAGCGGGCTGAACAGCATGCACAGCAGGAAAAAGAACGCGGTGCTCATGTTGGAAAGGCCCGTGCGGCTGCCGCTTTCAACGCCCGCGGCGCTCTCGGCAAAGCAGCTTACCGTCGTAACGCCGAACAGGCTGCCCACGATTGTGGCGGCTGAATCCATCAAAAACACCTTGCCGAACGCGGGGAAATTGCCGTCCTCATCCAAAAGGCCGGCCTTGCCCGCCATCGCAAGGCCCGTGCCCAGCGTACCGAAGAAATCGTTAATCAGCAGCATGAGGATGAACGGCACAAAGCTGAGCTTCAGCGCGCCGATGATATCCACCTGGAACGCCACGCTGCCGATGGAGCTGATCGCGCCGCTGGTGAAGATGCTTTCGGGCAGCACGGTAACGCCCATCGGGATGCCGATGATCGTGGTGACGACAATGGAAATAAGCAGCGCGCCCTTCACCTTATACGTGCGGCCGTTGATGTTGATTTTCAGGTAGGTGAGCAGCAGCGCGATGACAAGGCCGATCAGGCCCAGCACGACGCTTTTGTTGCCAAAATCAATAAAGCTGCCGTCCTCGCCCGCCGCAGCAAGGCCGGAGGTGTTCAGGCCGATGCTGGCAATCAGCAGGCCCACCGCGCCGCCGATGCCGATTTTGATATTCTTCGGCAGGCTCTGCGCAAATAGCTCGCGCAGCTTAAAGACGGAGATCAAAACAAAAATAACGCCCGAAATCGCCACCATGCCGAACGCCTGCCCGTAGGTGACCTCGCCGCCCGCCACCATCGCGGCCACAAGATTTGGAATTACAAGCACCGGCGCCAGCGCGATAGGCGCGTTGGCGTAAAGCCCCGTGGCAATGCAGGCCGCGGCGGTGACAAGCGCGGTGCACAGCAGCACGCCCGTCAGGTCGATGCCCGGAACGGCGCTCATTGCGCCCGTCATATACGCGAGGATATACGCCATCGTCGCAAACGTTGTGGCGCCGCCGATCAGCTCTGTGGCAATCGTGGAGCCGCGCTGAGAAATTTTAAAATAATTGTCCAGCTTACTTTTCATACAGATCCCTCCAATTTTGATATTCCCTCTAATCTACCGAGCCGAAGCGCGCCGCTCTGTGCGCCGCACGAATCTGCGCCGCACGGAAAACGCCCTTCCCCCAAAACCGGCGCGAAAAACGCGCCGAATTCCGGCAAAGCGGTATTTTGCCCCGGATCCTGCCGCCCGCGCCGCGCGGGGGCAGGGCCGGCGCCGGTTCGATGCTTTTTTGCGGCACGCCGCATATCCTCTATACGCCGAACATCCTGCGCGTATTTTCGCGCGCGGCGCCGGCCGCCTCCTGCGGGGTAATATCCCCGCGCACCCTGGCAATCACCGTGCACACGTCCTCGATCATGCGGGAGGTGGCGCGCTGCCCCTCGTACCGCGCGCTGGGCAAAAAGGGCGCGTCCGTCTCCAGCAGCAGGCGCTCCAGCGGCATATTCTGCACCACGCGGATCAGTTCGCCCGCGTTTGCATACGTAATCGCCGGGCCCACGCCGAGGGAAAAGCCCATCTCCAGCAGGCGGAAGCCGTATTCGGCACGGCTGAAAAAACGGTGGATCATGCCGGAGCACGGCTGCTCGCCCAGCAGCGCAATCACGTCCTCGTCGGCGTCCCGATCATGAATGACAACGGGCAGCCCGCGCTCTTTCGCAAGCGCAAGCTGCGCGCGGAACACGTCCTTCTGGCATTCCCGCTGTGCCTCGGTGGGGCCGGCGCCGTCCTCCAGGTGATAGTCCAGCCCAATCTCGCCCACAGCCACGCAGCGGTCGTCCTTCGCCATTTCGGCAATCTGCGAAAGCCAATCCGGCGCGGCGCCGTATGCCTCCAGCGGGAAAACGCCCACGCTGGCGTACACGTGCGCAAACCGGTGCGCAAGCGCAAGGCTGCGCCGCGACGACGGCACGCTGGAGCCGGAATTGATCACGCCGCTCACGCCGGCCGCGTGCTCCGCGGCCAGCACCGCGGCACGGTCGGCGTCAAAAGCCACCTCGTCATAATGCGCGTGAACGTCAAAAATCGAATGCAGCATGGCCTGCGCCCTCCTTCTGTCCGGACGGAAAACATCGCCGGATCAAGATTGACAGGAAACGGAAGCTTGATACATGAAAAAAGCCGCCGCACCCCGGCCGAAATCTTCGCGGCGGCGCACGGCAGACGTTTGCAAAAATGCAGGAGAGGCATAAAACCCTCGCCGCGGGTTCGACGCCCTTTTCAACTATAGCAGAGAACGGTATAAAAAGCAAGCGGAAAGCGGCAAAAACCCCAAAAAGCGCAAAAGCCCCTGCGCAAACATAAGGCGAGGTTCCTCGCCGCCCTCCGGCAAAAGACATTTTTAAAAAAGGAAACCGTCATTTATGGAGGGAGCATTGCAAGTCCAAGAGAGCGCGTCGCGGCGCCTCGGTATCCTGACGCCACCAGTGGAAAAGCACAAACTTTACCTCGCCGCCTGACAAAAAAAGATTTGGGTCGTCTGCGCGGCAGATAACCCAAATCTTCGGTTGCCACAGCCGGGTATATTTGCCGGACTGTGTAAAATTTTTATATTTTCCTGTCCTCTTGACGGGGAGCGGTTCCTTTCGCCCTGCCTTGGGGTTTTTGCTTTTATTCTGTTGTTGCCCCGTTTACAATCCGCCCCGCTCCCGGCGCCCTTGGCGACGGCCTCAATTACACCGTGGCCGTATCCCTGCGCAGCTGGAACCGGCCTACAAGATCCTGCAGCTGCTGTGCCTGATCGGACAGTTCCTTGCTGGCGGCGGCACTCTCCTCCGAGGTTGCGGCGTTTGTCTGCACCACCTGCGCGATCTGAGTAATGCTCATGCTGATGCCGTTGATCGTTTCATTCTGGGCGGCGGACGAATCGGAAATGCGCTGTACCTTTGCGCATACATCCTGCGCACCCTCTACCACATTATCCAGCGAGTGCTGCGTATTTTGCATCAGCTCTACACCGGACTGCACCGACTGCATGGATTTTGCGATCAGCGCAGTGGTATTCTGTGCCGCCTCGCCGCTCTTCGAGGCAAGGTTGCGCACCTCCTCAGCCACCACCGCAAAGCCCTTGCCGGCTGCGCCTGCGCGGGCGGCTTCCACAGCGGCGTTCAGCGCAAGAATATTGGTCTGGAACGCAATATCAGAAATTGTTTTATTGATGTTTTCGATCTGCTGCGAGTTGTGGCTGATCTCCTGCATGGCCCTGGACATTTCGTGCATCTGGCGGTTGCACGTTTCGATCTCCTGCGCCACTTCCGTCGTTGTGGCGTTGGTTTGCTCCGCGTCCGCAGCATTGGTGCCGATCTGAGCGGAAACCTCCCTCAGGCGGTTCATCAGCTGATCGATCTCGCCGGATTGCTCGGTCGCACCCTGTGCCAGCGTCTGCGCGCTGGTTGAGATCTGCTCCGCATCGCGGGAAACCTCAACAGACGCCTGCTCAATCCGGTTCATCGTGTGGTTCATCTGGTTGATGATCATGCCGATGGAATCGTGGATCTGAACAAAATCGCCGATATACTCCATATCGTTGCGGATGGTGAGGTCGCCGTCCGCCAGCTTTCCGAGCTTTTCCGAAATATCCTGAATGTACCGGGAGAGCGTCTCGCCGGAATGGTTCAGGCACTGCGCGAGGATGTCGATCTCGTCGCCCTTGTTCTTCACATCGATATGGAAGCTGAGCCGCCCCTCGGCAAGCTGCCGCCCCGACACAGTGATGTCCTCGAGCGGGTTGACGATGCGCGCAACGATATAGCGGATGAGCAGATAGCTCACGATTAATGTAAGAACGATCATAAAGACCGTGACGACCGAGGTAAACAGGATCGCGTACCCCAAATTGCGCTCGTAGCGCTCCACAAGGCCCTTGGAGATCTCGACGACCTCATCCAGCAGCCCCACCAGCTTTGTTACATCTGCGCGCGTTCCCTCCAAATAGGCAGCCGTTGCGGCAGCGGAGTCTGTTGCGCGCAGCGCAAGGATCTCCTGCGCCGATTCGTGCACCGATTGATGCAGCGGCTTGATCGATTCGATCAATTCCGCAATGCGTGCGTCGGGCAGCGCAGCGGTATCTACGCCATAGATCCATTTTCCCAAAGAGCAGTTCCTGTAATCGGTACTGCCGGTAAATTCGGTGCCAAGGCCAACCGCGGAGCCAAGGTTTTCGATCCAGCTGTAATGCGCCTTTTCCGCGTTCAGCGCGGTGGTGTGGATCTCCGTTGCCTGTGCGGTGAGATCATCGTAGTTGCTGATGCCCTGAATGCTGAGCACCAGGATCACCCCGCTGATGATGACCGTTAGAAAAATGATGGCCACGCGCCGCCACACGGCGGTTTTGATCGATCGTTTCATGCTTTCATCTCACTTTCTGAAGGATGGGATGGTTTCTTATCATCATTGTACCGTAAAATCGCATAATTTGCAAACATTTTTACCGCCATACATTTATTTCCATCGCCGCATGGGGTTTGGCGGTGTTTTCGGCCCCGCATTCGTGCCCATACTCCTGCTTGCAGCGCTTCTCGGCCCGCAAAACAGGCTTCGGCCCTGCGGGCGGATCCGTTCAAAAGCAAAGCCGCGCTGCAAAGCAGATCTTGAGACATTTCGTTTTCTGATCTCACCGCCCTTTTGATCCGGTACCATTGTGCAGAACAGGGGGAAGAACATGAGAATGCAATATACATTCGCCGGTTTTACAAAAGAAAGCGACGCTTTGCTGTGCAGGGCGATCGACGCCGCGCAGGAGCTGGGCCATACTTATGTTGGCACAGAGCACCTGCTGCTGGCGCTGCTGCGGCAAAATACAGAGGCGGCGGCCTTTCTGGCGCAAAAAAACATTACCGGCGTTCAGGTGGGGCAGCTGATGCTGCAGCAGATCGGGCAGGGGCATCCGACGCGCCTTTCCCCCCGCGATTTTACGCAGGCGCTCTGCCATTGTCTGGACCGCGCCTTCCTGGAGGGGAGGCTTTCGCCGCAGGGCAAAGCGGCACCGCAGCACCTGCTGGGCGCGCTGCTGGAAGCTCCCGCTACAGCGGGCCGCATGCTGGCGCAGCTGGGCACACAGCCAACCGCGGCGGCCAAAGAATATGGGCGCAGCCTTGGAAAAACGCCCCTCTTTGCGCAGCAGCCGCACCCTGCGGCCGGCATGCGCGGTACAGCGCATATTGCGGAAAAATACGGGCGCGATCTCACGGCTCTGGCCGAGCGGGATCAGCTGGATCCTGTGTTCGGGCGGGACGAGGAGCTGCTGCGCATGGAGCAGATTCTGGTGCGGCGGCGCAAAAACAATCCCTGTCTTGTGGGCGAGCCCGGTGTGGGAAAAACCGCCGTTGTGGAGGGGCTGGCGCGGCGCATTGCCGCAGGGCAGGCGCCGCCGCAGCTGTGCGGCAAGCGCATTCTCTCGCTGGATATCGCCAGCCTTGTTGCCGGCACAAAATACCGCGGCGATTTTGAGGAGCGCTTTAAGAATGTGCTGCAGGACGTACAGCGCATGGGAAATGTAATCCTGTTTATCGACGAGGTGCATGGGATCATGGGAGCGGGAGCGGCGGAGGGCGGCATCGATGCCTGCGGCATTTTAAAGCCGCTGCTGGCACGCGGCGAGATCCAGCTCATCGGCGCGACAACGCGCGCGGAATACCGGCGCCACATCGAAAAGGACGCGGCGCTGGCGCGGCGCTTCGGTGCCATTGAAGTGGAGGAGCCCATGCAGGAAACCGCCGTCGCCATTTTGCAGGGGCTCACCCCGCGCTATGCCGCGCACCACGGCGTAGAAATTACGCAGGAGGCCGTCCGCGCGGCGGTAACGCTTTCGGCGCGCTATCTGCCGGAGCGTTTTTTGCCGGACAAAGCGCTCGATCTGCTGGACGAGGCATGCGGCGCGGTGCGCATCGAGGCAGCGCGCAAAGGCAGCCCGCAGCTGCGCGCCGTTTCTCCGGCCGATGTGGCCGCCGTCGTCTCCCGGCAGAGCGGCGTGCCCGCCGAGCGGCTGACAGCGCGGGAATCGGCCTCGCTGGCAGCGCTGGAGCAAACCCTATCCCGGCGCGTGGTCGGCCAGCCGGACGCCATCCGTGCCGCGGCGGGCGCGCTGCAGCGGGCCCGTTTGGGCCTTTCCAGCGCGTCGCGGCCCATGGGCGCGTTTTTATTTTTGGGCCCAACGGGCGTGGGCAAAACCGCGTTGGCGCGCGCCCTGGCCGAAGAGTGCTTTGGCAGCGAAAAAACGCTGCTGCGCTTTGACATGAGCGAATATATGGAAAAGCATACCGTAGCTCGGCTGCTGGGCGCGCCGCCGGGCTATGTGGGGTACGGCGAGGGCGGCCAGCTCACCGAGCGGGTGCGCCGCAGGCCCTACAGCGTGGTGCTTTTCGACGAGATCGAGAAGGCCCATCCGGATGTGGCGAACCTGCTTTTGCAAATTTTGGAGGACGGCGCGCTCACCGACAGCGAAGGCCGGCGCGTGGATTTTACCCATACGCTGGTGATCCTCACCTCCAATCTCGGCGCACGGCATCTTGCGGGGCGGCGCACGGCGCTGGGCTTCGGCGCAGGCCCCGCAGACAAAACCGCGCGCGCCGAAGCTGTGCGCGAGGCAAAAGAGCATTTCAGCCCGGAGCTCATCGGGCGGCTGGACGAGCTAATCGTCTTTCGTCCGCTCTCGGGCGAAAGCCTTGCCGCCATTGTCCAAACGCTGCTGTGCGAGCTGGAACAGCGCGCCGGCGCGCGCGGCATTCGTCTTACGCATACAGATGCCGCCGTGCGCCTGCTGGCGCGCGAGGGCTACGACCCTGCCGCCGGCGCGCGCAGCCTGCGCCGCACCGTTACCCGCCGGGTGGAGCAGTGTCTGGCCGAGCAGCTGCTGAACGCGCCGGAGGCCTGCGGACAAACGTTTGTGCTGGACGCCGCAGACGGTGCGCTTGCGCTGATATGCCGGAAGGAACAGGCTTTGGCGGCAAACGGGTAACAACAGGTAACAGAGGACAGACAAAACCGCTGCGGACGGCGCAAAGCGCCCGCGGCGGTTTTCCTCCGGCTGGCCATCACGCGTGCTGCATTGCGTGCAGCACGTCTGCCATGATGGATACGCCCCGCTCGATCTGCTCGGGCGTCGGCGTGGAAAAATTCATACGGAAGCTTTGGCACGGCGCTTCCTCGTCCACCTGAAACGCGTTGCCGGGCACAAGGGCCAGCTTGCGGGCAAGGCATTCGCGCACAAATGCGGGCATCTCCATTCCCTCCGGCAGTGTGGCCCACAAAAACATGCCGCCCTCCGGCACAGAATAGCGGATCTCGGGGCATTTTTTGTCCAGCTGCGCCATCATCAGCTTCGCCTTCGCCGTATAAATCGCGCGGATCGCGCGCAGGTGCGCCTCCATATCCGTACGCGTCAGCATTGCCTCGCACACGCGCTGCGCCCACACATTGGTGTGAACGTCGGCGCACTGCTTTGCCACCACAAAGTGTCTGGCCAGATCCTCGCGGCACACACAGTACGCAAGGCGCATGCCGGGGCACAGAATTTTGGAAAAGCTGCCCGCATAAATTACCGCGCCCTCGGTATCCATGCTTTTGATGGAGGGCAGCCGCTCGCCCGAGATGCGCAGCTCTCCGTAGGGATCGTCCTCTAAAACAGGAACGCCGTAGCGAACGCCGAGCGCATACACGGCCTTGCGCTTGGCAAGGCTCATGGTGCGGCCCGTGGGGTTTTGAAAATTGGGGATGCAGTAAAAAAAGCGGGGCTTCTCTTTGGCGGCAAACACCGCTTCCAGCGCGGCAAGATCGACGCCGTCCGCCTCCATGGGAACGCCCGCAAGGCGCGCGCCGCACGAGCGGAACGCGTTGTACGCGCCCAGAAAGGCCGGATCCTCCACCGCCACCACGTCGCCCTCGTTGCACAGGCATTTTGCCGTAAAATCCAGAATCTGCTGGCTGCCCGAGACGATGAGCACCGTATCGCTTTCCTTTGCCGCCGGCTCATGCCGGTTGGCAAACGCACGGATGGCCTCGCGCACGGAGGGCACGCCCTCGGTAAGGGAATATTGCAGCGTTGCCGCCGGGTTTTCGCGCAGCAGTTCATCGGAAAAGCGCGCGATCTCCTTTGCGGGAAAAGAATCCGCGGCCGGGTTTCCGCCCGCAAAGCTGATGAGCGTCGGGTCGCTCATCTGTTTTAAGATCTCGCGGATGATCGAGGGCTTCATGCCCTGCATTTTGTCTGAAATATGAAATTCCATGCTTCCTTCCCCCTTTTCTCTTTGCGTTCCTTTTGTCTTTACGTTTTTCGCTTTGCGCAAAAGCCGTTGTTCCCGCCGCTGCGCCGCAGCAATGCCATCGAAAAAGCTTTTACAGCTCCGGGATCGGCGCATAGCTGCGATCAACTGTAACCACGGCATAATACTTCATGCCGTCGCCCCGCCCCTGCCCCACCAGCTGCTGAATGCGGCTGCGCAGTTCGGCGTCCGAAAGGGCAAAGCCATGCGGCGCGACGGTATCAAAAATCAGATTGGTATGCGTTTTTCCCTCTACGATGCGAAAATCGTGAATGGTCAGCTTGGGCGAAATGCTCTGCACCAGGCCGCGCACCCATTCCCGATGCGAATGCACCGCCTCGTCCCCTGTTTGAATGGGATCGAAATGAATGACAAGGCTGATGTGATCGTTCTGCAGAAAATCGCGCTCAATGTTATCGATAATATCATGGCTGTGCATTACATCCGTCTCTGCCGCCATCTCTACATGTACGCTTGCAAAGCGGCGGCCCGGGCCGTAATCGTGTATCATCAGATCGTGTGTGCCCAAAACGCCCTCATAGCTCATTACCTTTTTGCCGATGTAGGCCGTCAGCGCCTCATCGGGCGCCTCGCCCAGCAGCGGGTTCAGGGTATCCTTTAAAATGCCAAAGCCGCTCCACAGAATAAAGCACGCCACCGCAAGGCCCATCCAGCCGTCCAGCATCCAGTGTGTAACGTGCGCGATACCGCACGCGGCCAGCACCGCCGCCGTCGAGATCACATCGTTGCGGCTGTCCATGGCCGTGGCCTCCAGCGCCGCCGAGCCGATGCGCCTGCCCAGGCTGCGGTTAAACGCCGCCATCCAAAGCTTTACGCCGATGGAAAGCAGCAGCACTGCCGCCGAAACGGCGCTGAACGATATGGGCGCGGGGTGCAGGATGCGCTCGACACCGGAACGCGCCAGCTCGGCGCCGATAACGAGGATCATTACCGATACGGCAAGCCCGACCAGATATTCAATGCGCGCGTGGCCGTAGGGATGTTCCTCGTCCGCCGGCTTTGCGGAAAGTCGGAAGCCGACCAGCGTGATGATGCTGGATGACGCATCGGAAAGATTGTTCACCGCGTCCGCCGTGATGGAGACGCTGCCGGACAGTACGCCGGCAATGATCTTTGACGCGCACAAAAACAAATTGCAGACAATGCCCACAAGGCCCGCCATCCTGCCGTAAGCGGCGCGCACGGCGGGATCGTGAAGATCGCCGCCGTTTTTGATAAACCGTCTGATCAATAATTCCGTCAAGAGAGAGCCATCTCCTTTCGCGGGATGGGATGCTTTCAATGCCCCGAGCCGGCTCTTGGGGAAAGCCCCGGAGCCGGGCGGCAGATCTGCCCGGCCAAAGCGTTTGGGAACGCTTGCGCACGCACAGGGCAGCCTTTTGGCCAACTTGCGGCCGGAAATTTCTTTCTATTATACGGCGAAAGGACAAAAATTTCAACCACAGTTCACAGCCGCAGCTCCATGGTGCGGCCCGTGGGACGGTACGGGGTGTAGCGGATGCCGACCAGATCGAACATGCGCTTGCTTGCGATAACGGAATCGGTATCGGCATATTTATCCTCGTAATAGATCACCTCGGCTATGCCGCTTTGGATCAGCGCCTTGGCGCATTCGTTGCACGGAAAGAGTGTGGTATAAATGCGTGCGCCGCGCAGGCTGCCCGTGCCGGAGGCATGGTTGAGAATTGCGTTCAGCTCGGCATGGCAGACGTACATATATTTGGTTTCGAGCGGCTTTCCCTCGCGTTCCCACGGCATATCGTCGTCAAAGCAGCCGATGGGCATGCCGTTGTAGCCCATGGAAAGAATCTTATTTTCGCGGCTGACGATACACGCCCCCACCTGCGAGGAATTATCCTTGCTGCGCTGCGAGGTGAGCAGCGCGACACCCATAAAATATTCGTCCCATGAGATATAATCGCTTCGTTTCATTGTCGCGGCCTCCCTGAATTCAATTTATTCTGTGCGGCAGTTCAAACGGCGCCGTCCGCCGCGCCCGATTCGGATAAATACTCCGCCGCTCCAAGACCCGCGATGAGCCCGTCTCCCACGGCGTTTGCCACCTGAAAGGGCTTGCCTGTCAGATCGCCCGCGGCAAACAGGCCGGAAATATTTGTGCGCAAAAACGCATCGGTTTTGACAAAGCCGTTCTCCATGGCAAGGCCCGGTGCCAATGCGTCCGGCGGTGCCGACGGGCGCAGGATAAACGCGCCCTCCACCGGCAGCTCCGAACCATTCACACGCACCGCCCGCACCGAAGCATCGCCGAGCACCGCCTCCACACGCCCCGCGCAAAATACCACGGCCGCATCCAATGCCTCCGGCCGCTTTGCCGCAATATAGGTAACGTTGCAGCCGATGCCGCTTAAAAAATTGGCCTCCTCGGGCGCGTCGCCGGAGAGCCCCCAAACAGCCACAGGCCGGCCACGGTACAGCATCCCGTCACAGGTGGCACAGTACGAAACGCCGCGCCCCAAAAGATCCGCCTCGCCCGGAACGGGCTTTGCCTGCGAAACGCCGCACGCCAGCACCACCGCGCCCGTCTCGAGGATCTCGCCGCCCAGGTTCACCATGAACCGCCCGCCAAACGGCATTACATTCCCCACACGCCCCTTGCGCAGCACAGCCCCGGAACGGACGGCATGCTGTGTAAAGCGTTCCATCAGCTGCGCGCCGGTAACGCCCGGAATGCCCAGATAATTATCTACACGCGCCGCTTTTGCCAGCAGCGTCTCGCCGCCCGACACGATTAAAACGCTTTTGCCGCGCTGGCGCAGGTTTACTGCCGCAGAAAGCCCCGCGGGCCCCGCGCCAACCACAATGCAATCGAATCGTTCCATTTTAATCGGATCCCTTTCCTCTTTTTCGGATGTTCCTCTTTATTTTTTGCCGCATTCTTCCTGCCGCCGGCTGCGTCCTTCCTGCCGCCGGCCGCGTCCTTCCTGCCGCCGGCCGTATTCTTTCTGCCGCCGGCTGCGTCCTTCCTGCCGCCGGCTGCGTCCTTTCAAAAAACCGTCCGGCGTTGCAGCCAAAATGCTCTGTGTGGTTCGCCTCCTCCGCGCTGTTACAGCGCGACGATGAGTGTTCCGAGCGTGACGAGCAGCCCGCCCAGCAGTGCTTTCGGCGTGAGCCGTTCTCCCAAAAGCAGCGCAGCAAGCACAAATGTCAGTACAAGGCTGAATTTGTCGATTGCGACGACCTTCGCCACAACTCCCGCGCTGAGTGCTTTATAATAGAATAACCAGCTTGCGCCTGTCGCAACCCCGGAAAGGGCCAAAAATAAAAAGCCTTTTCCGTCGATGCCGCGTATCCCGGACTGCACGCCCGTGATAAAAACCATTCCCCAGGCCATCAGCAGCACAAAAATCGTGCGGATGGCGGTAGCCAGCGTGGAATTGATCTCCCGCACACCGATTTTTCCAAAAATCGCCGTCAGGCTGGCGAACAGCGCCGACAGCACTGCGTAAATTGCCCACATGGCCAAACCCTCTTTTTTTGACGCATCGTATTTTCTGCTTTTTAGCATAGCATATTTTGCAAAAAACGTAAACAGAAAAGCACAAAAAGCGCCGCGGAAAAGGGTGGTGAGATCAGAAAACGAAATATCCTGGAACCCGCCTTGCAGCGCTGCTTTGTTTTTTTGACGGAACCGCCCGCAAAGCCCCCAAAGCAATGGAAAATGCCTGTAGTGAAATGACCGCAATGCTCGTTATATCCATATCGGCATATTTCATGCAACAGGCGCGCCCGCTGCATGGGCGGGGGGCCCCGCCCGCGCAGCGGTATTGTTCCCTGCGGTGTCTTTGCGCTTATCCGGGGCAGCTCATATTTCAAGAAGAGGAGCATCAGCGGTATGCGGGTATGTATTGTGATCCCGGCCTACGAGCCGGGAAAAGAACTGGTCGCATATGGGAGGCAGCTTTGCGCGGCGCAGCTTGGCCCCGTTGTGGCGGTAGACGATGGCTCGGGCGCGCAGTATGCGCATATTTTCGGTGCGCTGCGCGCGCTGGGCTGCACGGTGCTGACACATCCGAAAAACCGCGGCAGGGGCGCGGCTTTGAAAACGGCGCTGGAATGGTACGCCCTGCACCCAAACGGCTGCGACGGCATCGTCACCACAGACTGCGACGGCCGATACACCGTGCGGGACGTACAACGCATTTGCGAGGCAATGGCCCGCTGCCCCCATTCGCTGGCATTGGGCTGCCGCAATTTTGATCGGCACATCCCGCCGCGCAGTGCCGCGGGCAGCCGCGCCGTCTCGGCAGCTTTGCGGGCGCTGTATGATATCCGCCTTTCGGATCCGCAGACGGGCCTGCGCGGCATTCCGAACGCGCTGCATCCGGGGCTGCTCACACTGCGGGGCGAGCGGTACGAATACGATCTGAATCTGCTGATTGATGCAAAGCGGCAGGGCTTTGCCTTTACGGCTGTCCCGATCGAAGCGATTTGTTCCTGCAGCAACAGCCATTACCGTGTGATCGCGGATTCTGCGCGCATCCTCCTGCGGCTTTGCGCCGGTCTGGCGCAGTATGCCCTTTCCTCCGGGCTGAGCGCCTCGGTGGACGTTTTTATATATGGCGTGCTTGTTAAGCGGACGCTGCAGGCCCTGCCCGCCGCACCGCGCCTGTTCTGGGCGGCGGTGATCGCGCGCGTTTTTTCCAGCGTTGTCAACTACGCCTGCAACCGGCGCCTGCCCTATGTGCAGGAAAAGCGCATCGGCGTAACGATGGCAAAATACTACTGCCTGTGGCTGGCGCAGCTGGCGGCCTCTTTCGCGGGTGCCTGGCTGCTGTGCACCCGTCTGCATCTGGACGATCTTCTGGCAAAGCTGCTCATCGACGCTCTGCTGGCCATTGCCAGCTATCAGGCACAGCTGCGCTGGGTATTTTGTAAAAAAGAGGCTTCCGGCAAAAGCGCTCCGGGCCGGCAGCAGAAAGCGCCCGGCAAAGGTGCGTCGGCGCAGCAAGGCTCCGGCAAAAGCGCTCCAGAACCGGAACCAGAGGCGGCGCAATGAACAAGTCATTTTTCTACGGCAGGCTTGCGCGCTTTCTGCGCGCTGTTGTACGCCCCTGCCTGTGCCAATGGGATGTCTCCGGCGCGCACCGTGCCGAAGCGCCCGCCGTTTATGTGGTGCATCACCGCAATCTCTCCGGCCCGGTGCACACACTGGCCCTGCTGCCGGATATGCCGCGCCCCTGGGTGCTGCACCTGTTTTTGAAGCGCAAAGAATGCTTTGAGCAATACTACGGCTTCACCTTTCGCACGCGCTTCGGCTGGCCGCGGCTGCTTGCCTGGCCGGCGGCCGCCGCGCTTTCCTGCGTGGTTCCGGCCGTGCTGCGCTCGTTTGGTGCAATCGCGGTGTATCGCGGCCTGCGCGAAACGCGCTCCACAATGAACGAAACCGTCGCCGCGCTGATGCGCGGCGAGAGCATTCTGCTGTGCCCGGATGTGGACTATGCCAGCTCCGATGCCGCCACCGGCGAGATCTACAGGGGCTTTTTGCAGCTGGAAAAGCTGTACCGTGAAAAAGCGGGCGGGCATCTTCGCTTTGTACCCGTATTCTGCAGCCGGAGCAAACGCATTCTGACAGGCGAGCCTGTCTGTTTTACAGATACCGGTACCTTTCGCACCCAGCGCAGCGCGGTTGCCCGCCAGCTGATAGAACGCCTGAACGCGCTGGCGGCGGAATGCGGAGAAATTTGATGCGCCCCTCCCGATTTTTTACGTCAAAACGCCCCGGCTCGACACCGGGGCGTTTTGCTTACGCTTTTTTGATCTTGAAGATCGCCCTTAAAATACCGGACAGACATTTCGGGCTTTTCCATACCACAATCTGCATTTCGGCACCTCGCTTTCCCCACATTGAAGTTCGCGTTGGAACGGCGGGCACAGCGCCGGCGGCGCCGTGTGTTTTTGCGCCGCACATGTGCGTTCCCCCTATGCCACTATATACAAAACAGGCCAAAAGTGTTCCCCCTGTCACGCAAACCGGTATGGCCGCATCACGGCTTCTCCGGCTCGCGCCGCGACAGCACCAGATACAAAACACCCTCGGAAAAGCCCACCGTCGCCGTATCCGCCGCAAATTCGTTGCTCACGCCGATGGGAAAAAAGCCCGTTACCGTGGCCTCGCACAGCGGATACTTCAGCCCCTTCAGGGTAACGCCGCGCACCGCATCGCCCGCACTGAAGACGGAACAGTACCATCCCGGCCGGGCGGGGATCTGATACACGCCCGGCATCAGAGCCGTCACCTCGTTTGCCTCGTCTGCAAGCCATGCGCGCACGCCGTTTTTTGCCAAAAAAACAAGCGTTTGCAAATTGGCAAGCGTATGATCGAGACGGCCGCCCAGCCCGCCCAGGATCACCGCTTCGTCCGCGCCGA
Source organism: uncultured Ruthenibacterium sp. (assembly GCA_910587145.1). Taxonomy (GTDB): domain Bacteria; phylum Bacillota; class Clostridia; order Oscillospirales; family Ruminococcaceae; genus Ruthenibacterium. The sequence continues at coordinate 15,437 of CAJUMH010000014.1, read as the reverse complement.
GCGCAATGGCCCTGCGCGCGGCAAAATATGTATCGGTATCGTCCTTTTCGGCGGGCAGCACCAGCGTTTTCGCGTTTTGAGGCGGGCGGGGCGCGCTGTCGTAATCGCCCAGCAGCAGATCCGGCTCAAGCCCAAGCCGGCGCGCGTTTTCGTAGCCGGCATCGGCCGCGATCACGTAATCCGCATCCTGCCAAAAGCGGCGCAGCGTTTGCGGTACGGGCATTCCCGCAAAGATCACGCACTTCATACGCGCTCCCATTCCTTTACTTCTTTTGCCTGGGCGTACAGCGCGGCATAGCTTTCGTAGCGGGTGGGGTCGAGCTCGCCCGCAGCCAGTGCCGCGCGCACGGCGCACCCGCTTTCGGCCGTATGAGAACAACCGGTAAAGCGGCACTGGCCAAAATACCGCGCGATCTCGGGAAAAGCAAATTGCAGATTTTCTTTTGGAATGTACGCGGCGCGCTCCAGATCCAGGCTTGCAAAGCCCGGCGTATCCGCCACAAGGCCGCCGTCCGCCTCGTACAGCGTCACCTCACGGGTAGTATGGCGCCCGCGCCCAAGCTTTTGGCTGATCTCGCCCGTTTCGAGCGCCTGCCCCGGCAGCAGCGCGCGCAGCAGCGTCGATTTGCCCACACCGGAATTGCCGCAGAATACGCTCAGCTTGCCCGCAAGGCGCGCGCGGATCTCTTCCACACCCTCGCCCGTAGCGGCATTCACACAAATTACAGGCAGGCCGGAATGCGCATAGCACGCGCAGAGCGCCCCGGCATCGGCAAGGTCTGTTTTGGTGACCACCAGCACCGGCTGCGCGCCCTTGTCCACGGCAACGGCCGAAAGCTTATCCAGCACCAGCGTGCTGGGCGCCGGCTGCACCGTGCTGGCCACAAGAAACATCTGATCGACATTGGCCACCGGCGGACGCACAAATACATTTTTGCGCGGCAGGATCTCGGCGATGACTGGCGCGCCGCCCTCGGTCTCGATGCGCACGGCATCCCCCGCCACAGGTGTGATGCGCCGTTTGCGGAAGATACCGCGCGCACGGCATTCCAGAACGGCGTCGCCCGCTTTGACATAGTAAAACCCGCCAACGCCTTTTATGATATAATGATCGAACATCCACGTTCCTCCATTGCGGCAGCCTCGGGATCAGGAGGCTCCCGGGAGGCGTTTTTGCTGAATTGGCGGATCCGTATTCCCTCCGAATTACCCAAAACCGAAAATTGGGCGCGGGATTCAATCGGTGGGATACACAAGATCTGCAGCGACGTCCGGATGCGTGGGTGTCGGAGCCGGAGCCGGTTCTGGGGCTGGATCCGAATTCCGGTTCGGATTTGGATCAGGGTTCGGTTGGAGCCGGGTTCGGTTCGGGAACCGGGGCTGGATCCGGTTCGGGAACCGGGGCTGGATCCGGTTCGGGAACCGGGTCTGGAGCAGGATCCGGAGTGGGCTCCGGAGAAGGCTCTATGGGCTCCGAATCCTCCGATACATCCGGTTCTTCCGGCTCTATCGGCTCCGGTTCGGGCGGCGGTGGCGGCGGTGGCGGCGGTGGCGGCGGGCCCTGAGAGATTGTGAGGGTAACAGGCGTGCCGCGCGTTACCATCGCGCCCGGACTGGGCGATTGGCCGATTACAGTGCCCTCCGGTGCGGCATCCTCCACAGTAACCTTCCGCATCAGCAGGCCGAGCCGCGTGAGGCGGATGCCGGCCTGGGCTTCCGACTCTGCGCCGATGCAGGTAGGCACGGTAACATATGTGAGGCTCTGCGATTCCCTTCGGATATATACCGTGATCGTAGTGCCCGCCTTTACGAGCATACCGGCCTCGGGGTCGGTGCGGATAACGCTGTCGGCCGGAACATCGGGAACGTTCTCCGAGCGGAACAGCATCGTCAGATTCATTTCGCTGAGCTTTTCGCGTGCCGTATCCCGGTTCCAGCCGGTAACATCCGGTACTGTCACCGTCTCGATGCCCTTGCTCACCTTAACGATGATGCGGGAATTTTCCTTCACATGGCGCGGCGCACGCGGGTTCTGATCCACAATTTCGCCGGCGGGAACCTCGTCATGGTATACCTCCACCCGCTCGAGCGTAAAGCCGCTGTAGGTTTCGTCTGTCTGCACATCCTCCCAGCGCAGCCCCAGCAGATTGGGCAGCTCCACATCCTCCTTCACGTCAAACAGTGTGCTGTCGGATTCGGTAAACAGCCAGTAGATATACCGGGCCGATCCGCCCGCGATCATCAGTGTCAGCAGCACAAACGTCCAAAAGATCCAGTGATGACGCCGTTTCTTTTTTTTCTTTTTGCGCTTTTTGGGGGGCGCAGGCGGCTTCGCAAGGCCGTCCGGCAAATCGGGCAGCTCCAGCGGCGCAAGAAACGCCTGTAGCGCCAAAGGCGCCTCAGGCAGTGCCAGCTCGTCGGAAGCATCCGGCGCCTGCAGGTCTTCGGGTGCATTCGGCGCCGGCAGTTCCGGCATTTCATCGGCTTCGGGCTTTTTGGGTTTGGAGCCTTGGGCCGGGCTGCTCCTCGTTTTCTTCGGCCACCTCGGCGCAGCCCGTTTTTCTTCCTTCAGCGGCTGCTCGGGTTCCGGCTGCTGTGCCGGCTGCGGTTTTTCTGCCTCCGGCGGCGGCAGTTCCCCTTTCTTCGGCGGCTGCTCGGGTTCCGGCTGCTCTGCCGCCGGCTTTTCCGTCTCCGGCTGCTCCGGCCGCGGTTTTTCCGCCTCCGGCGGCGGCAGTTCCCCTTCCTTCGGCGGCTGCTCGGGTTCCGGCTGCTCTGCCGCCGGCTTTTCCGTCTCCGGC